>CAINVY010000013.1 GCA_903854335.1 uncultured Candidatus Peregrinibacteria bacterium | reverse complement strand
TGAGGGAACCTTGTTCGGTTCCCTACACCCCCCACACCCCCGTTACCCTCCTAACGGTAACCATTTGTGGAACTATCAGAGTTGATGGCGGTGTTTTCAGTGGGAACCATGGAATTTTGTTGTTTGTTGCGCTGCGGCGCAGAACAAAACATCACACACTCACAAAGCCGGAGCGCGCAACACGGGGTGGAATAGTTTTTCAGAGGAAACATGCTACGAAGCATTGTTGCGCGAGCCTGCCTGCCGGCAGGCAGGCACTTTCTTTCCGCCTTTCTTTCTTGCCCTGAGAAAGAAAGGCGACTCAGTCATCCTGACAAAGAAAGAGAGAAGCCTTGAGAAAGAATACAAACGTATTAGGAAATCCTTTCCTCCCCACCCGAAACCTCCGCCTGCTTGCGCCTCTCATGCAATGCCCTCCGTGATCGCCGCAAGATCCAGAGCTCGCGGAACATGCGGAAGATGACACGAAGGTTTGCTCCCGTTTGCGTCCCCGCCGTGCGCGGATAGTGCGGCACGGCAAGTTCCTTCC
The DNA here is from genome assembly GCA_903854335.1 of uncultured Candidatus Peregrinibacteria bacterium. Classification (GTDB taxonomy): domain Bacteria; phylum Patescibacteriota; class Gracilibacteria; order Peribacterales; family Peribacteraceae; genus CAIKAD01. The sequence goes on along the minus strand of CAINVY010000013.1, from coordinate 194,951 downwards.
AGGGGATTCCTTCGATGGTCATGGCATAGAACATCTCTGCGTTGATGAGCGCGCCCGTGGCGAACTCCGGTCGGATCGTCTTCCAGAGGGAGCGACGAAACATCTTCATGCCGCAATTGACATCCGTGACGCGAACACCGAGCACGAAACGCACGAGCACCTTATAGAGGTGGCTGTTGAGCGATCGCGGAAAAGGATCGGCGCGCTTCACCCGCAGTCCCGTGACGAACGCGAACTCGGGGATGAAAGCAAGGAGCAGCCCGAGATCTTCGGCATGGAATTGCCCGTCACTGTCCATGAACGCGACGACCTCTTTCTCGGCTGCATCGCACCCCGAACGAACGGCGGCTCCGTATCCCCTGTTCACCTCGTGTCGCACGACACGCAGTATTCTCACTTCCTGCTGCAAGCCCCGAAGCACCGCGAGCGTCTCGTCACTCGATCCGTCATCCACCGCGATGATTTCTCCTTCGAGGTGTACGCGCTCCAACCACGACTGCACGTCGCGGATCGTCGCCGCAATATTCGGCGCCTCATTGAAGCAAGGAAGAACAACAGAGAGAGACATAGCCTGGAGATCTTAACAGGAGAACGGCGGAGACCCTAGAGAATTTGGGGCATTGAGTGCCACCGAGCTGTCCCGCTACACTGCCCGCATGAACGCGGGCGATCCGCATCGATTTTCTCATGACCACGACGCGGCGGTGCGCGGCGGTGCGCGGGGAAAGATCTTCGGCTTGGCTTCCATAGATAAATGGAATCTTGCATTCTGCTGGATCTCCGCCTTCGTGCTCTTTTTGATCCTTCTGCAATTCACCCCTCGCGTCGCCAACACGTCCTACCTTCCCGATGGCAAAAATCAATTATGGCAAACGAGCTATCTTCCTCTTTCGGTCACGACGAAAGCATCAGGCGCCACGGTCCATACTTCCCTGCTCCTCGGCTCGCCGCACCCCTCTCTGCTTCTCGTGGCGGCGAGCAGCTGCCCGACACAGATCAGCATTGATGGCATCCCCGTCCCTCCTTCCGCGATTACCTGTTCCAAATCAGGCGGCATCCTTGCGCTCTCGCATTTCCTGCATCGCGGGAGCAATGATTTCTCGGCAGAGATCGCGGCCAGCCACGGAAGGGTGACCTTCACCATTACCTCCGCCCCTGCAGATCCCCTGCAACTCATACTCTTCCTCCTCCTGTTCGCCACATTGCTCGGCGGTGTTCTCCTTTCCATCCGACCAAGTATAAAGAGAGGAAATATCCCCACACTGCTGCTCATCTTCGGCGGCGGCACCATGCTGCGCTTCCTCTACGTCCTCTCCACCACGTACAACGTCCGCTCCTACGACTGGGTCGGCCACGTCGAATACATCCGCTACATCCTGCAGAACCTGGCCGTTCCACCTCCGACGGGCGGGTGGCAGTTTTATCATCCCCCGCTCTACTACACGCTCGCCGCGCTCTGGGGCAGCCTCGGATGGATGATGGGCAAAGATCCGGCTCGCCTGATTCTCAACGCGCAAGCACTGTCCCTCTTGCTCTCGATCGCAACGCTCGCCATCGGATGCAAGATCGGCTCCCTGCTGTTCCCAAAGAAAGAGGAACGGCTCTCCCTTGTCCTCTTCTGTTCGCTCATCGCCGTGTTCCCCGCCATCGTCTATCACGCGTCCCGCGTCTCCAACGATGTCCTCCTGCTCTTCCTCAGTTTCCTCGCCTTCGCCTTTCTCCTGCGCTGGTGGCAGAAGGGAAACGTGCGCGATTGGTATCTTGCATCGCTCGCAGTCGGACTCGGCGTACTCACGAAGAATAATGCGTTGCCCCTGATCGGGATCCTGTGGGGGTGCGCACTCTTGCGAAAAGATATAATGCCCCGCCGGAGAGCCGAACTCATGGGCACTTCCTTCCTGATCCTCGTCGTCGTCTCGGGGTGGCTCTTCCTCGTCCGTCCGCCGATCCACGATGCCACGCTCGTCGGAAATTATTTGAACGGGAAGCTGCGACTCTCCAACGACATCGCCAATCTCGTGACATTCAATCCGTGGCAGATCCTCACGCATGTCTACAACAACACCTGGGTCGATTCTGCCCGTCGGCAATTCTTCTGGGAGTTTTTCTTCCGCTCCGCCTTCTTCGGAGAATTTTCGATGGGACTCATGCCTCTCGCCGTCACGCTCCTCCTCTCGGGATTACTCCTGATTCCCTTCGTCGTGTACGCGTTCTTCTCCTCTCTGCTTACCCGCCAGCGTGACGCCATCCCGCTCGCCCTCACGACGGTGGTTCTCCTCGCTTCCATCTTCTATCTTCGCATCATGTCACCGTACAGTCCGAGCCAGGACTTCCGCTACGTTCCGCTCCTCGTCGTCACGGGCGGAGCGTACGTTCTGTACGCCGCCGCGGTCCTCCCGCGTTGGCTGCGCATGTTCGTCCTCTCCTGCTTCATCATGCTCCTCTTCTGTTCGCTCACGCTGCTGACCGCGCTCAGCCTGAAGTGAGCCTCTATCGATCTATGAAGGATGAACCAGAGTCGATGTGTGGTCTTTCTTCATGTGCAGGAAGAAGGAGATCCCCTCGCTCCCAACCCATACGAACATCGCCATGAGCGTTGTAAGGAAGAACGATATGAGCGAACAAGCCGTCGAGAGTTCGATGGGAACGCCGTAGAGACGCAGAAACAGGGCGAAGAGCCCCTCGCGCACGCCCAGACCTCCGATGGATACGGGCACGTTGCGCACGATCGACACGATGGCGTGAATACCGATCCAATCGACCAGCGGAATCGAGATGTGCATGCCGCGTGCAATGAGATAGCTCGCCACACCCATGATCAATTGTTGGAGGGTTCCCTGAAGAATGACGAGGAATCCCGCACCGAACGAGAGCGCAGACACAGCGCTGATGCTGTGAATGATGTCACGGATTTTCCCGGGAATCGGCAGACGATTCGCAATGGCGGAAAGCCACTTCCCGCGATAGCGGCACAGCACGAAGAAGAAGATCGCCGCGGAGATGATCACGAACATCAGGAAGAGTTCCAATGAACGATCGCGCATCGCCGAATGGGAGAACCACACTCCGAGGAGCGCCACGGCACCGACCACGACGAGCATCGCGAATTTTTCCACCACCACGGACAGCACGAGAGCCGTCTTCTTCTGATGTCGGGGGGCGGCTGCGAGGAGGCGGACGATGTCGCTGCTCACGTCTCCCGGGAGAAATTGCCCGAAGAACTGCCCGGCCATGTTGGGTCTCCAAAGCGCGCGGAATGTCGCGGAGGGATCGAACTTGCGCAACACGAAGAGCCAGCGATACGTGTCGAGCATCTGCGCAGGAACGTACACGGCAAGGGAAATGGCAATCGGCCACAGCGTCGCATTCGCGATGTCCGATACGAAGCGATGAACGTTGATCAGACGGAAAAGATAAACGAGGAGAAGGAGGGAGAGCAGCACCTTCAATCCCCAGGGCAACCAACGCCGCAGGCGATGAGAGAAATGACTCGAAGGCATGGGACGCATGCAGCGTACCACGCATGCGGATCCTTCCACGAGCGATTAAGAATGCCGTAGCGTCGCCAGACCGTAGACTTCGTCGGCGAGTGCGAGGAATTGCTCTGCGGTCTTTGCCCAGGAAAAGCGTCGAATATTTCGCAATCCCTCCTCGACGAGACGCCCGCGCTCCGCATCATCCGAGAGACGCTCCATCTGTCTCAATAATTCCTCAGGAGCGTGCGGATCGAAGAGGAGCGCGGATGATCCGACCACCTCAGGGAGCGACGTCGCCGAGGAACAGATGACGGGACAGGACGACGCCTGCGCTTCGAGGGGCGGAATTCCGAACCCTTCGTAGAGCGAGGGATAGACGAAGAAGTCGGCATGCTGGTACCAAGCGCGCAATTCCGGCCGATCGACGTCAGGGAGAATGCGATAGCTCTCGCGAGGCAACATCTGGAACGTAGCGGGAACGGCGGGATCTTCCACGAGGGTGCGCGAACTGATGATGACCAACTGATGCGAGGGATGCGTATGCAGAAATTCCCGGAATGCGCGAAGCAAGACCGGAAGATTTTTTCGCTGCGACTGCGAACCGACGTACAGGATGTACGGACGGGAGACATCGCGATGCTCCGGAAATGCGGAAGGGATTCCCCAGAACTGCGCATCGATGCCGTGAGGGATGACACGGAAATGTTCTACGGGTACGCGAGGGAAGAGGGCGCGGGCATCACAGAGTGCCGCCTGAGAAACGAGATGTGTTCTCGACGTTTTCCGAAGCGTACGCGGCACCGCCCATCGAAAGTACAGAGTGTCGAAGAATTTGTACTCGCGCCACGCATACTTCTGCGGTTGCGGGAAATACAGAAAATCATGGATCGTCGAAAACCCCGGCCTTCTCAGCAGCTCGGGGAGGACCAGATTGGGGTTGTACAGGACAGCATCATCTCGACTGTTTACATAACGAGGCACCGTCCACTGATCCCAGAATAATTTGTATCGTCCAAACATCGGCAGCACCACTTCCCTGATTCCCGGAAGATGGACGGGGCACACCCCGCGCTTCGGCACCAAGACCTCCACTTCCCTTCCCTGTTCGACGCACAGAGGAGAAAGCGCGCGGAGGAGATTGTCACACATCTCGCGCACTCCGCCCCACCGCTGCTGGGCGAAGATCCTCCCGAGAAAGAGCAGGTTTGGGCGGGATAGAGAGGATGGCATTTGCGGCTATCTTTTCAGAGGTTGCACCGAGCGACAAGGACGAAGCGGAACCTTTGCCATACGTCTGCAAAAGGGTGCGGTACTTTTCGGCAGAGGCATCCCAAGGGAAAGCAGCCGCACGAGCCTCCGACGCCCGCCCCATCTGCCTCAGAAGATTCCTATCCCCGGCGAGACGCAGCAGGTGCTGCGCCAACATGGCGACATCGCCGCTCTTGAAGAGGAGGCCGTTGTCGCCAATAGACACGAGGCTGCCACTGTTTGCCTCTTCGGTGATGAGCAGAGGGAGACCGGCTCCCATGGCTTCGAGCGCGGCCAGACTCATGCCCTCATTGTAGGAAGGCAGAACGAAGACATCTGCCGTCGCATACCACTGCGGCATCTCTTCACGAGGAACATGGCCATGGATCGCCACGGAAGATTGCAACTGCGCCTTCCAGACGAAGCGTCGATACTCCTGCTCCGCATAGCCATCACCAATAAAATCCGCAATCGCGCGCACCCCCTTCTCCTGCAAGACAACCATGGCTTTGAGGAGATCGATCTGCCTCTTGCGTTCCACGAGGCGCCCCACACAGAGAATCCGGAGAGGTTGCTGCTGCTCTGGCCACTTCTTCTCGACAAGGCGAGGAATGCCATTGGGAATAGTAAGGAGAGGAAGGCCGGGATCGGCACGATGGATCATCGCACTCTCCTTCTCGCACTTCACGATGACATGATCGGCACTACGCCACACGCGACGCACGACGGGGTTGAGAAACGGATAGAGATACCGGTAGCGAGATTCGTAGCCGGGGATTTCCGCACCCATGATGCGCAGGATGAAGGGCAATCCGAATTTGCGTTTCAAGCGGTACGCAACGTAGCCCGCCGGCACCGCACTCCACGCCATGCACACGTCGTAGGGATCCGCCCTCTGCAATTTCTTGGACAGCATGAACGCTCCAAACGCATAGCGAAGAAGTTCGACGTTGGAGAAGGACATCCGCGCGGGATTCTTCGACGGCACACGAAATACCCGCACGCGATCGGCATACTGTTCGACGTTTATTTCTCTCGCGGCCCCGCTGGTCACGATATCGAATGCAAGAGAGGAATCTTCCTTGAGCGCATCCATGAGAATGCGCGTGACCGTCGAAGCGCCCCCGCCAAAAGGAGGGAATTCATTGGTTAACATCAAGACTCGAACGGGACGAATCGGCGGATGCGATGGCGTTTGCACGGAGAAAGCGTAACCCTTTTTTCCCGCCCTGCCCACACGTCCCGAGGCCTTTCTATTTCAACGCGTAGAGCCAGATTCCCTCTTCCCGATACGCCTGCTGCAGAGAGCCGTTATTCAGCTTCACGGACGACAGAAAATACCTGTGCGGGAATTCGCCGTGATTGAGCATCGTGGCATCTTTCGCCTTCGGCCAACACATGCGATTGCCGAAGTAGGCGACATCGCCGCAGTTGTCTTTGTCCGAGAAGATGACGGCGTCCTTCGGCGTCTTCGAGCGCAAGAAAACGAAACGCGGCTCGAGGATGCTCGATGCATACGACATGCGCACGGAAAATTCCTTCAGGATGAAGGTGCACTGGAGAACGACGAGAATGGCGACGACGGAGAGAAAAACCTTCTTGGGAGAAATGAAATCCGCATCGAGAAAGAGCGCCGCCGCGATCATCATCGAGAGCTGCGCCACGATCATCCCGCGCAGGAAGAGATCATTCGAATTGGTACTGCGCATGAATGTCAGGAGCAAGACGGTGGAACACACGCCGACGAGGAGCGAGAGCGGAAGCGAGCGATCGATGCGAAACCCACCCTCCCGTTTCTGCCACGCAACGAAGCATAAAAACAGGATGAAGAGCACGCCGAGATCGAGTGACAGGATGATGATCCACGTGCTGCTGACATTGAGGAGGAATTGCAACGGCATTAGGAGCGACCCTCCGATCGAATGCGTCACCGTGGCGAAAAGGAAAAGCGGCATGATCAACCCGCTCGTGGAGCGCACGACGCCCGTCTTTTCTTGTCCCAGTTCCGCCAACCCGAGTCGCAGACAGAGCAAGAGGAGGATGAGCGCTTGGACCGCATACCATCCGAGATCCCGCTTCTTCTCCTGGCTCTTCCAGAAATGGAGGAGCTCCACGATGCCGTACGACAACGTCGCCGTGACGAAGACGAAGGCGGAGAAACCGAAGAGCCCCGCGAACAGAATCGCAATCATCACCTTCTGCTGAAGAGAAGGACGCTGCACGCTCAGGAAGAGAATCATCAGGTAGCAAATGCCGGCGAGGAGGTGCTGCGGCACCCAGAGGAAGAGCGTGTAGAACGTCGAGACTTGGAACGGGGTCGTCTTGGTGAGGGGGACGTAGCGTTGCCACCACTCCATCCAGTTCGGAGGAATATGGTAGAGGCGATAGAGGAAGTACTCGAATCCTCCGAGGAACGTGTAACTCAAGAAGAACATCAAACGACTACGAAACTTCTTGAAGAGAAACACCGTGACGTAGAGGAGGAAGGACAACACGGCGATGTACGTCATGATGCAATGCAAAAACCACGTCTGCTGGAGTGTCAGAAACGTCTGATGGAAGACGATACCGGGGATGTACCAATCGTTGTAGTAATACGCATAATTCTTCGACGGCTGAAAGAAATGCTTCGGCGTCGTAAGATCGAATGAGGTCGAGAGAACGGAGCGCGTGCGATCAAAGTCATCCCAGATAGCTGGATTGTGCGCAATGAAGAGCGACTCCTTCGGCATGAGAAGCAGCATGAGAAACACGACGCTGAGGAACGCGAAGAGGAGAAACTCCCGCTGATGAATCTTCACACCTTCCTCGGGCAGGAAAGAGAAGAGAAGCGTGCGTCTTCCCTTCCACACATCCACCGCCAACCCGAGAAGGATGGAGAGGAGACTCAGAACCACGATGCCAATGTGTGAAGTGGGGAAGAAATTTCCGAGAAGACCGATCGCAAGCGGCAGGAAGAGAATCGTGAAAAAGAGCCAAGTGAAAGGCAGATTGCGGAAGGAAGAGTCGAAGAAGCGACTCACGAGGTATCCGAAACCGAAGTAGAGGATGATGACTTGCAGCGCCTGGATGACAATATTCATGAAAACGCAGGAGAATTCGCGCGCAATCATACCTCACTCTCGCCGGTGCGCGATGGCGCGAAGCGAACTTCATGGCATAGTCGCCTTCCCCCTCTCTGCTATGATCCGAACATGATCCCCCCTGCAGACCTCAGCCGCTTCCTCTCAAATACCCTCGAAGAGACGAATTTTTCTTTCCTCGGAGAACGCTACAAGGGAAAAGTGCGCGACGTATATTTCCCGAATGACGAGCAGCGCGTGCTCGTTGCGACCGACCGCCAATCCGCGTTCGACACGCTCTGGTGCACGATCCCGCTCAAGGGCCAGGTGCTCACGCAGCTCAGCAGCTGGTGGTTCTCGCAGGTGAAAGACATCATGCCGATCCACATGATTGCGATGCCCGACCCCAACGTCGTCGTCGCAAAGAATCTCCAGATGCTCAAAATCGAGATCGTGGTCCGCGGCTACCTCACGGGTTCCACGGGCACGTCCGCATGGGTCAATTACGAGAAGGGCGTACGCAACTTCTGCGGCAATCTCCTCCCCGAGGGCATGGTGAAGAATCAGAAATTCGCCGCCCCGATCATCACGCCGACAACGAAGAGCGAGGAGGACGAGCTCATCGACCCGAAGGGAATCATCGACCGCGGATTCGCGACGGCGAAGCAATGGGAAGAAATTTCCGATCGCGCATTCGCCCTGTTTCGACGCGGACAGGAAATCGCCGCGTCCCGCGGACTCATCCTCGTCGATACGAAATACGAAATGGGATTCGACTCTGCCGGCATTCTCACTGTCGGCGACGAAGTGCACACACCGGATTCCTCGCGCTACTGGCGCGCCTCCTCGTACGAGGAACGCTTCGCCAAAGCCGAAGAGCCGGAGAGTCTGGACAAGGAATTCTTCCGTCTGTGGCTGCGCGGACAAGGGTTTGATTACGGCAAACCGAAACCGATCATTACGGATGACGTGCGGGTGATGCTCGCCGGAAAGTACATCGATCTCTACGAACGCATGACGGGGCAGACCTTCACCCTCCCGGATAATGCGAACGTGACGCAGCGCATCGAGCACAATCTGCGAACGTACTTCACGGCTTGACGTTGCTTCTGGCCGCCGTCAGAAAGAGCTTCCATCCTTTATGGACGCGATTCTTGGACACGAAGCCCGCCGGCATTTCGAGCGCGTAGCGCGCAGGAGCCGCCGATTTGTAGTACGTGCAGGGATCGCTCACACAGGGAATCATGGACGTGGACGACACGAGAGATCCGTCATCCGCGAAGAACAGAATATCGAGGGGGACGAGCGTGTTTTTCATCCAGAATGTGAGAGGCTGCGACGCATCGAAGACGAAGAGCATCCCCCGCGTCACGGTCTTGCGGAACATGAGCCCCTCTTCTCTCGCGGCCGCCGTCCGAGCCACTTCCACTTGCAACGAAAGATCGCGCCCCACCGTATCGCGCAGAATGATCGCGCGTTGCGGCAGACTCTGCGGCTCCAACGATCCGGCCATGAGGCCGGACATCCCCATCCCCCCGAGGAGAAGGAGCGCGAGAACCAGAAGGGTGTTGCGCTGTCGTTTCACGATCCTCGAAGGGAGGAAATCGCTTTGGCGCGATCAGAGGATCGGAAAATGTAACTCGCGGAGACGAGATTGTTGGCGCCGGCCTCCCGGCAGAGCACCGCCGTGCTGGCATCGATGCCGCCGTCCATCTGGATCATGAGCGCGGGGAATCGTGTGCGCAGTTCGCGCACTTTGGGGAGCACACTCTCCATGAACGTCTGATTGCTGAACCCCGGATGCACAGACATGACGAGCACGAGATCGATCTCGTGCAGAATATCATCGATGAAGGAGACCGGCGTCTCCGGATTGATGGCGATGCCGGCGGTCGCCCCCCCCCTGCGAATATCCGTGATGATCGCTTCGCGCTCCGCCGTCTCCTCCACCGTTTCCGCATGGAATGTGATGTGCTTCGCGCCGATGGCGAGAAATTCCGCGATGCGCGCGGCGGGGTTCGTCACCATGAGGTGAACATCGAGCGGCAGACGCGTCTCTATCCAACGCAACACCGGAGCTCCGAAGGACAAATTCGACACGAAGTGCCCATCCATCACATCCGCCTGAATCCAGTCCGCGTACGGCTCAATGCTCTTCACCTCCTCCTGCAATATCGCAAAATTCGCGGAGAGGATGGACGGCGTGATGAGGACGGACGGTGTCGTCATTCGGTGCGATGCTAGCAGAAGACGGTCAGAAAACGAACGTGGAGACGAAAGGAATGAAGAAGAGGGCGACGACCGTCGAGACGAGAACGGCGAACGCCGCTTTGCCGGGTTGCGCGCGGACAATCGCGGAGAGAGCGACCGTATTCACGGCCAGCGGAACAACGGCGAGAAGCATCATGACGTGATGCACATCGACGGAGAAGAAATGCAGAAAATGCGTATCGATCGCGATGATGCCCGCCATGAGCAGAGGCCAACAAACGAACTTCGCAATACATGTGAATACCACGAGCGAGAGATCGACGGAGGAACGCTCAAGCCCCGAGAGTCCCAGGCCGATCGTCATCATTCCGAGAACGGTATAGGCACCGCGCACATCGATCATCGCAGCCTGGAAACCAGAGAGCAGAGAGAGGTGAATGAGATTCGCGGCCAGCCCGATCAAAAAAGCATAGAGGAGCGGAAGACGAAGAACTTTCCCCATGCTCTGACGAAGCGAGAATTTTCCACGGGCCAGAATGAAAAAACCGAACGTGCTCTCGAAGAGAAGAAACCCCATGGAACCAAGGACGACAACTCCGAGAATCGAAGGAGAGAAGAGTGCGAGGGCCGCGGGTATGCCGAAGTACCCCGTGTTACCGTCCGCGGATGCAAACGCGGCGAGATTGCGTGTCGCGTCCTTCCAAAAAAAAGAAGCGACAATGTAGAAGATCGCACAGAGCGCACTGCAGAGAACGAGAAAGAAGAACGGAAGGGCCAGAGTATCCGCCCGAAGCGCCACCGTTCGTGCGCCCTCAAATACGACGATCGGCGCGACGGCGTAGAGAAGGAGAAACGCCACCGAATCCCTCTGTACGCGTAAGTACCTTCCCGAAACATACCCAAGAGCAATGAGAATGTAGAGCGGCAGGAGCTTCAGCAGGAGCGCGAGAAATACCGCCATAGAGAATGAGAATTACGGTTCGAGATCCTGAATGCGGGCCTCGTGCCTCCCTCCTTCGAAATCCGTCGCCAGGAAAATATCGACGAAGCGTTTCGCATCCTCCGGCGTCGTAAGGCGCCCCCCGAGCGTCATCACATTGGCGTTGTTGTGAGCGCGCGCGAGACGAGCCGAATCGTCGCTATAGACCAAGGCCGCGCGAATTCCTCGCACCTTATTCGCCGCCATCGCTTCACCGTTGCCGCTGCCACCGAAGAAAATCCCGGGGCACTGCTGCTCCAGCACCGCCGCCGCGCCGCTACGCATGATCGCCGGGTAATCGACGGGATCAGCGGAAAACGTCCCCACATCAATCACGTCGATCCCCCTCTGCGAAAGATGTTGTTTGGTCACATTCTTGATTGCATCGATTCCATCTCCCAAAAGGTGATGCTTGATCTCCTCCTTCAATGCGAAACCGGCATGATCGGAGGCGAGGACGACGCGAGGCGGGAGAGGCATGAATGGAGGATACCAAGGAATCCAAAGAAGCCAAGGATCCCGAAAAGTGACATAGCAATTCCCTCCTCGGAATCCTCGGCGTCGTCGGACTCTTCGGAATCCTCCTTCCATGCTATCCTTCCCCTATGCCCAAACACTTCCTCGTCGCAGCAAACTGGAAGATGAATCTCGCTCCCGCCGGTTTCGACGCCGCGGATTCTCCATTTAGGAAAAATGACGATGTTGATGTGATCGTCTTCCCATCGTCTCTGGATCTCGAGAAGTGCATCTATGCCGGACTTTCTACCGGCGGTCAGTGTGGCCGTCCCACTCCCTCCGGTGCCTTCACCGGAGACGTCAGCATGGCGATGTTGCAATCCGTCGGATGCACGCACGTGCTCTGCGGTCACAGCGAGCGACGGAAGTACCACGGCGAAACGGATGAGGATGTCGGTGCACAAGTGAAAGCAGCAATGGATTCGAAACTCATACCGATCGCCTGTGTCGGCGAGACGCTCGAAGAGCGTGAAGAAGGGAAAGCATTCGACGTCGTGAAGAGACAAGTATCGGCTCTGCCACCAGAGATTGCGATCATCGCCTACGAACCCGTGTGGGCGATCGGCACCGGAAAGAATGCGACTGCAGTACAAGCGCAGGAAATCCACGCATTCATCCGCACATTGGTGAAGAACCCCTGCCGCATCCTCTACGGAGGATCGCTCAATGCCACAAATGCCAAGGAACTCCTCTCGCAACCGGACATCGACGGCGGACTCATCGGCGGAGCATCATTGAAAATCGAAGAATTCCGCTCGATCGTGAATACAGCCCGAGCCCTCCGGTAAGCCAAGATCACGTTCTCACCCACGCTCCGCCACCGATGTTTTTCGCAACGCCCTGCAGTTCCAGAAGCGTCAGTGTGGCAGAGATGCGCGCGGCGGAAATGGCGGCGCGTTTCACGATGGTATCCGTATCTTGCGGCATTGTCGTGAGAACGGCGTAGACCGCAGCTTCATCCGGAGAGGACGGATCAAAAGAACGAGATGTTGATTTCTCGGGAGCAACGATGCCGAGCTCTTCCAGCACGTCGCGAGCGCAAGTTGTAATGCGCGCCCCGTTCGCGATGAGCGCGTGACACCCCGCGAACGAAGGATCGAAGATTTCTCCCGGCACTGCGAAGACATCCCTGCCGTACTCCGTCGCGAGATCCGCGGTGATGATCGCCCCACTCCCCTCCGGCGCCTCGATCACGACCGTGCCGAGCGTGAGCCCTGCGATGATCCGATTGCGCGCGGGGAACGTGTACTTGCCGGGCGAGATATCGAGGGGGAATTCCGAGAGGAGAAGACCGCCGCTCTTTACAATTTCATTTGCGAGCTTCGCATGCTTCGTCGGAAAGATCATCCCGAGTCCGTGGCCGAGCACCGCCACGGTCTTTCCTCCCAATCGAAGCGTTTCCCTCGCCACAACGGCATCGATCCCCTCCGCGAGTCCGCTCACTGTCACCAAGCCGCTGCGTACAAACTCACCAGTAAAATCCTCCGCCACGCGCTTCCCGTAGTCGCTCATCTTGCGTGTCCCCACGACGGCGATGCACGGCTGCGACAGTATCGAGAGGTCGCCGCGCACGTAGAGGAACGGCGGCGGGTCACCGATCTCGCGAAGACTCTTCGGATACGCCGCATCATCGTCATCGAGAAACTCGATCCCCCGCTTTTGCAGATCCGCTTCGTATTTCCGTTCGTCGAATTCCTCCAGACGAAGCAAGGTCGCATGGACCGTCTCCTCCCGACATCCAAGTCCCCGAAGCATCTCCTCCCCAAGATGTTCCTTCGCTTTCTCCAGAGAACCGTATACGTCCCGGATCGCATCGAGCCTCTGCTTCGTAAGGACATTGAGGTAAGACCAGAGGAGGGATCCGGGGGAAGGCATGACCGTATTCTAGCGAGGAGCGGCCGCCTGCCGAATCAATGTCTCGACCATTCGACAGACCGAATACGATTTGCTACGGTATCGCCCGCGCTGATTGAGAGCCCCATCGGTTCTTCGCCATCGCAGAACTCCCGTTCCTTGCATGTCAGGCCGCTGTAGCTCAGTGGTAGAGCATCGGTATCGTAAACCGAGGGTCACCAGTTCAAATCTGGTCAGCGGCTCCATCCAATCACATCAAACCGGCAGATCTTGGTTTCGCTTGCGCTTCGCGGTACACTTCAAAGAAGCAATTTGTCTCCCCACTCTTTATTATGAAACTCTCACGACTCTGGCTTGTAGCAGGAACCCTGATGATCACATTGAGCGCATGCGGTGCCCCTGCGACACAGAAAGTACAGACCTCTCTGAATGATTTGCTCGCAGGAAATACTTCGCAGAAGTGCACTGCGACGTATGACAAAGCAAATGGGCAAGTGAACGGCACCGTCTACGTCATGGCTGATAAGATGCACGTGGACATCACCTCAACAGCCCAGGGAAAAGAAACGCAGTCTCATATAATCATACTCAAAAAAATAGCATATCTGTGGCTCGATGGGATGACCAATGGACTCGAGGTGCCAACGGCCAAGCTCGCCGCAGCGACGAGGAGTGGAGCGCCCGATATGAGTACGAAAATGTCTGCAACATGTGGCGCATGGCCAGAAGATGACTCACAATTCGTGCTTCCAAGCACGGTGACATTCCGGGAGATTCCGACCCGTTAGAGGCAACATCTAACGCTGCTTGGCCCGCATAAGATTTAGCCGGGCAATCAACAAGCATAGTGCGAGACTTCTGTTCACTGTCCCCAGTCCGCACTTCGGTCATTTCCTCTCTCCACCACATTCCTCACCTGCTCCAACAGGGGGCTCCATCCCTGCCTGCCGGCAGGCAGGCGTCTTCGCTCCTATCTGTGATCGGAGCTGCGCCGAGATTTTTTTTGAGAGCAGCTCTCTAATATCATCACCCGATGTTAGCTCCGGAGGGTTTTGATGCGTCGGATGTGTGGAATGTTCTTGTAGGTGTGATACGCCAGAACTGAGGCATGAATCCATACCGCTCTTTTGCGGCGCGATACGCCCGCAGGTGCGCCTCACCAAAAGGGATGCCATTATTGATGCTCTCAATGAGCACCGCTCGGTACACAGAAAGCGGGATAGTGCCTCCACTGAAGCTATCAATATTTACAACCTCGCGATCCACTTCTGTGAATACGTACTGTTCGCGCATTGCTTTGTCATTCGTAAAAGGGGCTTGCATGGCGCTATAGAAATTGCCTCCAAAACAGGCATTTGTTTTGCAAAAGATTTGCATGTCCCGGTTCTCTTCTATGATCTTTCGTAGTTCATCGGGGGAGAGGCACTTCATTTTGCGAGAAATCGCAATATCCAACAATTCGCGCCTCTGCCCCTGAAAGATGATGCCACCTCCGTCTTCATCTCCATGCCCGTACAGGTCGATGAACAATGATCTGATTCCTTGTTTTCTGTACACGCTGATAGTGCTTCGAATGATGTCCGAAGGTGAGCGCTTCCCAGCCTCCAGAGGCTCGATACTTCCTGCCCCCGGCGAGCAATAGATGTCGTATCCCTGCTTCGCAAGAACTTTTGTGAAAAATGTTGCGTTATCAGCCATGAAAGATGAATCCTCATCGCTCCCGAGGAGAGCCATATATCCAATCGGCTCGTTTTTGGGAAGATCGAGAGCCTGAATGTTCGCTGCATCCCTTTCATGGCTCCTGTACTGCCTAAGGACACGGCGTGTTTGCTGGGTGAACGCATCGCAATCGATCGGTGTCAGCTCTGCCTTTCTTCGAATTGTCGCCCACAACCACCTTCGTGTAGATGGATGAAAAAAACGGTCCATCTGAATGGAGGCTGAAACATCTGTTGGCTGTTCCCCATTGAGAAGCGTGATGCGGCATATGTGGATCTCCTGAAGCGTCTGACGTGCCCCATCATCATGCTCAATAAAAAGAGGAGAGAGTTTCCATCGTTCTTTGGTGCCACGAGGCGTTTCGAGCGTACAGAGAATTTGCTTCGCATTCGGACCGTCTTTCGGGATCTCGACTTGCAGCGTTCTCCCATCTCTGAGCGGGAAACTGCCGCATTGTACGCCGCCCAATAAACCCTCAATGATGGTTTCTTCCTTTCCCGATGCAATGCTGTGACACATCTCAAGCCATTTTTTTTCCTTTTTTGTTTCTCCGAGAGGTGCAACTTTCCAATCCTTGGGGATCGTGTTCTCAGTATTCTTCTCGTAATCTTTAATCAGGGTATCAACTCTTTTTAGCGCCTGCTCGTCCCCTGCATCAGACTGCACTTTTTCGTTGGGAGGCAATCCAATGATATGAGGTGATACGAGCACCTCCGGTAATGCATAATCTTCCTTGCCTGTTGGAAGAGCTTCTGTTGGTTTTTCCATATTTGTTTTGTATTGAATAGTATAGCAACGTTGGAGCTAGATCGCAATTGAGCTGTTTATAGGGCATTTGAGAAGATCGGAAAAAACGAAGTTTGTGTACCAGCCCCCCCATAACTCGCTGGAATCGCAGACGCCTCACAGAAGCTAGAACTTCCTTCTCCACTTCATCCCAATAGCTAACAGCAGATGCATATGATAATTGACAAATTTTGATATGTTTGTACTATAACGGCATGGACACTCCTCCCACACCGCCAGTTTCTCCCGATCTTCCCTCTCGCTCCCCCGAAGTGGGAGAGAGCAGAGTAGGTCAGACACTCCATGCAGTATTGAATGCCACGAGGAGCGGAGTCAGACGTACCATGGAATACGTTGTCGCCTCCCCGGCGAAAATAACTGCCGGAGCTTTGCTCGCGTATCCGTGGATGCAACACTCACCATCGGTGCTGCCGCTCGCCGGCGGAGTCCTCTTCGGATTGGCGGCACAAGACTTGAAAACGTACCGAGACAAGCAGAATAAAGTGAGGGGGCTCGGCGGCGACACCGAACGCAAAATCATCCCCCTCACCGGAGGCGAACTCGACGATCAGATCGCCAAGCTCCAAGGGAAGACTGCTCCCGCTCGCGAAGCGTAGTAGCACCGGCGAAAGTACCTCATCCAATCTCGAGCCATTTCTTCTTGCCAAAGCCAAGGCGAGAGGACTAGGGTCTCACAAATTCTGCGCATTTCCCTGACCGCGCATGAACATCTTCTCGAAGATCTACTACCGGTACCGCCGCGTCGTAAAGACTCTGCAACTTTACTTTCTGATCGCAGGACCGGGAATCATTGTCATGGTCGCGGATAATGATGCGGGAGGCCTCACGACCTACACCGCCACAGGCGCGAAGTTCGGCTATGGCTTGCTGTGGTTTCTGATTCTCCTCGGGCCCGTCGCCTACTTCGTACAAGAGATGACCGTGCGCCTTGGTGCCGTGACGAAGCGCGGACATGCGGAGGCGATCTTCGATGCATTCGGTCCTTTCTGGGGATGGTTCTCCCTTATCGATCTCGTCCTCTCGGACTGGCTCACGCTCATCACGGAATTCATCGGCATGACGGCGGCGCTGCGCATCTTCGGCGTTCCGAACATCGTCACCATCTTGATCGTCACCGTCCTTATGCTCATCATGGTTCTCCAGGGGAAATATTGGACGTGGGAAAAAGTCGCCATCGTCTTCTGCGCCCTCAACCTCATCTACGTTCCCGCCGCGTTCCTCGTCCACCCGGATCTGCATCAAGTGATTCGCGGAGCCCTGATCCCCAACTTTCCCGGAGGACTCACCGGCGAAATGTTCTTCTTCCTCATGGCGAATATCGGCACGACCATCGCGCCGTGGATGGTCTTCTTCCAACAGAGTTCCGTCGTCGATAAGGGATTACAGGAGAAAGACATCCCGTGGGGAAAGCTCGACACGGCCGTCGGCGCGACCTTCACGGTCTTCGTCGCCTTCTTCTGCATCATCGTGACGGGAACGCTCCTCAAGGGGATGAACATTCAGAGTGCGGATCAGGCGGCGCGGATGCTGATGCCTATCAGCCGCTACCTCGGAACATTCCTCGCTATCGGACTCTTCGATGCCGGCTTCCTCGGCGCCATCTGCATCTCGCTCGCGAGCTCCTGGGCGTTCGGCGAAGTGTTCGGCTGGGCGCACTCCCTCAACCACAAGATCCGCGAAGCGCCGTGGTTCTATGCCTCGTACTTCCTCCTCATCTTCTCCGCGGGCTGCGTCGTCCTCATTCCCGGCGCCCCGCTCGTCCTCATCACCCTCTTCGTGCAGGTGATCGCAACCACGCTCCTCCCGGCCGCACTCGTCTTCCTCATTCTCCTCCTCAATGACGCAACGCTCATGGGCAAATATAAGAACACGCTCTGGCAGAACATCGTCAACATCGGAATCGTGACCATCATCATCGTTCTCTCGACGCTCTACAGCATTTCCGCGCTCTTCCCCGGCCTCTTCACCTGATCCGCTTCATGGCTTCCTTCGTCCAAAACACCGTTACGCGCATCAAGATATTCTTCAAAGATCGCACTGCGAAGATCTCGGAGATCAACCGCAAGTACGCCACCCCGCGCATCCAAACGAGCCCTGCCGTGAAGTTCGCGCTCCTCGTTCTCCGCATCTACCTCTTCCTTCTGATCGCCATTCTCTTCTACAAGTTCTACACTCTTCTCCATACATGAACGGATCGGATGCTTCTGTCGGCCACGTCACCTATCTGACGGATATCCTCGGCGCTCGGGTGAGCGCGCGTGGGAAGAAAATCGGACGTCTGTGGGATCTCATCATCGCGGAGGCGCAGCCGTTTCCGGAGGTGACGAAAATTCTCGTGAAGCGCCCTTTCGGCGAGCCGCGGCTCCTCATTCCATGGGAGAAAGTGAAGCTGCTCAAGCGCAACGAGATCGTGGTGTCGATCGAAGGAACGAAAGAATACGAAACGGAACTCCAGCCAGCCGACATCCTGCTCAAGGATCACATCCTCGATAAGAAGGTCATCGACATGGAGGATCGCGAGATCGAAATCGTCTACGACGTGAAGATGCTCGCGAAGGGCAACAGACTCCTCGTGACCGACGTGAACATCAGCCACTATCGATTCCTCCGCCGCCTCGGCATCAAGTGGATCGCGAATCTCTACTACAGTGTGTTCGGAAGGGATAAGGACCGGAAGATTCCGTGGCAGTACATTCAATCCCTCCCTCCCAATCTCGGCAGTTTCACCGGTGACGTGAAACTCACGGTGCTGAAGGAGGCGCTGAAAGATTTCCATCCCGCCGATCTCGCGGACATCATCGAAGAGCTCGACAGCGGGCAGCGCGTCGCCATCTTCAACCAGCTCGAACCGGAAACGGCGTCCGACACACTCGAGGAAATCGAGCCCCAGGTCCAGCGCGATCTCGTTCCGGCACTCAAGAAGGAACACGTCGCGCAGCTCCTGAGCACGATGACCTCCGGCCAGGCCGCGGACATCCTCTCCTCCCTGCCCCACGTCGAGACGCACGCCATTCTGCAGGCCCTGCGCGCGGTCAATCCCAAGCACGAACGAAAGATCTCCTCCATCCTTGAACACCAGGAAGAGAAGATCGCCCACTTCTCGACGACGAAGATCTTCTCCCTGCCGCAGGAAACTAGCGTCACCGACGCGCGCGAGCACTTCAATCACACAGCCAAGGATCTGGCCGTGATTCTGTACGTCTACGTGACGGACGAAGCGGGAAGACTCGTCGGCGTGATGAACCTGAAGGAATTTCTCCAGGCGAAAGAAGAGGCACAACTGCGCGATGTTATGGTCGACAATGTCATCTCCCTGAAGCCGAGCAGCACGCTCAAGGAGGCGCTTGATTTCTTCTCGCGCTACGACTTCCGCGCGCTTCCGGTGATCGATGAAGACGGGAAACTCACCGGCGCGGTTCCCTATCGTGATGTGATGAAGCTCAAGCACAAGTTTCTGGAATAAATCATTCTCCCTCTTTTTCCTTGGATTTCTTCTCTTTCCTTGTCAGGCGCGACGAGGACGCTTGTCCTTCTTTCTCAGGGCGAGAAAGAAGGACGAAGAAAGCGCTCCGCGCACCAATGCTAACGTAAGCCATCCCAATTCAGAGAATTTCTTTTGCTCAGTTCAAACCATTCGGTGCTATTCCACCCCGTGGTGCGCGGCTCCGACCGATGGGTGTTTGTTTTTTGTGCGCGCCGCAGCGCGATAAATAAGAAAATTCCATGGTTCCCACTGGATATCCCACTTCCAACTCTGATAGTTCCACAAATTGTTACCGTTAGGAGGGTAAGGGGGGTGTGGGGGGCCTAGGGAACCGAACAAGGTTCCCTGGCCCCCCACGAAAAGATTATGAAGAAGAATAAAGGTAAATCCTTATGTTGCCCCCGAGAAAAAAGGCGAAGTGTGTCGCGCCTGACAAAGAAAGAGAAGCACTATAAGGCATCACGCAAACTGCAACGTCAGCAACACCGGAAGATGATCGGACGTCTGGATGTTCGGAAAAGCGCTCGCGGAGACCATGAGCCTCTTCGGGCAGAGGAAGAGATCGAAATGTTTGCGCGGCTTCAAGGAGGGGTAGGTCGGTTCGCGGCGGGGTCCCGCGATTTTCAAGGCGCATGCCGTGGCGAGGCTGCGCACTTCACTCGTCCCCTGAAAAATATTGAAATCCCCACAGACGATCGTGTCGCCTCTCTTCCCGATTATCTCCTTGAGTTCCTCGCACTGCTTTTTTCGAACACGCCGGTTCAGCGAGAAGTGTACGAGGAGGAGCCGGAGTCCGTGCCCGATACCGACGTCGTACACAAGCTTCTTTGTCCCGTATCGAAAGAAACGTTTGATAAACGACACGTTTCTGAGCGAGAGAAGTCCGTCCGCGCAGGTGCGAAAGAGCGGCAGGGAACGAAGCACACTTCGACGTCCGTACTGATTATCCGAAACACGGAATGCGTACTGTCCTGCACGCGGCAAGATTCCCCTCTTCTTGCGCAGCTCCAAGAGGCAACAGAGATCGGGCTTCTCACTCGCGAGCAACGATCGAATGGAACTTCGTACCTTCGCCCGAACGGAGCGCGGCGTGTAGACGTAGCGCGTCCAGCCGAAGAGGTAGCCAAGGATCGACCCCCGAAGTCCCGTGGAATAACCGATATTCCAGAGAAGCACCTTGAATGTTTGTTTTTTGGCCATAGTCAACGATGTATATTATAACATAATATCACTAATTATGGTAGATCGTTGATCAGCGCAAGGGATAGGCATTAATCCACTGACTCAAGGCCGAAGAGGCTGAAACGTACCCCCGAAAATCAATAAGGCTTCCACGATGCACTCCCAAGTGAAGATGCTTACGCTCGCCGTCCGTTTCGCTGCTAAACCCCTTCCCGAGCGATCCGATATGCTGCCCCGCATAAAGCGCAGTTCCCTTCGTGAGAAGAGATGAAGCGTTCATATGTCCGTAGAGAACGGTGACGGGATTGCCGGAGAGCAAGCAGCTCTGGATGAGAACGCCGCCATATCCCTTCACCCATCCCGCGAAGATCACGGTCCCTTCACAGACGGCCGACACCACGACATCGCTCGCCTTCTCACTTGGAAATGTTTCGAAATCCGTTCCCGTGTGATACCCCATAAATTTTTCCGGTTGGATTGGCGAATGACTCGGCGACACAAAGATGCCAAACGGCTTCTTCGTGATGCGCTGCACACCTCGATCCAGAGGAAAAGGAAACTCGTTTCCAATGGACGAACTTAATGCTCCCGACGCGGAACGGGTGACGGAGGGAAACGTACCTTGTCTCGTACACGCCGTAACAAGAACAAGAGAAAGAATGAAGAGAATTCTGCGCATGAGAAAATCATACCCCACAGGAATTGGGCACACGACAAAAGGGATAAACGAGGAAGGAAGGAACCCCCTGCGGCGCCTTCCTTCTTGTCGCACTCCACGATCCCCCCTTTCATTTCACTCGTTACGAGAATGAGAAATCCTCGCATGCGCATCTTACGAGCGACGATTTAAGAGCGGATTAAGGTGCAGACGTCTCCGCCGCGACTTCTTGCTCCTTGGTCTTTTCTGCGTGAAAGGAAACGGTAAATTGCGTTCCCTTTCCTTCTTTACTTTCAACATGAATGTTCCACTTATGCATATCCGCGATGCGTTTCACGAGCGCCAATCCGAGACCGTATCCTTCGCTCCCGCGCGACTGATCCGCCCGATAGAAGCGATCGAAGATATGAGGAAGTGCGGCAGGCGAAATACCAACACCCGTATCCGAAACCTTGAAGACATTCCGAGTGAGCGTGACAGTCACAGTGCCCTTGCTCTCCGTGAATTTCACGGCATTGCTCATGAGATTTCCGATCAGGTGATGCAACAGCGTTGCATCCCCCATCACGATCACGCCCGACAAGAGAGCGTGCTTGATCTCAACACCCTTCTCCTCCGCAAGCGGGCGATACTCTTCGAGACAGCTACTGATGAGATCGGAGAGATCGATGCGGCTCCTCTGCAACATGAGCTTCTCGATGCGCGCGAGCTCGAGGAGTCTCTCCGTGAGAAAGGAGAGACGATTTAAATCGTCTTTCGCGGATATCAAACCTTCACGATAGTTCTGCGTCTTCAGTGCCAAATCGATGGAGGTGCCGAGAATAGTGAGCGGCGTGCGCAATTCGTGGCTCGCATCCTGCGTAAATTGCTCAAGGCGTTGCATCGATTCCTCCGCGGGACGAAGGCTGCGCTTCGCCAGAAAAAGTCCGATGAAGAAGGTCAGAATGGAAATGAGCGCGCTCGCGAAGAGGAATCGATCGATGCGCCCCTGCAAATCCGTGATGTCCATCATCGTATGATCGGCGAGTTGCAGATAGCCCAGACCTACCCCCCGCTGGACGATCGGTATCGTGAGCAAGCGATACTCCTCGCCCTGAATATCCATATCGAGGAATTCCGATTGCGTCGGGATGAAGGGTGCGAGATTAAGCAAGTCGCTCGTATAGAGGACATGCCCCTGAGGATCCACGATGCGCGCACGATCCCTGGATCGCGATCCGATGACAGCCGGCCATTGATCAGGTGGCGTCGTTTCTATGCCCGTCAAAATGCGTTGCCCCTCGTGCAGCAATCGTCCGTCGTTGCCCTGACGCAGGGAACGAATGTCGGCAGACAAAAAGATAGCACCATTCAGGAGCAGGAGCAGAACCACAAACGCCGTGAACATCAGCGCCAAACGAATGCTGATTTTATTGAACATAATTCACGAAGGAATGAAGTAGCCCTTGCCGGGCACGGTACGAATAAGATCTTTCCCAAGCTTGCGACGCAAGTACGCCACATGGACATCCACCGTCTGCGAGAAAAGGAGTTCGTCTCGGTCTCCCCACACATGCTCCAGTATCGCCGTCCGCGATTGCACCGTCCCCTTGCCACGGAGGAGGAATTCGAGAAGCGCGTATTCCTTCGGCGCGAGATTCATGTGCTCGCCATCCTTGCGCACTTCCTGCGTGTTGGTATCGATCGTCACGGTTCGCGCCGAAAGCTCAATGCCCTTCTCCGTCGTGCTGCCGGTTCGGCGAAGCAACGCACGGACGCGGGCGAGAAGCTCCTCGAGATCGAACGGCTTGGGCAAGTAATCATCCGCACCGAGATTCAACCCCTGGACGATCTCTTGCCTCTTCCCTCGGGCCGTCAACATGAGTATCGGCATCGTCTTTCCCTTCTCTCGTAATTCTCTACAGATCGAAAACCCATCCATGCCGGGAAGATTGATATCGAGAATGATGAGATCAAAGTTTTGGCTCATGGCTTTCTCGAATGCCTCTCTCCCATCGTGCGCAACCGTCACCGCGTACGTGTCGAGCTCCAGATACTTCTGGATGTTCGCTGCCAGCTTCACTTGGTCTTCGACGAGGAGGATATGCATGCGTGAATCGTAACCAAATGAGGATAGGTCGGAAGTGGTTAAGAAGCAATTAAGGTCTGCTGCAAGCTTGTTTTTCACAAATTAACAAAAGAATTTCCGAGTGATTTCGCAATCACCATTTCAGCTTTTGACCTTTATCAAGCCAAAAACCTGGTAATCCGTCGTGAGAAATGCGCAAGGGAAGTTGATATTGCCTCCACCGACGATTCGCCTTATCCTGATTCCGCAAGGTCGTCGGATGCTCCGCATGTCTCTCCTTTATGGAGGTATTGCCACTGGACGTGCCCCATGCAGGCGCGACGAAGCGAATCCTTCCTGCGACCGATCGAATATCTTTTATTTTCTTTCCATCCATTCTCATGAAGAAAGTCGCTCTTGTCGGCTTGGCCGTTTCTATCCTCGCTCTCAGCGCATGCTCGTCCTCGACGGTCACGCCTCCCCCGACGGATAACGGCGCCACGGCCTCTGTGCCTGCGGCCCCGGTCGCACCGACTGCCCCCACGACGGACACGGGAGCAGCTCAATAATTTTCTCTGAAAATTCAAAAAGGCAATCGTTGAAAGACGGTTGCTTTTTTTGCGTCTCAGCATTGCGTCGTTCCCGTTGCTACTTTGCGACGAAGGCGGTGGCGCCAAGCCAAGCCAAATCGAACACCGCTTTCATCGTTTGAGAGAACGTCGCGCTCTCGACGAGGAGACCGAGGAGTTCGTCTTTGTTGAGCGACACGATGCCCACCGTGTTGCCAAAAATCAGCACTTCGTTACTGAAAGGGAACTGATCGCGATTCACGAGAAGGATCTCGATGAGGTTGGGATCGAAGTTTTTCGGCAGAAACGGATCGATGACATGCACGCTCTCGACAGAGTTGGGTGAGAGGTAGCGACACTTAATCCCCTTCTGGAATCGCTCAGCGGTGTACTCTCGAAAAAACGCCGGGAAGAACTCCGTGACGGTCTTAAGGTTCGTGTACCCGAGAATTTCTTTCTTCGAAGAGAGCGACTCGCGGAACACACGCTCCACTCCCTCCCTCCCCTCATACGTGCGAATCTTCGGTTGAAATGCAAGCGCGCTCTGGAGCGTCTTGAGCTCGGGAAGAAGACGTCGTGCAACGGATACTTTCTCTGCAGCAATGCGTTCGAGTTGTTCAGGGGGCTCGGGCGAAAAAAACTTCACGCCGTTCTTTGTGTGCATGGAGAGCAAACGCTTCTCGAGCAGATTCTCGATCGTGTGGTAGCAGCTGACACGATGCACTCCCGCCTTGCGAGCGATCACAGATACTGGACCGCCATTGATCTCGAGACAGGCGAGGTACACTTTGGCCTCTTCATCCGTAAGGCCGAGAGAGAGGAGTTCGGTAATCACCACTATTATAGTATCATTGTTGTAGATTATTTTCTACATTATATTTTTCATGATTTTGGCTTTAAATAGACGAATTTCAATCGATTTCTCTATGCTGTTGGACTAATTTGACGATGCGGCGGAGAATACGCCTTGGCAGAAACTCGATCCTCATCGATTTTCTGTTTTCGTATGCAGACTCTTTGCAAGCAGTGTTCGGCCCCCTTCGAGATCACACCTGATGATCTGAAATTTTACGAAAAGATTTCACCGGAGTTTGCGGGTAAGAAGGAGCTGATTCCTCCGCCGACACTGTGTCCCGACTGCCGCATGCAGCGCCGATTCGCATTCCGTAATGAACGCAAACTCTACCACCGCAAGTGTGATGCAACGGGGAGACAAATCATCTCGGCGTACTCACCCAATAAACCATTCAGAGTCTTTCAGCGCGAGGAGTGGCTCAGCGAAAAATGGGATGCCGTCACCTTCGGCCGAGCCTTCGACTTCACAAAATCATTCTTCAAACAGTACGCATCCCTGCAACAGCAAGTCCCTGCTCTCGCGCTCTCCGAATATAACAATGAGAACTGCACCTATACGAACTACGTCGCCACTTCAAAAAATTGCTACCTGATTTTCGGATCCGTGTACTGCCAGGATTGCTATTACGGAAATCCCTACTACTCCGTATCCTGCATCGACTCGCTGCTGATTCGCAATTGCGAACTTTGCTGCGAGTGCATCACCTGCGAGAAATGCTATGGCTGTGCCTTCTGCCGCGACTGTGTGAACTGCTCCGACCTCTTCTCTTGTGCCGACTGCGAAGGCTGCTCACACTGCATCGGCTGTACGGGGCTGCGCAATGCCAACTATCGCATCTTCAACGAACCTGTTTCCCCGGAAGTTTTTCAGGAAAAGAAAAGGGATCTCACGAAGTACTCTACTGTTTGTGCTCTGAGAAAGAAGTTCGAAGAGACGCGCCTGCGTCTCCCTCATCGCGCAGCCGTCTTGGTCCAGAGCGAAGAATCGACGGGAAATTACATCTACCAGAGCAAAAATATCCGCAGCGGCTATGATGTCCAACGTTGTCATGACTGCCGTCACGTAGCGCAGTTGATCGATGCGAAGGATTGTGCCGACTGCAACTTCACGGAAGAGGAAGAACTCTGCTACGAGTACTTCGGTAGCTATCACAACCAGCGACAATCGTTTTGCTTCCTCAATTTCAGCTGCGCTGACGCTCTCAACTCCAGCAGCTGCCATGCGTGTCGCTCCATCTTCGGTTGCGTCGGTTTGCAGCATAAGGAGTACTGCATTCTGAATATGCAATACACGAAGGAAGAGTATGAGACGTTGGTTCCGAAGATCATCGAGCACATGCGTAAGACCTCTGAGTGGGGAGAGTTTTTCCCGATCAACATTTCGCCCTTCGGCTACAACGAAACCGTCGCGCAAGATTACTTCCCGCTCTCGAAAGAGGATGCAACGAAACGGGGATGGGCATGGGAAGAACAGAAGGATACCGAATCCACTTACTTAGGTCCGATCGCATCGATCCCCGACAACATCGCCGATGCCGATGCCGATGTCTGCCAGAAGATCATCACGTGCGAAGCGACCGACAAACCTTTCAAGATCATTCCGCAGGAATTGAGAATCTACCGACAGCTGGACATTCCCTTGCCGCGCAAGTGCCCCGAACAACGCTTGAAAGAACGCCTCGCCGCCCGCACTCCCCGCACACTCTGGACTCGCACATGCGCAAAGTGCTCAACCAAGATCCAAACAACGTATGCTCCCGATCGTCCCGAAATCGTCTACTGTGAGTCATGTTACCTTTCCTCCGTCTACTGATGCAAAAAATCTGCGAGCAGTGTTCGGCCCCCTTCGAGATCACGCCCGATGATCTAAAATTCCTCGAGAAAGTCTCGCCGGAGTTCGGCGGGAAGAAGGAGCTGATTCCTCCGCCGACGCTCTGTCCCGATTGTCGGCAGCAGCGAAGACTCTCCTGGCGGAACGAACGTAATCTCTACCATCGCAAGTGCGACCTTACGGGAAAGCAGATCATCTCCATGTACGCACCCGAGAACGCTCAGAACGTCTACGACCAGGAAGTATTCTGGAGTGATGCCTGGGATCCCCTTGCGTATGGAAGAGATTTCGATTTCCAAAAATCGTTCTTCGCGCAATTTGCGGATCTCTTCTCCGCCACGCCGCGCATCAATCTCATCAATAAAGAGCATCAGAACAGCGAGTACTGCAATTTCTGCATGCGCAACAAGAATTGCTACCTGCTCTTCACATCCGGAGAATGCGAGGATTCTTTCTACCTCAACCGTTCTTGGACATCGAGGAACTGCTGCGACTGCAGCAATTTGAAGGATGGAGAACTCTGCTACGAGATCATCGACTCCGATCATTGCTACCACTGTCAGTACCTGACGAACTGCGCCAACTGCTCCGACTGCGTCATTGGTTACAACCTGCGCGGATGCCGAGACTGCTTCGCTTGTTACAATCTGCAGAACGCGCAATTCTGCATCGGGAATGCCCGGTACACAAAAGAGAAATATCTCGCGCTCGTCGAGGAACTTCGAAAGGATATCCCCGCGGCACTCAAGCAATTCGAGAAGCGGACGCAATCGATGCCGCGAAAGTACATGGACTGCATCAATGCGGAAGGCTGCACGGGCAACGCCATCATCAACGCGAAGAATGCCGTCGATTGCTACGAAGTGATCGAGATGCAGGACTGCAAATACGTCGCAAATGCGACGCACATGAAGGACGCGATGGATGTGAATAACGACGATCACTCAGAACTCGTGTACGAGGCGGTGGGCAGCGAGACCAATTACATGCACTGCTTCAACGACATCTGTTGGTTCAATAAAAACCTCCTCTACTGCAGTCTCTGCTTCCACTGCGAACACTGCTTCGGATGCAGCAGTCTCAAACACAAGAAGTACTGCATCCTCAATAAGCAGTACACGAAAGAGGAGTACGAGAAGCTCATGCCGAAGATCATCGAAACCATGCGGAAACTCGGAGAGTGGGGGGAATTCTTCCCCACGAAGTTCTCGCCGTTTGGTTACAACGAAACAATGGCGAGCGACTTCTTCCCTCTCGCGCAGGAAAAAGTCGCATCAAAAGGATGGAAGTGGAACCGCAGTGAAGATCAGGAACACTACATGGGGAAAAAAGTGACGGTTCCGGAGACGATCGAGGAAACGGACGATGCGATCTGTAAAGAAATCCTCCGATGTTCCGTCACCGATAAGCCCTACAAAATCATCCCGCAGGAACTCTCACTGTATCGACAAATGCGTATCGCCCCCCCCAAGAAATGTCCCGAGCAGCGTTACAAAGAACGCATGGCACTTCACAACCCCCGCCGCCTGTGGGCTCGCAATTGTGCAAAGTGCTCAGCCGAGTTGCAAACAACGTATTCTCCTGATCGTCCCGAAGTTCTCTACTGCGAATCGTGTTACCACTCCTCCATCTTCTAACCATGCAAAAAATCTGCGAGCAGTGTTCGGCCCCCTTCGAGATCACACCCGATGATCTGCAGTTCTATGAAACTGTTGCGCCGACATTCGGTGGGAAATCGTTTTCGATTCCCGAACCCGTGCACTGCCCCTTCTGCCGCATGCAGATTCGCCTCACACAGCGCAACGAACGCAACCTCTACCATCGCAAGTGCAGTCGAACCGGCAAGCAAATCATCTCCTGCTACGTCCCCGATCGCCCCTTCCCGGTCTACGAGAACGACGAGTGGTACGGAGACGCGTGGGACGCACGCGAATACGGCGTGGCATTCGACTTCACGCGACCGTTCTTCGAACAGTTCGCGGAACTCCGGAGTCGCGTCCCGCGCCTGGCGCGTATTCTCGAGAAGCCATACGAGAACAGCGATTACTGCAATACGGCGAGCCAACTGCGAAATTGCTACCTCCTCTTCTCCAGCAATCAGGACGAAGACTGCTACTACGGCCTCTGGATCAATCAATGCAACGATTGCATCGACAACCTCAATCTCGAACGTTGTGAGCTGCACTATGAGTGCGTGAGCTGCAGGGAATGCTACGACCTGCGCTACAGCCGCGACTGCATCAATTGCCGAAATTCATTCTTCCTCCGCGACTGCCAAGGCTGCAGTGACTGCTTCGGCTGCACGAACCAAGTGAATAAGCAGTACATGGTTTTCAACATACAGAAAACGCGCGAGGAATATGAGGAGTTCTTGAAAACCGTGAGGACGGGAAGCGCAAAGGAAATGAAGAACGCCCGCGAACAGATCGAGAAGCGCCTCAGCGATCCGATCGTGAAGGAATTCCACGGTGCAAACCTTCAGAACTCCACCGGCGACTATCTGCGTAACTGCAAGAACGCACGGGAATGTTTCGAGAGTAACGATCTCGAAGACTGCGCGTACTGCCACTGCGTGCAGAAAGGCAGAAATTGCCAGGATTACAGCCATTGGGGACATAATGCCGACTTGATGTACTCGTGCCAGGCCTGCGGCTACGACGTCTACCACCTCCTTTTCTGCAATCTTTGCTGGTCAAACTGCTCGGAGCTCCTGTACTGCGACCACTGTTTTTCTGCGAAGCATTCCTTTGGCTGCGTTGGACTGCGACAACAGGAGTACTGCATCCTCAACAAGCAGTACACGAAGGAAGAGTACGAAGTGCTCGTGCCAAAGATCATCGAACACATGAAGAAGACCGGAGAGTGGGGCACTTTCTTCCCACCAGCCATCAGCATCTTCGCCTACAACGAGACATCAGCGCATGACCATGCACCACTGAAAAAAGAGGAGGTGCTGCGGCGCGGGTGGCTGTGGCGTGATGAAGATCAGGAAGAGCAGTACCTGGGACCCGACTACTCCATCGCCGACCTCATCGATCAGGTGCCAGACGATATCTGCAAGGAGATCCTCACCTGCGAGGCGACCGGAAAACCGTACAAGGTCATCCCGCAGGAACTGAAATTCTATCGAGAGAAGAATATTCCCATCCCGCACCTCTGCCCGGATGAGCGTCATCGCAGGAGATTCCTCCTGAGAAATCCGCGCAGACTGTGGAAACGAACATGTCAGAAGTGCGGGACTCAGATCCAAACATCCTTCGCTCCCGATCGTCACGAGACCGTCTACTGCGAGCAGTGCTACCTCTCTTCCATGTATTGATATGAAGAAGTCCTGCAGCCAATGTTCAGCTTCCTTCGAGATCACGCCAGACGATCTCGCGTTCTACGAGAAGGTCTCTCCGATGTTCGCGGGCAAGAAGGAGATGATTCCCCCGCCGACGCTCTGTCCCGATTGCCGCACACAGCAGAGATTCACTTGGAGAAACGATCGCAAGCTCTACCATCGTAAGTGCGATCTCACGGGAAAGCAGATCATTTCCATTTACTCGCCGGACAAGCCCTTCACCGTCTTCGAACAGAGCGAATGGTGGAGCGACAAGTGGGACGCGCAGAAGTTCGCACGTGAGTTCGATTTCTCCCGTCCGTTCTTCGAGCAATTCTCCGATTTGCTGCACGTCGTTCCGATCCCGAGCAGACACGTGGAGCAGAGCGAAAACTCCGAGTACGGCAACTACAACTGGGGCGTGAAGAACTGCTACCTGCTCTTCGCCAGCGACCAATGCCAGGATTGCCACTTCAGCGACATGCTTTTCGGCTGCAGCGACTGCATGGATTGCTCCTTCTGCAAAGAGTGCCGCTTCTGCTACCAACTCATCGACAGCGAATCGTGCTACCGCTGCTTCTACTCTCAGGAGCTCACCAACTGCGAAAGCGTGGACTTCTCATTCGACTGCAAAAATTGCCACGACTGTTTCGGCTGCACAGGACTGCGCGGAAAGCAGTATCACCTCTTCAATGCCGCGATGCAGAAAGACGAATACCAAGAGAAGCTCAAGGAACTCATCCTCACGAGAAGCTCCATTGAGCTCGCACACGAACGAGCCGTGGAATTGTGGCGCAAGCAACCGCGACTGCACGCGCACCTGCTCCAGTGCGAGGGATGCACGGGCGACAACCTGCTGCAGTGCAAGAACTGCCGACAGTGCTTCGACGGAAAGTTGGGGCAGGATTGCGCCTACTCGCAAAACATTCCGAGCGAGAGCAAGGATTGCCACGACATGTACGGAGCGGGATATGGAGCGGAGTTGGATTACCAAGGATTCTGCATCTCCGGCCAACGCACGCTGTTCTCTTTCCTCATTTATCCGCTGGGGAACGACGTGCTCTACAGCGCATACTGCGGAAATTGCAAAGACATCTTCGGCTGCATCGGATTGAAACGAAAGCAGTATTGCATCCTCAATAAGCAGTACACGAAGGAGGAATACGAACGACTCGTTCCGAAGATCATCGAACACATGAGGAAGACCAAAGAGTGGGGCGAGTTCTTCCCGTCATCCCTCTCTCCTTTTTCGTACAATGAATCACTCGCGGAGGATTATTTCCCGCTCTCCAGAGAAGAAGTCGCAAGACGCGAGCTTGCTTGGCATGAGGATGAGGAGCGACGGAATTACCTCGGGCCGCAGGTGCAGATCCCCGAGAGCATCCGCACGACCGATGATTCCATCTGCGGAAAGATCCTGAAATGCGAGGAAACCGGAAGACCGTTCAAGATCATC
The DNA here is from genome assembly GCA_903854335.1 of uncultured Candidatus Peregrinibacteria bacterium. Classification (GTDB taxonomy): domain Bacteria; phylum Patescibacteriota; class Gracilibacteria; order Peribacterales; family Peribacteraceae; genus CAIKAD01. Next base: position 163,675 of record CAINVY010000013.1, on the reverse strand, counting down.
CCGCAAGAACTGAAATGCTATAAAGAAATGGGCATTCCGATTCCTCGCAAGTGTCCCGATCAACGGCATAGGGAACGACTGGCACTGCGCAACCCGCGCAAGCTCTGGACGAGACAATGCGCAAAGTGTGCGACACAAATCGAAACGACGTATTCGCCGGACCGTGCGGAAATCATCTACTGTGAACAGTGTTATCTTGCTTCCGTCTACTGATGCAAAAAATATGCAAAGGATGCGGCGGGGCATTCGAAATCACGTCTGATGATCTGAATTTTTACGAAGAGATTTCGCCGGTCATCGGCAACGCAAAAATGAGCCTTCCTCCCCCCACGCACTGCCCCGAGTGCAGGCTCATCCGGCGTTTGAGTTTCCGCAACGAGCGGTTCCTCTACCATCGCAAATCCGACCTCACGGGCAAGCAAATTGTCTCCATGTACGCTGCCGACAAACCATACGTCGTCTACGATCAGGATGAATTCTGGAGCGACCAATGGGACGAGCTAAGCTACGGCCGCGAGTTTGATTTCGGAAAGACATTCTCGGAACAATGTTCAGCGCTCGGACTCTGCGTCCCCCACCAGGCGCTCTTCACGACGAACGTCGAGAACAGCTACTACACGAATCATACGCTGAACATGCGCAACTGTTACCTGCTCTTCGGAGGCGGCAACAGCGAGGATTGTCTCTTCGGCCGCTTCGTCGTCGACTCCAAAAATTGCCTCGATGGTCTCTCCCTTTACTCGTGCCAATGGTGCTACGAAGGCAGCGCTTCGCAGAATTGTTACGAGTGCTTCTTCTTCTCCAACTGCCGCAATTGCTCCTCGTCACTCATGATCAAAGATTGTCAGAGTTGCAAGAATTGCTGCCTGTGCTTCGGTCTCCACAACCGCGAGTACTGCTTCCTCAATGAGCAATTAAGCAGAGAGGAATACCAGAGACGCATCGGCGCGCTCTTCCCTCTCACGCATGCGACAATCGAGAATTTGAAATCGCAATTGGAGAAACTCCGCTCGCCGCTCCCGCACCGCGGATCGCACATCTACGGGAGCGAGGATTGCACGGGCGACATGATCTTCTCCTCGAAAAACTGTCATTCCTCCTTCGACATTACTGACGGCGAGGACAGCAAGTACCTCTGCTACACACCGAAAGCGTTGCGAAGCTACGACTGCACGTACAACGCGCCCGACGGAGTGAAGTGGGCCTGCGAAGCGGGATCCACCGTTGGCGTAGAGCACGCCTTCTCCACCTTCATGTGTTGGTACGGAGATAACCAGTGGTATTCGCGAGAATGCCACGGTTGCTCCGACATCTTCGGCTGTATCAGCCTTCGCAAAAAAAAGTACTGCATTTTGAATAAGCAGTACACGAAGGAAGAGTACGAGATGCTCGTGCCGAAGATCATCGAACACATGCGCAAAACCGGAGAGTGGGGGGAGCATTTCGATCCGAGTCTCTCATACATGGGCTACAACGAAACGGTCGCGCAGGAGCAATTCCCGAAAAAAAGGGAGGAGGTGGAAGCGAAAGGATGGCATTGGTACGAGGATCGCGAGAAGAAGGATGCGTATCTCGGACCTGCAATCACGCCGCCGCTCACAATCAATAATGTCCCCGACTCCATCTGCGATCAGATCCTGCGATGTTCCGTATCGGGCAAGCCCTTCAAAATCATCCCGCAAGAGCTGAAGTTTTACCGGACAATGGGACTCCCCCTCCCAAGCCGCTGCCCCGACCAGAGGCATGCCGATCGCGTCGTCGCGCGCAATCCACGTCGCCTCTGGTCTCGTACATGCGCAAAATGCGGGAAGCAGATGAAAACGACTTTCTCGCCCGACCATTCGGAGGTCATCTACTGTGAAGAGTGTTATCTTTCTTCCGTCAATTGAAATGGCGACTTGCAATCAATGTTCGGCCCCCTTCGATCTCCTCCCCGAAGAGAGAACACTCTACGAGACCATCGACGTACCCGATCCCGTTGACTGCCCGGATTGCCGCAGACAGCGCCGGCTCGTCTTCCGCAATTTTTTCAATCTCTACCACCGTACGTGCGATCTGACGGGGAAGAAGATCATCGCGATGTACGACAAGGACGTTCCCTTCCCGGTCTACGAACTGCACGAGTGGTGGAGCGACAAATGGAACGCGCTCGATTACGGGATCGATCCGGATTTCTCGAAGCCGTTCTTCGATCAAGTCGCGGTTCTCCACCGCACCGTCCCGCGCATGTCCATCATGAACACGAACTGCGAGAACACGGACTACTGCAACATGTCCTTCAACAGCAGAAATTGCTACCTCGTCTTCGGGAACGTGCGCAACGAGGATTGCTCGTACGGCCACATCGTCTGGCAATCGAAGGACTGCTACGACTGCCTCTACACCTATCGATCGGAATTTTGCTACGAATGCATCGACTGTGTGCAGTGCCACTCACTGAACTTCTCGCGTGATTGCGACAATTGTTCGTCTTCGATGTTCCTCGTACACTGCACGGGCTGCAGAGATTGCTTCGGATGCGTGGGACTCAAAAACAAAGAATTTCACATCTTCAATCAACCGCATTCAAAGGAAGAGTATCAAAAGAAACTCGCGGAACTGAATACGGGAAACTCCCGCACGATCGCATTTGCGAAGGAGAAAGTGAAGGAGCTCATCGGGAAAGAAATCGTGAAGTGCTATCACGGATTCAACTGCGAGAACGTCGCCGGCGATTACCTCTACAACTGCAGAAATATCGCACAAGGGTATGATCTGAAGAACTGCGAAGATTGCCTCTACGGTGCGACGCTCGAGAGCTTCAAGGATTGCGCCGATTGCAACTTCTCGGGCGCGAAAGCCGAACTCTGCTACCAATGCCTGACCATCGGAGACAATTACCGATGCATGGGCTGCCACACCTGCCAGAATGAGTGCGCGGATCTCTTCTACTGCGACAACTGCTTCGCCTCGAAAGATTGCTTCGGATGCGTGGGGCTGAAGTCCGCTCGCTACTGCATCCTCAACAAGCAATACACGAAGGAAGAGTACGAGAACTTTCTACCGAAGCTGAAAGAACTCATGAAGCGCGCCGGAGAGTGGGGGCAATTCTTCCCCCATGCACTCAGTCCCTTCGGCTACAACGAAACCATCGCACAGGAATACTTTCCGCTGACGAAAGAAGAAGCCGTCGCTCGCGGATGGAAGTGGAAGGAGGAGACACCGGAAGAGACATCCCAAAATTACCTCGGCCCCGACGTGACAGTGCCCATCGACATCAACGATGCGAGCGACTCCATCTGCGCATCGATCCTCCGCTGTGAAACCTCCGGGAAACCGTACAAAATCATCCCGAAGGAACTCGCGTTCTACCGCCAGATGAAACTCCCCCTCCCCCGCAAGTGCTTCCAGGAGCGACAACGCGAGCGCTTCGCCCTCCGCAATCCTCGCCACCTCTGGAAACGCGACTGCATGAAGTGCGGGAAACCGATGGAGACGACCTACGCACCCGAGAGACCGGAAACCGTCTATTGCGAGGAATGCTATTTGCAGGAAGTATAGTCGCGTGCCTCAGACGCGACCCTGCTCGATCACAGGCGAACCCTTCGAGATTTCCGACGGAGAGATCGCGTTCCTTGCTGAACGGAACATCCCGCTCCCGACCATCTCTCCTCGCGAACGTCTTCGCAAAGTCATGGCCTCGCGCAACGAGTGGAAGCTGTATCGGCGCACCTGCGACAAAACGAAGAAGGAGATCATCAGCGCGTACCCGCCCGAGAGTCCGTTCACGGTCTACCGCAACGACATCTGGTGGGGAGATTCCTGGGACGCACTGACGTACGGACGAGCATTCGATTTCGTCAAACCGTTCTTCGTGCAGTACGAGGAACTCCAGAAGGTCGTGCCGCGGGAGGGCACGTCCGTTTTCCGCAGCGAGAATTGCGACTACAACAGTCATATCCGCGATTCAAAGAACTGCTACATGAATTCCCTCATCGCCACGAGCGAGGACACGCACTTCAGCTACTGGATCGAAAACGGGAAGGATGTCATCGACTGCATGTTGACCAACGCCAGCACGCTGAGTTACGAGTGCGTCGATTGCGACAAATGTTACGACGTGACATCGCTCGAAGAATCGAGAAATTGCAACGATTGCCATTTCTGCTTTCAACTGACCGGATGCGACCATTGCCTCCTCTCGAGCAATCTCGCGAACCGCTCGTACTACCTCCGCAACGCCCCCTGTACCAAAGAAGAATTCGCCGCAGCGAAAACGGCTCTCCTCTGCGGCTCGTACGCGAAGTGGAAGGACGCACGCGCGGAGTACCTGCGCATGCGCGAAGCATCCGTCCATCGCGCGCTGCACAATCTGAATTGCGAGAATGTCATCGGCGATCACATGTACAACGCGAAGAATTGTCTGCGCTGTTTCGATGGGCACGACGCCGAGGACTGCACGCAGAGCATTTCCATGGCGGACACGAAGGACATAATCTCGTGCTACTCCGCGGGCTGGCCGCGCTGCGAACAGATCTACTTCTCTGCAGTCTCGCGCGGCTCCATCGATCTCGCCTTCTGCCGCTACACCTTCTTCGGCAATAATCTGCGCTACTGCGACAGCTGCATCTCCTGCAAGCACTGCTTCGGATGCATCGGACTTCGGCATAAGGAATACTGCATTCTTAATACTCAATACACCAAAGAGGAGTACGAGAAACTCGTTCCGCAGATCATCGATCACATGGGCAAGACCGGTGAATGGGGGGAATTCTTCCCGCCACACACGATGCCCTTCTCCTACAACGAATCCGCAGCCCAGGATTACTTGCCCCTCTCGGAGAACGAGGCAAGGAAGATGGGATTCACATGGCGCGATACGCCCGAGGAGATTCCCGTAGCGAAGAGAGTGATCACTGCCGCCTCTCTCCCAGACAACATCGATGACATGAGCGATGACCTTCTACAATCCGCCATCCAGTGTGAGAAAAGCGGCAAACCGTTCAAGATCGTAAAGCAGGAGCTCGACTTCTACCGCCGCATGCGCCTCCCCCTCCCCCGCCTGCACCCGACCGAGCGTCATCGAAGCCGAATGGCTCGCCGCAATCCGTACCAACTCTGGATCAGGAAATGTACGAAGTGCGGACAGGACACGTGGACAACGTACGCGCCCGAGAGACCTGAGATGGTGGCGTGTGAGGAGTGTTATTTGAAGGAAATATATTGATGAGTTATCGGTGAACAGCGGACAGTGAACAGTGGCAAAGTAATTAACCACTGAACACTGATCACTTCTCACTGTACACTTTCTCTACCATGCTCACCTGTAAACAATGTGCATCGGCATTCGAAATATCCCAGAACGATCTCGCTTTCTTGGAAGAAGTTTCTCCAGTTTTTTCAGGACAAAAGGAACTGATCCCATCGCCAACTCTGTGTCCGGATTGTCGGCAACGCAGACGTTTGAATTGGCGCAATGAGCGAACGCTCTACAGAAGAACCTGCTCCTCCACAGGAAAAGAAATCATCTCCGTCTACGCGAAGGAAAAGCCATATAAGGTATTCGATAATGATGAATGGCACTCGGACAAATGGGATGCGCGTTCTTTCGGCAGAGACTTCGATTTTGGAAGACCATTCTTCGAGCAATTTCATGAACTCTTCCTGGCGGTACCTCAACTTTCTCGATCGGCCTCCGGCAATCAGAATTCGGATTACACAAACCAGTGCGGATGGTGCAAAAATTGCTACCTCATCTTCGAGGCGGATTTCGACGAGGATTGTCTCTACGCCAACTACCTCTACGACTCGAAAAAGTGCGTGGACAATCTGCAAATCACACGATGCGAACTCTGCTACGAGTGCATCGATTGCATCAATTGTTATCACCTTCACTTCAGTCAGAATTGTCAGAATTGTTCTGATTCCTGGTTCCTCACGCAATGTATCGGCTGCTCGGAGTGTGTAGGTTGCGTCAATCTGCGCAACAAGCGCCACTGTATCTTCAATGAACAATTATCGCCGGAAGAATATGCAGCTCGTCTCGCAACATTCCAACTCAGATCTCGTTCGAAGATTTTCGTATTACACGAAAACTGTTCTACATTTGCGAAGAAATTTCACTGCAAAGCGCTACGCGGCACACAGAATGAAGACTCCACCGGCGATTACCTCTGGAACACACAACGATGCGTTTCCTGTTTTGATGTTCAGGAATCGCAGGATTGCAAGCATCTCTTCAACTGCCGCCGCATGAAGAAGGTGCAAGATGTGACGGTATTCGGCTCACTCAAAGGAGCGGAATTCTGTTATGAGAATCACGAGATCGGTGACGGTGCGCGCAACATTATCTTCTGCGATCAGGCATGGACCGATGTGAACAATTGCACCTACTCCAAACTCTGCGTAAATGGCTGTCACGATCTCTTCGGATGCATCGGGCTCAAGCACGCGCAGTACTGCGTCCTCAACAAGCAATACACGAAGGAGGAGTACGAACAGCTTGTTCCGAAGATCATCGGGCACATGCGGAAGACGAGCGAGTGGGGAGAATTTTTTCCGGTGGAGCTTTCTCCGTTCGCGTACAACGAGAGCGTCGCGCAGGAGTACTTCCCTCTCTCGAAGAAAGAAGTGATTGAAAATGGATGGGCATGGAGAGACTCCGTCGATGATATTCCGAATGCCACGAAAATCATCCCCGGTCGCCTGCTTCCCGAAACCATCAACGAGACGCCGGATGACATCTTGCAGTGGGCAATCGAGTGCGAGGTAACCAAGAGACCATTTAAAATCATCAAACAGGAATTGGATTTCTACAGACAACTTTCACTGCCAGTACCCACACTCCATCCCGATGAACGACATCGCCGCCGCATGGCGCTGCGCAACCCCCGTCATCTCTGGACCCGCCCCTGCGCAAAATGCGGCGGAGAAATCTTGACATCCTTCGCTCCCGATCGCGAAGAATCCGTTCTGTGCGAGGCGTGCTATTTAAATGAGGTATATTAGGCTATGGCTGTTCCTTGCATTTAATTGAACATTATTGTTTAATATTACCCATGAAACTTTCCCAAAAGCTCCGCTCGCTCCTCCTCGACTGCGGCTTCAGTGAAGCGGAAGTGCGGGTATATGCAGAGCTGGTGAAGAATCCCGCTGCGTCCATCTGGGATCTCGTGAAGCGCACGGGGCTTACAAAGAGCTCCACCTACCGTGCATTCGATCGTCTGCGCGCACTGAAAGTCGTGGAGAATACTCAAGATGGAATCTCCGCTCGCTCGCTGAAACACGTCGTCGCTGAACTCCAGAAGCAAGAACGATCGCTGAGGAAAAATATCATGAAGCTCAAGGAAATTGCCCCTTACCTCCATAGGGCTGGATCCGAGAGCGACTCTTTCGAAACGTACTACACACCGGACCAGATTCGCGACGCATACTTGCACATGGCGCAGACTAAATATGACACGAATATCGACTTCGGAGATTTCGAACACTTCGTTCCGATCATCGGAGGATTGGACACACCTGTGAACTTCCGCAAGGATCGGATGAAGCATGCGGCTCACCGCGCCATCTGCACCACCTTCGGCCCCTTCACTGACCACTTTTGCACGCGAGATGCCGCAAAGAAATTCCTCAGCCGCACCAAGGTCTTTGACTTCGACTTTAAACATCACTTCATTGTCTTCTCGGATACCGGCAACGAAGTTCTCTACGCTCACTTCCGCGATCCAGAGAATCCTTACGCCGTCCTCGTTAAGTCCCGAACGCTCGCCGATGCGGAGCGCGCCCGCTTCGAACTCTTTTCTCAGAAGATCGAGAACGTCTAAGCACAGTTTTTGGCTTTCAGATACCAAGATTCAAACTGCTTCAGCGATATTTTTGACCCAAACTATTTTAGAAAGAAAATGAGCTCATGCCACGAAACGCCATATGCAAGCTCTCGGGAATCCCTTTCGAGATCCGTGACGAGGATCTCCTCTTCTATGAAAAAATTTCGCCAATAATTCGCGGGAAAAAAGAGGTGATCCCTCCACCCGTACTCTGCCCAGAAGAGAGAGAGCGCCGTCGTCTCGCCTTTCGTAATGAGCGAATATTGTATCGGAGGAAAAGCAATTTAAGCGGTGCGGAGATCATTTCGTTTTTTCATACGGACACTCCTTTCGTTGTGTATTCACACAAGGAATGGTGGAGTGATGATTGGGATGCACTGACATACGGGCGAGCATTCGATTTCACGTGTTCGTTCTTTTCTCAATTTCAGAATCTTCAACGCGCTGTGCCACGCGCACCGCTCGTCAACAACAATGCAGTGAATGCGGAGTTCTGCAATTTTTCAGACGACAACAAGAATTGCTATCTCATTACTTCTGCAAATTACAATGAGGATTCCTACTTTGGATTCTGCGCCGTAAAAAACCGCAACGCTGTCGATTTTCTCTGGTGTACCGACTGCGAACTCGTTTACGAGTGCATTGACTGTCGCAAGTGCTACGACCTGAAGTATGCACAGGACTGTGACGATTGTCATGGCAGCGCATACCTCGCCGACTGCAGAGGGGTGTCCGATTCGCTCCTCTGCATAGGAATTCGGCAAAAAAAGAATTGGCTTCTGAATAAGCCCTCAAGCGCCGAGGAGATCGCGCGACTGAAGAATGAGATGCGGGGAAGTGAGACGAAGCGTAGAGAAATGGCACAGAAGTTTGAAGATCTGAAGCGAGCACATGCCATCCGCATTGCAGCAACTGCCATCGGATGCGAGAACGTCACCGGAAATAATCTCTTTGACAGTCGCAACATCCACAGAGGATTCGACGTCTACTCCTCTCGCGATTGCGCGTACCTTCATGACGGCCTTGGAGCCACCGACTGCTTCGACGTCTCGTTCTTCGATGGCACTGAACTCTGCTACGAATCAACGAGTCTCATGGGGTACGGTTACCGCTTCACCATGTACTGTCGAGATTCCCGCGATCTTTTCTACTGCGACAGCTGCCACAGTTGCGAGGATTGTTTCGGCTGCGTGGGACTGCGCAGAAAGAAATACTGCATCCTCAATCGACAGTATTCCCAGCATGAATACGAGATGATTCTTCCAAAGATTATTGATCACATGCGAAAGACTAATGAATGGGGTGAGTTCTTCCCGATTGACTTGTCTCCATTCGCCTACAACGAAACGTTGGCGCAGGAATACTTCCCACTCGCCAACAATGAGATCATTTCGCGCGGGTGGAAGTGGCACGAGCCATCGGAAGAAAACCAAACAATGCACCGAACAATTCCCGCTTCGAAATTACCGGATTTAACCGATACCATACCCAACGACATCTTAAATTGGGCACTTGAGTGCGAAGCGACGAAGCGTCCGTACAAAATCATCAGGCAGGAATTGGAATTCTACAGAAACATGGGTCTACCAATTCCGCATCTCCATCCCAATGAGCGGCATCGCCGTCGTTTGGTCCTACGCAATCCCCGAAAGCTCTGGAAACGAAATTGCGCGAAATGCAGCAAGGAGATGCAAACAACCTACGCGCCGGGTCGCGAAGAATCCGTTCTGTGCGAAACGTGTTATTTAAAGGAGGTATATTGATGAGTGATCATTGATTAGTGGACAGTGAACAGTGACAAGGAAATTAACCACTGAACACTGATCACTTCTCACTGTACACTTTCACCGCATGTCCACCTGCCGCCAGTGCCGTAACGACTTCCCGATCTTCCCTGATGAAGAGGCATTTCTGAAAAAGATGGTGTTCACATTGGGCAGCAAGGAAATCCACCCGCCCCTCCCCGTCTTCTGCCCCGCATGCAGATTGAAACGGCGAACGTGTCACCGCAATGAACGCAACTTCTACCGACGCAAGGGAACTCTCACGGGAAAGGAAATCGTGTCGGTCTATCACGAGGAGCCACTGCCGGGACAGCATCACAAAGTCTATACGCATGAGGAGTGGAACGCCGACCGCGTTGACATGACGGAGTACGGACGCGCATTCGACTTCGAGAAACCATTCTTTGAACAATTCGCCCGACTCCAGAGCGACGTTCCCCGCCTCGGTATGATGGTGATCGGGAATGAAAATTCCGACTTCACCGCGGGAACGGGCTACTGCAAGGACTGCTACCTCATCAACTCCTCCGAGTACTGCGAGGATTGCTACTACGGAAAGCTGCTGCAGAGCTGCAAGGATTCCGTCGACTGCTCGTACCTCTACGACAGCGAGCTCTGCTATGACTGTTTCTCTGTGTACAAGTCCTACCATTGCGTTTCGCTCTCGTTCTCTACCAATTGCCGCGATTGCCTCTTCTCGCTCAATCTCGTCGGCTGCAGCAACTGCTGCCTCTGCTCTAACCTGCGCCAGAAGGAGTATCACTTCCGCAACGAGAAGCTGACGAAGGAAGAATACGAGAACCGCGTGAAGGAATTCTTCGGATCGGCCAAGGGAATGGCACGTATGAAAGAGGAATTGGAACAATTGCGGATGACAACGCCGCACCGCTTTGCGAACGTCGTGAACAGCGAGCATTGCACCGGCGACTACATCGAGAATTCCCGCGACTGCCTCGACTGCTACGACGTCAATGAGAGCCAGGATAGCCGCTACGTGACCGTCGGTGTGAAGGTGAAGGACAACTACGACTGCTCAAACATGTACATCAAGCCCGAACTCGCCTACGAGACGCTCGGCACGATCGAAACCTACAACACGGCCTACTGTCTCTTTGTATTCCACAGCCAGAACCTGCTCTACTGCGAGTGGTGTTTCCATTGTCACGACTGCTTCGGCTGCAGCGGCCTTCGCCACAAGAAATTCTGCATCTTCAACAAGCAGTACACGCAGGAAGAGTACGAATTCCTCGTCCCCAAGATCATCGCGCACATGGAGAAAAACGGAGAATGGGGCCAGTACTTCCCTCCGTCCCTCTCCGCCTTCGGCTACAACGAATCTCTCGCGTACGAATACCTTCCGCTCACAGAAAGGGAAGCACGCGCGGAGGGATACCACTGGAGACACATGACCGATGCCAAGCTCTCTGTCGCCAAGACCATTCCCGCTTCTCTGCTTCCCGATCGCATTCAGGACATTCCCGATGATATCGTGAATTGGGCCGTGGAATGCGAAGAAACCGGCCGACCCTTCCGCATCATCAAACAGGAATTGGAGTTCTATCGACGTCAGGATCTTCCCGTACCGCGCCTCCATCCCGATGTGCGCTACGATCGACGCTTGAGCCTGCGCAATCCCCGCACACTCTGGAAGCGCTCCTGCATGAAGTGCGGCAAAGAAGTGCAGACGACATACGCCCCGGAGAGAAAGGAAAAGATGTATTGCGAAGAATGTTATCTGAAGGAAGTCTACTGAAAAGTTATCAGTGAACAGTGGGAAGAGGTACGAATATCAAGCACTGTTCACTGTTCACTTCCCACTGTTCACTTTTCTCTCGTGCTCCGCACTCCAAACGAGTTGTGCTACGCTACTCTCCACAATGAGAAAGAAGCGTACTCGAGTCCCTGCACGCAAGAGGCACGTGTTCCTCCTGGAATGTGCGTTGCTGCTTCTGGGCCTTTGCCTCTATGCGTTTCTTTGGAAACAGACAGTACTCGAATTCGGTGCGGTATCATATCGCTACGACAAGAATCCGAAACAAACATCTTCCATGCCTCTCTCCGTCGATTCGGATGGCAGTATCCTGACCGGAAGCGTGCATCTGCATCTCATGCCGATCCATTCCACGCATTTCACCATCGTCGCCGACGATTGCCTAAGCCAGTTAACCATCAACACGAAAGTATTCCCCAATGATCCAGACACCCCGTGCGACTACACGCAGAAGCGCCCCGTCGATCTCCGAAATTACCTGAAGAGCGGAGAGAATACGCTGCGATTCGTCATTCAGGATTCCGGAGGGAAAGGAGGTATCGATATCCAGCCATCCTCTGTGGATCCGGTTGTGATGCTCCGGGAGTTGCTCCTCTTTGCGATCATCGCTCTCGGCATCTTCATCATTGTGCGGCATGTCCCGAAACTGCGCGGTTCCGTACTGCCGAAGATATTTTTCGTCGGCGTGATTCTTCGATGGTCGTACTTCCTCGCGACACCGTCGTCCGTGCGTTCGTATGATTCCGGTGCACATGTGGATTATATTTTCTACGTCCTGCGACATTGGAATATTCCTGCGACGTCACAGGGATGGGAATCGTATCAGCCCCCGCTCTACTACTTCCTCTCGGCGCTCTGGCTGCAGCTCACGAATATCCTCGGACTGTCGGGCTTCAGTGCGGAGACGAGGACACAATTTCTCTCCGTGCTCTTCTCCGTTGGGGCCTTCCTCGTCGCACTCTGGATCGGGTTTATGCTCTATCCCGAAGAAAAACAGAAAGGAAAGCTCCTGCTGTTCGGAAGCCTGATGGCAACGATTCCCGCGCTCCTTCTCATGTCACCGCGCATCGGTAATGATTCACTATTCCACCTTCTTGCCTTCCTCGCCTTCGCATTGCTCCTTCGTTGGTGGAACACAAAAGGAAGAATCAGCCGCCGCTTCTGGATCGCCTCCTGCATCACCATCGCTCTCGGTATCCTCACGAAGAGCAACATGCTCCCGATCCTCGCGATCGCCTGGATCCTCCTCGTCTTCAAGAAAACCGGCTGGAAGGAGAAAGTTATGCTCTTCGGCATATCCGCCGCCATCCTGCTTCTCCTCACAGACTGGCTCTACCTTCTGCGCTTCTTGACGGAGGGCAGTCTCTCCATCGTCGGCAACGTCGGCAACCTCTCGAGTGGTCTGTTACTGAAGTCTTCGCTGCCCCACCTTCTCGCCTTCCCGCCCCTCCTCATTCTCCAGCAGCCGTTCAACGATCCGTGGGCGGACGCGTTGGGTCGTCAATATTTCCTCACCTACCTCTTCCGTTCCGCCTTCTTTGGAGAGTTCTCCTTCTCTCCTCTTCTCCATCTCGCACAGGGAATGCTCGCTCTCGCACTGATCGCAATTCCGATATTCGTCTTCGGTATCAGCCGCGATCTTATGAAGAATGCCCGTCGAAGTTTGCCTCTCGCCATCGCCTTCATCGTTCTGATCGCGTCTCACTTCGCTTTTCGCATTCATGCCCCCTTCTCCCCGAGCGAGGATTTCCGTTTCAGCATCCTCATGGTCATTCCGGTGATCGCATTCGTGATCGACGGTGCCTACGCGTTACCGAAGTGGCTGCGACGACTCGGACTCGGGGTGATTTGGCTGCTTGTTCTCGCTTGCACAGCCTTCTTCATCCTCATCCCGTTTGTGATGTAGAGTAGTTCTCGTGGAACGCACCTGCCGTGTCACCGGCAAATCCTTCTCCGTGAGCGATCACGAGATGACGCTCCGGAAGAAGATCGGTATCGAGGGAGAGCCAACCTTGAGCCCCGTTTTTCGATTCCAATGGCTCGGCGCGTTCTGGCAGCACTGGAATCTCCACAAGAGAAAATGTGACCGCACCGGAAAACAAATTATTTCGGTGTTCTCCGAGAATTGCCCCTATCCCGTTTGGCACAAGGATGAGTGGATCAAGCACGCCGATCCACCCTTCACCGAAGTTGATCTCACGCAACCATTCTTCCCACAGATGTGGGAGCTCTTTCGACATTGCCCCATCGCGCACAACATGGGAGCGGGAAGCGAAAACTGCGAATACACGGATGATGTGTGGTACTCAAGGAATTGTTACCTCTGCCATTCGGTCTTCAAGGGTGAGGACATTCGCTACTGTTACCGTTGCGTCAACGTACGCAACAGCCAGTTCTGCTGTTTTGCGTTCGACTGCGAGAATTGCTTCGATATCATCGACTCGCACCAATGCTTCCGGACACTCTTCGCGCTTCACTGCTGGAACTGCAGCGACAGCGCCTTCCTCTATGACTGCCGCAACTGCCACCACTGCATTCTCTGCTCTAACCTGCGAAACAAATCGTATTGCATAGGAAACGAACAACTGACGAAGGAAGAATTCGAGAGGAGAGCAAAGGAATTCGATTCCCGCTCGCGGAGCGTCTACGAAGATGCGCGACGACGATTCCTGGATATGATGCTCCGCCGAGCCTGGCACCGCGCACAGTTCATGGATCTCTGCGAGCGATGCACCGGCGATTACCTCCACGAATGCAAGGACTGCACGAACTGTTTCTTCGTGACGAACAAGATCGAAGATTGCGTTAATCTCATGCGGTCGGGGGTCGACGTACGAAATGGTCTCGACTGTTTCAGTCTCCTCAATTGCGAGATTGCCTACCTCTCGACTCTCGCGCAGGACAAATGTTACGACGTCCGCTTCGTCTACAATCTCGTCCAGTGCAAGTATTTGGAATACTGCGCACAGTGTTTCCAGTGCCAGTACTGTTTCGGATGCTGCGGCCTCGTCGGCAAGAAGTACTGCATCTTCAACAAGCAGTACACGCCGGAGGAATACGAGAAGAAGAAAACTGAATGCATCGCTGCCATGAAACGAACTGGAGAATACGGACAATTTTTCCCCGGCACCTTCGCTGCGAATCCCTACGAAGAGAGCATCGCCGCGTTCTACTGGCCGCTCTCGCGGGAGGAAGGAAAGAAATTGGGCTTCCACATGAAGGAGGAAGAAGAGCCGCGCGTCATGGATGCGCTCGACCCCTCGGCGATTCCCGACCGCTCAGGAGACGCGACGGAAGAAATCACGAAAAGCGTCTTCTGGGATGACACCGCGAAGCGCCCCTTTCAGATCCAATCCTCCGACCTCGCCTTCGCCAAAGAACTCGGCTGTCCTCTGCCGAATGCGTACTATGCGCGCCGCTTGCAGGAAAATTTCCGTCTCATCCCATTCAGTGGAGAATTACGAACATCCGCGTGCGGCAAATGTCAAAAGCATGTGGAAACGAGCTGGCCAAAAGAGTATGACGGGAGAATTTTGTGTGAGGAGTGTTATTTGAAGGAGGTGTATTGATGAGTGATCAGTGAACAGTGAAAACGTGGAAAGTGGTACGGAAATCAACCACTGAACACTGATCACTGTTTCACTTCCCACTGCGTTTACGCTACACTTCCTCCTTCCATGAAAAACCGTCTCTTCCATCTTCTTTCGCTCGCAGGCCTCCGCGAGGAGGAAGTGGCGCTGTATCTGCAGCTACTCAAGCTGCGACGCGCTTCGATGTCCGAGCTCATTGAGAGCAGCGGCCTCAACGTCATGACGGCCTACCGAACGATCAAGCGGCTGCAGGATCGGGGGCTCGTCTCTGCGCTGAAAGTGAATCAGAAACAATCCGTCTTCGCGCCCCTGACGCTGCGCGCCCTGACGAAGAAGCTCGCCTCTGAGCAACGGGCTCTGCGCAAACTTCAACTCGCGCTCCAAGATCTCGATCCGCTCCTTCCTTTTCTCGATCTCGATCGAGAATATACGCACAACGATAGCGATGAGTTGATCGAAGTGCGGGAAGGTTTGGATGCGTTTCGCGAGGAGTATCTGAAGCTTCCGGACTCCTGTGAGAGCGAATATCTCTCGTTCGGCTCCATGCAGAATTACTGGAACATCGCCGGCATGTCCGATGAGTCGCCGGAAGAGCTCGGATTTCGTGATAAGCGATACCGAGGAAGAATCTACGCCATCGCGCTCAACACCATTTCGAAGGAATCGGAACGATTCGCCAGCAGAGATTCGAAGGAGCTTCGTCGCACGAGGCTGCTCGACACGCTTCCTATGGGAAAAGATTACATCGGATTTGCCGATGATCGTGTTTGCCACTTCGTCTGCGATGACGATAACCCGAAAACCATCATCATTCGCCATCCCGAAGTACGCAATCTCTACCTCAAACAATTCCGGGATATTTGGGATGAGGGAGTGAACGCATAATCTTCACAGGGGTCTGTGAAATTCATAAGGATGATTTGCGCTTTGGCTAGCCAATATTCATGATAGGAAATCAGAGAGTAACAACCGATCGATTCTTCGCTACGATACGTTCTATGCAGCATGTTTGCGGCCAGTGTTCCGGCGCATTCGATGTCAGTGACGCCGATATGACGATGCTTCTCAAGGTCGCACCGACGTTCGGAGGAAAGATATTCGGGATTCCTCCTCCCACTCTCTGCCCCGATTGCCGCCAGCAACGCAGACTCGAATTTCGAAATGAGCGCAGTCTCTACCGCCGCACCTGCGACCTCTGCAAGAAGTCCATCATTGCGATCTATCCCGCCGACAGCGTCTTCACGGTGTACTGCCCGGATTGCTGGTGGTCGGACCGATGGGATTCGAAGGAATTCGGTCGAGATATCGATTTCAGCCGCCCGATATTCCCGCAGATCCGAAGCCTGCAGGAAGTCGTTCCGCGCATCTCGCTCAATGTCGTAAATAATGAGAATTCGGAGTTCGTAAATCTCTCCGGCTACAACAAAAATTGCTATCTCATTCACGCCGGCGAGTACAACGAAGATTGTCTCTACGGCACGCAAGTCATCAAGTCGATCGGATGCATGGACACGCTCGACTGCTTGGAATCGCAGTACTGCTATGAGGTGACGAATATCGAGAAGAGCCACTCACTCTCCTTCTCCCGCGATTGCAGCAACTGTTCCGAGAGCGCATTCCTCTCCGATTGCCGAGGCTGCAGCCAATGCCTCTTCTGCAGTAATCTCCGCAACAAACGACACTACGTGCGAAACAAGCAGGTCACGCCCGAAGCGTACGCAATCGAGCTAAATAACATCTCGCAGGCGCTCAACGAAGGAAAACGCGAGCAACTCTTTCGGGAGTTTTTGGAAATGCACGAGCGGAGTCTGCATAGGGCGGCATTGATCATCAATTGCGAGAATGCCTCGGGAGACTTCCTCAAGAATTCTCGCAACGTCCGTCATTGCTTTGATCTCTCCTACGGCGAAGATTGCGCCTACATCTACACGGGATTCCATGTGAAGGATCTGATGGATGTCTGCCATACGACGGATGCCGAGCTGGGATACGAAGGCATCAGTTTGGGATACGGTTCGTACCACACGCTCTTCACACACGGATCGTGGAGCGGCAAGCGGCTCATCCTCTGCGACACTGTTCAGACCGGATCGGATCTCTGCTGCTGCGTGAGTATGAAGCCCGCATCGTTCTGCATCCTCAACAAGCAGCATACGAAGGAAGAGTATGAAACCCTGGTGCCGAAGCTCATCGAACACATGCGGAACACAGGAGAGTGGGGGGAATTCTTTCCGTCGACCTGCGCACCCTTCGCCTACAACGAATCGACGGCACTGGACTACTTCCCTCTCGCAAAAGAAGAAGTCCTCAAGAAGGGATGGCGATGGAGGGAACAGCGCGACGAGATGCCGGAAGTCTCGCGGGTAATCCCGGC
The DNA here is from genome assembly GCA_903854335.1 of uncultured Candidatus Peregrinibacteria bacterium. Taxonomy (GTDB): domain Bacteria; phylum Patescibacteriota; class Gracilibacteria; order Peribacterales; family Peribacteraceae; genus CAIKAD01. The sequence continues at coordinate 146,348 of CAINVY010000013.1, read as the reverse complement.
TTCCAAGCTGCCTCACTCCATCAACGATATTCCTGACGATATTTTGGATTGGGCGATCGAATGCGAAGAAACCAAGCGCCCGTTCAGGATCGTGAAGAAGGAGCTGGAATTCTATCGCGAGCACGACTTGCCTGTTGCGCACCTTCATCCCGATGAGCGGCATCGCCGTCGCATGAAGCTTCGCAATCCTCGCAAACTCTGGGAACGATCATGTAACAACTGCCGCAAGCATATCATCACAAGCTATGCTCCTGACCGACCGGAGCGCATCGTATGCGAGGAGTGTTACCTGAAGGAGGTGTATTGACGAGTTATCAGTAGACAGTGATTCAGTGAACAGTGGTTCGACATACTCCACTGAACACTGATTACTGTTTCACTATTCACTTCCCTGATTACTCTTCACCAACCTTCCTCCCCAAACCATCCACAATTAACCCCTATCTACCGCAGCAGAAAGGCAAAATGCCGTTTCCTTATGATGCAAAAACCGGTAGAATGGTAAGTCGAAATACCTTTAGAGTGCGCTATGGCTCCCCCCTCCCTCCGCTTCCTGCATGTCGTCATCCCGCAAGGGACTGAGGGGAATATGAAGCTGGAATCGAAGTTCCAGGAACTTCTGATCAACATGCGCAATACCTTCACGGGACGCAGAGTGTCGCTCGAGTACTACGGATTCGATCAGTACGCATACTTCTTCATTGTCGTCGAAGACAAGCTCTTCGAGACGATCGAAGGACTCGTCTACGCCACGTTCCCGGAAGCCGAGATCAAGGAGACCGGTGATTACTCGCTGCTCTTCGATCCGAAGAAGCGTTCACTTGCCGGCGCCGTTCTCGATCTGAAGGAGTACGACGTGTATCCCATCAAAACGTACGATCTGTTCGAAGAGGATTCGACCTCGCGCCTCTTCTCCGTGATTTCGAAAATCGGCGCCAACGATCAAGTCTGGGTGCAGATCATCGCCGAGCCCCAGGACGATTCGGGCACCTACCACTTCAAGCGAACCGTCAGGATGAGGCTCGCGCACCTCTACCACTTCTTCTCGATCCGCGACCGGTTGCGCGAAGGGGGACGCAAAGGTATTCGCTCACTCCGCCATTCGAAAGCAGACGAGAAGACCACGATCAAACCGTACAAGGTAAGCATTCGCTGCGCGTACATCGCCGATGATCCCGCCACCGCACGACGCAAACTCGATTCGATCGTCGCCGCATTCACGCAGTACAACGATCGGGACATCAACGGATTCCGCGGCATCCACATGCGCAATGCGGACTCGTTCATCCAGCAGTACCGCTCCCGCACGCATGCGAAGACGCACATCTTGAACGCGAAAGAGGTCGCGACCCTCTACCACTTCCCGAACGCCGACGCCGTTCCGCACATCGTCCACGTTCTTGCCCGCAAATCGGATCCTCCGCAGGATCTCCCGAAAATCGGTGAGAAGGATGTCTCGGGCTTCGGCATCACGAACTACCACAACAACTTCGTGCCCTTCGGCATCAAGCGCTCGGATCGCCGCCGCCACCTCTACACTGTAGGAAAGTCGGGCGTGGGCAAAACCAAGCTCCTGGAACTCCTCATCAATGAAGATTTGCGCAACGGCGAAGGCATCGCCGTCTTGGATCCGCACGGTGATCTTATCGATTCGATCATGCGATTCATCCCCGAAAATCGCATCGACGATGTGGTTCTCCTGGATCCCTCCGATACGGAATTCCCGCTCGCCTTCAATCCGCTCGAGAAAGTCGAGGAAGCCTACAAAATGCAGGTGACGATCGGTTTCCTGCAAATCTTCAAGAAACTCTTCGGCTCAAACTGGTCCGACCGTCTTGAGCACGTGTTGCGCTACACCACGCTCGCCCTCCTCGACAGTCCAAATACGACGGTCCTCTCGATCCTGAAGATGCTCACGGACAAGAATTACCGTCAGAAGATCGTCGCACGCATCCAGGATTCCGTCGTGAAGAGCTTCTGGGTCTCGGAATTCGCAGCTTGGTCCGAGAAGTTCGATGCCGATGCCATCACACCGCTGCTCAATAAGGTAGGGCAATTTGTCGCCACAAACATGATCCGCAACATCATCGGCCAACCGGTGACGAAGTTCGATATCCGCGAAATCATGGATAAGAAGAAGATCCTGCTCATGAAGGTATCGAAGGGGTTGCTTGGCGAAGAGAACTCCTCCCTCATCGGCGCCATGTTCATCACGAAGATCTACCAAGCCGCCATGAGCCGCGCGGACACGCGGGAAGATGAACGTCCCGATTTCTACTTCTACGTCGATGAGTTCCAGAACTTCGCCACCGATACTTTCACGGAAATCCTCTCCGAAGCACGCAAGTACCGCCTCAACCTGACCATTGCGCATCAGTACATGGGACAACTGTCCGATGTCGTTCGTAAGACCGTCTTCGGCAACGTCGGGTCGATCATCAGCTTCCGCGTGGGTGCGGAGGACGCCATCACGCTTGCCGGAGAATATAACCCCGTCTTCAAGGAGCGCGATATCATCAACCTCGGCGTCCGAGAGTTCTACATCAAGATGTCTGTAAATGGCGAGCTGCGTGAAGCGTTCTCGGGACGAACGATAGACGCCCCGAAAATGAAAGATGACCATACCGAGGAGATCATCGCCTCCTCACGACGCAAGTACTGCACCCCGCGCAAGGAAGTGGAAGAAATGCTTAAAAAGTGGGATGAAGCCGCTTCCGCGCCACCCTCCAAGGAAGAAATCTCCGCCGTCGAAGAGACATTCGAGGAGCCGCTTATCTAAAATGCGTCACACGTGTTTTTTGGCTTGCTGTAGGGCTCTTTTAAAATTAATGCCGTGGCATTTTCCAATGTGCTCTTCGCAAATATTTCATTATACAGATCAGAATATTTTCTCTCAATAGCAAGATACTATGGCTTCAAATACAGCTGAACCTATTTCAAGAAATGGAAGGATCTGCTATGATAGTTCGATTTCCCAAACAAACATTATGTCCATCGAAGCTTGTATCGCCCACGCTATCCGCACGGACCTCGACATCATCGAGGCCCTCCCCGAAGTCCAGGAAGTTCCCGTGGAGGATCTCGAGCCCTACGTGGAACATTACGTCGTGGGTGTTCAAGAAAGCCTTCGCAGCATTATCATTGAGCAGGGCGAACCGTACCTGCGCTCCAAGGATGCCGCCGGTCTTTGTGCGACGTGCCTGGAAGCCGGCATCGGCCTCCCGCCATCCATGCTCCTGCGCATGTGCCAAACCATCATGCAACTCCAATCGCTCGATGCTCGCTTCGTCCTAGATACGGAGGATGGCAAGAGCCTCTACTACGTGAAGATGACGATTGCGTGAGGAAAGAGATCAAGAAAACCAATGATTCCAAGGATTTCAAAGAATCGAAATTCGAAACACAATCCTCGGTATCTTGAGAATCTTCGGAGTCACTGCCTCATCGCTTCTTCCACTGCGGTGCTCGGCGTGCACGCTTGAGTCCCGGCTTCTTTCGCTCCTTGATGCGGGCGTCGCGGCGCAGGAATCCCGCACGCTTGAGGTCCGGGCGGAAATCGGGGTTGAGGAGCAGGAGGGTGCGGCTGATGCCATGACGGAGCGCATCGGATTGCGACGACTTGCCGCCACCGACGATGATCGCCTCAACATCCAGAGACGCCTTGAGATTAGCAATGACGAGCGGTGCGAGGGCGTTTTCCACCTGGAACGCGGTATCGAAGTACTGTTTGATCTTCTTCCCGTTCACCATGCCTTCACCCGTACCGTTCTGAAAAAGACGCACGCACGCAATCGACGTCTTGCGCTTGCCGGTTGCGCCGAAGTACTGCCGCTTCTTCTGATCGGGTGTCATAGGACGGTGGTCGGGAGTGGAACGGGCTTCTGGGGAGCGTAATGATGCTCCGCGCCCTTGAGGATGTGCAAACGCTTGAGCATTTGGGGTCGAAGTCTGTTTCTCGGAAGCATGCCGTAGACCGCCTTCAACATGACCTCCTCCGGCTTCTCGGCGAGCATCTGCTCCAGGGTCTTCGTGCGGATGTGCCCGAGGTATCCCGAGTGACGCACGTACGTTTTCCCGCGCATTTTCTTCGGGTGTGCTGCGATATTCACGACGTTCAGGACGATGACGTGGTCGCCACAGAGCTGATGCGGCGAGAATTCCGGCTTATGCTTGCCGCGCAGAACGTGCGCAATGCGTGCGGCCAGACGACCGAGCGTCTTGCCGGAAGCGTCGACGACGAACCACGTGGGGGCCGATACGGGAATCACGGAAGTCTTCATGGGTTCTTTTTGGAAGCGGCTCTCTGCTTGGTCTTGGCTTTCTTGAGCTCCTTGGCTTTCACCTTCGCCTCCGCGGGAGCCATCGGTGCCTCGGCATCCACCAGCTGGAGATGTACGAGCTTCGCACCGTCTCCGATGCGGCTTCCGACCGCCACGATGCGCGTGAATCCCGAGGTGCGCGTTGCGTAACGGGGCTTGAGCACCTCCATCGTCTTCCGACAGGCGTTCTTGTGCGTCACGATCGCATTGATGGAACGGATCGCGATGTGGGGCAGCTTCTTCTTCGCAACCGTGATGATGTGCTCCACGATGGGTTGCACCACCTGCGCACGCTTCTTCGTGGTACGAACGGTCTCGTAGAGGAGAACGGAGGTGACGAGGTTGCGTTGGAGGGCCCTGCTATGCGCGGGTTTCTGACGGAGCCGAAGGCGGGAGTGACGGTGTCTCATGGGGTGCAGATTGTGCGTGAGAGAAGATCAACTGTCGAGCGTATTCTCGTCGGAGAGTTTCAATCCCCTGTCGCCAAGGGTTTTCTTCACCTCGTCGAGTGCTTTGGCTCCGAAGCCGCGGAAATTACTGAGCGTCGCTTCGGTGCACTTCGTGAGCTGCTCGATGCTTCCCACTCCCGCGTTGATGAGCGCGTTGAGCGTTCGAGGCGAGAAGTTGAGGATTTCAATCGGCGTGTAGCTCTCCTTGGACGGCGTGTGCGTGGCATCCTCGGTCTGCTGTGCCGTAGTGCGGCTGAAGTCCGCCATGAATTCCGGCTCCACGACCTTCTTGTCCGATGCGAAGTAGCCGAAGTAGCTCTGGAGGAGCTGAGAACCGAACTGCACTGCGTCCTCTGCCGTCAGAGATCCGTTCGTCTCGATGTCGAGAATGAGCTTCTCAAGGTCCGTGCGTTGTCCGACGCGAGCGGCCTCCACATCGAATCGCACCTTCACCACCGGAGTGAAGACGGCATCGACGTAGATGAGACCGGGCTCATTCTGCTTCTTGTTGCGTTCCGCAGCGGAGGCGTACCCCACACCCTTCTCGATGGTCAGTTGCATATCGATTGATGCGCCCTTCTCCAACGTCAGAAGCGGGAGCTCGGGATTGAGGACTTCGATGTCGGACGTCGACTTCAGATCCTTCGCCGTTACCGCCAGCGGTCCCTTCGCTTCCAGTTTGATCACTTCCTGCTCCTTGTTGTGCTTGCGCAGACGCAGAAGCTTCAAGTTGAGAGCGATGTCCATGATCGACTCGTGAACACCCTTGATCGTCGTGTACTCGTGCTGCACGCCGCTGACACGGATAGACGTGACGGCCGCACCGGGGAGGCTGGAAAGGAGCACCCGTCGCATCGCATTGCCGAGCGTCATCCCGTATCCAGGAGGAAGGGGAGCAATCGTGAAGATCGCATGGCAATCATCACCTTTCTTCACCGGCGTAACGGAGAAGGTAGGGAGCCCGATTTCTTCCTGAATGATGTGCATAGAAAGGGGAGGAAGGGAAATCGCAGGAGGAAAAACTCCTGGGAAAGAAATTTAGTTGCGAGAGTAAAACTCAACGATCTGACGCATCTCGATCGACTGCTCGGCGTGCGTGGGATCGGGCATGGCGACGATTTCGATCTTCATCGCCGCGGGATCGACCTTGATCCAGCTGGGCGGAAGATACTTCTCGTGCGACGCAAGAATGGGGACGAAGACCACAGAGGCCTTGCTGCTGACGCGTGCCACGATCTCTTCCCCGGGCTTGACCTGGTACGAAGGAACCGTGACGCGCCTGCCTTTGACCATGAAGTGGCCGTGGCTGACGAACTGGCGGGCCTGCATGCGTGTCATGGCGAATCCCGCGCGATAGATCACGTTATCGAGCCTCTGCTCGAGCAGACGCTTCAGCGCGTCGCCCGTCTGACCCGATACCTTGGATGCGCTCAGGTAGTAATTGTGGAACTGCTTCTCCGAGAGACCGTACATATCGCGCACTTTCTGCTTCTCCTTGAGCTGCACCGCGTACTCAGAAAGCTTGATGCGGGTGTTGTCCTTGGGACCTTTGCCCGGACCGTACGGCTTCCTCTGCAGGATTTTGTCGTACTTATCCGTACCGTACAGGTTCATCCCGTGACGCCTCGCGCGCTTTGCTTTTGGACCCGTGTACTTCATGAAGGAAAGAAGAAAGAGAAGGCAAAAGGAATTACACCCTGCGTCGGGCAGGGGCACGACATCCACCGTGTGCGACGGGCGTCGTGTCGATGATCGATTCGATGTTGAAACCGGAAGACTGCAATCCACGCAGCGCCTGCTCGCGTCCCGGACCGAGACCCTTCACCTCCACATCCACCGTTTCGATGCCGTACGGTTTCATCTTAAGGCTCGCAGTTTCGGCCGCGACCTTGGCCGCGTAGGGCGTGGACTTTCGCGTTCCCTTGAATCCCGCGGAACCGGCAGAGCTCCATCCGAGGACGTTGCCCTGGGGATCCGTGAACGTCACGATCGTATTGTTCTCCCCCGCATGCACACAGACGCGAGCGCGCGTGAGCGACCGCTTGACCTTCTTGCGTCGGACGGGCGCCGTCTTCTCTTCGGGCGTCAACGCCTCGAGGATTGCCGGTGTCTTTTTCTCGTCAGCCATGAAAAGTAGGGGAAACGTTTACGTCTTGGTCAGAACGGTGCGACCGGAGAGTCCGGTCTTCTTCTTGCCTCTGCGCGTGCGCGCATTGCGTCGCGAGGTTTGTCCGCGCACCGGCAACTTGCGGCGATGACGGTAGCCGCGCCACGTGCCGATATCCTGCAAACGCTTGATATCCATGGAAATCTTGCGCATGAGCTCGCCTTCCGTCAGTTCCTTCTCCACTCTGGCACGAAGTCTCGCCTGCTCCGTCTCGGAAAGATCATCCGCATGCGTATTGAAATCGATGCTCAATTCCGTGAGGAGGCGACGGGAGAGCGGGCGCCCGATGCCTTTGATTTCCGTGAGGGAAATCTCAATGCGTTTCTTACCCGGCAGAACGACACCTGAAATACGAAGCATAGGGAGGGGAGAAATCAGCCTTGGCGCTGTTTGTGACGGGGATTCTTGCAAACGATGCGACGTACGACTTTGCCTTTGCCGTTGCGGCGAAGCACGAGACGACAGTCTTTACAGCGCGGTTTGCAGGAGGGACGAACTTTCATGAAGGCTGAGAAGGAGAATCGGATGCGGGTGCGACGGGCTGAGCTTGGGTGGGTTGTCCCGCGAGAAAGCGATAGACAATGCGACCCTTCTGTAAATCGTACGGAGTCATTTCGATCTTCACCTTGTCTCCGGGGAGGATGCGGACACGATGGACGCGCATACGACCCGCGAGGTGGCAAAGAAGCTCGTGGTCTTTGGCCTGTTCACTGGTAACACGGACTTTGAACGTTGCATTGGGATAACCTTCCACAACGATCCCGATTAGTTCAATTACATCCTTAGACACAGATAAACAGAGGGTCAAGAGCCGAATGATCCTACAGAGGGATTTAAGCATCAGCAAGCCTGGATCCCAGGAATTCCCTACGAAGGACACAATTGATGTTGAAAATTATAAAAATTATTGTGTTATAATATGTCGCTCAGACGATGATCTCGCCTCTCTCGGGGAGCACGAGAATCGTGTGTTCGAAGTGCGCCGCGGGGGTGTCATCTGCGGAAGAGATCGTCCATCCGTCATCCTCTTGCCGAATATTCCGCGTCCCGATGGAGGTGATCGGCTCGATGGCAATCAAAGTGTTCGGCGGAAGGACCGGCCCCGTACCCTTCTCACCGAGATTGGGGATGTCGGGGAATTGATGGAGATGCGTTCCCAGTCCGTGGCCTGTTAGGCCGTGCAAGCAGAAAAAACCCTGCGACTCGACCGTCTCCTGGATGCACGCAGAGATATCGCCCACGCGGATGCCCGCACGCACGATGGCACAGGCCGCCGCAAGCGCTCGCTCCGTCACCTCCGAGAGTTTCCTGACAGCAGGATCGACGTTTCCTACGAGAACGCTGATGCAGGCATCGGTGTTGAGACCGTCAAACAGCACCCCGCAATCGAGCGAGACGATATCCCCATCGGCGATTTTCCTTGGGCCAGGGATTCCGTGGACGCTCTCTTCATTGATCGAGACGCAGAGAGAGGCGGGATAGTCGTGGTACCCCAGGAAGGCCGGCGTTCCCCCGCGCGCGCGGATGAATGCTTCGGCAATGCGGTTGAGATCGGCGGTCGTCACCCCTTCTACTGTGTGCCGCGCCACTTCCTTCAGACACTCTCGCAAGATCGCCCCACCCTTTCGAAGGCTCAAAATCTCTTCGGCGGAGAATATCTGGAAACGGGACATGAGGGGATTGTAGTAGAGAATGGCCACCGGTGTCGCCCTTCGACGGAGCTCAGGTTGACACCGTTACTTCATCATTTGAACTTCTCCCCTCATCTCCTCATACACCGCATCAATCTCTCCCCTTCCATCAATCGCCACGATCTTCCCCTCCTTGCCGTACGCCTCGATCACCGGAAGCGTCTTATCGACAAAGGTCTGCATGCGACGACGGATCACTTCCTCATTTGCATCATCTGCCCTCCCCTCGATCTTCGCGCGACCGAGGATGCGCTGCACGCCCTCCTCCGGTTCGAGCAGGAGCTGAATCCCGCGGAAGTCCCTCCCCGCCTCCATCATAATCGCATCGAAATCTCTCTTCTGATCGGCATCCCTCGGGATGCCATCAAAGAGAATCTTCTGACTCTTTGGTCGTTTTCCAATCGCCTCCTTCACCACCTGCATGATGATCTCATGAGGCACGAGCTTGCCGGCATCGATGTACGACTTCACCGTCTCGCCAAGCGGCGATCCGCTCGCGGCAATCTTGCGCAGCTCCCCGCCCGCCTCGAAGATATCGAAGCCAAACTCTGCGGCGAGCCTTTTCGCCTGCGTGCCTTTGCCGGAACCTTGGATGCCAAACAGTAACAAATCCATCCCGCAAAGGATGAGGAATGTTGGGAGAAGAATCAAGAGACTCTTCGAGGAGCCAAAAGATCACCTTTTCCAGAGTTCTTCTCTTTCTTTGTCAGAGCGACAAAGAAAGAGAGAAAGAAAACGCTCGCGCGCCGAAGCTCATCATTCGGCCCTGTGCCTCTGCTCCGGCTGCTCCAAGGTTTCGCAGCCGTCGCGACGGCTTGGTGTCTGCCGTAGGCAGACACAGGGCCTTGCCTCTTCTTTCAAATACCTGTTCTCGTGTAACAGCAACGGCGCGCGGAAACAAAAACAATACATAAACATTAAGCCGGAGCCGCGCACCACGGGGCGGAATAGCTCCGAATGGTGTGGATTAAGTGAAAGAATATCCTTAATCGAGGATCGGATGACGTTAGCATTGGTGCGCGGAGCCTGCCTGCCGGCAGGCAGGCGCTTTCTTCGTCCTTCTTTCTCGCCCTGAGAAAGAAGGACAAGAGTTACATAAAATGTAAATGTCGATCTGAAAAAAAGAAGTGACATCCATCCTCACCCCCCCACGAAAAAATTACGACAGTAATTAAGAAGGATGCTTCAACTTTGAAATCTGATCAGACCAACTTGTCGTAGTCGTGCGCAAGCATCTGCGCGTTGATCTGGCGAATCAGTTCCATCACGACACCGACTACGATGATGAGCCCTGAGCCGGAGATAATCAGATCACTGGAAGAGAGCGTCGTGTACTTCGTGAAGAAGAGCGGGATGACCGCGACGATACCGAGGAAGGTGCCGCCCCAGAGATTGAGGCGCGTGCTGGTCTTCTGGAGGAGGACGGCCGTCTGCTGGCCCGGACGCACGCCGGGGACGAAGCCGCCGCGCTTCTGGATGTTCTCCGCCACTTCCTGCGGCTTGAATGTCACCGAGACGTAGAAGAACGTGAACGCGAGAACGAGGAGGAAGTAGAGCACGATGTACGCGATGCTCGGACTCTGCGAATTCAGGTACGTCCCGATGAAGGTGACGATGCCCTGGAACCGCGTTGCGCTGCGCAGAAACTGCGAGAGGATCGCCGGGAACGTGATGAGCGAGATCGCGAAGATGATCGGGATCATGCCGGCTTGGTTGAGACGAATCGGGATCGATCCCTGGACACCGCGGCCCGCGCCCTGGTTGGCGTAGGTGATCGGAATGAGGCGGTGCGCATCCGTGAAGAGCACGACGGCGATGAGCAAGAGAACCGAGACGACGGCAAAGAACGAGAATGCCCCCATCTTGCTACCGCCCTCAAGCAGGAGCGAGCTGACGGTGGCGGGAATGCGCGAGACGATGCCCGTGAAAATGATCAATGACACGCCGTTGCCGATCCCCTTCTCCGTAATCATCTCACCGAGCCACATAAGGAAGAGCGAACCCGCGGTCACGAAAAGCATCGGCGCGAGAACGGCGGGAAAGTCCGTCGAAACGATGTGGACGCCGCCGCGACCGAGGAGGAGCAGGAAGCCGAAGCTCTGCAGGAAGGCGAGCGGGAAAGCAATCCAGCGCGTGTAGCGGTTGAGCTCCTGCTGCCCCTGCACGCCCTCCTTGCTCAATGCTTCGAGCTTTGGGAAGACGACGGTGCAGAGCTGGATGATGATGGAGGCGTTGATGTACGGCGAGAGTCCCAACATCACGATCGAGAAGTGATCGAGGGCGCCTCCCGTGAGAGCGGCGAATATACCGATCGCATCCGTCCCCCCGCGCGTCGAGAGGAATTTTTTCAACGCAACCGCATCCGCTCCCGGCACCGTGATGTGCGCCGTCACGCGGTAGATGAAGAGCAGGAAGATCGTGAAGACAATGCGCTTACGAAGATCTTCGGAATGCCAGAGTTGCTTGAGATATTTGAGCATGGACTAAAGCTTCACGATCTGGAGAGATCCGCCGGCCTTCAAAACTGCTGCCTTGGCGCCCTTCGAAGCCGCATTCACGGAGAGATCGAATTTCTTGGTGAGAGTCGTCCCCGCGAGAATCTTCAGAGGCCGCTGTGTGCGCGCGACCAGTGCGCGGCGAAGGGCGGACACGTCGTACGTTCCGGCTGGAAGCTTCTCTTCCAAAATATCCAAATTCAGAATTTCATAGTGCACGCGGCGCGGATGCGTGAAGCCGCCCAGCTTCGGCTGTCTTCGAAGGAGAGGCATCTGGCCTCCTTCAAATCCGAACCGCTGCCCCTTTCCGGTACGCGAATGCTGCCCTTTGGTACCACGACCTGCGGTCATTCCTCCGCCTGCACTGATGCCGCGCGCGACGCGCTTGCGCTTTTTCTTCGATCCCGGTGCGGGCTTCAGCGTGTGGAGCATGATGGGCTGCGATTCTACGGACGCGGCGCCTGGCGGTCAAATCGAAAAAGTCCGTGAGAGGAGTCTCTTGCCCCTTCCGCCTCCTCAAAGACCCCATCATCCGACAAGAAAAAGAGGAAATTGTCTGTTTGGAATGGCAGGGGAAGAAAATATGCGGATGTACCATGCGTGCGCACCAATCCCCATGACAACCGTCGCACATTCCAACCATCGGCTCCAAGCACTCCTCGTCTCCTCCACCGCACTGTGCCTCGCGCTGTCTTTCGGAACGTACGAACAGGCGGATGCGACAACATCGTTTTCGCAGCAACAACAGCTGATCGACTTGCTGAATCGGGAACGTGCGAATGCCAAACTCCCTCCCTTTCGCCTTGATCAGAAACTCACAAACGCGGCGCAGGCCTTCGCGGACGACATGAACAAGCGACAGTATTTCACGCACACGACGCCCGAAGGCGCGACACTCAAGGATCGCCTCACTACCAGCGGCTACCTCACGCAACCCTGTACATCGTGTCGATGGAAAGCTGTCTACGCGGAGAATCTCGCCTACGGAACCCAACCTATCAACCAGATGCTCAAGAACAAGGATGACCGTTCCAACGTTCTCAACCCGAACATCAAGGACATCGGCGTCGGCGTCTCCGGTCGTTTCTGGGTGGAAGATTTCGGCGCCATCACAGTCATCAATCCGCCGCCTCTCTCTCCCGCAGCCCTCGCCGCTCAGAAGAAACGGATTCTCGATCTCGTGAATCAGGAACGGGCAAAGATCAATCTCCCTCCGCTGAAAACGGAAACACATCTCACGCAGGCGGCTCAGAATCAAGCCATGGATCTGACCAAGAGAAAGTATTTCGACCACATCTCCCCGGAAGGAACGACGCCGACCGATCGGATCAAGGCTTCAGGCTACATGTCGAGCGCTCCCTGCGCACAGTGCAACTACAGCATCTACTACGGAGAGAATATCGCCAAAAACCAGGAGACGGCAGATGAAGTCATGAAGGCATGGATGCAATCGCCGGGACATCGGGCGAATATTCTGAACCCGAAGTTCCAACAGATCGGCATCGGCATTGACGGCCCGTCTTGGGTCCAGGAATTTGGCGGAGTCACCATTTCTCCACTTCCATGAAGTTTCCGGATTTATGATGCTGAAATTTGTATCGAATACCGCCTTATAACCTCAATTTTTCGTATACCATGATTATTGTCTATTATTGAAAAAGGTGTATAATAACCATGATACCAATAACCGTTAATGCAGAGATCCGTCTTCTCCATCGTGCTCTGTCTCCTCTCGTTGACCTGCATCGGCGTGGCTTCGGGGAATGATGCGGATCCTCTTACGCGAGGACAGGCGGCGAAGCTCCTGCTGCAAATCCGCGCTCCGGTACTTCCTCCGGTGAAGAACAGCGGAAATTTCGCTGATGTCCCGAAGGGAGCACCCAATGAAAAATATCTTATTCTCGCCGAGAAGCTCGGCATCCTCACCGCGGATAATCAACAGAATCTTCATCCCTCGTTGCCGGTCTCGCGCGGGGAATTTCTCAAGATGTTGACGCAGACATTCGGCCTCACCACGCACACGTCCTACTCCTTCAAGGACGTCCGCCCGTTCTCGTGGGTCGCTCCGTATGCGGGAGTCGCATCTCACTATTCTCTCTTTGCCGGCAACGCCGAAGAAGCTTCGATCCTCCAATCAGATCTCACGTTGAGCCAAAAGGACGCACAGACCGTGCTCCAGAAATTGGTCGACGATGGGGGCGTCACCCAGCAGCCGGAACTCTCCGACATCGACTCCCCTGAGAGCCCTTCCGACGACGATACGACTTCCACCAGCAAGCAAAGCACCATCAGCGTGAATACCATGACGACGCCCCCTTCCTCGGTTCCCGTCTTCTCCAGCGAACGACCCGATGTGTCCGCGATGAAGAAGAAACTGATCGATGCAGCGAATACCGAACGCATGAAGCATGGCCTCCCCCCTCTCCATCCCGACGCATTCCTCACAAACTCCGCGCAGAAGTATGCGGAAGCAATGTTCAAGAATAATTTCTTCAGTCACGTGAGTCCCGACGGACAGACGCTCAAGGACCGCATGCAGGACTCGGGATACTACAATCCGAGTTACGAAGTGCAGTGCTTCTGCATCAAGCGCTTCATGGTCGGTGAGAATATCGCGCGTGGCCAGAAGGATCCCAAGCAGGTGATGATCGACTGGATGAACTCGCCGACGCACGCCGAGAATATCCTCAGTCCCGAGTTCAGCGATGTCGGTGTGGGAATGGCGGCAGGGATGTGGGTGATGCACTTCGGAGGAGTGATTCATTCGGATGAGAAGTAATACAATTTCTTCTTAGGGTAAAATACGAAGTTACCCGTATTCTTCGTCATGATCTTTTCGTGGGGGGTGAGGGAACCTTGTTCGGTTCCCTACACCCCCCACACCCCCGTTACCCTCCTAACGGTAACCATTTGTGGAACTATCAGAGTTGGCGGAGGGGTATCCAGTGGGAACCATGGAATTTTGTTGTTTGTTGCGCTGCGGCGCAGAACAAAACATCACACACTCACAAAGCCGGAGCGCGCAACACGCAGCAACGTGTCATGGTGAGGAGCTCCGCGCACGGAGCGTCACGAACCATCACGTTGCGTCTCGTGTGTCGCCCTTCGCCACGGCGGTCGCGACCGCCGTGGCATTCCGCCGTCGCGACGGCTGCGAAACCTTGGAGCAGCCGGAGCAAAGGCGCAGAGCCAGAGAATGAGCTTCGGTGCGCCAGCGTTTTCTTTCTCTCTTTCTTTGCCGCGCTTGGCAAAGAAAGAGAAATCTTACAATCCCGCAAATACCTCCCCAAATTCCCTCGCCGCTTTAGGGCCATTTCCCGTGACGATCAAGCCATCCCGCGTTACCGATTCTCCGGTGTATTGGGCGCCGTGATCTTCCAAATAGGCCGCCTGTTCGCCCCCTTCATCCCAAACCGTCGCTCTCTTGCCCTTAAGAACGCCCGCATGCGCCAGAATCAGCGGAGCAATGCAAATAGCGCCGAGAGGAATCCCCGCAGCGACCGTATCCCGAGCGATCCGCAGCGCTTCAACGTCATCCTTCAATACTTCCGCTCCCGGCCCCCCGATGAACCCGACACGCTCAAAGGAAACGACATCGATGTCACGAAGCGCGATCTCCGCTTCCTCTTTACCTCCGAATTTCCCCGTGCAGGTTCCCGCCTCCGTGCTCGCGAGCGTCACGGTGATTTCGGCATCCGTAAGGGCTGAACGCACGCCCTCAAACTCACGATCCTGGTATCCCTTCTTGGCGATGATGAGGAGGGCATGGGACATGACAAAATACTAGGAGTCTTCGCTGCGAAGGCAATCACATTCCCGATTATTCAATCGCATTTTGCTTCGCCTTCTGGAGACTGTCTTCGGCCTCTTTGCGCGAGATTTCCTTCACCTCAAGCGCTCCCTTCTCCGCAACGACAGGTTGTACTGCTTCCGGCGTCACAGGTACTGGACGCAGCATCTGGAGTGCGAGGATGGTCGCCTGGGCATTCACGAGCTTGTTGCGTGATCCGAAGCGCTTACTGAGCACGTTCTTCACTCCCGCATGATCGAGAATCACGCGAAGCGCTCCTCCAGCGATGATCCCCGTCCCCGGACGTGCCGGCATGATGAGCAATCTCGCCGCCTTGAACTTACGCTCCACTTGGTGAGGGATCGTTCCGTTGACGATGGGAACGCGAATCATGTTGCGCCGCGCGGACGATGACGCCTTTTTGATCGCCGCTTGTACTTCCGTGGCCTTGCCGGTACCCAGTCCCACCTTCCCCTTGCGATTACCCACCACCACGATGGCGCGGAACCGCATGCGGCGTCCTCCCTTCACGACGCGCGTGACACGGTCGATCGACAGCGTTGCCTCCGAGAATTCACTCGGTTCGCGATTGCCTCGGCGGTCACCGCGGCGACGATCAGGTTGGGAGGTTTTGGCCATGGATTAAAACGTAGAAAAGAGGAATTAGAACTTCAATCCGCCTTCGCGGGCGGCATCGGCGAGCGCCTTGATGCGCCCGTGGTACTTGTACCCGCCGCGATCGAAGACGATGGTAGAGATCTTTGCGTCTTTCGCCTTCTTCGCCACCAGGACGCCGAGCTTCTTCGCGCCTTCGACGGTGAGCGGCACCTTCGCCTCCTTGGTAGTGGCAGCCACGAGCGTGCGACCCGACACATCGTCGATGATCTGCACGGAGAGTCGCGTCAGAGAACGGAATACCGAGAGACGCGGACAGTCCGCCGTCCCCCGAATGCGGGAGCGAATGCGTCTCTTGCGTGCCTGCCGTCGTTGGATCTTAAGATCAGTCATGATTGTTATGCGGAAGATTTGGCAGCGGCTTTCCCGGGCTTGCGACGCACGATTTCATCCATGTAGCGCACACCCTTTCCCTTGTAGGGCTCCGGAGGACGCAATTCACGGATCTCGGCGGCGATCTGTCCCACCATCTGCTTGCTGATGCCGCGAATGATGAGGACGTTCTTGTTCTTCTCGTCCTGCACCATCTCGATCCCCTGAGGGATCGCGAGCGAGATCGGATGTGAATGCCCGAGGTTGAGAACAAGCGTCTTGCCTTTGACCTGCGCCTTGAAACCGACACCGATGATCTCGAGCTTCTTCTCGTAGCCCACGCTCACACCCTGCGCCGCGTTGGCGATGAGCATGCGGATGAGTCCGTGACGCGCTCTCGCAGTATTCGAATCATCCTTCCGTGTCACCTTGACGCTGCTGCCATCGACCGCAACCGACACTTCCGGAAGGATCGTGACGAGGATCTCGCCTTTGGGCCCCTTCACGTTCACCGCATCGCTGCGAATGTCGACTACGACACCGGAAGGGAGAGCCACTGGTTTGGCACCAATACGAGACATAATTACGAAATGGTACAAAGAATTTCACCGCCTACGTTCTTCTTCCGCGCTTCTTTATCGGTGAGAAGTCCCTGGCTGGTGGTGAGAACGGCAATCCCGAATCCCTGCATGACGGGTCGAAGCGCCTTCGAGCCGCTGTACGCGCGCTGTCCGGGAGTGCTGACTCGCTTGAGTGTGAGGGAAGGCTTCTCCTTCGAGAACGTCACTTCGATCTCCTGCTTAGGCACCTCTCCGCTGACGGAGACGTCCGCGATCCAGCCCTCTCGCTTGAGAAGTTCGCAGAGTTGCAACTTGATTCTCGACCAGGGAATCATGCACGTCGTGCGGCGCGCCTTCTGGGCGTTTCGCATGCGCGTGACCATGTCGCCGATGGGATCTGTGAGGTAGGGCATAATTACCAGGAGGATTTAGTGATACCGGGAATGTCGCCGTTCGTGGCCAACTCCCTGAAGCAGATGCGGCAGACACCGAAGAAACGCATGTACCCGTGTCGACGTCCGCAGAGTTGGCAGCGATTGTAGGCGCGCGTGGAGTATTTCATTTTTTTGCCAGCGCTTTTGGCCCGGAGATACTCTTCGAGTTTTTTCTTCTGGCTCAAAACGAGGGAAAGGCGTGCCATATCAGAGAGTTTTGGACGAGGTAGTATCGCTCTTCGAAGCCAAAGAATCAATGTCAGATGCGGGTTTTCCTTTCGCCGAAGCCTTCTCCTTCTTCTCGGGTGTAAACGGCATGCCGATTTCCTTCAGCAGGAGCCTCGCCGGTTCATCCTCGCCCGCATCGGTCGTGATCTGGATCTGCATACCAAAGATGCGTCCCGCCTCGATGGGCGGAAGCTCCGGGAAGATCGTGTGGTCCTTCAACCCGATGGCGTAGTTTCCGTGACCGTCCATGGTGTCGGACAAACCGCGGAAGTCGCGGATGCGCGGGAGCACGTAACTGACGAGGCGATCGAGGAACGCTTCCATTTTCTGTCCGCGCAACGTCACCATCGCGCCGACGATAATCCCCTCTCTGGTTTTGAAGTTCGAGATGGCTTTGCGTGCGAGTCTAAAGACCGGCTTCTGACCCGTGATGCGCGAAAGGGTGTCGGCGATGTACTCGTGGAGTTCCTTGGAATCCATCTTCGTCTTATTGATCCCGACGTTCACGATGATCTTCACGATCTTCGGGAGTGCATGCTTGTTCTTGATCCCGAGCTTCTGCTTAAGGGATTCGGCGATGGGGCCGCGGAGCCGATCATGAAGGGAGGCGTATGCCATGAGAGATGAGGATTAAGATCCGCGACCGGAACTCTTCTGGGGAATGTTCTGGCTCGGAATGGAATGATCTTGCTTGCTGCGCGATTCGTCGGGAGCCCCCTGGGACTCCACCGCCGCGGAACCGAATTGCAATTTCTTCCAGAACGGTTGGTTGGAAGTCTTGGCTACGGTTTCCTTTCCCTTCGCCGGCTTCTTCGCCTTCGCCTCCTTGGCATCCGCGCCTTCGGCTGGCGTCTCGACCTTCTCCTTCTTCTGCTTCGGCGGACGCACCTTCTTCACTTCCTCGCCGCTGCGCTTGGAGATGCGGATCTTCTTTCCGTCCTTAATCAGGTAACCGATGCGCGACGGCTTCTTCGTCTTCGGATCGACCACCATGACCTTCGATGCGTTCATGCTGGCCTCGTAGCGCAGAATGCGGCCGGGCTCCTGCTGCGTCTTCTTCATGTGGCGCGTGCGCATGTTGATCCCGCCGATGACGACGTGATTCTTTTCCGGGAGGACGCGCATGATCGTGCCGCTCTTCCCCTTATCTTTGCCGCTGATGACGACGACGGTGTCGCCCGTGTGGAGTTTCATAGGTCAGAGGACGTCAGGAGCTTGGGAAATAATTTTCTGGTAGCCCTTCGCGCGCAGTTCTCTCGCGACGGGGCCGAAGACACGCGTGCCCTTGGGCATGCCGTCTTTCTGGATGATGACACAGGCATTGTCGTCGAAGCGGATGCTCGACCCGTCCTTGCGGTGCAGGGCCTTGCGCGTGCGCACGACGACGGCTCGCTCCACGGTCTTCTTGCGAACGGTACCGCGCGGAGCGGCTTCCTTCACCGCGACGATGATGATGTCGCCGATGCCGGCGTAGCGCCGGCGCGTGCCGCCGAGCACGCGGATGCACATGACCTTGCGGGCACCCGTGTTATCGGCCACATCGAGGATGGTCTGAGGCTGGATCATTTGGTGGAGGCGGAATCGTCGGTCTCATCGACTTGTTTCTTCATGACGGCAGCAATGTCACTCTCCTCGGCAAGCTCACTGACACGCGGGGCGCTCTTGATGATTTCCGTCACACGGAAGCGCTTGCGCTTGCTGAGCGGACGACACTCCGTAATCACCACTTCGTCCCCGATGGCGAGATCGTATCCTTTGCTATCGGCGAGAAACTTCTTCGCGATCGTAAAGCGCTTCTTGTACTTCGAGTGAAAGACAGAACGATAGGTGGTCACCGTGACGGTGCCGGTCATCTTCGCCGATGTGATGGTGCCCTTCTTAGTTCTCATGTGGAGGAAGCGGGGATGGTACGAGATTTCTTCTTCGATTTCAATGGCGCTTCTTTCTTTCCTTTCGCCTTCAAAACGTGCATCGCCAGGAGCATGCGTGCGAGCATGCGGCGCTCGCCGCGATACTTCGCCGAGTCTTTCTCCTTGTTCATTTGGATGCCGAGACTCATCTTCTTCACGAGCGCGCGCTGCGTCAGGATGTCCCTGCGCAATTCGTCGATCGGCATCGAGGTGAGTTCGCCGTAGCTAGCGTGGTGGGTTGCCATATTAAGCGTGCAGTCGGGTAACGATCTTCGTCTTCATGGGCAGTTTATGACTCGCGAGCGTCAGCGCCTCCATCGCGGCATCCGCCGGGAGTCCGTCAATCTCGAAGAGCATGACACCGGGCTTGAGAATCGTGGAGTAGTACTCCACCGATCCCTTTCCGGATCCCATCGGGACTTCCGCCGCTTTGTGCGTGACGGGTGTGTGCGGGAATACGCGGATCCAAATCTTCCCTCCGCGTTGCACGCGGTGCGTCATGGCACGGCGTGCGGCTTCGATTTGACGCGCCGTGAGTTCTCCGGCCGTCTGCGTTTTGAGACCGAAGGATCCGAAGGCCAGCGTCGTGCCCCGCGTCGCCTTCCCGTAGAAGGCTCCACGATTTCGATGCTGCTTGCGATACTTGATTTTCTTCGGCTCGAGCATGGGAGAGAAAAGTTAAGCGGCGTTCGACGCTGCAAGGGCTTGGGAAGTGAGTGCGGCCGATTGGGCCTGTTGAATCTTCTTGAAGACCATTCCCTTACAGACCCACACCTGGATGCCGATCGTTCCGAATTTCGTGATCGCGTGGCGGACGGCATGCTGGATGTTCGCGCGGAGTGTCTGCAGAGGAATGTTCCCCTCCTTGAAGAGATCGTCGCGTGCGATCTCCGCGCCGTTCAAGCGTCCGGAAACCGTGACCTTCACGCCGACCGCGCCTGCTTGCATTGCTTTCTCGATCGCCATCTTCACCGCGCGTCGATACGGCATGCGGCGCTGGATCTGCCCCTGAATCGTTTCGGCGATCACCGCCGGATCGGCATCGGGGCTGCGAAGCTCGCGAATGTCGACTTCGAAACTTCCGGTGAAACGCTTCTCGAGATCTTTGCGAAGCTCCTCAATCGCCGCACCCTGTTTCCCGATGAGGACGCCGGGCTTGCTCGTGTGAATGGTGACGGTGACTTTCTTCCCGCGGTCGATCTCGATCGAGCTGATCCCCGACTCCTTCACTTTTCCCGCGATGTAACGCTTGATGCGCACATCCTGGAGGAAGTGGTCGCGATACTTCGCGCCCTTCGCATACCACGTCGATGGCCACGTGTGCGTGATTCCGAGTCGAAAGCCGTTGGCGTTCACTTTTTGACCCATAATTATGAGGAAACGGAGGAAGACGAAGATGCCGAGGAGTCCGAGGAAGTATCGGTTTTCTTGGTCTTCGAGCGGATAGCTTTTACAGGATTCTTCGGCTTAGCGGAAGCCTTTTCCTTTCTTTTCGCCGCAGCCGGGCTCACCTCCTTCTCCTCCGCGTACCCGAGAACAATTTCCAAGTGCGAAAGGAACTTTCTGTACGGGCGCGTCTGCCCTCTCGCCTTCGGCATTCCTCGACGATAGGCCTGCCCCTGATTCACGACGATCGTCTTGATGACCATCATCTGCGGATCCTGCTTATCGTTGTGCGATGCGTTCGCGACGGCGGAGAGCAGGAGCTTTTCGACGATCCGCGCTCCTTTCTTGTTCGTCTTGCGCAGCGACTCCGTGGCGTCGGGCACGCTCAGGCCTCGCACCAACCTCGCAATGAGGTTGAGCTTCTTGGGCGCGATGCGGACGGAATGGAGGAGAGCTTTCATGATCGAAGGTTAGAAGAGAACGCTGTTATTTTGCGGGGGAAGCGGGACCGGATGAGCCACCACTGGGAGCGCCGGCCATTCCGGGAGCGACGGTCGTGGCGGCTTTGCCTCCATGACCCCTGAATTTCGTCGTCCAGGCGAACTCTCCGAGCTTGTGTCCCACCATCTGCTCCGTAACGTACACGGGAACAAAATCTTTTCCGTTATGGACCGCGAAGGTGAAGCCGACGAACTCGGGTGGAATATCGCATTCGCGCGCCCAAGTTTTCACGATCTTCTTCTCCTGCGCAGCGATCATTTTCATGACCTTCTTCAGGAGCTTCGGATCGATATGGGGGCCTTTTTTGAGAGAGCGTGACATAGGAGGGGAGGAGGATTACTTCTTCTTCTTACGGGTACGACGACGAATGATCAATGTCGAGGACTTGCGCTTGCGTCGCGTCTTCACACCCAGAGCGGGCTTTCCCCACGGCGTCTTCGGATGCTTGAGACCGATCGGGCTGTGCCCCTCTCCACCACCATGCGGGTGATCCACGGCGTTCATCGATTTTCCGAGGACCGTCGGGCGGCGACCGCGCCAACGCATGCGTCCCGCCTTGCCCCAATTGATCAAGCTGTGCTCGCCATTCGACACGACGCCGATGGAGGCGAAACACTCCTTGCGCACCTTGCGGATTTCGGAGGATGGGAGCTGGAGGAGCGCGTAGGGTTCATCGAAGCCGATGAGCGTCGCGGACGTTCCCGCGGAGCGCACGATCTGTCCGCCGCGTCCGACGTGCATCTCCACGTTGTAGATGTGGTAGCCGACCGGGATGTGCTGGAGCTCCATGCGGTTGCCCACCTTCACCTTCGTGCGGTTCCCCGCCACCACCTGATCACCCTCCTTGAGACCTTCCGGTGCGAGCAGATACTTCTTCGTACCGTCGATGTAGTAGACGAGGGCGATGCGCGCCGAACGATTCGGATCGTACTCGATCGATTGCACAACGGCCGGCACACCGAGCTTTCCCATCTGCTTGAAGTCGACATCGCGCAGGAGTCTCTTGTGGCCTCCGCCGCGGTGACGCACCGACACTCTCCCCTTTCCGTCTCTGCCGCTGATGCGCTTCTTCCCGTGGACGAGACTCTTCTCGGGACCGTTCTTGCTGAGGCCAGAGAAATCCGCGATCGTCATCTGACGTCGTCCAGGTGTCGTTGGTTTGGGCTTACGCAGAGGCATGATTAGGCGGGAACTTCGAAGGAAGCGAGATCAATCGGCTTGCTCTTGGGCTTGAGAGTCACGAGGGCTTTCTTCCCCGCATGACGCTTCTCCATCGTTCCCCCCGCTTGGATCGGCCTCGTCTTCGCGGCGACCTTCACGATCCGCACGGTCTGCACATCCGCCTCGTAGAAGCGGCGCAGCGCGTTCTTCACATCGATCTTCGTCGCATGCGGATGCACGCGCATCGTGTACGTGTGATGCGCAGACGCCTTCAGGCGCTCCGCTTTCTCCGTCACGATGGGGCCGAGGATGACTTGCGTGAGTTCCATCAGGCGGAGGGAGAGGAAGCTTTCTTCTTCTTCGTGGTCGTTGTCTTCTTCTTTACGACTGCTGTCTTCAGCATCTTCGATTTCAGAGGCTTCTTCTTCGGTTCAACAACTTCCTCCACCGCCCTCTTCCCTGCCGTGCGATCTCTCTTCTTCTTGCCAAACACCTCCTGCGCCTTCTCGAGACTTCCTTCGAGGAAGACGATCGAGCGCGCCGAGACGATGGATTCCGGATTGAGATAGGAGGCGAGCAACGTGGAGACATTCGGAATGTTGCGCGTCGAGAGTGTCAGCGACTTGTGAGGAGCCGCAACGATGAAGACGATGCGACGACCAATATCCACCGGAAGCTTCTTCAGGAGCGCAATCGCGTCCTTGGTCTTGATCGCTTCGGGGTAGCCCTCGAGGCCGAAGATCGCTTTGCGCTTCGCCATCATGGAAAGTGCTGCTCGTAGCGCGGCGTGGCGCATGGCGCGCGGCATGTCCTTCGTGAAGTTGCGAATGCTCTTGGGTCCGAACGCCTTGCCTCCTCCTCGCAGCAACGGGCTGCGCGACGCGCCGCGACGTGCACGACCGGTGTGCTTCTGCGCGTAGAGCTTGTGTGTCGATCCCTGCACCTCGCCCCGGCTCTTCGCATGGGCGATGGCGATACGTCGATTGCTCTGCTGGAGCGTGACGAACTGATGGATCAATCCTTCATTGACTCTCACATCGAAGAGCTCCTCCGGGAGATCCCAGGTTCCTTTCTTGGCGCCGGTCATGGAGAAGACTTCGATCGTCATGGGTGAGAATTATTCTTTCTTATCGGGAGTGGATTCTTTGGTGAGGAAAACGGTGGAGCCCGTGGGACCCGGAATCGGCCCTTTGATCGCAAGCACGTTCTTCGCGCTGTCGACCAGAACCACGGAACGGTGTTGCAACGTGATCGTATCCCCTCCCATGCGTCCGGCCATGTGATGACCCTTGAGGACTCTCCCCGGCTGAGTACGCATACCGATGGTTCCCGGTTCTCTCTTGAAGTGCGATCCGTGACTGGCGGGTCCACCCGAGAAATTCCAACGGCGCATGACGCCCTGGAATCCCTTTCCCTTCGAGACACCCGTGATCGTCACCAAGCTATCCGCGGGAAGAATATCGACGGAGAGCTGCTTGCCCGTCTCCAAACCTTCGAGCGAATCCACTCTCCATTCCTTCTGAACGCTGTAGCGTGTGTGCTCCTTTCCTTTGCGGCTCCTCCACATCTTGCCGCCCACGCCGACCACGACCGCATCGTAGCCATCCTTCTCCTTCGTCTTCATACGGACGATGACATTCGGTCGTACTTCCAAGTACGTCACAGGAACTTCTTCCCCTGACTCAAGGAAGATACGAGACATGCCGACTTTTCTGGCGATGAGACCGTTCATAGGGGCTGGAGGTTCGAACTTCGCCTGCTTATTTCCTTTCTGGAAGCCAGGAAAGGCAGACAACGAACGTGAGCCAACTCGCATGGGAATCCATACGAAAGCCGAGGCAGTCTAAATACAATGAATGGATGCGTCAAATAGTTTTTCCAGATGGAATCTTCAACGTTTTTCACGTCACGATCAGTGCCACTTCAAGTCTGACCAAAACAAAGGTACGCTGACCGCCATGGATCCCATTCGACAGAAGAAAGCGGAAGACCTCCGCGCCAAAGGTATGACGCCGTACGCAGCCACGTTTCCCCGTAGCCATCGTCTCGCGCAAGCGAAGAAGGAACCGGACGGAAACAATGTGCTCGTGGCCGGGAGAGTCGTGCTCTGGCGTGACATGGGCAAGATGACGTTCGCCACACTCCAAGACCAAACCGGTCGGCTGCAGATCGCCTTCAAAAAGAACGAGATGCCGGAGGGGAAGTACGAAGCGGCCCTGTCGCTCGTCGATCTCGGAGATTTCATCGGTGTGGAAGGCACGCGTTTTGCGACCAAAACCGCCGAACCGACAGTCCTCGTAAAGGATTGGATGATGCTTTCGAAGGCGCTGCGCCAGCCCCCCGAGAAATGGCACGGCATCGCTGATCAGGAGACCGCATGGCGCCAGAGGTACCTGGATCTCCTCAGTAATAGGGAAACCCTCGAACGCTTCGAAAAGCGCAGCCTTTTCCTCAAGCTTCTGAGGGAATTCTACTGGTCCAGAGAGTTTATGGAGGTGGAGACGCCGATCCTCGTCAACGCCGCATCCGGCGCCCTGGCCAACCCATTCACCACACACCACGACGCATACGATATGGATGTCTTTCTGCGCATCGCGCCCGAAACCTTCTTAAAGGAGTGTCTCGTCGGTGGGTTCGACCGCGTCTTCGAAGTGGCGCGATCTTTCCGAAACGAAGGTCTCGACCCGAGTCACCTGCAAGACTTCACGATGGTGGAGCACTACGCCGCGTTCTGGGACTACACGCACAACATGGCCTTCACGGAGGAACTCTTCTCGACCATTCTCAAAGAGCTCCTTGGTACACTGAAGCTCTCTATCCCGGATAGAGATGGAAAACTCCAGGAAGTGGACTTCACACCGCCATGGCCGAGAATGAGCATTCGTGAGTCTATCAAGGGCTCTTCCGGAATTGATATCAATGATATTGATTCGAAGGGAGCCCTAGTTGAAGCCATAAAAAAGAATAACCTCCATCTTGAAGTCGACCTTGAAGATCTGGGATTCGGAACGATTGTGGATCAGCTTTACAAGAAGGTGAGCAGACCAAAAATCCTTGGCCCTCTCTTCCTTACCGAACATCCCATCGAGCTCTCCCCTCTCGCTCGAAGAAACGATGCCAATCCTCGACTCACAGATCGCTTCCAGCTCGTCATCGGAGGATGGGAAGTGGTGAATGCCTATTCGGAGCTCATCGACCCTGTAGACCAAAGCAAACGCTTCGACGACCAAGCGAGCAACGCCGCCGCCGGGGACAGTGAGGCACACCGAAAGGACGATGACTTCGTGAAGGCGCTGGAATATGGATGTCCTCCCTGCTCCGGATGGGGCATGGGAGTGGATCGCATCGTTGCCCTCATCATGCAACAGACGAATCTGAGGGATGTGGTGCTCTTCCCATTGATGAAACCGGAAGATAGAACCCCGAAGACTACGACAATGCCAGGAGCGACGAAGCCAAATGGAAAGGAGCATTCGTCTCAGACGCCTCGTCTCTCGCCTTCGCCAGCCTCATCCTACGCAGGCCTTCCCCCCCAAGCTTCCTCCTACGGCCATCTGCTCCCCGCCGCCCATGCCCTCCTCATGAAGCATGCGGACAAGACCCGAGCCCACCTGCTTGCAACAGGGGCGGCCATGGAAGCTCTGGCGAATCGCTTCGGCGCAGATGCCGAAACCTGGAAGGTAGCAGGACTCCTTCATGACTTGGACTGGGATCACCTCGAGAAAAATCTCGAAGAACACTGTGGTACTACGATGGAACAACTCCTCTCGGAAATTGGCTCTCCCAAAGAACTTCTTGAGGATATTCGGTCGCACTTTGCAGATAAATACGGCGAGAGCCACCCACTCGATTCGCTGCTTCGCCGCTCCCTCTATGCCGTCGATGAACTGACAGGTTTCATTATCGCCGTGGCACTCGTTCGACCTTCGAAGAAGCTTTCGGATTTGGAGGTGAGTAGCGTGAAGAAGAAGCTCAAGGACAAGACGTTCGCCGCACAGGTCAACCGCGAACAGATCAAGAAGTGCGAAGAGCTGCTCTCGATCCCCCTCGACGAGTTCATCGATCTCACGCTCAACGCGATGAAGAATGTGGCGGGAGATCTGGGTCTTTAGACCTCAGCCGAGGATGATTTCTTCCTCGCGCTTGGGTTCGTAGATTTTGATGCCCTTGTTCCCGATGCGCTCTCCGAAAGGAATCATCTGGGACTCTTCCCCGTGCACGAGAATGATCTGTCGCATGCCCGGGGTATTCGCGATGTAGGCATCGAGGTCATCTTTTCCCGCGTGACCGGAGTAGGCATCGATGAAGACGATTTCCGCGTTCTTGCGGCACACATCGTCGAATATTTTCACTTCCGTGATCTTGGGATCGACGATCTTGTGACCGAGCGTTCCCTCCGCCATGAAACCAACAGCGAGAATCGTATTCTTGGCATTCTCGATTTCATTGCGCAGATGATGACGAATGCGCCCCGCCTCGCACATGCCGGATGCCGCCATGATGATCATGGGGCCGGGGGTGCCATTGAGCGCCTTACTCTCTTCCACGCTCTCCGTGTAACGCACGAGCCCGAAACGGAAGGGATTGCGCTGTTTCTTCAAAAACTGTTCATAGAGGTCGGCGTCGTAGCATTCCGGATGCTTCATGAAGACCTCCGTTACCGCAGAGGCAAGCGGAGAATCGACAACAACGGGAATGTCCGGCAGACGTTTCTCATCCCACAAAATATGGAGATCGTAGATGATCTCCTGCGTACGCTCGAGAGAGAAGGCGGGGATGATGATCTTGCCGCCGCGCTTTGCCGTGCGGACGACCACATCCAAGAGCCGATCTTGCGCCTGCGTGATGTCCTCGTGGTTGCGATTCCCGTAGGTGCTCTCGCAGATGAGCACATCGACCTGCGGCATTTTTTCCGGATCGCGAAGGATCGGCAGAGAACTGCGACCGAGATCTCCGCTGAATCCGATCGTCAGCGTCTTGCCCTCCTCCTGCGCCTCGATCACGAGCATCGCCGCACCGATGATATGGCCGGCATCGAGGAAGCGGGCGCGAACGCCCTGAGTAACCTCCACCCAATCGCCGTAGTTGCATCCGCGGAAAAGAGTCATGCAATCGATCGCATCCTGTTGCGTATAAAGAGGCCCCTCCGTGGGAAGCATGCAATGACGCAGCTTTTTCCGAAAGTATTCCTCGTCTTTCTCCTGGATGTAGCCGCTGTCTTTGAGCATCACGGCGGAGAGATCCATTGTCGCATACGTACAAAAAACAGGCCCAGTGAAGCCTTTCTTGTAGAGGAGCGGAATGCGGCCGGCGTGGTCCATGTGCGCATGCGACAAAAGAACCGCATCGATGCTGCGAGGATCGAACGTGAAGGTGGCATTCTTCTCCACGGTCTCACTGCGATGCCCCTGGAAGAGTCCGCAATCGAGGAGAATGCGTTTCCCTCCGATTTGCAATTCATGACAGGTGCCGGTGACTTCTCGGGCCGCTCCGTGGGGGATGAACTTCATGCTGGTCCTGATCCTATCCCAAGTGCGTGCAGAAGGGCAGAGATTTCTTCTGGACGAAGCAATCGCAGCTCCCCCTCCTTCAACGCATCATCCGTAAATGTGAGGATGCGCGAACGTCGAAGCGTCAGCACGCTACTCCCGACCTTCTGGCACATGCGACGAATTTGGCGGTTCCTGCCCTCCGTGAGAATGATCGTGAATTCATTCTTGCCGACACGCAGCACTTTCGCCGGCTTCGTCATCTCACCAAAGAGCATGACACCATCACGCAGCTTCTGGAGCTGTCCGCTCGTGATGTCGCGCTCGGTCTGCACCCGATACTCCTTCTCGTGATCGAATTTCGGGTGGGTCAGGCGATACGCGAGCACACCGTCATTAGTGAGGAGGAGAAGTCCCGAAGAATTCTTATCCAACCTCCCGACGGGGAAGACCTTCCCGCGCAACTTTGCTGGAAGCAGATCCTGGACCGTCTTGTCCTTCGGCATGTGCGCATTGGTTGTGACGACGCCGCGGGGTTTGTTGATGACGTAATAAAGCATCTCGCTGCGCGCTTCAATCACCTTTCCATCCACAACGATCGTATCGTTCTTCGCATCCGCTTTTTGCCCGAGCGTTGCCACCTTGCCGTTAACCTTCACAAGGCCCTGCTCGATATACTCCTCCGCTTTGCGGCGAGAAGCGATACCGCGTGCGGATAAGATCTTCTGGATACGCTCAAGCATGTTACAACGGTAACACCTGTTGATCCTCTTGCCCAAAGGCTTCCATCAAAGTAAGCAAGTTATGCATGCGTTCCCTGGCTGATCCCAATTCATTCAAACCTTCTTCTGAAGCATTCAAGGCTACCTGACCTTGCTGATGAAGCTCTATCAACTCTGGACGGTTATCCACTCTTCCCGATGGTCTTGATGCATGGCTCATAAATATATTATATACATATTTATAAATATGTCAAATATAGAAAAATGAGGACTTATCGTCCTCCTTTCACTGTAGAACACAGAGTCCTGGCACCGATCTACTCTTGCGCCCTGTACCGGGAGCTACCATCGACGCTGACGGGCTTAACTGCCGAGTTCGATATGGGATCGGGTGTGACCCCGTCGCTGGAGGCACCAGGACTCTGTGTTCTTTGAAGAAACGATCTACGGAAATTATACTTGAGTTCTGCTCAAGTCGTAGCACACAAACAGTACTCTGTTTTACGTTAGCAAAACAAAGATGAAAATGTTCAATTGCCCGTTCGTATCGCTCGGCTAAGTACATTACTGTACGTACACTTGCGACCGATCTAGCCGGTGTTCTTCCGGCGGGCTTATGGAGCAACGCAATCTTAGGAGGGGCTTCCCACTTAGATGCTTTCAGCGGTTATCCCCACCGAACATAGCTACCCTGCGATGCCGCTGACGCGACAACAGGTACACCAGAGGTTCGTCCACTCCGGTCCTCTCGTACTAGGAGCAGCTTCCTTCACGTTGCTAATTGATCACGGTGGATAGAGGCCAAACTGTCTCACGACGTTCTGAACCCAGCTCGCGTACCGCTTTAATTGGCGAACAGCCAAACCCTTGGGACCTTCTTCAGCCCCAGGATGCGATGAGCCGACATCGAGGTGCCAAACCGCTCCGTCGCTGTGGGCGCTTGGGAGCGATCAGCCTGTTATCCCTAGAGTAACTTTTATCCGTTGAGCGACAACCCACCCACGTGGTGAGGGCAAGATAAATTGCCCAGGTTGCCGGATCACTATCACCGACTTTCGTCCCTGCTCGGCCTGTGAGCCTCACAGTCAGGCCCGCTTGTGCGATTACACGACCAATCCGATTTCCATCCGGATCTAGCGGACCATTGCGCGCCTCCGTTACATTTTAGGAGGCAACCGCCCCAGTTAAACTACCCAGCAAACACTGTCCCCCGACCTGTTTCAGGAACGGGGTGAGATGCAGCGGAACGCGAGGGTGGTATCTCAACGATGACTCCGCCGAGACCGAAGTCCCGACATCAAAGTCTCCCACCTATTCTGCGCACGCAAACCAATGCATCAATGCCAGCATATAGTAAAGCTTCATAGGGTCTTTTCGTCCTACCGTGATCTACCCGGCATTTGCGCCGGGACTGAAATTTCACCGGACCTCGCGTCGAGACAGTGCCCAGACCGTTATACCATTCGTGCGGGTCGGAACTTCAAAGGGTTCCTTCCGATGGTGAGTCGGAAACTCCGAAAGTCGGAGCGCACAACCTACTCTGTCTAGAAGAGTAACGCTGTTTTTTAGTGCACGTCGATTTCCGTGCGCCCTGTGTCGCCACAGGGATCGGACTTTATCTTCATCCGAGGCATGAAAGGCAAACCTACGGTTTTCCTTCCATGAACCATCCTTTCCCTAAGAGGAATCGCTCCAGGCAAGCGTAGCTTGCCTTCGCGATGTCTTTTTGGAGTCAGGAATTGTTCCTGTTCGTGGTGAGCGAACAACTCCGAAAGTCGGAGCGCACAACCTACTCTGTCTAGAAGAGTAACGCTGTTTTTTAGTGCACGTCGATTTCCGTGCGCCCTGTGTCGCCACAGGGATCGGACTTTATCTTCATCGCAGCTAAGCCGAAGGGGCGAAGCCGGAGCATGGCGTAAAGTCTCTGAGGATCCCACGGCGTAGTCGCGGCGTTCCAACGGAACGACGGACGAAGCCGGGTTTCCTGCTGATTGTCCCCACCTCGTACCTTGCGGCGTAGAGGATGCAGGGAGGTTCCAGCATATGGCCACGTTTTTCACTGTTGCAGCATTTTGGCGCTGCTCTCAACGGACTGAATCAGAATAATAATATTCCAAGAACTCGGTCTTCTCCATTTGCCCATCCCTCGACTTTCGTCAGGGATATCACACGTCTCGAGTGTGAGACTGCTTATCAATAATAGCGGATTCCTCAGTGCCGACGATTGCTCGTCGTTCGGGCAAGTTATGTACGACCACCCGACAAGGAATTTCGCTACCTTAGGACCGTTATAGTTACGGCCGGCGTTCACTAGGGCTTAGTTCGGGAGCTTTAACACCCCCTTACGTGACCTTCTAGTACTGGCCAGGCATCAGCCCCTATACGTTGCCTTACGGCTTAGCAGGGACCTGTGTTTTTGATAAACAGTCGCCTGGGCTCTTTTGTTGCACCCCGCTTGCGCGGGGAGTCCTTATCCCGAAGTTACGGACGCTTCATTGCCGAGTTCCTTAACGCGAGTTTTCCCGTTCACCTAGGTCTACTCGACCACCCCACCAGTGTTGGTTTGCGGTACGGTCTCATAGGACTCTCGAAGCGATGGTTTTCTTGGAAGCAGAAAGAGTCAGACTCGATCCCAATGAAGGGACCATTTGAGGTCGGCGCTCAACTCAGCCCGAGGATTTGCCTTCGGGCCTCAACGCTTTACGCCTTCTACGTGCAGTCAATCGCACGCTCTGATCTTCCCACTCCGTCACACCGCTTCTAGGTTAACGACGTCCTGAACTGTCCACATGCTCCCCGAAGGGAGTAGAGGCGAACCGCTCGCTCTGTCGCTTTCCTTGATCGATTCCCATGAGGTGCAGGAATATTGACCTGCTGTCCATCGGCTACGCCTTTCGGCCTGACCTTAGGACCGACTAACCCCACGCCGATTGCCGTTGCGTGGGAAACCTTGGGGATTCGGCGGGCAGGGTTTTCACCTGCCTAGTAGTTACTCATGCCAACATTCTCACTTCCGTACGCTCCACAGCACCTCGCAGTACTGCTTCACAGCTGAACGGAACGCTCTTCTACTGCGCCCAGACGCCCGAAGGCCTCTGAGCACTCATAGCTTCGGTATATCGTTTAGCCCCGTTGAGTTTTCGGCGCATAGATGCGTCGACCAGTGAGCTGTTACGCTTTCTTTAAAGGATGGCTGCTTCTAAGCCAACCTCCTGGTTGTTGAAGCATCTACACTTCCTTTACCACTGAACGATATTTGGGGACCTTAGCTAATGATGAGGGTTCTTTCCCTTTCGACGATGGCAGTTCGCTGTCACCGTCTCACTCCCGTCACCAAAGGATCGGTATTCGGAGTTTGTCAGGATTTGGCAGGTCGAGAAGACCCCCGCATCCAAACAGTCGCTCTACCCCCGATCGTGTATGACGAGGCTGCCCCTAAAGGCATTTCGAAGAGAACCAGCTATCTCCGGGTTCGGTAAGCTTTTCACTCCCATCCACAAGTCATCCCAACGTCTTGCGACACGTTATGGTTCGGGCCTCCACCTCGCTTTCGCGAGGCTTCACCCTGCTCATGGATAGCTCACCCGGTTTCGGGTCTTGTGCCAGCGACAGACGCCCTATTTGGACTCGCTTTCGCTCCGGCTCCGGCTAAAACTGCCTTAGCCATGCCACTGACAACAAAGTCGTTGGCTCATTATGCAAAAGGAACGCAGTAACTCCGCCGAAGCGGAGCTCCTACTCCTTGAACGCATCACATTTCAGAGACTATTTCATCCCCCTTTCGGGGTGCTTTTCACCTTTCCCTCACGGTACTATCCGCTATTGATCTCTGCATCTGTTTAGCCTTGGATGGTGGTCCACCCAGATTCAGACCGGATTTCACGTGTCCGATCCTACTCAGGATACTCCTACCGCCTTTTTCCATTTCGTCTACGGGGCTATCACCCTCTATGGCCGCCCTTTCCAGGGACGTTTGACTATGGAAAAAGTGTCGGATAGCGGAGTCCTACAACCCCTCGTGCAAGCACGAGGTTTGGGCTGTTCCCCTTTCGCTCGCCACTACTCAGGGAATCTCTTTTTTGATTTCTTTTCCTCCGGTACTGAGATGTTTCAGTTCCCAGAGTGACCTCCCGGGCTTAGAGCCCGGGTTTCCCAACATAACTCGGGAAGGGTTTCCCCATTCGGATATCTTCGGTTGATAGCGCCTGCCTAGCGGCTCGCCGAAGCTTTTCGCAGCTGGCCACGTCCTTCATCGGAATGCAGAGTCGAGGCATCCGTGTGATGCGATGAGTAACATTTTCATGCCCCAATACGAAGCAAGCTTCGTACGGGGTCTACTGTTGGTGTGCTACGACCTGTTCAGAGTCGCAGCAGCACAACATACATTGTGTCCTTCCCTCAACGGTAGTTGAGGGGGAAATTTCAATAGATCTTTCTTCAATTTTTTCGAGCCGATGCTTTCAATGAGCACCGGTGAGGAGCCGACCCGAACGATTCTCATCCCGCTTGGCTGCAGGAGAGGAGAATTTTTCCACCCCGCGAATGCGGGATAAAAAAAGCGGGTGGCTTGCGCGCACCCGTAGAATTAGTCGTTTTTCTTCGACACTAATCCTGCGGGTGATCACGTCTCACCATAAAGCCGCGTTATTTTACGCTACGACCAAGGAGGGTCAAGAAGAAAAGAAATAAATTCATGTTCCTACGGGCGCGTCTCCCGCTGCAGAAAAGAAGCCGCCATTTGCTCAAAGGGAAGCAGTTGTTCGCGGATTTGATTAAGCCGCTCCAGCACAGATCCCGAAGCGTAGACATCTTCGTCTTTCAGAACACTGAACCGACTCCGAACAAGAGCTTCAATTTCGTCCGGCGTATGCCCCTCTCCCAGATCCATACCGGCTTTGCATGCTCTTCGTATGCGCAATCCGATCGCCAAGATCTCATTGATCAGATTCAGCGGATCGTCTTCTCCATGTGCCACGCTGATGAAGGTTTCAAACTCCGTATCGCCCTGAGATGGCTGGCCATAGATCGTCCGGGCGATTTCCGGGTTGAAGCTATCATCGGGAAGGGGCATGGAGAGACGGGGAAAGGACTTATTGTATCCATGCGGAAACAGGCCGCAAGAACACATCTGCCGCCTGCCTCCTCTGATAATGGACACTCAGGAGTGCGTCGCCTCCGCCGCCGATTCTTTCTTCGGGGAAAGGAGGACGAGCCGGTCGACGATGATTTCCGTGCGGCTCTGCGTCTGCCCCTTCGCCTTCTCCCACTTACTGGTGTGGAGACGGCCTTCGGCGTAGAGGGGGGCGCCCTTCTTGATGGCTTTGGCAGTGAAATCCGCGAGGAGCCCAAAGCACACGAGATGGTGGAATTCCGGTTCGCGTTGCATCTCGCCTTTTTCGTCCTTGCGGACGTTGTCGGTGGCGAAGCCGAGCGTAACGAGGGACGTGCCCGACTTCGTGGCACGGACTTCGGGATCGTGGGTGACGTTGCCAAGCAGCGTGACGCGATTCACGGTGAACATAGAAAAATGGGGAAAGGAGTAGAGGAGGCAAAGCATAGAAAATCCGGCGATCAATGAGGCACCTTCGAGCATGCAGAAATATTGATCTACCGAAATCATGGCTACGGAAAAAGCTGAACGCTGTTCCGCATGCTCAGAGATCCTCCGTCATATCCCCGATCATCGTCCATATCCGATTCGCAATTTCCCTCCTCTCCGTGGCAATCGCCAGGAGTTCTTGCGATTCTTCGGGCGTGATAAATGAAGAGAGCTGTTCGAGATTGAAAGCAATTCCTCCTCCGCGAATAATGTTCGTATGAGCGGCAAACAGCGCATCGTACCGCGCATTATTTCTTCGCTCGGTCGCACAGATTCTTTCCAATGCTTCGCGATCAATAAACATAGTGCATAAATATACCAAAGAACGGCCCCTCGCGGAGCCGTCCTCATTGTCCATTATCCATTTTCCATTATCCATTAATCACCCACTCCTCACGCATCCTCCATCGCTTCCTCGCTAGCCGCCTCCGTCATCTCTTCCTTTGCGGATTCGCCGGTGGCCTCAACCTCTTCCCCTTCCTCGATGCCTGCGATCACTTCCGCGGCCGTCTCGGTTCCGACGTCCGATAGTTCCTCGATCTTATCCACGCCGGGGACGATCTCTTCGGCTTCCTCTTCCGCCTCGACTCTAGAACTCATCTCCACCATCTCGACCTCGCCCTCTTCGACCTTCACGCGCTCCTCCGGCGGGACTTCTTCCTTGAACTTGAGGAGTTCCACTTTGAGACCGAGCGCCTGGAGTTCTTTGACCAAGACGTTGAAAGATTCGGGGATGGACGGGCGGCGGATCGGTTCGCCCTTGACGATGGACTCGTATGCCTTGGAGCGTCCGATGACGTCATCGGATTTGATGGTGAGCATTTCCTGCAACGTGTAGGCGGCGCCGTACGCCTCGAGTGCCCACACTTCCATTTCTCCGAAGCGCTGTCCTCCGTGCTGCGCCTTGCCTCCGAGCGGCTGCTGCGTGACGAGCGAGTACGGACCGACAGAGCGGGCGTGAATCTTGTCCTCGACCAAGTGCAGAAGTTTCAACATGTACACCATGCCGACCGTCGTCTCGTGAGCGAAGCGCTCGCCGGTGCGTCCGTCGTAGAGCTGCACCTTGCCCGTGTGCGGCAAGTTCGATGCCGTGAGGAAATCCCCCACCTGATCCGTGCTGATACCGTTGAGTGTCGGCGTCGCCATGCGAATGCCGAGCACCTGGCACGCCCATCCGAGGTGTGTCTCGAGAATCTGTCCGATGTTCATACGGGATGTGACGCCGAGGGGGTTGAGAATGATATCAACGTGGGTCCCGTCCTGGAGGAAGGGCATGTCCTCGCGAGCCACGATGCGCGAGACGACTCCCTTGTTTCCGTGGCGGCCCGCCATCTTGTCTCCCACCTGAATTTTGCGCGTCTGCGCAACGAACACTTTGATCTGCTTGATGACACCCGTCGGGAGCTCGTCGCCCTCCGACCGGTCGAACACGTGCACGTCGACGACTTTTCCTCCGGCGCCGCCGGGGAGTCGAAGCGAGCTGTCCTTCACGTCCTTGGCCTTGTCTCCGAAGATCGCCTGGAGGAGACGCTCTTCCGGCGTCAGCTCCGTCTCGCCCTTCGGCGTAATCTTGCCGACGAGGATGTCGCCTTCGTGAACCGTGGCACCGATGCGAACGACACCGTCGGATCCGAGATCCTTCAGCTTGGCCTCACCGACGTTCGGGATGTCTCTCGTTACGAGTTCGGGACCGAGCTTGGTGTCGCGAATATCCGTGATGTAGGACTCGATGTGGATGGAATCGAAATCCCCTCTCTGCACGATACGATCGGAAATGATGACCGCATCCTCAAAGTTATATCCTTCCCAGGAGAGGTACGCGACGAGGAGGTTCTGACCGAGCGCGAGCTCGCCGTTCTCCACCGCAGCGCCGTCGGCGATGGGATCGCCGCGTCGAACCTTCTGTCCACGAAGCACCTTCGGACGCATATTGAAGCATGTGCCCTGGTTGCTGCGCACGAACGTGTGGAGCTTGTACGTATGTTTGCGTCCGGATCGATAGACGACGGACACCGACGAGGCGTCGGCCGCCGTCACTTCACCGTCTTCTTCCGCGAGCAGCGCATGACCCGACGCGCGGGCAGCGAGTCCTTCCATTCCCGTTCCGACGAGCGGAGCGGAGGGGCGGACGAGCGGAACGGCCTGTCGTTGCATGTTCGTTCCCATGGATGCGCGCGTGTTGTCGTCGTGCTCGAGGAACGGAATGAGGGATGTCGAGATGGAGAGAATTTGTCTCGGCGAGACATCGACGTGCGTGACATCGCGGATGTGCGCAAGCACCGTCTCTCCCGCCTTGCGGGAAGGAATGCGCGTCGAGAGAAATTCCTGCAGAGGAGTAACGCTGTTCTGGGCCTGCGCAACCGTGAGGTGACGCTCCTGCTCCGCATCCGCATAGATCACCTTGCTCGTGAGGTACGCGCGAACGGGAACGGACTTGAGCCCCTCCTTCTTGAGCACGGAGACGACCTTGCGTGCGAGTTCCTTGGTATCGATGACGTCCCCTTCTCGCGCCACAATCTTGCGACTCTCCTTCACCGCGATGTCGATCATGCGACCGAATAGCTTCTCCGGATCGAGAGGCACGTCATGCTTGACCTCGCGGTACGGCGTCTCGAGGAATCCGTATTCGTTCACACGGGCAAAGCCCGCAAGGTGAACCACCAAACCGATGTTCGGTCCTTCGGGAGTGGCGATCGGACAGATGCGTCCGTAGTGACTGGTGTGAACGTCGCGGACGTCGAAGCTCGCGCGCTCGCGTGAGAGTCCGCCCGGACCCATCGCGGAGAGGCGCCGCTTGTGGGCGAGTTCCGCAAGCGGGTTGGTCTGATCCATGAATTGCGAGAGCTGCGAACTCGCGAAGAATTCGCGCATCGCCGCCGTGATCGGTCGGCAGTTGATGAGCTGTGTGGGCGTCACCGTCTCCAGATCCATCACCGTCATACGATCCTTCACGATGCGCTCGGTGCGCACCAAACCGACACGGTACTTG
Source organism: uncultured Candidatus Peregrinibacteria bacterium (assembly GCA_903854335.1). GTDB lineage: Bacteria > Patescibacteriota > Gracilibacteria > Peribacterales > Peribacteraceae > CAIKAD01. The sequence continues at coordinate 109,471 of CAINVY010000013.1, read as the reverse complement.
TTCTGCACGAGCTCGCCGACGCTGCGGACGCGGCGGTTTGAGAGATGATCGATGTCATCCGCGACGCCGTGACCGTTATTGAGACGGATGAGCTCGCGGAGAATCTCGACGAAATCCTTCACCTGGAAAACACGATGCGCCTCGTCGCTGGGTGTCGCGACGTTGAAGCGACGGTTGAGTTTGTAGCGGGCGATGTTGCCCATGTCGTACTTCTTGAAATCGAAGAAGAGCGAATCGATAAGCTGCTTGGCGTTCTCGGGTGTGGCGAGATCTCCGGGGCGGATTTTGCGGTAGACGCTCTGATACGCCTCCTCAACGGTACGCACCGGATCCTTCTCGAGGGTGTGGAGGATGAAATCATGCTCCTGTTCCGTCACATCCTTGAAGACATCCAAGATCTGCGAATCCGTGGGGTAGCCGAAGACGCGCAGGAGCTGCGTGATGGGAATCTTGCGCTTGCGATCGATTTTGCAGGAGATGATCCCGCGGCGATCCGTTTCGATCTCGAGCCACACGCCGCGCTTGGGGATGATCTTCGCCGCGTGGTACTTGGGATACTCCGGCATCTTCGAGAAGAACACACCCGGCGAACGGACGAGCTGGTGAACGACGACGCGCTCGATGCCGTCCACGATGAATGTCCCGCCCTCCGTCATGAGAGGAATGCTCCCGAGGAACACATCCTGCTCCTTGATTTCGCCCGTCTCCTTATTGATGAGCTGGACGTGTCCTTTCATCGCGGCCTCGTAGGAGAGGTTGCGGCGGCGACACGTATCCGGATCGTACTTCGGCGGATCGAACGTGTGGCCGAGAATGCGCAGTTCCATCTTCTTTCCGGAGAAATCCGTAATGGGAGAAATCTCTTCCAAGAGCTCCTTGAGACCCTCTGTGAGGAACCACTTGTAGCTCAAAATCTGCATCTCGATGAGCGAGGGGACGAACGTCTCCTCCACTTCTTCCGTGAGGTACACCCTTCCCCCTTCCACCTTCGACGGCTTCAGAGAGGCAGGCAACGTCTGGAACACGGAGGGAATACGACCGATCACGCCCTGGACGTGCGGCGTCAGTCTCGCGAGGACATCCGCCCCGACTTGCATCTGGTAGGCGCGCTTGGGTGGAATTTTGATGACGGGCTTCGGCGGCACCTTCGCGGGCAAGAGCGGCTTCTTCACCTCCTCCTTCTTCACTACCTTCACCTCCGGCTTGTGCGGTGCGGCTTTTTTAACGATCGCCTTCTTCGGCTTTGCGACCTTTTTTGCGACCTTCACGCTCTTCTTCGAGACGTGCTTCGCGACGTGTTTCTTCGCAGGCTTTTTCTTCGCCATAACAAATGGGGGGGAATGCCGGGAAAACGGCGAACGGGGCACAGCACTCAAAACACAATCGGAAGCCACTGCGCGATGTACTCGGATTCTAAAGGATTTGGCGGATGCGTCAAATGTTTTTTGCATCACTTCCCCTCCTCTTCAAACCACAATTCTTCGGGAAACAAAATGAGCTCTTCTTCAACGCTCTCGGGTTCCACCGTGATTGTCTGTCCATCGCGAGCAATGAAGGAAAACCCACCCAGTATCTCCATCTGCTCACGCGAAATGACGACGGCCTGCTTGCCCGTCTGATGAATAAGATCCGTGAACTGCAGGGGCTCCCCCATCTCATTGAGCTGGGCGATAAAATTGAGATCAAAATCATGAGGACTGATCTCCCCGGCTTCGCGCCGGGCTTGCAACTCCGCTCTCTTCGCTTGCGCTAAAGAATGCGTCTCTTCGACGACACCCTTCACCTCGTCATGCACGTCACCCATCTGCTTCCTTAAAGACAATCTTCGATCCCTTTCGGGATCCGCGCCGCCGGAATTGACGCCCTCAAACAGAGAATTGATATCAATCATGTAATAGATATTTTACATTCTTTCACGCCATGAGTCTACGTCCACAAATGCTCTCACTCCTGCGATTTCAGCGTCCACCCGCAGAGTTTGAAGAGCAGGCGCGCGCCCACATTGGCATCCCATTCATCCGGTCCCGGCGCGACTTCCACGAGATCGAATCCCACGATTTTGCGTCCCGATTTGGCGACGGTCTTGAGCAGCAAGAGCGCCTGATGGAATGAGAGTCCCCCCGGCACGGGCGTACCCGTGTGCGGACAGAGCGCGGGATCGAGGCCGTCGATGTCGAACGAGATGTAGACCTTCTTCGGAAGTTTCCCGACAATCTCCGAGCACGTCTGCATCCACGTCTTCCCTCCCGAGAGCTGCTCGCTCGCCGTGTCTTCGTCGAAGAACACTTCGATCCTTCCCTTGCTCTGTTCCAAAAACCGCATCTCCTCCCGACAGAAATCGCGCACGCCCACCTGCACGAGCTTTTTCACGCCCGGGACTTCCTTCATCACATGACGCATGATCGAGCCGTGGGAGAACGTGAAATCCTCGAAGCTGTCTCTGGTGTCGCTGTGCGCATCGATGTGAAGCACTCCGATTGATCCGTGCTGATCGGCACACGCCTTGATCGCGCCAAGCGGCGTCGAGTGGTCGCCGCCGATGAGCCCCGGAATTTTCCCTTCCTTTAAAATTTTTCGTGTCTCCTTCTCCACAAACGCATTGAGCTTCGCGCCGATCGCATTCACCGCATCCGCATCCGTGCGATTGGACCCATCCGCCCCGCCTTTCGCTATCACCTTGCGCGCATGGCGCCGAGCCTCTGTGTTCCATCTGCGCACCTGCGAGGACTCCGGCAGCATCGCGATACCGGCCTTGTAGAAGAGGCCGAGCTCCCGGTCGAAGAGATCCACCTGCGTGCTCGCAGCCAAGATCGCGCGCGGCCCCTTCGCCGTTCCGGCTCCGTACGAGACCGTCGCTTCGAAGGGCACGGGGAGCAGAACGATCTTGGAATCGTTACGGGAACACGAGAGGCCGAAGATGCCGTCACCGCGAGCAGATGCGCCGTAGTGATCGAAGAGGACGTCTTGGTCGATGCCGAGAAACTTGTTCTTCGCGGCCATGAAAAAATGATAGAGGAACCCGCGAATCTCATCCACCGCAAAGGAAAGAGAAAACTATTGACATGCGGAGCGCGCATCCTACAATTGCGCGTTGTTTTCCCACAGAACGCACTGAGATGAAACCTCCCCCCGAACGCACGACCCCGAAGAAGTCTCCGCGCTCCAGTCGCCAGCAACGCGTCTCCTCGCGCTACATGCGTGATCGCTGGGAAGATTTTCTGAGTCAGGATCGCCGCGGGATGCTCATGATCGAAGGTGTTCCCGTCGACCACATCATCAACAAGTACGGAACACCGATCTACGTATATGTGGAGAGCGAGATCCGTGAGCGGGCGCAGCGCTTCAAGAAGACCTTCGGTCCCGAGATAGGATTTCAGTTCGCGGTGAAGTGCAACAGCAACCTCGAAATCTTGCGCATTCTCCGCGAGGAAGGATTTGAGCTCGACTGCTCCAGCGTCGGGGAACTCATCCTCGGGCTCCTCGCCGATTACAAACCCAAGCAGCTCTCGCTCACGAACCTCTACAAGAACGAGCAGGATCTGCACTTCGCCGTGAAGATCGGCGTGCAATCGATCACCGCCGACTCCCTCGAAGATCTGGAGCAGATCGCTCAAACCGCGAAGAAGCTCAAGAAGCACATCGACGTCGCGATCCGCGTCAATCCCATGATCGAAATCGGCCAGTACTCGACGCGGGGCAACAAGTACGGCATCCCGATCGGCTACATCGACCGCGCGATCGATCTCGCACTCAAAAGCCCCTTCGTGGATTTACACGGCTTCCATTTCTTCGGCGGGTACGTCCACGAAACCAGAGTGTACAAAGCCGTGGCACGCGTCATGGTGAAACTCATCAAGCGCTGTCTGGATCGCGGTATTCGCATCAAGACGCTCTCGCTCGGGGGCGGCTTCCCCGCCGCCGTAGGAGACGAGACGGCATTTCCGATCGAGGCCATGCGCGATTTCACGCCGTGGTTTCACCGTCTCCTCGAACGCAACGGCATCGTCCATCCGCTGCGCCTCATCTTCGAACCGGGAAAGAGCATCGTCCTCAACGCCGGCATCGGCCTCACCAAGGTCGTCTCGCGCAAGAGGCTCGGCCTCAAGAAGCGCATGGTGGTGGTGGATTCGTCCGCCTACAACTTCGTGCCGGACGCGCTCGTGCAGGAAGGCCTCCACTACGATGTGCTGCCCGCGTCGAAAATGAACGCCCCGCGCATCCACAGCCTCACCATCGGAGGAAACACCTGCGACTGCTGGGAGATCATCTCCCGCGATTTGCACATGCCGAAGCTGCGGGCCGGCGATCTCCTCGCCATCATGGACGTCGGCGCGTACGCGCAGGTGATGGCCTCGAACTTCAATACCATCAAGCGCGCGGCGATCGTCCTCATACACCCCGACGGCACCACCAAGCTCATCCGCCGCCGCGACCGCTACTCCGAGATGTTCGCCCCGGAGCTCGATGTCCTCAAGCTCGCGGGGCCAAACGAACTCGAACGCTACAACAATCTCTACCGCGTGAACGTCGACAAGTACTGGCGCGGGAAACACGGCAAGAAGAAGAATGGGAAAAACGGGAATGGTATTCGATGACGGACGAAAGGATTCCTCTGAGCACAATCAGTCAGCCGACTGCGTGCTTTTGGAACTCGGCCGATCCGAAGCTTTCGTCACCAGTCCGTCTTCTTTCTGCCACCAGCGAAATCCTTGATCACTGAGCCATTTGCTTACAAGCCCGCTACATCCGTTCGCGCCACGAATATAGACCTTCCCATCCTCGAGATCCGCCACAATACCAACAGGACGAAGGATCGCCTCAACTTGCATTCGTATCGCGCTTGGATCGAATAACTCTCGCCCACGTAAAATAGGAGGATCAGGAGTTACTTCCGGCGCTCGCCGCACAGGAGTGGCGACGGGAACTACCGGCTCTTCAACTTGAGGACAATCAACGGGAGACATGGTGAGGAAAAGAAAAGAAATAAGAAAAACCTCTTCCGCTTGGGAAAGGGGCTCTGCTTCGACTCTTCTTCTCATCACGCAGCCAGCCTCTTTCCCTCCGTAAGGAGGAGAAGGAGTGCAAGGCTCTGAAGAAGGGTGCGTGAGGAAGTCATGTTCTGGAGATATCCTAGTTGTTCTTTAAAGATGAAGTCAAGACATCAGAAAGTTCGCAAACTGCCACGGATCGTCCTCGCCGGGGGCGAACGTATTCACCATCTTCGCCGCCACGGTGTCGTTGCCATGCGGCATCCAATCGAGCGGGACGGAAGGAATCTCACCAAGATACGGAGAGGCCACACCTAGGATTTCCTCGTGCGGAAGTTGGTCGGGGATTTTCACGCCTTCGGATGGATGCTTAATCATCCAGAAGACTGCCCCGAGGACCGAGGCGGCCACCTGCATCGTCGTAGCATTCATTCCCGGCACGAGCCGGCGCGCCTCATCGATGCTGAGCACCGTTCCCGTCCACCAGCTCTTGAAATCGTGGCCCATGAGCAGCACTCCCAGCTCGTCCACGCCACCGGGCAGGATGTCGTCGCCCATGATGCGCATTTTGTCGTGGAGGGCGTAGTGACGGGCGCGCAGCGAATGCAGCGAGGCGATGGCCGCGGCACAGGGCGAGTAGGCGTAGTGCACCGTGGGACGGTAGACCGGCGAACCGTCGGGGCCGTTCACGGTGAGAGAGTCAGAGAGAGTGAAGGCTTCGCCGTGGCGCACGACCATCCCGACGATCTCCTGACTCGGCACGCGAGAGCGGACGAAGGTATTGATGCCGAACCGCGCGAGACAGATCTGATTGCGCGGGCCGCTCACATGGCAGCGCGCATCCGGCGGCATCCACCGTTCGTGCGTCCCCCATCCCATCTCGGCCGGTGCCGTCCCCTCTTCGTGGAATCCGGCCACGCTCCACGTGTTGAGGAATTCGTCCGGCCCGTGAGGTTGATTGGTGATCTGCGTATCGATCTCGCTGATGTGGATGACTTTGACGCCGAGGAGCTGCGCAAGCTTGTTGAATGCACCTGCGGCGATGGCATCCTGAACATCTTTGATACGCGGATCCTTCGTCTTCTCGGCCATCAGCTTCTTCGCAATATCGATCAGCGCCCGCTTGGTGAAATGTGAGACGAGGCCGGGATTGGCTCCGTGCTCCAGTACGGCCGTGGGGCCGGGCTCCTTCCACGTCTTCATCAGCTCGCGGATGGCCATGTGGCGTACGTAGAGCGTGCGCTCCGTGGCGGTCTTATGCTCCCAATCCTCGTAGGGATCCCAGAGCTCGACGGAGGTGTTGATGTAGAGCACGCCGTGATCGTGGCACCAGGAGAGGATGTCCGTGCACTCGATGTTCCATGCCAAATCGATGATCATGTCGCCCGCGCCGACGTACTTGCCCAGCTGCTCCCCCATCGTCTCCCTCTTGATTTGCTCCTGCACAAATTTCACTCCTTGAGAAAGAGGTTCTCGCAGCAGGGGGGAATGTTTGCAGTCCACCATATCCATCACCGTGATCTTGTTCGCCGGAATATCGATATGCCTCATCAGCATCGGCAGCGTGCACTGTGCGACGCCGCCATACCCGAGCATCAAAATACGGCCTGAGAAGGAAGTTCGCGTTTTTGCCGCGATCGTTTCAACAGAATCCAAGATACGATCAGCGTGAGGCGAGCAAAGGGATCTCAATCTTCGAATTGAGAACGATGTTGCGACCCGAGAACCCCTCCTGATACCCCTTCGGGAACGCTGCGCATCCTCTGAGCACGCAGTGCGCGTTGTAGCTCGTGCCACCGAAGAACGAGAGGGCGTAATCGATGACCGTCTTCGCCTCGTAAAACTTGCAACTGAAGACGTCGAGATAGATGGAATTCGTCTGGTTGGCGAAGTGCGCCGAAATAAGAGACGTCTCGATCAGCTGTGTCATGGAGAACCCCGCCACCTTCTCATCCTCGCCGAAATTGACGACGACAGTCTCGCCGAATCTCTTCATGCCGATCTTCTCGCAAAGCACCTTCGTGAAGAGCTTGATCGCAGCCGCATCGCGAACGAGAGCCGGATCGCAGCCGTGAATATCGACGGCCGTGGCCATGCCCCATGCTTTGCTGTTTTTGTATTCCGCCTCTGTGAGGGGTGTGAACGTCTTGGAAGTCGTACCAACCTTAGAAGATCGAAAGGCCTCTTTGGGAGCGCGCACGGAGCGTGTTCCGGAAGCCGAGCGGTGGACCATGTCTAAAAGTGGAAGGAGGAAATATGCCCAAATATATGCGCGTGCAGTGACGTGTCAATAAAAATTTTTCCTCTCTGCCCCGCGAAGACCTTCTTCAGGCGCTGTCGTGACTGAACGCGATTCCGTGAAGCTCACGGCAAAGCCACATGCGGGCACTTGAGTCCGCGACGGACGAGGCGTGCTGCCCGAGAAAAATGCCTTGCACTGGATTTTTTTTCTTTCATCGATGATGGTACGGAGAAAAATTCTTCAGTTCCTTGCCTCCATCCACCTCCTCTCCACCTCCTCCCAGTTCGCCACATTCCAGAACGCCTTCACGTAGTCGGCGCGGAAGTTTTTGTACTGGAGATAGTACGCATGCTCCCAGACGTCGATCGCGAAGAGGGGTGTCATGCCCTGCGACAGCGGTGAATCCTGATTGGCCGTCTGCACGATCTGAAGTTTTCCATCCTTCGCCACCAGCCACGCCCAACCGGATCCGAAAAGCGTCACCGCAGCTGCAGTGAATTTCTCCTGGAACGATTCGAACGTGCCAAACGCGCCCTCCATCTCCTTCAGAAGATCGCCTGCGGGCTTGCCTCCGGACTTCGGCTTCATGAACGTCCAGAAAAACGTGTGATTGAGATACCCTCCCGCCTGATTGCGAACTACGGTGCGCTTGTCCTCCGGAAGCTGCGAGAGATTTTTTAGGACTTCCTCGACGGGCTTGCCCTCGAAAGCGGTGCCGGCCAGGGCCTTGTTCGTGTTGTCGCAGTACGCCTGATGATGCTTCTCATAGTGCACATGCATGATGTCGCCCGAGATAAATGGCTCAAGGGCGGAGAAATCGTAGGGAAGGGGTGCGAGAGTGTAAGGCATGAGTGAGGAGAGGAATGATCCCCGATTGTACCTCTCATGGCGCTTTCGGCCAATGATTCCCCAAAGAAATCTGATATTTCACACTTGGCGGCAGACCTTCATACTGTGGAGGTGCAGATCCGCGAACTCTCCATCGCTCAGGAACCCGCCTACGACGCATGGGTGCGATGTCATGCTCACGGAACGCTCTGGCAATCGCTGGAATGGAAACGTTTCCAGGAATCCCTTGGTCGCATGACCCGCCTCTTCGCCGCCATCGACGGGGAACGCATCCTTGCCTCTGCTCTCGTCATCATCGATCAAACGACACTGGGTTACGAAACATGGGATATCCCTCGCGGCCCGCTTCGGCCGGAATCCTCATCCAAAGATTTGGAAAGAGGCCTTCTGGAAGCCATTATCGCTGAGGCAAAAACTAGTAAATGCCTGACACTCTTCTGCTCCCCTCTCAACGCACTAGAACCATCTCTCGCGCTGTTTGCACCTTCGAGCCGTCACATCCAGCCCGAAGCAAGCATCATAGTCGATCTGACGCAGCCCGAAGAAGCCCTCCTCGTGCAGATGCACCAGAAAGGCCGCTACAATCTCCGACTCGCGCAGAAGCACGGCGTCACCGTGACGCGAAGCGAGGATATCGATGCGTTCTACGCGCTCCTCAAGCAGACGAGCCAAAGAGACCAATTCCAAAACCTTCCGAAGAAGCAGTACGAGAATTTCTTGCGCGGCCTCCCCGGAAGCTTCCTTCTCCTCGCCTTTTCCACCACATCAAAAGAGCCCATTGCGGGGCTCATGGGCGTGAATTGGGGAAAGACGGGCATCTACTACTACGGAGCATCCGACTACGCGCATCGTGCCCTCATGGCCCCCTATCTCCTCCAATGGGAGGCGATGCGCCATTGCAAGGAACAGGGCTGCGAAGCCTACGATCTCCTCGGAGTGGCGCCTCCTGATGCCGATGCAAGCCATCCCTGGAAGGGCATCTCGTCATTCAAAGAGAAGTTCGGCGGGACTCTTGTGACCTATCCGCCGGAGCAACAAATCATTCTGAGGCCGGTCCTGGCATCTCTGCTTCGCATGAAAAGAAAAATCCTGGGATAAGGGATCGCCTTTCTTCAAAGATGTTTTCTTTTTGTGGGGGGTGAGGGAACCTTGTTCTTCTTTTTCTTTGTCAGGGCGACGGGGATCGCCTTTCTTTCTCAGGGCAAGAAAGAAAGGCGGAAAGAAAGTGCTCGCGCAACAATGCTTCGTAAAATGTTTCCTCTGAAAAACTATTCCACCCCGTGTTGCGCGCTCCGGCTTTCTTTGTATGTGCTGATGGAACGTAAAACAACCTTCGCGGTCGCGCGCCGTTGCCTCATCTGCGAAAGAGTTCTTGAACTTTGAGGCAAGGCTCTGTGCCACGGCGTTTTCGAACGCCGTGGCATTCCGCCGACGCGACGGCTGCGAAACCTTGGAGCAGCCGGAGCAGAGGCGCAGAGCCAGATAATGAGCTTCGGCGCGCCAGCGTTTTCTTTCTCTCTTTCTTTGTCGCGCCTGACAAAGAAAGAGAAAACACCCTTGAGAAAGAAGAACAAGAGTTCCTACCAAAAAACCCCCCGCTTTCGCGGAGGGTTTTTGGTTGCTTACGAGGCAAGGGACTTAGCTACCGTAACTGGTCGAGTTGATCGAATCCGTCGAGTACTCAGTCCAGTAGAAGAGAGTACCAGAGGCGTCGTCCTGATCGTTCCAGAGAAGGTGGTTTTGCCCCGACGAAACTCCGAAGGCCGCTACGGAACGATCCGTAAAGTTCGTGAGTGACGTGACGAGGTTGGTCGTGTTCCCTGCAACGACCCTCGTGTTATAGACCGAACCTTGGAGATTCAAGGTAAGGTTGCCAGCCGGATTGATCTGCGTGTTCGGCGTACCGTTAAGGTCGCAGCGAACGAGCATGGAACCCGAACCGTGTGTTGCACCACCAGCGATGGCAACGCCAGCTGATGTGTATGCCACACATGCCTTCATATCGGCTGTGGTCGTGTCACCAAGGAGGTGAACGTAGAACTTAGCCGGATCCAATTGAACGTTCGTGGCCTGAACGGTGAAGACGACACCGGTCAGCGTGACTTTGTTGCTGCCGTGGTTCGTATTCGAGTTGTCCAGCGCTGTGAATTGGAAGCTACCAATATCCCAGGCATTGGATTGGATCGTGGAACCCTGAGAGTGAGGATCGGCGTTTGCAATCGTTCCGATCTTGCTCATCACAATGGCGTTCGTCACGCCGGTGACCTGCACGTTCGAAGCCGCCGATGAGGTGCCACCTATGACGACAACTCCAGCTGGGTGTCCCGAGTAGTTCTCGTAGAGGTTATTGCTGGAATTGACACCACGTGCGCGGATCGCTCCTGTCGCAGACAGGGAGCTACCGACTGTGGCATCAACGTGGAGCAGGACTGAGTCCGTATCCACGCCTCCATCAACGTCGCTCTTGATGCGAGGACGGACGAGAACTTTCACGTCCGGCTTGCTCGGATCGACGATAAGCTGCTGACTCTGCATGCTCGCACAGAACGTGTTGGAGGGAGCATCATCTGCAGTCTGACAGTTCGATGTCGTAGCCGTTGCGAACGGCGAGGTTGCGCCGTCGAGGTAGAGATCGAAGTGATCAACGGAGTTTGCCGTTGTCGAGTTCGTCACGAAGAGCTTCGTCACATCGATCGGTTCGAATTCAGCGCGCAAGTTCAGGCGGAGAACGGGATCGCCGAGCGTACCGCCGAGGAGCATGTGGCTGTTGACCGATACTGTGTCCTTCGTAACGTAGAGGTTACCCTGGCTGACCAAGGTATAGAGCGGCGACGTTGCCGTTACCGGCGTCACCGTGATGCTGCTTCCGCGATCAACCGTCTCTGCCTCAACGGGGCCAGACGTCGCGAATTTCAGCTGAAGGACGTAGTTATTCTGGGAACTGACGGTCTGGAGAGAACCAGCGATGTCCGCATGGACCTCGAAGGCGACCGTTGCCGACTTCGGTACAACGTAACCGCCGTTCTGGATCGTATCGAAGGTGACCGTACCCTGTGTTGCACTCGCGGCCTTGCCGCTGTCGATCTTCGTATCAACAACTCCGTTGCCATCCGTATCGGCCCAGAGTGTGTAGTTCACACCGTTGGTGAGAGCACCGGAAGCGGCCTGGAAGACCAACTTCGTGATACGAACATCCTTCGCATCGCCCGCTGTGGACTCAAAGCGAAGCATCTTGATGTCCTTGGAGTTCTTCACAGCCGTGCCGGAAGACGCAAGCGTCTTCACAGCGACGTTGAGAGAAGCATCAGCGATGTTCTGTGCGTTACCGATGATCGAACCACCGGGGCGGACATCATGGACCTTGTCGCCCGTCGTGGAGCTCTCGATCTGCATGTCGTATGCAGTCGTAGCGGTGATTACGCTATTGAAGGAACATCCTGTGGCATCCGCACCAAGATCCGTTTCGCTTGGCTGGCCACAGACAATCGCGCGGAACTGATCACCACCCTCTGGGTGATGGCCGGTGCCGTTGTCGATGAAGTCGACGTTGAGCTGGTACGTATCCGCACCGCTCACGGTGAAGTCATCGAATTCGTAAATCTGATACGTAGCGGTTGTCGTTCCGGTATTCACACCGGATGTACCACTCGTCGTGAGACGGTTCGCCGAGATGGAACGACCTGTCGTCGTGTCCTTGAGCGCAACCGTGTCAATGACGTCAGAGATGTTGCTGTCGCCGTTGCCGGAGTAGGCAAGCGTGTGTCCTGTGCTGGTTCCAGCAACCATCACGAACATCTTGCGAACATCCACCGGATCGCCACCCGTCGTGAGCTTGATATTGGCAAGCGTCGCGCCGTGCTGATCGCGTGTGTAGTTCTGCGTGGAAGGTCCGTTGACCTCAATCGTGAACTCTCCGGACTTGACGGTGAGGACTTCGGAAGACTCACTTGTCGTTGCGTCCATCGCCACATTGGAACCGTAGAGCTGTCCGTTCACACCGTACCCGTAGAGGGAACCGACGGCGAAGATATCGGACGTTTCATCGATGTTGATCGTGGAGTTCTTCGCAGCACCGCCATTGACATCGGCGAGCACCTCGAGGTTGATCTTGTCACCCGAGAGGATCGTGAAGGGCGGGTTGAAGGTCAGCGTCGCGAACTTGTTGCTGAATTGCGCAACCGTGTTCGTGATGACCGTGCCGTCCGTGCGGCGAATGCGAAGGTTCTGGATATCACCGTCGGCGACTGTGCCGTCCTGGTGAAGCGTTACGGAGTAGAGGGTCTGATCCTCTACGGAATCCGCATCGAATTCGAACTTACCGACGACGATGGACTTGTCACCGACGTAGGCTGTGTTCGGGGAGATCGAACGGTATCCGACCGTGACCTTTCCGCCCGAGACGGACGCCACCTTGAAGGTGTTGCCCTTGAGGGGGAAGTTGCCGGTCGTGCTCTTTGCATTGCCGACAACATCGGAAGCGAGTTCAACCGTGAGATTGTGCTCGTCACCGGCGTAGGAGACATCGGCATTGATATCCGCAGCGATGTCCATCGTCACCGTCTTACACTTGGGGACGACAACGGGAGTCGTGAAGCGAATATCGGCTGTCTGATCCTTGGAATCGATCGAGCGGGAGCGCGAAACGCGCGCACCGTCGACCTCGGCGTACACACCGTCAATACCTGCGCTGTGTCCGAAACCCTCATGGAGAACCGTGATGTCCGAGAGCGTTACGTCATCATCGCAAGAAGCGGTGAGGTCGAGAGAAACCATTGTCACTCCGCGTGCGCCACCGGGAACGGTGTCACCAACGGGGTTCTTGGAGGAGAGAGCGATTTCGAGCGTTCCATTCCCAACGGGGATGGAGTTGTAGCCCGTGAAGGCGGCGGAGTCGGAGAAGACATCGCCGGCTGCCGTCTTCATGTTGCTCACCGTGACGGTGTAGTTCGCACCGCTCGTAAGAGCGTTCGTCATGGTGATTTCAACGGTCTTGGAGTTGACCGCTACGACGGACGTGATCGCGAGGGCCGGAGCACCGGTCTGCGTCACGGCGTAGTCGCTGGCCGTCGCTGCGGCTGTGGCGTCAACATCCGTGTTGAATTCAACGTCTACCTTCGAGGCGGTCACTGCCGTCGCGGAGGTGATGGCCGGACCGGAGGGCGTCGTCGCCGTTCCGCAATCCTTGCCGTAGGTGAGACCCTGGTCGACGCGGTTAAGCATGACGACCATTTCGGCGCGGTTCATGTTGTCGCCGGGGCGGACAGCGCCCGTCGAATCGTCACCCTGGAGGACGCAATGGTCAGCGGCCGTCTGAATGACGTCCGTGTACCACTGTCCGGATGGGTTATCGACGAATTGAGCGGAAACGCCGGTCTTATCGAGACCGAAGGCCGTAACGAGAAGTTTCGCGGCCTCTGCGCGGTTGATGTTTGCCGTCGGGCGGGCGTAGCAGGGATGCGATCCCACGCAGGCGCCGTCGCCTTGGACCCACTTATCAGCCGCTGCATCCTCCATGTACCCGTAGTACCAAGCGGAGGGAGCCACGTCGTCAAACGTGGGGACGGCCGGTGCCGTGGAGAGAATGCCGCCGTTCATTTCAACGACGAGCTTCACGAACTCCGCGCGTGTGGCGAGATCGCCAGGGCGGAAGGTCGTCTGTGTAGCATCGAGGTACTTCGACAGTGCGGACACTGCGGATTCGTACCACGACCCTGTAGGAACATCCGTGTAAGCGGCGAGCGCTGTAGAGATTTGCGTCAGCGCGATCGCAGCAACGGAGAATCCTGCCAGGACTTTCTTCAAACGAGAAAGTTCCATAGAAGGGAAATAGGGAGAAAGTAAAAACGAAAGGAATGAAAGGTGTTCGTATCGATCTGAATGAAAAGAGAAGAAAGGACATACCCCCATGCTTCTACACTCGTGTGTCGTGAGTTTGAGCGCCGGTCTCAGACAGAGCTGAGAGGTGGCACTCTCCTCCTTAAATATAAAGAGAACGCACCAAGAATAGAGGATTTCTAAGGGAGGATGACCCCGTGCACGATCCCCCTATATAAGGAGGGATGTGATGCTTGTCCTACTGTGGTAGGGCAAGTTGCCTATATGACAATGATCACGCAATGACCTCGCTCACCTTCTTCTTTCGAGCGGATCAGCGATGATCCTAGCGAAGGGGTTCTCCCTCACGCAAGCTCGCAAATACAGAGGTGGCAGTCATAGAAACGCCCCAGAGAGGGATCCGTTACGCTCTAGAAAAGGAGACAAATGCGTTTCTCGGCATCGGGAAGTCGTTTCTTCGGGTTTCTACTGCGCAAAACATGCCTGTTTGCAGCTAAGAAGGAATGTGAAAGAAATGAAAAATCTTGTTGCAAAATGTCACGATTTGTACAAAAGAATATTTGGAGTATTGGCCGATTCGCTGGATTGTATGGGGATTTTGACAATCAGATCCTGCGAATTTTCTGTCCGTTGGGAGTGTCCAATACGGTGAATCCGTGCTTTTCGATCTCGATTCTGAGGCTGTCCGAAGCCGAAAAGTCTTTTTCCCCCCTCGCAGCCTCGCGCTCGATTAAGAGTGCGTTAACCTCCGGAGGGAGAATTTCCTCCTCCGGCTCGAAGCAACCAAACGTCCTGCGGACGCGATCGATGAACTCCCGGTACGCCCGATGAGCAGTATTCGGCGTCGATCTGCTCGCATTCATCGCCGCGAAAACGACTGCCAATGCCGCAGACGTATTGAGATCGCTGTCCATCGCCGCATCGAATTCCCGACTGAATTCGAAGTCATCCTTGTCTCCGTTGTCTTCCTTTTCTTCTTTAATCTGTCCATCTACCTCCCCCATCCACTCCAGAATTTTTCTTCGCGCCTTCTTCGCGTCTTCCAATCCCTTCTCCGTAAACTTCAAATTCGTCCGGTAGTGCACGGAGAGAAAATAGTAACGAAGGTCGAGCGGCGAAAATCCTTTCGCGACGATATCCGGAACCGTGAGGACATTGCCAAGACTCTTGCTCATCTTCACATCACCCATGTCGATGAAGCGACGATGGATCCAGAAGCGCGCGAAGGGAGATCGATCATTCACATCGTCGCAACTGCATTCGCTCTGCGCGATCTCGCACTCGTGATGCGGAAAGATATTATCTTCGCCGCCCGTGTGAATATCGATGTGTTCGCCGAGGAACTTCCGCGACATCGCGGAGCACTCGATGTGCCAACCCGGGAAGCCGACCGCGGCATCCTCACCCGTGGACGAGACGCGCTCGCCGGAAGGAAACGACCAACGCAGAAGATGATGAAGGTTGGGGCCGACGCACTTTTTCCAGAGCGCGAAATCCGCGGGATGGCGCTTCTTCTCGTCTATCGATATTCGTGATCCAGAAGCCAAATTCTCAAGAGTATTCCCCGAGAGTTTTCCGTAAGAAGGGAACGTGTGCACGTCGAAGTAGATGCCGTCCTCCGTCTCGTACGCATGTCCTCTCTCAAGAAGCGTCTGGATGATCGCGATCATTTCTTTGATCGTCTCCGTCGCGCGCGGACGCGCGAAAGGTTCATCGATTCCAAGTCGCGCCTCATCCACGAGATACTCCTCGGTATACTTGCGCGCGACATCGAGCGGATCGATGTGCTCTCGCTCCGCCTGTTTCTGAATTTTATCTTCTCCTTGATCGGCGTCGGCGACGAGGTGACCGACGTCGGTAATGTTCTTCACTTGTCGCACGTCATACCCCTTCACCTCCAACCACCGTCGGAGGAGATCGGCCATGAGGAACGAAGAAAAATTTCCGATGTGCGGTCTGCCGTAGACCGTCGGTCCGCACGTGTACATCTTCACGAGTCCCCTCTCGATCGAGACGAATTCTTCCTCGCGCTTGGTGAGCGTGTTGTACAGACGGAGAACCGATGACGAGGCGGGGGCTTCCATGACGGCATCATACAGACATGGCCTCGCGGCGCTCCAACAAAAATGTGGAGGCGGAGATAAAAGGAGAAGACTCACCTCGTCGGGCGCGCCTCGAATCGTGGTATCATTCCCGCACTCCTTCCTCCACCCCATGAACTTCCAAGAGATCAAAACCGTGCTGGGCACGCAGGCTTCCCTCCTCGACCACGAGTGCAAGACCATCGACAAGGCGCGACTGCATTTGCCGAGCCCTTCGCATGTGGAAGCCATTTTCGGAGAATCCGACCGCTCGAAGGAAGTCCTGGCGAATCTCAAAGCCCTCTATGGGCACGGGCGACTTGGCGGGACCGGCTACCTCTCGATCCTGCCGGTGGATCAGGGCATTGAGCATTCGGCGGGCGCGTCGTTCGCGAAGAACCCCGACTACTTCGATCCGGAGAATATCGTGCGGCTCGCCATCGAAGGAGGCTGCAACGCCGTCGCGTCGACCTTCGGTGTGCTCGGGATCGTCGCGAAGAAGTACGCCGCGAAAATCCCCTTCATCGTGAAAATCAACCACAACGAACTCCTTACCTATCCCAACAAATTCGATCAGATCATGTTCGGCACGGTGGATGAGGCATTCAACATGGGCGCGAAAGGCGTGGGTGCGACCATCTACTTCGGCTCGCCGGAGAGCGGACGCCAAATCGTGGAAGTGAGCCAAGCCTTTGCCAGAGCGCACAAACTCGGCATGTTCACGGTGCTGTGGTGCTACCTGCGTAACGCGGATTTCAAGAAGGACAAGGATTACGCTCTCTCCGCCGATCTCACCGGCCAGGCCAACCACCTCGGCGTCACGCTCCAAGCGGACATCATCAAGCAGAAGCTCCCCGAGAATAACGGCGGCTTCAAAGCGATGAGCCCCGAAGGCAAATACGGCAAATCCGATGAGCGGATGTACTCCGTGCTTACCACGGACAACCCCATCGATCTCACGCGCTACCAGGTCGCCAACTGCTACATGGGCAGGATCGGCCTGATCAATTCCGGCGGCGCCTCCGGCGAGAATGATCTCCAGCAAGCCGTCACGACAGCCGTCGTCAACAAGCGCGCCGGCGGATCGGGGCTCATCTCCGGTCGCAAGGCGTTCCAGAAGCCGATGGAACAGGGTGTCGAAATCCTCCACGCGATCCAGGACGTCTATCTCTGCAAAGAGGTGACGATCGCCTGATGGAGGCGTTCATATCATGGCTTTCTGAAGCCAAATAAGCTCCAGACAGCTTACGCAGGCGGCTTCCGTGCGAAGTCCGGGAAAACGAGTCTATGTCATGGTGAGGTGCTCGCGTCTTGGCCTTCGTGGCTTTTTGCGTAGCAAAAAGCACCTCAGGCTGACACAGTTAGTAACTGGAGGAAGAAGCGAGCCACAGCCCGCCCTGAGCCTGACGAAGGGAACCATCACGGACGAACGTGGCTATTCTTCGTCTCCACTCAGGATGACACTCCCTAGACAATCGTTGCTGGACATCAGCTAACGCCAGCGGTCATCCGGAGGAAAACTGGCTCAGGGCAGGATTTTCAAGGTTAGCGAACGCTGAGGTGTTCGCGGTTTACTATCATCTGCTGTCCGATGCCAAACAGGGTGGAGACACCCCAGTAGATCGAAACCGCCGCGGGGAATTTGATCGCGAAGAAGCCGATCATAAGCGGAAGCACGTAGAGCATGATCTTCTGCTGCATCTGCATCGCTGAGGCCGCATCCCCTCCCTTTTTGGCTTTCACTTCCACAATTTGGTTCGCCTTCAGCTTCTTCTTTTCCGAAATCGCAAACGCGAGTTTCATCTGCAGGAACTGAGAAATGACGAGGAGCGGCGGGAGAATGAAGTACTCGGGCTTGAGGAGATCGAGACCGAGGAACATGGTGCCAAAGCTCCAGCCCAAGTGCTGATAGAGGGGGTAGATCAGATGACGCGAGAGCGCCAACGTCGACTCGTCGCGGATAACGTAGAGCAGACCGATGAGCACGGGAAATTGCACGAGCGTCGGGAGACAGGATTGAAACGGATTCACGCCGTGTTCCTTCCAGAGCTTCATCGTCTCCTCCTGCTGCTTCTTGGGATCGGTGGGATAGAGACGCTTGAGCTCCTCGAGTTTCGGCTGCAGCATCTGCATTTTCTTCTGTCCCTCAAGCGCGTGCTGTGTCGGAATATAGAGAAGGAGTT
This sequence comes from uncultured Candidatus Peregrinibacteria bacterium, assembly GCA_903854335.1. Lineage (GTDB taxonomy): Bacteria > Patescibacteriota > Gracilibacteria > Peribacterales > Peribacteraceae > CAIKAD01. Next base: position 91,293 of record CAINVY010000013.1, on the reverse strand, counting down.
TCACCGCCAGCGTCAGCACGATGATCGCGACGCCGAGATTGTGATCGGGCAGAAGCGACGCCGTGAAGATGAGGAAATTCAGAAACGGCTTGGAGATGAAAATCCGAAAGATCTTCGTGAAGAAGCCGGGCGTGCGAAGTGTAAATCGCGCGGTCGGTGCACTCCCCACGATCTTTCCCGTCCCCGTATTCGGCAGCCGCACTTCGTACGTTCCCACCTTCGAGAAGATGGAATACTTCCACGGAGCGAGGCTCACTTGTACGCTCCCACCCGCGGGCACGACAGGAGGATTTACGCATGGCACAGCCGTTATCGTCGCGTTGATGTTCTGCAGATTCTCGCCGCTCGCGCTCGCGGGCGTGACGGAGAACACGTCGACGGGAGGAAGCGGACAACGCTTCGGCAGGACGACGGCCGCATTCGTTGAGTTCTGGATGGTGACGATCGCGTTGTTTCCCTCGGTCACATTGGAAACGGAAAGATGGATCGCCCCCGCCTGCTGCCCGAGCGTCGGCGCAGAGGGAAAGAACATCTTCAAAACAATCTGACTTCCGACATACACCAGAAGAAAGATCAGGAAGAAATCGAGGATCGAATTGCGTCGCTTGGTATCGGCCATGATCGGAGGGTCGTGAGGAAACGGGAAACGTCCTTCTGCAGCTCTGGGAAGGGGGCTTTTAGACTAGAGGATCGCGGCATGATCAACAACTGGAATGACACGGGAGAGGGCCACGCCTTCTCCTTCATGGCAATGCGCCACGTCTCGCGGCAACGCCGGCGCATGCGGTTGCGTTTCACCGCCGATTTGTCGAGCTTGGTAGAGGCCATTGTGCCGATGTAGAGCGCTGGATTCTTCGGATCTGCATGCGGATGTCTCGGTGTCCCGAGGAGAACGCGCACATGCATCGTCTGTCCACGAAGAAGCACGCCCCGCTTAAGGACTCGCTCACAGATCTTTCTGCCGCGCAGACGCTGGAAAAGCATGAAGAGATGATAGAGGATTCCGAGGCTTCCGACGATCCTTCGACTACGCTCAAATAGGCGCCGAGGATTGCGAGGATTCACGTCAAATTCCTTGGACTCTTCGGTTTCCTTGGAATCCTCAAATATTCCCTCTATTCTTCCCGCCACATGGTCACGCTCGATCCCGCTGCCGTCCGGCACATCGGCAAGCTCGCCCGACTTCGTCTCACGGATGAAGAAGTCGAGAAGTTCGCACCGGAGTTGACGTCGATCCTCCAGTACATCGACAAGCTCTCCGAGGTGAATACGGAGAACGTGGCACCGACATCACAGCTCACGGGACTGGAAAATGTCTTCCGCTCCGATGTGCTTCGAGGCGAAGATACATCTTCCGATGAACTCCTTCAGACGAGTCCTCTTCCGATCATCGATCACCAGATCGCTTCTCCACCCGCGCACGGGTAATTCACATGGAGCCCTACTCTTACACAATAACTCAGGCTCATAACCTTCTCGCAAAGCGCGAGCTTTCTGCAGAAGAGCTGCTTCGCTCTTGCATTAAGAGAGTAGAGTCCACCGATGGCACTCTCAATTGTATTGTGCATCGTAATTTCGATTCAGCCCTTATTGAAGCAAAAAAAATGGATGCGTCCGGGAAGTTCGTACTTCCCCTCTCCGGCATCCCCTACCTTGCCAAGGATGTCTTCTGTGAGAAGGGAGTTCCCACGACTGCTTGCTCCAACCTCCTGAGGGACAAGGACTACCTCCCACCCTTCGACTCCACGACGACGAAGAGACTGAAGGCAGCCGGAGCCATCAGCTTTGGGAAAGCGAATACGGATGAATTTACGATGGGGGCGAGCACGGAAACTTCCTGCTTCGGCGTCACGCACAATCCTTGGGATACCGATCGAGTCGCAGGAGGATCATCCGGAGGTTCTGCAGCTGCGGTATCTGCGGATGAATGTCTCTTCGCTCTCGGCACGGACACCGGCGGAAGCATCCGCCAGCCCGCGAGCTTCTGCAGCTGCACCGGCATCAAAGTGAGCTACGGGCGGACGAGCCGCTTCGGCGTGATGAGTATGGCAAGCTCGCTCGATACCATCGGGACGCTCGCGAAGACCGTGGAAGACGCCGCGCTGATTCTGCAGGTGATTGCGGGACAAGATCCGCTCGACGGAACGACGTCTCCCGCCCCCGTTTCCGATTATTCCGCTGCCCTTCTCAAGCCCGTGAAAGGCATGAAGGTCGGATTGCCGAAAGAGTACTTCATCGAAGGCATGAATCCCGAAGTCGAGAAGGCGGTCCGGGAAGCGGCAAAAGTCTACGAAAGTCTCGGAGCAACCATCGTGGACGTGAGCATGCCACACACGAAGTACGCCATCGCGACGTATTACGTCATCGTCCCCTCCGAAGTGAGCTCAAACATGTCGCGTTACGACGGCATCCGATACGGTCACACGGTCTCTCATCCCGAAAATCTCCTCGACTACTACGAGAGGGTGCGAAGCGAAGGCTTCGGCCCCGAAGTGAAGCGCCGCATCATGATCGGCACGTATGCACTCAGCGCCGGTTACTACGATGCGTACTATCGCAAAGCGCAAAAAGTCCGCACGCTCGTGAAGCAGGATTTCGAAGAGGCATTCGAAAACGTCGACGTACTCCTATCGCCGGTAGCTCCCACACCCGCATTCAAGATCGGCGCACATACCGGCGATCCTCTGCAAATGTATTTGGAAGATGTGTTCACCTGCCCCATCAATCTCTCGGGCATGTGCGGGCTTGCGATCCCCTGTGGCTTCTCATCCGAAAATCTTCCGATCGGCATGCAGCTCATCGGCCCGCAATTCCGCGAAGATCTGCTCTTCCAATTCGGACACGCGTTTCAGAAAGAGACAGACTGGCATGGGAGGAAGCCGGGATTATGAGAGGAAAGATGTGAGATGTAAGACGTAAGATGTGAGGATGCAGGAATGACCATCGTATTTCTTATGTCTTATGTCTTAATTCTTATGTCTTACTTGTCCCCTCACCGATTTCCAGAAGAAGAATCCCACGATGAGGAAGGTGGCGATCGGAGAAATCCACGCGGGAAGATCCATGCCGAACGCGTCGCAGAGCATAATGAGACCAAGGAAGAAGATCGAGTACATCGCACCGTTCTTCAGGTAGATGTATTTCTTCACGCGGGAGATATTGCCCACGGTCAGCTGGCGCACGACCAGCGCGCCGAGTCCATTGCCGAGCAGAATCAATGGAATGGAGAGCGTAAAGGCGAATGCGCCGAGCACGCCGTCGATGGAGAATGTGGCGTCGATGATTTCGAGAAAGATCAACTTCCGCAGATCGGAATACTTCCGCTTCAAGAGCTGCTCTTCACCGCTCTCGGCATTCTCCTTGAGTCCGTGGGAAACGACGAAGACGAGGAGGCCGATCAGCGTGCTAAGCGTCATCCGGAAATCGCGCATCAGGGAAAGCAACGAAACAAAAACGACGAAACAGAATGCAACCGCGATGAACAACTTGCCGCGGTTGGCGAGGAAGCGCTCCGTGTGGAGACCGAAATTCTTCGGCTCGATGAAGAGCCAGTGGAGGAAGAGGAGGACGAGGAATGTCCCGCCCCCCACCAGAAGAACCGGCGCGGCCGCAATGACGGCTTGATGGACGAGAGGATCGCCGGAGAAGGAGGCGGTGAAGGAACCAAAGAAGCCGAGTCTGGGAAGCACAGCCCAGACGATGAGCCAGGGCAACATCCCCCGCACGACAATCACAGCAAAGAAGAGACCGACCCCCAGGAACAAACGCCGCGTTTTGCGATCCATCGTTGCGAGGACCTCCGCATTGATGATCGCATTGTCGATCGAGCTGATTGTCTCGAAGACACACAGGCCTGTAATCGTGAGGAGGATGGAAATGAGGCTCATACGCAGACTCTATCATGATCCGAACGTGCATTATGGAACGATTGTGCCCCCCTGAACATTCTGGTAGGCTCCATCCGTGACCTCGGTCTTTCTGTACTCGTAAATTCTCGGAGAAAACCACGGAGACAGAGCTCAATTGGCCTCGCGTTCGCCTGCGAACGCGTCAAAATAAGCTGCGCTTCGCGCGATCGTTCCTTCTCCCCTCACTACCACCAACCACGGAGCCGTAGCTCAATTGGCTAGAGCGCTTCCCTGTCACGGAAGAGGTCGCGGGTTCAAGTCCCGTCGGCTCCGCCAGACAAAGTGACATCTCTATTCTCAAGAGGAAGAAAAGCCTCAGTTACTTTATAGGAAGCCAATTTCTTATCAGAAAAACACACGTCTAAGAATACCATTTGAACAATTCGGTGCTTCTCCTCCTGCGTTCCCTGTTTATAGTATAAGGAAGCATTTCTAGTTAGGAGGCTATCGTTCCCGAGGGCAAGAAACATCTCGTCGCGCTTCCGTCATTCACGGAATTACGGCGCCTGTACGCACAATACGGTCGCTACCTCTTCTTCTCGATTGGTGATCTCGCTTGGGTCGTCGATCCATCGCTTGCCGCTCCGCGGTTTTTCCGCGATCGCTTCGCATCTGCATTGGGAAGACCCGAACGCGGTAACTGGAAAGAAATGCATGGGAATGCCCAACTGATGGACATCGCGCGAAAAGAGAACGCAAAGGTGCGAGCATTATGGGCGATTGACGTATCCTCCAAATGATTAGAGAATCCCCGACCAGGTTTGAACATTCAAACTTGGACCGTTCTCTGACACCAACGGCTGGATTATCAAATGTGACGGTAGCGTTCTCGGCATGTCGTGCCGAGGGGGCTATCGTCACAACAATACGGAAAGTGCGAATTTAGGAACCGCAAGGTTCCGGCTTGCATGTATCGATGTGATGATGGATCTAGGGATGCCACAAGGTTTCCCACGTTTCGAAGAAATAAACCAATAACCAATAATCAGTATAACCATGAAACGAAGAACAAAGACCCCGCAGCTATTTCTCGGGGAAAACGTCGGAACGGGTAGCACCAATGCCACCCTCATCTCCGCAACTGAAATCCTGTGGGAGGGGAAAGTGCCCCACGCAGGACAAGTCGCAGAAGCCTACGGACTCAAAGAGGGATTTTTTGCCCTCGCACCCGGAGACTTCTATCTGCCACCACTCCTCCTTGTCGAAGCGCATGAGCAACTGCTCGAGAAGCTGAAAAAGGAGGTCGGAACGGAAACCATCGGCAACATCCACGGGATGCGCACCGCGGCCCAACAACATGGAACGTGGTGGGGCACCATCGAGGCAGATTGCGTCCTTGGGGACCTTCGGCCCGATCTCCCCTTGGTCAATCAGGTCACGGGAATGTTTGCCCTGCCGTTCTCTCCGATGTGGATGAACTCCGCGACGGGGCAAGAGTGTTATGAGATGACAGAAAAAAAACCGCTTGATTGGTGGGCGAAGAACTCCGGGTCGGTTCCGACTCGGCGCTTCCCGCTCGCACAAACGAAGCGACTGTCAAAGATGTACCCAGGAAATTGGAAATTGACGACGCATGTTGGACTCCTCAACTCGCTGATCAGTTCCATCGATGCCGGAGCGTTGATGCCTTGGGACGTTGGCGAAGCTCTCGCCTCGAACCTCGGCAGCATCCTTATGCGTAAATGGCTGAAGACCGCGATCCGATGCGTGCCCGGACTCGATCAGAAACTGCCTGACATGGTTGAAACCGACTACTACGAATTCGTCGCCGATTGGATTCGGCATCGGTTTGGGTTCGACCAAAAATGCCGTGTGTATGTCGGGGGAGGTGACAACAACTGGAGCATCATCGGCTCCGGTGTCACCGAACCGGGTCAAGAAGTCTGGAGCTTCGGGACGTCTTTCACGAGACTCTCGATCCTCGATGGCGTCCCGACGAATCCCGATCCGACCGCGCACATCATGGCGGCCGGCAACGGCCGCTTGATGAAAATGCACTGCATGTCGAACGGCGGGAGATGCTTCCAACACCAGTGCGATCTGCTCAGCATTTCATTGCAGAAATTCGACGAACTCGTTGCGATTGCCGCGCTGGCGACGGGTGTGCCTCCAATGGTTCCATTTCTCGTCACGGAATCCGTGCCAGTCATGGAACCGCGTTGGAAATACTCCGGTGGCATGGAACCGGATGACTCGAATGCACCACTCGCCGTCGTTCAGGCGTTGATCGGGAACATGCTCCTCGCCGGCAGCAACAATGACGTGAAGGAAATCGTTGCAACCGGCTCCGGTGCTTCGGACGCTGTCTGCCAGGTTTTGGCGGACATGTCTGGTGCGACAGTCCGGAAGGGTCCGAAGGATACCGTGTCGCTCGGCGCCGCCATCGGCGCCGCGCACTACACGACCGGGATCGAATGGAGCGAGCTCACCAAGGCGCTCTGCAAGACCACCGGGGAATTCCATCCATACGGAAACCGACATCAGTACTACAAGGATGAATACCTCCCGGCACTCCGGAAGCTCATCTACGGGGTCTGATCATCGACATCCAGCCGCGTTAGACTACGACATCACCCTGGGAGGAAACTCCCGGGGTGATGCTCATGCCTGCATCATTCCATTACAGAAAACCTTTCAACGAAACTCGTTCTTCACGAACGTTTCCCCAACTGATGCGCCCAGAGCGAGAGCCACGTAAGGACGAACGCCGCGACCCAGAGGAACATCTTGAGAACGGAAACCCCCAGGAAGACGATGTATCGCAGCATCGGCCATGTAACGCCGGGGCCGAGAAGCTGGAGCATCCACGCCGGCTGAGCGGTCGCGAGGTAGAGGTACCAAACCCACACCAGCGATAGGAAGAGGGCCGCGATCAGGAGCGACCACCACCCTGCAATCGCCGCGCTTCGTATTCTGGTCTCGAATGTATCTTTCATAGGAAGAGTGTGGGAAGAACAACGCGTCATTCTACTCCTGCGGCGGAAAATGAGGAAGGACGACGCAATCACCCGCACGAAAAGCGAACCCCCGAAACATACGTTCCAGAGGCGCGTTTCGTTTCGCGATTACTGATTGGTCGAAACCACGGTGCCACCGCTATCCGTCACGATGCCCCAATCATCCTTCTCGTTTTTCTCTTCGCCGTTGGGATCATCCTGCAAATACTTCTCCACGAAGTAGAGCTTCTGCCCCGGCTTCAATGTGAAGGACTGATCGTGATACTGAGGATTCGTGGCGTGCAGTGTAATCTGCTTCGAGCCATCGGGAAGCATTGCGCTCTGCACGTCGTACCCCGCGAGCGCTGCTTTGGTCGCGGCATCGAATGCAGTGGGAGCAGACTCGGAGATGAGGTAGGAAGAAGCCGCAAGCGGACTGTCTGAAAGTTTCGTTCCGACCAGCGACACGGCGCTTGCCTGTGATCCCTGCGATGGTGGAGGCGGCGTCACGTTCGTCGGCGCGGCATTCCCCGTACAGGCCGCGAGGAAGAGGAGCGGAAAAAGGGAAACAACGATTGTACGATTCTTCATAAGAAACGAAGGAAGAAAATAAGATGCTGGTTGGCGATAGGTCCTTCACGCGCCTCAAGCTCACACAGAATGTCATGGATTTTCTGCGTATGGCAAGAAAAACGAGGACATTCCAGGTCAGCAACAAAGACCGTCAGACGTTACTCGAGGTAGAGGAGAGGATTTTTCTTCACGCCGTTGACGCGCACTTCGAAGTGGACGTGGATGCCCGTGGGACCGTGCACCAATCCCGTGTGCCCCATCCAGGAAATCTTCTCCCCACGCTTCACATGATCCCCCGCCTTCACATAGAGCTCCTTGTTGTGTCCGTAGAGCGTGACCATGCCGTTGCCGTGATCGATTTCGATAACGTTGCCGTAGCCGCCATCCCATCCGTAGTCCGCGCGAGTTACCGTCCCGTCCGCCGCGGCAAAAATGGGACCGCCACCCTTCGTCTGAATGTCGAGAGCGTAGTGACTGGGGCTAAAGTACTGCGTGATGGTGCAATCCTCACAAGGCCACTGCAACATCGACTGTGTCACCGCCGCCCCCGCCGCCCCCACAGCTGGTCCCGCACCCGCGCCACGCTGTGTGGTGACACCCTCTCCCAAATCCAATTTCAAACGAAGATCCGCCGCAGAGAGCTTGCCTCCGAACTGCAGAGATCCCGCTGCGGCGATCGCAGGGGGAGCGCCGGGGAGCGGCTTCCCTCCGGGAATAATGAGTTCCTGTCCCGCGACGATGAGACTGTTGCGAATGCGATTCTGACTGGCGATCGCGTCTGCACTCACGCTGTAGAGCTTGGCGATTTGACCGAGCGTCTGTCCGCTCTTGACCGCATGGAGAACGCCATCGACGGGAAGGATCACGAGATCCTGGCCGGGCTGAAGATTGTCATGTTCGGAAATATCATTGGTCCATCGAATCGTCTGCGGCGTGATCGAGAATTGCTTCGCGATCGTCTCGAGGCTGTCTCCGTCTTTCACGCGATAGATGGTTCCCTGATTGAAAGCAAGACGCGACCCCTGCACACCGAGCGAGGAAGACTTCATGAGGAATCCTTCTTCGACAAAGAGGAATTGCTGCGACCCCTGGTCATCGCCGAATGCCTGTGCTGTGCGAGGCGCGTACGGCGGAAGGAATGCTCCGATGCAGAACACCACGATGCACAGCACTCGCACACGGAAGGACAGCCAACGAAGGAGAGGTGGTCGCATGAAGAATTATGCAATGAGTGCGGCAAGTCCCCGAAGAACCATACGCATATCCACGTACCGACTGTTGGATCCGAGGAGGACGACGATGTACTCGCGGCGCCCCTCCTGCACGATGGAGAGCAGGCACTGTCCCGCCTCGCCGGTGGTTCCCGTCTTCCCCGCGATGACCGGGCCGGGATCGTGGAGGAGCTCATGCGTGTTCTGCATCGTCTGCTGATGCCCCGCGATATCTTGGATCGTGGCTCTGGGCATGGACATCCTCGACCGGATCTCGGGGTGGCGCAGGTCGAACTGCGCAAGCCAAGCGACATCCTGTGCCGTGGACCACTGATTGAGTCGATCCATGCCGTCGGGAGTGGCGAAGAGCGTATCGCGCAGACCCAGCTCTTCCGCTCTCTCATTCATCTTCGCAACGAAAATATCCACGGAACCGCCGTCGTACTGTGCGAGCGTCGCCGCCGCATCATTGGCGGAATCGACGAGGAGGGCCGTGAGCAAATTCCCGACGGTGTAGCGATCTCCCGGACGCAAATGCGCAACGCTCCCCTCAACCTTCGAGATATCCTTCGGCACCGTGACCACTTCATCCATGGAGTGATTCTCCGTGATGAGGAGCGCAGTCATGAGCTTCGTGAGACTCCCGATGGAACGCTTATTCTCGGCATTACGCGCGACGAGACGCTGTCCACTCTCCAAATCTTCTATCAGCACACCGGAAGCGGAAATCCCCTGCGGAAGGGAGAGGAGTTCCGACGCGCTCCCCGAGAGAGGAAGCGGTGCGGCAACCGTGATGGAATGGAGTGCGAGTTGGTCGACGGCGGAGAAGCTTTGGGCCGGCAACATCCCGAAGAGCAGGACCGAGAGAACGGCTCCTAACATAGCGCGGACAGTTTAGGGAGGGACGGGGGTCCAGGGAAGCTCAGAATAGAATTTTCGATGGTTTATCTACAACTCGTCAACGCCCCTTCCGAGAGCATGAATAAGCCAAATTATCGGAAGGAATTGCTCGTGCTTCCGAAATTTTTCATCGGTAGACGATCCGACCTGTCAAGCGCAAGTCGACGTAGTGATGCACCTGCGCCTGTGCGACATTTTTGAGGAAGATGCGATAGCGTTGGACTTGATCTGCAAGGGGGCTGGACATGTCGAACCAGAGACTGAATTGCGGCAGAGAAAAATGGAACTCGCGCGCTCGGATAAACACCGTTCTCCCCGTAATCTTCGCGGCAAATTGTTGCTGCAACAATTGCTCCGCCTGACTCATACGCTGCAAGAGATCCATCGAGAATAACGGAGTCGAGGGAACCGGCAGAACCGCCCAATCGACGACATGGATCACCGGGAGCACTGCGCCGGACGCAGCGGATGGAACCGAGACATACAATCCGTTGTCGGTTAAATAATCCTGATTCACCTGCTGCCCGCTCCCCGATGCCGGCGCGGCGGCGTGCGCGACGGTGCCATCCGGATTCTCGATAATGAGATGCGCAATCAGAGGATGAAGCGTGATGCCGATCGAGAGCTCAGAGGGATAATGCTTCGTGATGGTCACATCCTGAACGTCGGGAACGCTGTCCTGTATGCGGATCTGAATCTCGCGCGAGGAAACGAAGACCAACTGTCTGCCGAATATCGGCTCCAAGGATTTCATGATGTGCTCGGTATTCAAGCGCGCGTCTCTGTTCTGCAACCGGATCTCCTGGACGCGGAGGCTCGGAGAGAAGAGGAAGAAAGCGCAAGCGGCGACGACGCCTCCCGCGAGAATCAACCACAACCACTTCCGCAGTGATCCCACACCCGAGAAGAACACATGCCGCGAGCGACGCGCGACACGAAGTATTTTTTCTCGAGAGTACTGCTTGTGCCGCTTGTGCCGTCGATTCACGAACGCACGCGTACTTCCCGAAACGTGGCGATTGAACTTCCGCGGAAGGGGACGTGAAGGAGGCTTCAGCATCACGGACATAATAGAGAACCGTGAGAGACAAACCTACGGTTTTTCTTCCGAGAACTCTTTCCCCTTCGGCTTCACCCCTGCACACACCTTCCGAGGAATATGGAGGAAGAGAAATGCTATGATCGTGCAACATGAACCTCGCCCTCGTTGCGGATTGGCTGACAACATTCGGCGGAGCCGAACACGCCATCGATGAGTTTCGAACGCTCTGGCCCTCCGCTCCTCTCTTCACGACGGTTGCGAATCGACGAAGGCTCGGCCCCCTCGCGCATGCAGACATCCGTACGTCTCCGCTCCAGAAATGGTACGAGATGACGCACAATTACCAGATCCTCCTCCCGTGGATGCCGAGAGCGATCGAGGGAATCGATCTTCGGGAGTTCGATGTGATCCTCTCCTCCTCGCATGCCGTCGCGAAGGGAATTATTCCTCGCGGCGACGCCGTGCACATCTGCTACTGCCACACCCCCATGCGCTACGCCTGGGAAATGGAAGAGACGTACCTGAATGATTTTCATGTCCCCTCGCTGCTTCGAAAAACCGTGAAGAATCACCTCAGGAAACTACGCCGTTGGGATCTGACGACCGCGAAGCGCGTGGACACCTTCATCGCGAACTCCAACGAAACGCAAGCGCGCATCCAGCGGATCTATGGAAGAGAGAGCGTCGTCATTCATCCGCCCGCATCCGATGCGTTTTTCTCCTGCGCTCTGCAGCCAATGGAAGGACGCACTTCCTACCTCGCCGTCGGGAGACTCGTTCCCTACAAACGTTTCGATCTGCTCATCGAAGCGGCGAACGAGATCGGCTTCCCTCTGCTCATCGCAGGGAAGGGGCAGGACGAAGCGAGATTGAAGAAACTGGCGGGACCAACGGTGCGCTTCCTCGGGTTCGTGCCCGATGCCGATCTCCCCTCCCTCTATGCATCGGCAAAGGCACTCCTCTTCCCCCAACGCGAAGATGCCGGCATCGTACCGCTCGAGGCACAGGCCGCCGGCACGCCCGTCATCGCCTTCGGCGGCGGAGGTGCGCTCGATAGCATCCGCGACGGCGAAACCGGTCTGTTCTTCTCCGAACAGACTGCCCCCTCTCTCCGCGACGCACTCCGACGATTCGATACATTCACCTTTGACCCCCCATCGATTCGCGTCCATGCACAGGGATTTTCTTCCGCAAAATTTCGCAAGCGCATGATGGAGGTCGTCCAACATTCGTTCGATCTGAAAAAGAGAATTCCTACGAAGAACTCTCGGTGAGACGTCCCAAATCGTATGGAGTTTCTTGGTACACGCAATAATTGAGCCAATTGCTGAACAGGAGGCTCGCATGACCGCTCCAATTTTTCACCGGCAGCTTTGTGGGATCGTCGCCGGGAAAGTAGTTTTTCGGCAATGGAGTGGATTTCCCCGCCACTCTGTCTCGTTCATACTCATCCTTGAGCGTATACGTGTCATATTCGGGATGATTGAAACAGTAGATCCTCCTCCCATTCCCCGTCATCGCGAGGTACACATCACCATCCTGTTCGTCCGTCGAAAGTATTTGTATCTCCGGATGATTGCGAAAAGCCTCGGGAGGCACGGTAGTATGGCGAGACACCGGGACGAAGAATCTGTCATCGAAGCCGCGCAGAAGCGGCGCGAAAACGTCAGTTCGAACGTGAGGGAACACGCCAAAACGTTTCTGTGGTAGTTCGATTTTTTCAATCCCGAATCGATCGTAGAGTGCTGCCTGCGCTGCCCAACAGATACAGAATGTGGAGAAGACGGACTCACGGCTCCACGTGAAAATATTTCGGAGCTCCTCCCAGTACTCCACTTCCTCAAATGGCATCATTTCTACGGGGGCTCCTGTGATGATCATTCCATCGAACCGTCGGTGACGGATATTCTTCCAGGTCGTGTAGAAGGCTTCGAGGTGACTCTTGGGCGTGTTCTTGGGAGCATAGGAGTCGGTGGTGAGGAGAGTGAAATTCACTTGGATCGGAGAGTTGGAAAGCAAACGAGCGATTTGCGTCTCCGTTGCCACCTTCAGCGGCATAAGATTGAGAAGAACGATATCGAGTGGACGAATGTCCTGATGCACGGCGCGTTCTTCGTCCATCACGAAGATGTTCTCGGATTCAAGGACGGGTCTCGCCGGAAGGTCTTTCGGGATATTGATCGGCACCTGCGAAGGATAGCGCTGGGGGAAACAAGAGTCGAAGGTTCCGCGGCAGTCACTTCGCGGAGTAGAATGCATCTGTGCAGCGCGATCCGACATCCCATAAAGGAGACAATGGAAAAGTTGCCGTCATCGGCGGAAGCACATTCATGCACGGTGCTCCGCTCCTCTGCGCGCTTGCGGCAGAAGCCTCCGGCGCGGATCTCGTCTATGTCTGCCTCCCGAAGATCCATCAACATGTGGCACGTTCGACTTCCCTCAATTTCCAAGTGCATCCATTCTTGGGCGATGAGTTCTCTACACGAGACATCGAACCAATCCTGGAACTCCTCGCGACGATGGACTGTGCGGTGATGGGCCCCGGGCTCTCGCGATCGACCGACGCACTCTCCGCTCTCCACACGCTCATCGCGAGCTCCCCCTGCGCACTCGTGCTCGATGCGTCGGCGCTCCAGCCCTGGTCGCTTGGCGCCGCAAAAGGAAAAGTTGCCGTCTGCACGCCGCACCTCGGAGAACTCGAGCGCATGAACATCGCGGAAGAAAATCTGCAAGAAACGGCAACACAGTCCGGCGTCTTCATTCACCTTAAAGGAACCACAGACCGCATCGCCGCACCCGACAGCAGCATCGAAGAAGTGTCCGGCGGAAACGCGGGGCTGACGGTCGGCGGAACGGGTGATGCGCTCGCGGGACTCATCGCCGGCTTGCTCTCGCAACACACAGATCCGGCCGACGCCTGCCGCATCGCGAGCACCGTCATCAAGCGTGCTGGAACGCTGCTCGCGGAGGAACGGGGCTACGCATACACGGCGAGAGATGTGATCGCGCACATCCCCATGTTGCTTCGATCATTCGATTGAACATGCGAAAGCAGCCTTTCGAAATTTTGCGGCCCTTTACGCAGAACTTGTCCGTCTCTTTCTTCGAGAAAGAAGATGCTCCACTCAGCGATGACATCGTGCGTGAACATCTGCACGCCCAAGGGCTCACCGCGCTCCATCAAGTGCATGGCTCCCGCGCGATCTGCGTGAGAAAACCGACGTCGCGCATCATCCAAGCCGACGCTCTCGCGACGGATGTTCCCGGCCTCGCCCTCACCCTTCGTATCGCCGACTGCCAGAGCTTCATCGTCTACGCACCATCGCACCACGTCGTCGGGCTCATTCATGCGGGGTGGCGAGGACTTGTCGCGGGCGTCATTCCGTCGTTCTTTCGACTCCTCAAAGAGGAGTGGCAGATTCGCCCCGAAGAAACAATCGTGTGCAGCGCCCCTTCGCTCTGCCTCGCCTGCAGCCGCTTCACCGATCCATCGACGGAACTGCCGACTATTCGACCGGACTATTTTTCCAACAATCACGTCGACCTGCGTGCCATCGCGAAGGATCAACTTTTTACCCTCGGCGTAATGCCACGATCCTTCGAGCGCATGAGTGAATGCACCTGTTGCGATCCTCAAGCCTACTGGAGCTACCGCGGTGGTGACAGGGATGCTGTACAAAAAGGAATGACGAACATGCTGGCATGCGTGCTATCCCCCTTGGTATGATTCGCTCAGACTCAACGGCTCGTTTGTGCAGCTACGTTTCTTCTCTGAAACGCGCTACGGGAGGCTCAATCTCCTTCGACCGTGGTCGAGGGATGCGGTCACCCACCTGGAATCTCCAGGGATAAAGCGTCTCTGTACGACGGCCGTTTGGCGAACTTCTCGGTATGCCAAAACCTCCAGTTATGCTCTAATGGTTCCTCAGTGATGTCATCAATACGCGAACGCCTGCAGGCAGCGAATCAACTCCTCGCGCCCTACGCCGTCCCGCACGACGGGATGCTCGGCAGATTAGAGAAGGAACCGGAGGACGAGACGCGTTTCCCTTTTCAGCGCGACCGCGATCGCATCATCCACACACAGGCATTTCGGCGGCTGCAGGGAAAGACACAAGTCTTCGTAGCGGGAGAAGAAGACGATCACGTCCGCACACGCCTCACTCATTCGATGGAAGTGGCGCAGATCGGCCGCGACATCGCACGCACACTCTCCCTGAATGAAGACCTCGCCGAGTGCATCGCACTCGCCCACGATCTCGGCCATCCGCCCTTCGGACATCGCGGCGAAGAAGCACTGGATCAATGGATGAAGCTGCACGGTTTATCCTTCGAGCACAATGAGCAATCCGTGCGCGTCGTCACGCTCCTCGAAGTGCATTCACCGCTCTGTAAAGGGCTGAACCTGAATCAGGAAGTTCGGGAAGGAATGCAGAAGCACCGCGAGGCCTACCTCGATCCCCCCATTCCTTTCCCCAGGTCCATGTCACTGGAGGCGCAAGTCATCAACAAGGCCGATGAGATCGCCTACTACGGTCACGACTGCGATGACGGTTTGCACTCGAAGCTCTTCACCATGGAAGAACTCCTCGCCGTCGTGCCCCTTGCCGCTCGAGCTGCAGATCTTTCCGCGCCGCGCCAGACCTCTCTGAGGGGCGCACTCATTCACCTCCTCGTTTCCGATGTCCTCGAGGAATCCACGCATCTCCTTGCGCAACACAAGATTCTCTCGCTCGCGGACTGCTACCACGCGACCGTCCCACTCATCGAATTCTCTCCTCCCATGCTCGCGCAGACGCAGACCTTGCGCGACTTCCTGCGTCACCGCATGTACGAACATCCCCGGGTTACCGAGCCAAGTGCGGAGGGCCAAAGCGTGATTCGCCTCCTCTGCGAAACGTACTTCTCCTCACCACCCAGGAGCGTCCTCGCACTGCAATCTCTCACGGGCTCTTCGCAACCAGAAGCAGTAAAAGATTATATCGCCGGAATGACGGATGCCTTCGCCCGCGTTCAAGCAGCGCGAGTTCCCTCTCACTGAGAGGACGATGATCCTTCGGCCTGCGAGAGATCCATGGCGGGCAGGAAAAGCTCCGGATCGACGGCTACTCCATCTTTGAAGACACCGAAGTGCAGGTGCGGCCCCGTCGAGAGACCCGCTCCCGGCGTTCCCGGACGACCGCCCGAATAGCCAATCGGATCTCCGGTCTTCACTGTGTCACCGACGTGTGCGATGAACTGCGTGATGTGTCCGTAGAGCGTAACGATGCCGCCGCCGTGCTTGATCGTGATGTAATTGAATCCGAGTCCGTGATCCATGACATCCTCGACCGTACCGTCGGCAGCCGCGCGAACGATCGTCATCTGCGGCGTCGGAATATCGATCGCATTATGCTGCATACCGAAGCGCGCTTCGTAGCTCGGGTCGTGGAACGTCGCGGAGATGCCGAGCTTCGGAAGAATCGGCCATGTCAGCGTTACGGTATCCGTACCCACATATCCCGCTCCGAGAGAAATCGCCCGTCCTTCCGCTTCCCATATCTGGTTGAGGGACGCGAGGAGAAACTGTTCCGCTTTCTTTTGATCCTGAAGAAGTGCGTTGAGGAGATTCGTGGCATCCGAGAATTGCTGCTCCAGCGCGGGATCGATCTGCGAGCCGAGCGCCTGTCGCTCTCCTTCAAGCACGCGAATCTCTCCGCGGAGAATATCCACTTTGTGTTTCACGACTTCGCGCTGCTCACGAGCCATTCTCGCATTCTCCTCCGCCTGCTGCTGCTTCAAGACATCGGGGGTCGTGTCGGCTCCCATCGCCGCTCCCGTTCCCGCAACACCGTCGGGAGAAGTGACCGGAGGCGTCTTCGAAACGGCATACGCCGGAGTCGACTGCCCGCCAAGGAACGCCAGCGTGAATGTGCCCGTCTGTGCGACGAACATCCCTCCGAGGAATGTCGCGGCAATCGTCAGCATGAGCATAGGCCTCGGAATGTGAATCTCTATATTCATGTTTCATGTCAGTATAGCAGAAAACTCGATGTCAGGCCATTCCCTATAAGATCAAGAAGCCATATCTTTTCAGTCAGTCAAACTCATTGAGTTGGGCATTTGAACCTCTCCTTCCGCTTACAGAAGCCCTCAATCGATATGCCCTTTTCTCATGTCCATCAACGGCGATGAGACAACCTCCTTTCCTTCACGCAACACACGCGCCTGCCACGTGACATTGGTGCCGATCTGAAGACGCGTATCCGTGGTGACGCGAAGCGCGAGATGATCGCCCGCCATCCAAGGCAAATATTCCGGGAGCGGCATAAAGACCTGCTCCCAGTGCGTGGGGGCGGTGAATGGACTCGTGGAAAGCGTGATGCCTTCCGTGAGGAGCGCCTCCCAAAAGAGAACGAACCCGAAACTCTCCCCCGCTTTCGGCATCGCCCACTCCACCGTCCACGTTCTCCTGCTCTCATTCTCTTGGTAGAAATCCAGGTCATCGCACTCCCTCACGGATGTTTCCCCATCGAAAATATCTTCGGGGAGAACTGTGCGCACGTAGATATTGTGAAATGCCGTCTCGCGCGCCGCGGAGAAATCCAGCGCGTACGTCGACAAATCCCACGTGTCGATCTCGCGATGGAACCGCGGCGAGCACACGGGCGCGACGAATTGCGTGAGGCGCGAAGGCAGAAGAATGCCCCCTTCTTTCAGGTGCCGCTTGCGCGCGTCATTCATGGTTTCGATGATGTGTTCTTCCAGCGCGAAATTCCCGAGCGTCTCCGAAACGACAATATCCGCACGTACCGGATGTTTCGCATGAGCGGAATGCTCCGCCACGAAACGAAGACCGGTGATGCCGTTTTCCCGCGCAAGAATTTTCGCAAGATGGAGGATGTCGCCGTACTCATAGAGAATGCATTCCTTCGCGCCGAGCTTCCTGGCGAAAAAGGAAAGTACTCCCGTCCCCGCACCGATATCCGCAACGACGCTCTCCCCGGGCACGATGACCTTCGCAAGTGCCCGCTCAAACGCGGCATTGCGCACGCGATCGCCGATCATCCGTCGGTGAAAATCGATCATCGGACAAAGTATGCACGCCTCCCCGTCGATGCACCATTTCTTCCCGTGCTCCGATTTGCGGCTCCCGCATCGAGGGCGCCGGAAGGGAGAACAGACAGGTATTGACCGATGGGACCTCATCCTCTACCTTGGAGCCTCCCATGGAGATGATCCCTCTCAAAGCATTGGCCCGAGATGAAAAGAAAAAACCGAACCAGCTTCGGAGCAGCGGAAGTATCCCCTGCATCATCTACGGCAACGATATGAAGAATGCGCCGATCCAGTGTGAGGAGCGGGAACTGCACAAAGTCTTCGTGAAGGCAGGAGAGAGCACGCTCGTCGAAATTGATCTCGAAGGGAAGAAAATTCCCGTCCTCTTCAAGGCGGTATCGTTCGATCCGGTTTCCGACAGGGAGACGCATGCGGATTTCTTCGCCGTGAACATGAAGGAGGAAATCGAGACGGAAGTGCCGGTGCACTTCGAGGGCGAGGCTCCCGCGGTAAAGGATCTCGGCGGCATCTTCCTGATCGCTCAGGAATCGGTCACCGTCCGTTGCTTGCCTTCCGATCTTCCGCACAACATCACGGCGGATGTCTCTTCGCTGACGGAACTGCACTCGTCGGTTTCCGTGAAGGATCTGATCCTGCCCAAAGGCGTAAAGGTCATGAATGATCCCGCGACCGTTCTCGTCATCATCCAAGAGCCGCGCAAGGAAGAGGTCGTCGCCGCGCCGACGGCAGAGACTGCACCTGCGGCAGGAGCAACCACGGCGGAAGGCGCAACATCCGCGGAAGGAACGACCGCGGCGGAAGGCGCAGCGGCCTCCGGGGAAAAGGGCAAGAAGTGATCCTGCCTTAGGGAGAACTTCGTCCCGCAAAAGATGCGGCTATTTCTCGCATGCTACGAACGACTTATGCCGGACGCTTCCGGGAGATCTTCGCCCTCCCCGCTCTCGTCATCGTCTCCTTGTATCGCTTGATCTGCGGTTCCAACTTTTCAATGCATCGGTCGAGAGCATCGACGGGGCTGCGTCGCCTCGACTCCGCGCGCAATTGTTTCTTCGGGAGATCCACCGTGATCATCACCTTCACCTGATCGCTGTTCTTCTTCGTCGGTCGCTTCTCGGCTTCCACGCGGATGAGAGAGGCTTCGTCCTTCACGCGACGACAGTACGTCGCGAGCTTTCCAATCTTCCTCGCGAGGATGAGAAGATCGCGATCGTTGTAGTGCAGACCTTTTTCGAAGTGCTGAACGTTCATGGGAGAAGGGGGAACATGGGAACGATAGCATAGTTCGGCCCTCAGGATGATGAGGAATGACCGAAAGGCGGAATATCATCCAACGGAGATGTGTGGTATAATGGGAGGAAATGAAGAAGATCCTCTCCATCCTCCTCGTAGCATTCTCCGTTCTGCCGGGCACAGTCTTCGCCGCGAACAGCATCACGATCAGCGGCTCCTCGCTCACGCTTCCCGAATTTCTCCAGCACATCGTGACGATGGGAGCCACATGGATCGCCGCGCTCTGCACGACGCTCTTTCTCGTCGGCGGATTCTGGATGATCATCAATGCGGGAAAAGAAGAGCGCGCCAAGCAGGGGAAGACGATTATGACCAACGCCCTCATGGGCCTCGGCATCATTCTCTTGTCCTACGCGGTGATTCGGACGGTATTCTTCATAATCTTCCAGAATTAATAGAAATCCTTGCCCGGGTCTTCTATTGTGTGCCCGCATGGCACAGACCGATGATTTCCCATTGGATACGTTGGAACACCTTGAGCAAGCCGAGAAATTGAAGCTCGAGGGAAAATATAATGAAGCGCTCGCCATCTTGGAGACGCTGCTTCTGGAAGACCCCGCGAACATTTCCGCACTCGAGGAGGTGGCTGACAATGAACTCAGCCTCCATCATTTCGATCGTGCGGAGGCGGCGGCCAGCGAAGCGGTCGCTCTTGATCAGGGCAGTTATACGGGCTTCTACATCCTCGGCTTCCTGCGTTCGCACGAGGAGAAGTGGACCGAGGCTATCGGCCTCTTGCGCAAAGCGAATGTGCTGCAACCAAATTGCGGAGAGATTCTGCGATGCCTGGGATGGGCCCTCTTCTCGGAGGGGCAACGCGCACAGGGGATCGTCACGCTCGAACGTGCGCTCAATCTCGATCCCGAGAATACTCTCACGCTGTGCGATCTCGGTTTGGCCTATTTGCAATCGCGCCATTTCGTCAAAGCGAAAACACTCTTCCTGCGATCGCTCGATATCGAACCGGGCAATCTCCGCGCACGCGAATGTCTGCAGGCGCTTGAGCGCATGGTCAACGCATCTCAACCGCTCGGGCAGCAGACTCTGTGAAGGAGAGCGCAGTGAGGCAAGGGGATGTTTCCCTGAAATTCTCCGTTCGGCTATACTGATCTCCATGAGCGGGAAGCCCAACCTCACTCTCCTCCGTCGCAGCTTTCGCCATGGCATGGCCACGATGTTTCGGGAACGTGGCTTTTGGACGACCCTCGGCTCACTTCTCGGTGTCGTGCTCGTCGTACAACTTCTGGTCCTGAGCCTTGCGGGCATCGATGTCGCGGACCAGGTGCTGCGGAAGAATGCGGCACTGCAAGTGGACATTCAGGAAGGCGCAACGGACAACGCAATCCAACAACTCTACGGTGCGTTCCAAGAATTGCCATACGTTTCCTCCGTGACCTACGTCACCAGAGACAAAGCATACGAACACGCGCGCGCGGAGAATCCCGAACTGATCTCCTTCATCGAGAAAGCACAACTGAGCAATCCTTTCCCGGACAGCGTCGTTGTCTCTCTGCGAAGTATGGACGACACGAGTGCGTTCCTCTCGTTCGCACAGAGCGCGCAGTGGTCGAAGATCGTCGATCCCGCCTCCCTCTCGCGCGCGGGCGATCGGGAGACGGAGATGCGCGATATGCAACGATTGCTCATGATCGGCTTCGCGCTCGTGCTCGGATTCTTCGTCTTCGTCATTTTCGTCCTCCTCTTCGTCCTGATCGATCTCGTCCGACGCCGCTGCCTCGCACGCAAGGAAGAAGTGCTCGTTGAGCGACTCTCCGGTGCCGTAGATCTCGCGATTCTCCTGCCCTTCGCCGTCGAAGGGACGCTTCTCCTTCTTGGTGCTGTTCTCTGCTCCGCCTTGCTCCTCTGCGGCCTGCTCTATGCGCTCTATTTCCGCTTCCCGCAGCCATCCTTGCTCCTCTCCGCCGATATCCAGTCCGCTCTCTTCCCCATCCTCACTCTCTCCCTTCCCATCGTCCTCGCCGCCGAACTCGTCTTCTCTCCTCTCCTCGCATTCATCGGAGCATGGATCGGCCTGCGTCCACTGCTGAAGAAGAATCTTCTGGCCCATTGATTTCCCGCAAACGCGGCGGGCAATAAAGCGAACAACCTGATACGCTCTCCCCATGTCGCGAGGAGAACTTCTCGATGCCATCGTCCTCAGATCCTATGACGTCGGAGAGGCGGATCGCTTCTGCGTCTTCCTCACGCGAGAACGCGGGAGGATCGCCGCACGCGCTTCGGGGGCGAGGAAGATGAAGAGCCGGCTCGGCGGATCACTCCAGATGCTCCAGCACATCACGCTCGGCTTGCAAGAGGGATCGGCGGGTTTCATCGTAACATCCGCCTCTCTCCTGGAGGAACCAAAAGCAATGGCGGACCTGCCGTTCTTCCTCTGCATGGAACAGGGTATGGAAATTCTCCTCTCCCTCGTCCAACACGAGCATCCCCTTCCCGACGTTTTCGACGCGACGCTCTGCTTCATCAGACAGGGAAGAATCTCACCCTCCCGCGCACTGCTGTGGTACGAGCTTCGCCTCCTTCATCTGCTCGGCCTTCTTCCGGAGCAGGAAGAAATGGAACGCCGATCCGCGCTCTCCGCGATGGAATGCCTGTTCCTCTCCCGCGCGTATGCCGGCGAGCTCCACGAAACGGAGAGTGATCAGCTCGGAACCCTGCGCACGCTCTGCACGCGCATGGTCGAAGACCAACTCTCGAAACCGCTGCGCTCCACCGCATTCAAGGCAATCCTCGATACCGCTGCAGCGGCAGCGTGACCCCCGATTGATCCTCCATGAACATCGTCGGAAGGCTCGCCCCCGATCCTCCCGCCGGCATCTTCGCCACACCGATCAGTGTGTACAGTGGGCGGGCCTCGTAGGAAGAGTAGACCGGCTCCATCTTCTCACTGCCAGTACCGGTCTGGAGCATGCGATACCACATGGCTTTCTCTCCGGGCACGGCATCCCCTACCTTCTTCTTCTCTCCCGGCTGTAGATCCGTCGAGTACTCTGTGCGAGGCGGGGGCGGGGGCGTTCTGCCCCACAGAAACGGACCGAAGATCTCGCTCTTGCGATCATCTCTCGAGCCGTAGTAAATGAAGTAAGCCTGCGTGCCCTCGGCGAACGTCTGAATCAGGAGAGAGCCGGGGGAATCGTTTTGAAATTGCATATCTATACCCGGGGGATAGACCGTCGCATCCGTTCCCTGCGGACTGTAGTGACTGACGATGTAGCTGTGATTGATGCGCTTCACGATCGGAAAGCCGTACTCCCAGATTCCGCGGTACGCAGTGGTGCTCACTTGACAGAGTCCGCCGCCGTAGTCGGGAACCGTTTGGTCGCCCTTGATCACGAGTTCCTTGGCGTAGCCCGTCGTGCCGTCCACGCGTCCAAGCGTCTTGTCGAACGAGAACGTGCTGCCCTGAGGGATGATGGTGCCGTTGAATTTCTTCAGCCCAACCGTAATATTCTGTCGACGATTCACGGGAGAATTGCTGAAGTCCGACTCCCCAACCGTCACGACTTCCTTGATTCCTTCCTTTTCCAGCGCGGGATCGACGGTGATCTTCGGCTGCGTCTCCGTCACGGGAAGCAGAACGTCACTCACGCCATTCTCAAGCGCCATCACAGTCATCGCGACGGTCTCCGATACGTCCACCTCCCGCCCAGGCAAACCTACACCCGCAAACGTAATCGCACCCGTGCCGCTGCGGGAAATCACGACGCTGCCGGGTTCGCGCGCAAGCACATCGGCGATCTCACTGCGGATGGACGAAGCGATGGCATCACGATTCCATCCCGGCTTCTCCCCCTTCGAAACGCCAGCAGGAAGAGGTGCTGTGGCGTCTCCATCCGTCAGCATTGTGGGCGGCGGATCGAAGGGCTCTCCGTTGTAGAGCCAAACGTCTTGTGCGCTCTGCCACGCAGGCGACGCCTCAAGCGTGAAGAGATAGTGACGATAGTGGTACGTCACTGTCTGCGCACTCACAGAGAGTGGCATGGCAAAAAGCGTCAGCAGGGAAAGCGCAAAAAGGGGACTGCGGCATCGCATCGGCCGCATCGTAGCAAGCCAACGGAGTTCTGTCTCCCTTCTCCCACGCAAACCCTCAGAACCGTTCGAAGAGTCCTCGCTTGGACGGAATGGGATTGGGGATCGCCCTGCTCTGTCCCCGCTCCTGTTCGTTGAGCGCTTTGTTCACCAATGCATCCGCGCGGAAATTGTCCTCGCGGGGAATGTGACGGAACATGACGTCGGCAAGCTCCATCGAGAGCGCCTTCGCCTCTTCCATGAGAGGCTGAAGTGTGGGCATCTTCACGCGATACTCTCCGGAGAGTTGCTTCACGACGAGTTCGGAATCGAGGTGACAGATGAGACGGTTGGGGCGGTAGTGGAGTGCGGCCTTCAACCCTTCGATGAGTGCTTTGTACTCGGCAACGTTGTTTGTCTCGATACCAATGCACTCGCCATGCTGACGCAGGATCACGCCGCGCGTCGGATCCTCAATGATATACGCGATCGCCGCCTGTCCCGGATTGCCCCGGGAACCGCCATCGGAGAAGAGATGCAGCGTTCCGCCCACGTGCTCCGGCAATGCCTCGGGGGCCATCTGCATTCCCGACATCGCATCCGCGAGAAGGGTTTCGACAAACTTCTCCCGATCCCGCGCGTGAGGGAAGAGTTCTTCCAGTCGCCGCTCGATGTGTGGAGGGAGGCGAACCATGTCTCGCATCAGTGTACATCCTTCTCGCCGCACTCGCACTTTTCATTCTCGCAATCCTCACACTTCTCCTCGGGCAGATCCAACTTGAACCGTCCTTCGCGAAAATCGATCGTCGCACCGCCGATGCGCCGCAGCGTGATGGACGAAGCGCAGACGCGCACATGCGGCTCATCGGGATGCGCGAAGTCCCTGTGGCCAAGCGGCAGGGCATCTTGAAATTCCATACAGAACCCTCCCTTGCCATCCGCAATGACGAGCAGAAATGCCTCAGTTTTCCCTTCTTCTTTGGCGATATGTGCGATCCCGTCTGCAGCGGTCTTCGTGACCGTAAGCGTCTGCGGAGGGCGGGGCTTTGCAGTCAGCATCGCATTCAACGTTTTCAATAGCTCCGTGATTTCCTCCTGTTCCAACCCATGCAAACTGCATCCCTCCTCCAGCGTCTCCATACCGCCGATACTGCAACCCGCGCATTGGATGCCGTACTCGAGCATCACCTCCTCCGCTCCGGGGCAGATGGAGAGAATATCTGCGACCGACATGTCCCGCGTAAGGAGCATTTTCGAAGACACCGCCTTCCTCTTCGGGGATTTTTTCTTCGCCTGTCGATTGTGCGGCTTGCCTCGCGCGATTACCATGTCCCCATCGTACAGCCAAATGTCTCGCCCTCAGAATTCTTTTCCCACTTTCCATGACCGCCTCAAAAAAAATCCTCCTGGTTCTCCTCCCCCTCTTCACGCTCTTCGTCGGATGGGAAATCGGCATCAACCAATCGACCGTATCCGGCATCGAGCGATCCGGTCTTTCCCAAGCAGGATCGGGAACGGTGGTCACGGGTGATCCGGCGAAGGAGGTGGATCTCTCGCTCTTCTGGCAAGTGTGGCGACTACTCCAACAGCGGTACATCGCGCCGGGTGACTTGAAGCTCCAACCCATGCTCTACGGCGCAATCTCCGGAATGGTTCGGGGTGTCGGCGATCCCTTCACTGTCTTCATGCCGCCGAAAGAGAACAAGGATTTTCACAGCACACTCCAAGGAACACTGGAAGGCATCGGGGCGGAACTGACGGTGAAAGACGGGCTCGTCACCGTCGTCTCGGCGCTGAAAGGCTCTCCTGCGGCGCGCGCAGGAGTCGAGGCGGGGGATGTCATCGTGAAAATCGACGGCGCACCTATCGGAACCATACCGCTCGATCAGGTCGTCGATCGCATTCGCGGTCCGAAGGGTACGACCGTGGCACTGGTCCTCATGCGAAAGGGCAGTCCCGCGCCCCTAACCATGTCGATCGTGCGTGAAAAGATTATCGTTCCGACCGTCGAATCCAAAATCCTCACGCTGCCGTCAGGCCAACTGGGCTACGTCGCGCTCAATGAGTTCGGCGATTCGAGCATGCAGGAAATCCGCACGGCCCTCGCCTCCTTCAAAGGAAAACCCATCAAGGGTCTCATCCTCGATTTGCGATATAACGGCGGCGGATACCTCGACGGCGCCGTGGAGCTGGCATCGATGTTCGTGGAGAAGGGTACCATTGTAACGGTACAAAATCGCGGCGGTGCGCTCGATCCGCATCCCGCCTCCGGCTCCCCTCTGCTCCCGACCATCCCTCTCGCCATCCTCATCAACCAGGGAACGGCGAGCGCATCGGAGATCGTCGCGGGGGCGCTCCAGGACTTCCACCGCGCAACCATCATCGGCATGAAGAGCTTCGGTAAGGGAACGGTGCAAGAGGTGATTGATCTGCCGGGAGGAAGCAGCCTCCGCGTTACGATCGCGCGCTGGCTGACGCCCAATGGAAAGAATCTCGGGAAGGAAGGGGTGAGGCCGGACATCGCTCTCGAACGCGATCCCGGAGAACTTGCGAACGGCAAAGACAGCCAGCTCCAGGCCGCAACCGACTGGCTCCTCTTCAAGAAGAACGATGCGAAGACCGCTTCCGGCTCTTCGGTATCTTCTGCGAACTTGGGCAAGTAACGATCAGTATGCGAACAGTTCGTCTTCGGAGAAGAAGCGATGGATCTCCACGTCTGCCGCCTCCGCGCTGTCGGATGCGTGCGCGACGTTCACCATCTGATCAACGCCGAACATCGCACGGATTGTCCCCTGTGCCGCCTTGCGACTATCGGTGACACCGAGCATGTCCCGCACCTTCGTCACGACGTCCTCTCCTTCGAGCACGAGCGCGATCACCGGCGTCGAACTCATGAACGTCTCCACATCCGGGAAGAACGGCTTATCCGCGATGTGCGCGTAGTGCTCGCGCAGCAGTTCCTGCTTCATGTGCATCATCTTGCAGCCGCGAATCGTGAAACCGGCCTCTTCGAAACGTGAGAGGACTTTCCCGACGAAACGTTTCGCGATGGCATCGGGTTTGAGGAGGATGAGGGTGTGCTGCATGAGGGAGGGGAATTGCATCCATATATAAAGGAGATTGGCGAGAAAGAAAAGGGGGCTTAGAAAAAGAATCTTCCGATCCTCCTCCAAGGATTCCCCGATCCAAACCGGTGAAGAACGTCAATCGGGCATCCCCTCTGCGGATTTTTCATCGACGACGGGAGGACCGACGGGAGTCGCATTGAAGTAATCGCGACGGTGGAGAAGCTCACGATATCCCATGATGCCCGTGGCGACGGTGAGCGGAGCGAGATTGTAGAAGATACGATAGACGAGGATCGATGCGATGGCCTCCGGCACAGCCATGGCTCCCGGCATGAGTGCAAGAACGATGCTCTCGAAGACGCCGATACCGCCGGGCACTTGGCTCAAGAGTCCCATGATCTGCGCCAGAAGAAAAATTGAAAGGAAGGATCCGTACGAGATGGAAAGAGATGGCGGAAGCAGAACGTACAGAATGGAGGCTCCCACCAGCCACTCACTCGAAGCCGTGAGAATTTGGAGGAACGTGATCCGCAGCGGCGCGACGCGAAAGTGGTAGCCGAAGAACTTGAATGTAGAACGCTGATGGGTCGCGCTCCAGACGAGGTAGAGAACGAGAAGAATGAGCAACACGAATCCCACCGGCTGCAGCGAAGAAAGCGGAAGATGGAAGAAGGGGGGAATCGGCGGCGGGAAGAAGAGCAGATTCACCATGCACACCGTGCCGAATCCGAGCCAGAATGTGAGGGAGCCAAAGGCGACGACGAAGAGAATTTGTCCGGGAGATACCCCGCGCGCGAGGTAGTACCGGAATCGCACGGACCCGCTCATGAGCGCGGCGAAGCCGATATTGTTTGCAATCGCGTGACCGAGGAAGGAAGCGAGGGCGACGCTGCGATAGGCAATGGTGTGTCGGATGAAGCGGAAGGAAATCGTGTCGTACAGGGTCTGAATGCTGTACACCAGCACGACGAGAACGGCCGCGAGTATGAGGCGCGCCTGAGAGATGGCCTGCAGCGAGAGAAACACCTCATGAAAAGTGTGACCGCGCAGCTCGTGATGCAACGCCAAGAGCGCGACAACGAATAACGCGATACCGAGAAGCGACGGCAGGATCGCGCGGAGCGGATGGCGAATGCTGGAAGGGGGCGTATCGGTCATGCAAGCATTCAGGAAAGCAGTGCACGAAGCGCCTTCTCATCCTGCTCCTTCCCGATTACTACCAATCTCTGCTCCTGAGGCTTGAAGAGCCTGGAGGCGAGCGCATTCAATTGCGCAATCGATACCTTATCGATCTCGCCGAAGTACGCGGGGAGATCCCGCGTCAGTGGATAGAGCAACTGCTGCTTCCCGTAGAAGTGCGCGCACTCTTCGCTGTCCTCGAGCGACAGCGTGACCTTCCCCTTGAAGTACGCCTTCGCCCGTTCCACCTCCTCCTGCGTCACCCCCTGTTCCGCGCAAGAAACGTACTCGGCGAAGATGGCGGAAATGGCTTCGGGCAGCCGCGATTGATCGACGCCCGCCCGCGTGGAAATGGCGCCGGCATCGAGGTAGCTGTCCGCATCCGTCGAGATGTAGTAGCACAGCCCCTTCGCTTCGCGAATGTTCAAGAACATGCGCGAGCTCATGTTGCCGCCGAGGATGATCGAGAGGAGCTTCTGCGCGAAGTAATCATCGTGAAGCGACGACACACCGGGGACGCCGAGGACGAGGTGCGCCTGCTCGGTATTCTTCGTCCGGAGAAACACGCGCTTCTCTCCATAGCCAGAGAATGTTTCGAACCCCCGACTCGTCGAGCCGCTGAGTCCGCCGAAGTACTGCTGCGCAAGAGAGACCGCCGTCTCGTGGGTGATGTTTCCCGCAAACGCAATGACGGTATTGTGCGGCGTGTAAAGCGCCTGCTTGTGCCTAACAAAATCCTCCTGCGTCACGGTGCGAATCACCTCCTCCTTCCCGATCGTGTCCCATCCGAGCGGCGTGTTCCCAAGAATGAGTTCTTCAAAATCCCACCCGGCCCGATACATCGGCGTGTCCTGGTACATCCGCTCCTCCTCCATAATCACACCGCGTTCCTTCTCGATTTCCTCGGGAGGGAATGTGGCATGGAGGAGCATGTCACTGAGGACATCGCAGGCGAGTTCCTTCTCCTCTTTGGCCACCTTCACGTAGTACCCCGCGTATTCCTTTCCGGTGAATGCGTTAAATTCTCCGCCGACTCCGTCGATCGCAGCGCTCACCGCCTTTGTGCTCAGGTACTTCTTCCCGCCCTTGAAAAACATGTGCTCGAGGAAGTGACTGATGCCGCGCTCCTTCTCCACTTCGTAACGCGAGCCGGCTCCGACGAAAACGAGAACGGTAACGGCCGCCGTGCTCTCGAGCGGGACGGTGAGGACACGAAGACCTGTGGGGAGCGTGGAGACGGAGAACATGGTGCCGCAGTATAGCTTTTCCTTTTCGATCCAGACAGCGAAGAGTGGAGATCTCTTCTCCTTTGTGACACGGCGACGCACGAGAGAGAAAAATGTCGCGAACGCGGGATCCGTATGTCCAAAGCAACCCATTGGAGGGAAATGAATGGCCCGTAGAAGCAAAACCGTGGGTTTGCCTTCCCCGCTCGAACCCGCTACCCTGCCCCAGCTATGTTGAACAAGCTTCGATGGCGCAGACGGCTACGCACCCACGGATACCTTAAGCGCAGCAAGACCGCCGATGGCCGAAAGGTCCTCGCGAACCGACGCAGAGTCGGCCGCAAGCGACTGACCGTGCAGCACAAGAAAAAGAAGAGGAGCCTTTAAACCCCGGGGTTTGCTATTCCTTCTTCGTGACGAGCCTGGTTTTGTGAAGTCGGATGATGGAAATCTCCATTTGGGATATACTTCTTCCCGTGTTGCGATTTCTGCATCAACTCTCAGCCGTCATCTTCTTCATCCTGGGAACGACGTTCTTCGCGGCGTTTGTCTTGCTGCGAAACGACATCGCGACCCCCTGGCCGGCGTACTGGATGCAGATCGCCGACCTCCCATTGGCGCTGACGGCGATCCTCTACGGAGGACTTAGCTTCTTTCTAAGCATGCAAACACAGGAAAAGAAATCCGTTGCCCTGGCGTACAGCGTCGCGATTCCCCTCTCGTCATTCTTCCTGCTCCTCGTCTTCCTGAAATTCTGGACCCGGTGAGTCAGTACGTCGTCTGCACTTCAGCCGCTCCCGCCGCGCGGTTCGTTCGGCGTGCCGCGAGAAAGAGATAGTCGCCGACGCGGTTGAGGAAGGTCAAGGCTCGCTTGCTCACGGGTTCGAATTCCGAAAGGGTGACCGCCCATCGTTCCGCCCTACGACACACTGTTCGCGCGACGTGGAGGCGAGATGCCGCCAGCGTTCCTCCGGGAAGGATAAACTGTGAAAGGGGAATGATCTCCGCTTCGATTTCGCTGATCCGCGTTTCGATTTCCTGAATGTGCCCCTCCTCTATCCGCTTCGTCGCAACCTTCCCATCAAGCGGCATCGAGAGATCCGCACCGAGACGAAAGAGCAGATGCTGGAGTCGTTCCAGATGCTGGCGTTCGGGCATCGCTTTATCCTCCGCAAGGACTTCCCCGATCACCGCATTCAATTCATCCACCGTCCCAACGGCATGAAAGCGACTGTCCGACTTGGGAAGGCGGCTGCCATCGGCAAGTCCCGTCTCTCCGTCGTCGCCCGTCTTCGTCACAATACTCATAGAGGAGGTATTGTACCTCTTTGTGCAACAATCACCGCTCATCCCTCGTTGATCTTCACGATCTTCACCTTCTCCTCCTTCTGCACGAGGATCTTCAGGATGCACTCTTTGTTGAAGGTCGCACGCACCTTCCGTGGATCGATCGGGAAGGGAAGCGTGACGCTGCGCGAGAAAGGCCCGTAGAAACACTCCTGTAGATAGTACTGATCGCTCTCGACGGCATCGGTCTGCTTACGAAAGCCCCGCACCGTCAGGACATTGTCATTCACTTCGATATCGAGATCGGCCAGTCTGACACCGGCAATCGGCGCCTTGATGATGTAGTAATCATCCTGCTCGAAAATATCCACTGCGACTTTCCCCGGCTCCGCCGCACTGCGTTTGCCTTTGTCTTCCTGGGGCAGGGCAACGCCGTCATCGGCATCATCCGTCCCATGGTTAAGCGCGCTGAAGATCCCGTGAAAGGGAGACGATCCCATGGCCTCTTATCGTATCAAAAATGCGTTCATTCCCGCAAAGAAGATCAGTTGTCACGAGTATCGGTTTCTGCTCTTGGCCGCTTGCGTGTTTCGAAATTCGAACTTGCCCACACGACATCCATCAGTACAATGCGGCGGTAGAGACATCCATCGCATGATGTGAAGTCGTTTCGCTCCCCTCCTCCCGCCTATGTCGACCGTCATCCTCAAGAACGCCATCCGCCGCCTGAGATTCGAGAGGAGTATGACGCAGGAAGAGCTGGCGCTACGCACGGGGGTGAGTCGTCAGACGATCATGTCGATCGAACGCGGCCGCACGAATCCCTCCGTCCTCCTCGCCTACAAGATCGCTTCCGCACTCACCGTGCCGCTCACGGAAGTCTTCTCGATGGAAGGAAAGCTGGCCCCAGTATAAAGTGTCATGGTGAGGTGCTCGCACGTTGCCTTCGTGGCTTTTTGCTATGCAAAAAGCACCTCAGGCTGACAGGATAATTTTCTGAAGGAAGAAGCGAGCCACGAACCATACTTTATGTCTTCACAGCTCCAACTTGTTTTTCAGACTCTACCAAGGAAACTGAAGATGCCGCGCGTACGTCCTCGACGATGAGTTGCGCTTTTTGCGTGCCATTCCACGCATCGATGGAGAGACGACAGGCGACATCGGCGATCTGCGGCATGCGCTCGAAGAAGGATCCGAGTCCGAATCCCACCAATTTGAACGAATGAATCATGCCCTGCAAATGAGAGAAGTCGCGTCCGACTCTCTTGAGCGCGGAAAATTGCACCCCGGGCAGAAGGAAACGCGGTTCCTTGTTCCCCTCTCCGAACGGCTCGAGGGAGGAGAGTGCCGCGCAGAGGGAGAGTGAGATGCGATCGGGATCGAGCACTCCATCGATCGCAAGGATTGGGCAGAGGCGCTCAGGGGTAAGACGCTCACGCGCGTGCGCGTTTAGGCGAGCGGAGAGTTGCGGAAACTCGGAGAGAAGGAACGTGCAACCCGCCGCGGCACTGTGTCCGCCGAACGTCAGGAGGAGATCGCTGCAGGAACGAATCGCTTCCGTCACGTCGTATCCCGGAATGCTGCGTAGCGAAGCCGTGCACCTCTCGCCATGAATGTGCGCCACGAGACAGGGTCTCCCATGCGTCTCGACAAGTTTCCCGGCAACAAGCCCCACCACTCCGGCGGGATACTCTCGGGAGGCGAGGCAGAGAAAGGCCGTCTCTTCCCCCGCCGGTTCGCGACCAAGGCGCGAGAGAATACCGCGGACGCTGTCCTGACGAAGCGTGTTGAGATGATCGAGGAGCAGCAAGGATTCCCTATCACCGCGAAGCGCCTTCAGCGCGATCATCGGATCATCCATCCGGCCAGCGGCGTTGAGTCGCGGCGCGATGCGAAAACCGATATCTCTGCTCGTGAGCGTGCCGACGATACCCGCCGCGCGACGCAGCTCGAAGATTGGGCCTTCTTGCGCACGTTCGAGTGCCGCAATCCCCGCCTGCACGAGCTCACGATTCTCTCCCTGGAGCTTCACGAGATCCGCGACGGTACCGATCGCAGCCAGCGCAAGATCCTCCTCTCTGCCGTTCCACTCCTTGGTGCCTTCCTTCGCTTCGAGCGCGGAAACAAACCCGAACACAACACCCGCCGCTGCCAGAGCAATCCCGGGATGCGCGGCGAGAGACGGATGGAGAATGGCAAACGCATTGGGCAACTTCTGCGGAAGACGATGGTGATCGAGAATGATGACATCCATCCCCGCATGAGCAGCCGCATCGATCTCCGTGTGCGCCACGATCCCCGTATCGAGCAGGAAGAGGAGTGTCACTCCCGCACGGGCAAACTCTTCGACCTGAGACAGACGGAGTCCATACCCTTCCGTCACCCGTTGGGGCAGACGCAAGAGCGGCTGCAGTCCGCGTCGTTCGAAAGCACGAGAGAGCTGACACACGGATGTGATGCCGTCACAATCAAAATCTCCGAAGATCGCCACGCGTTCATTCTGCACGATCGCCTGCTGTGTGCGCTCCAATGCTTTTCCCATATCAAACGGCTCGCTCCCGGGCTCAGCGAAAGGCAGCGCAAACTTGGTATCGAGTCCGCGGTGGCTGCGAAAATGCGAGAGCAGAGATGCGGCGTAGTCTTTCTCATCTCCCGGGAATCGTCGAAAATCATCTTCGATAACCCAGCGTTTGCCCGTGATCGACAAGCCCTCCATGACCGCTACAGTAGCAGATTCCGTACCCGTCTCTCTCCGAGCAATTTCCCCGAGGAATTGCAGATCGATTTTGCGCCTCCGTAAGGCCTGGAAGACGTTCTTTTCGGTAGCGGATCCTCAGAAGGACATGCCACGTATCTTGCGCTTCCATGCGACGAACGTCGTCACACCGACCGCGAGAATCGTGGCGCCAAACGCAACGACCATCCCGGGACCGCTCGAGGCAAGAGGCCGCGAACCGGACGGCGGTGGCTCCGTCAACTGCATCGACTGGAGATGACTCTGATACTCAAGCTGCTTGAGCATGCGTATTGTCTCCGGATCGAGGTTGGTGTTACTGGCATCCGTCGAGGGGTTCCAGAAATTCGCTTGGTTGTTCTGCGCATGATGATCATCCGAAGAAACGGAAGACGACGAGTGTACAACCGCCTGATAGGCAGCCGACTGGGAAGAGGCGGTAGCTTGACGAGAAGCGGCGTCGGCCTGCGCATTCGCCTGTGCCCGTCTGGGGTTGATGGGGAGCGCCACTCCGGCCGTTCCGTAAAACTGGCTCTGATCCTGCAGAAACATTTCCTCAGGCGTGAGGTATGCGAGCGCAGGTTGCACGGACGAGTGCAGGAAGAAGAGGGAGAGAAGAGTAAGCATACGGCTTAGTGGAAAGAAGACGAGGATGAGGAAGAAGCGTTGGGATATTGCTGCTGGAGAAGTTGCTGGTAGAACACGGCTCCGTCGGAGATGCCGTTGCCCGCCGTCGAAAACCTCGTGGGATCTGTCTCTCCCGGATCGACCTTCCCGTTGAGGTTCTTGTCCTCACCGGCCCACCTGGCTGTCGAGATGCAGTGGAAGCGACCGTTCATGGAGCCGTCCAGAAGGACATTGCAAAACTGTCCCGATCGATCCATTTGGCACCATCCGTCGCAGAGTCCGTCTCTATCGGTATCGGGATTCCTCGGATCGGTATCACCGATCTGAATGTGATCGTGCCCATGCACCTCCACGCCATCGGGAATGCCATCACCGTCCGTATCGGGATTGAGCGGGTCGGTCTGGAAATTGAAGACTTCCACGCCGTCCATAAGACCGTCTCCGTCCGTATCGCCATTGTTCGGATCCGTGCCGAACTTCTTCTCCAGAGAATTATTGAGACCGTCCATATCGCTGTCGATGCCGATATCGAGATTATCCGCCGTCATGAGGTAGCACGTGTCTCCGCCGTGAAAGGTATCGAGCGAGTGATGAATCGCTCCGTGCTGATTGTTGCCCTGCCCGTAGATCGCCAAGTCCCGCGCACTCGGGAGATGCGTCAGCGAGTATTGCTGCGTTGCGTGTGGATCCAGTTCCCCTCTCGCCGCGCGTTCCGCCTCCGAGAGGAAGAGATTGCCGGGGAGCCCCACCGAATTGGGCGGGCGTCCGGTGTTCCCGGGATCGGCGAAACAGTATCCCCAGTACCGCACTTTATCTCCACGGTATCCGAGAAGATCTTCACGGAACGTATCAACCATGGAGATCGGAAGATGGAAAACGATGTTCGTGTCCTTCATTGCCACCACGCCTCTCTCCATGTCCTGCGCGCTGAAGACCACCCACGGATACGACATCGGCGATCGGTTGAGCATCATTGCGCTGACCGTGCTTCCGCTTCCCATCCGCAGGAACGTCGCGCAGATCATCACGACGACCGCGAGGAGGAAGAGGATCCGGTGCCGTCTGTGTGTGTGTTTTCTCTTCGGAGACATATCGTATCATTATACCAAATTTGGGCCTTCGTTCCCAGGGGTGTTTTCGCTATGCTGAAGCCAATGGCGAAGGATTACTATGACATTCTCGGCTTGCAGAGAGGCGCATCGGCGGACGACATCAAGAAGACCTACCGTCGCCTGTCGAAGCAACTCCACCCCGACAAGCACAAAGGCGACGCCTCGGCGGAGCGCCGCTTCAAGGAAGTAAATGAAGCGTACGAAGTTCTCAGTAATCCGCAGAAGAAACAAGCCTACGATCAGTTCGGGGAAGCGGGAGTGAACGGCGGCGCGGGAGGCGGAGGGTTCCGCGGGTTCGAAGGATTCGATTTCTCCGGTGCGGGACAAGGTGGCTTCGGAGATTTGGGCGACCTCTTCGAAGGATTCTTCGGCGGGAACAGAAATCGCGCGGCGCAGCAGGAGGGGCGCGACATCGAGACGGAACTCACGATTGATTTCATGGAGACCGTGACGGGCGTTCGCAAGGACGTCCACATTCGAACGCTTGCGGCCTGCGATCTCTGCAAGGGATCGGGCGCCGCGCCCGGCTCGGGCGTGAAGACCTGCACGGAGTGCGGAGGGACGGGACAGGTGACACGGGTGGCGCAATCCATCTTCGGTGCCGTGCAACAGCGAACGATGTGCGGAACCTGTCGGGGATCGGGAAAAGTTCCCGAGAAGAAGTGCTCACGCTGCGACGGCGAAGGCCGGATGTCTCAGACGAAGAACGTCACGGCGGACATTCCCGCCGGCATCAGCAACGGTCAGTCGCTGAAGCTGCGGGGCCAGGGGGAAGCGGGACGCAGGGGAACGGGTGGCGGGGATCTCTACATCCGCATCAACGTCCGTCCCGATCCGCGCTTCGTGCGGGACGGCGACGCCATCCTCGCCACGGTGGAACTTCCCGCAGTCGATGCGATCCTCGGCACGACGATCTCCGTCCCCACCGTCCACGGAAATGTTTCCCTGAAAATTCCGGAGGGCACCCAACCGGATCAAACGTTTCGCATCAAAGGGAAAGGCATGCCGATCCTCAACACGAGCCGCAGCGGCGACCACTATGTGACAGTGAAAGTAAAAGTGCCGACAAGGCTCGGCAAACAGGAGAGGAAGATATTGGAACAATGGAAAATGATTAATGGATAATGGATAATGAAGTTCGAGCCGCCCAAATCCAATTATCAATTTTCGTCTTTCTCAAGCCCAAATCAAGTCATCGTAAATTTTGCCATTATCCATTCTCCATTTTCTTACACATCAAGATTCTCTAGCCCCGTTTCTTCCGCCATGACCGGAGAAAGCTCGCCGCCATCCCCCTCTTTCTCGTCCTTCAAACGCAACACGATCTGCCGATACTCGCCCTCGCCCACGCTCTCGGTGGTGAGATCTTGGAGCGTCGAAGAGCTCGCAACATGCATGTGCACGATGCGGCGGAAGTACGGACTCATGGGCGGCAACGCGAGGCGCGAGCCGGTGCGGCGCACGAAGTCCGCCTTCTGCTCGGCGATCTTGCACACCTTCTCCTCCTGCGAACGACGGTAGCCGTCGACGTCGAGAACGAGGAAAGGACTGCGATCCAATTTCGCCTTCGACCGTGCAATCGATTTCAGCAGATGCTGCACCGCGTTGAGCGTCTCCCCGTGCCATCCGATGACGCGGCTCGCCTCCGGAGACACGATTTCCACTCGCGTGACGCCATCCTTCTCCTCCTGCACTTTGATCTCCGTCACGTCGAACGGAAGGAAGGTCACGAGTCCGCCGAGGATGTCTTTGATCATCGAATCATCCATGGTGAGTGGTAGGATTGTAGCGGAGAGGAGGAGATGAGGAAACTGAGAAGTATCAAGTATTAAGTATTCAGTATTAAGCAAAATCTGCCTTCCTCATACTTAATACTTAATACTCGATACTAAATACTGGAAAAAGCCCCCATTCATCATGGAGGCTTTTTGAATGACAAAGCTCGACTTCAATCATCGGACCGCGTCCTTCAGTGTCTTCCCTGCCTTGAAGGACGGAACCTTCATCGCCGGGATGGAGATCTTCTGTGTCGGGTTGCGAGGATTGACGCCCATGCGCGCAGCACGGTGGCTGAGCTTGAACGTTCCAAAACCCGTGACTGTAACCGGCTGTCCCTTCTTCAAATTCTTGATCACGATATTGATAATTGCCTGAAGCGCATCCGCGGAGGCGCGCTTCGTGATGCCCGCAGCGTCCGCGATGGCGGCGATGAGATCCTGCTTGGACATAAGGGTAAGGGGGGAAAGGAAGTAGACGCCTGGAGTCTACGCTGGGGTTGCGCTTGTGCAAGCCGTGAAAGCACAGTTTTCGGCTTGGGAAAGGGACGATTTAGAGAAATGGCTTACGGAAGCCAAATACATCGATCAAAGACCCTATTCACCGCTTGTTTCCGCGACAATCCAATCATCTACTCCGTCTATGTCTAGAATCTTTGTCAACGCTGTCTTTTGCTCCTTTTCTCCGTACTAGAAGTGTCCTCTTCCCTGCAGATTCCCTTACCAACAATCACGCGCTCTCTCTCCGTGACAAACAAAAAATCCCTGCGTGATGATCCGGAAAATACTTCTGCAAACTCCTGCGCACATCGTCGTGACGTGTCCGTTTCCTTTTGACAGGTGCTCTCGCACACCACTAGGCTTCGCCCTCGAAACCTCATGCCACAGCATCTCGTCATCGTCGAAAGCCCCGCGAAGGCAAGAACCATTAAGCGTTTTCTCGGAAAAGATTTCATCGTGGAAGCGAGCATGGGACACGTGCGCGACCTGCCGTCGAACACGCTCGCGGTGGACACGGAGCATGATTTCGAACCGGAGTACGAAGTCCCCAAAGAGAAACAGGCCGTGGTGAAGAAGCTCAAACAATCGCTCAAGGAAGCCAAAGATCTGTGGATCGCGACTGATGAGGACCGCGAAGGAGAAGCCATCGGCTGGCACCTCACGCAGATCCTCAAGATGAAAGATCCCACAACCGTGAAGCGCATCGTCTTCCACGAAATTACGGAGAGCGCGATTCAGGAAGCGGTCGCACATCCGCGCACGCTCGACATGAAGCTGGTGGAAGCGCAGCAGGCGCGGCGCGTGCTCGACCGTCTCGTCGGCTACACGCTGTCCCCTTTCCTCTGGAAAAAAGTCTACCGCGGTCTCTCCGCCGGACGCGTGCAATCGGTCGCGGTGAAGATCATCGTGGATCGCGAGCGCGAGATTCGCGCGTTCAAACCGGAGGAGTACTGGACGATGGAGGCGGATCTCGAGACGCAGAAGAAGGAACAATTCACCGCCGAACTCTCGAAGCGCGACGGCAAGAAATTCATTCCTACGACGCAGACGGAAGCCGAAACCATATTGAGCGAACTGGACAATGCCACCTTCGCCGTCGGCGCCACGGACGAGAAAGAATTGAAGAAAACGCCGCCACCGCCCTTCACCACCTCAACCCTGCAACAGGAAGCCGCGCGCAAACTCGGGTTCTCCGTGAAGCAAACCATGGTGGTCGCCCAGCAACTCTACGAAGGCATCCACCTCGGCAAGGGGACCGGCCACGTGGGTCTCATTACGTACATGCGAACGGATTCCGTGAATTTGAGCCAGAAGGCGCTCGACGATTGCCGCGCGCAGATCGAACACCAGTTCGGTCGCGAGTACGTCCTCAGTGAGGTGAGAAAGTACAAGACGAAGAGCAAGGGCGCACAGGAGGCGCACGAAGCCATTCGTCCCACCGAGATGAATCGCACGCCCGCTTCCGTCTCCGATATCCTCGATCACCAACAACTGAAGCTCTACACCCTCATCTGGAATCGCACGATCGCGACACAGATGGCCGCCGCCGAACTCAAGCGCGTGGGAGCGGACATCACCGCCGATCGCTACACCTTCCGCGCCACGGGTCAGACCATCCTCTTCGACGGCTTCCTCCGCGTGTATCAGGAAGGGAAAGATGAGGGCGACGCGCGCAAGGAAGAGGATGTAGAACCGGGCGAGAAGCTCCTGCCACCGCTCGCCAAAGGTGATCCGCTTTCGCTCCTCGATCTCAAGCACGAACAGCACTTCACCAAGCCGCCACCGCGCTACACGGAAGCGAGTCTCGTGAAGAAACTTGAGGAGGAAGGCATCGGTCGCCCGAGCACCTACGCGCCGACCATCTCCACCATCCAACAGCGCGGCTACATTAATAAGGAGGGGAAGCAGCTCGCCCCCGCGGATGTGGCGTTCGCCGTCACCGATCTTCTGGCCGAGCACTTCAAGGATATCGTCGATCTCGCCTTCACGGCGAAGATGGAACAGTCTCTCGATAATATCGCAGAAGGCGAAGAAACGAGTGCGGAATTCCTCCGTGCCTTCTTCGTTCCTTTCTCTTCGCTCGTCAAAGAGAAGACGAAAGAGATCTCGAAGAAAGATGTCCTCAAGGAACGCGAGCTCGGCGTGGATCCGCACACGCACCTCCCCGTCATCGCGCGCCTCGGGCGCTTCGGACCCTACGTGCAGCTCGGCCGCTTCGAGGAGGCCCCACAGGAAAAAGGGAAGAAGGGAAAGGACAAGAAGCCGAAGGTGAAACTCAAGAGCGCCTCCCTCCCTAAGACCCTCTCCATTGATGCCGTCACCTTCGAGCAAGCCATCGGCCTCCTGTCGTTCCCCCGAGAACTCGGAACGTTCGAGGGGAAGAACGTGACCCTCGCACTCGGCCGCTTCGGACCGTACCTGCGGTGCGGCGAGGCAACGGTCAGTGTGAAGGATAAAGACCCTGTGCTGCTGACTTTGGAAGAGGCGCGCGCGATGCTCAAAGAATCTGCAGAACAGAAGAAACGCGCGGGCGAGTCGCTGAAAACCCTCGGGGAAGATCCGACCTCCGGCGGCACGATCCTCATCAAAGACGGTCGTTACGGCCCGTACATCACCGACGGCAAGACGAATGCATCGCTGGGCAAGAAGCGCACGCCGGACACGCTCACGCTCGAAGAAGCGATCGACATGCTTACAAAGAAACGCGAACGAGGACCGAACCGGTGGAAGGGGCGAGCCTGATCCCCTCGCTAAACCTACTTATAAGATGGGCGTTCGCTTGATCCTGCCATGGATTTCGCATAGGATGGCGGCTCTTCCAATCCATCCACTATGACGCACGCCTGGCACGACATCACCCCCGGTCACGACCTCCCGCAGCAATTCGCAGCCGTCATCGAGATCCCCATGGGCTCGAAAGTGAAGTACGAACTCGACAAGGTGACGGGCATGTTGAAGGTCGACCGCATGCTGTACTCGGCCGTCTACTATCCCGCAAACTACGGATTCATCCCCCAGACACTCGCCGAAGACGGCGACCCCCTCGACATCATGGTTCTCTGCCAGGAGCCGGTCGCTCCGCTCACGATCATCAATGCGCGAGCCATCGGGCTCATGACGATGCTCGACAGCGGCAAGCGCGATCACAAGATCGTCGCGATCTGCCCCGACGATCCCATGTACGCGGTGTACACGGAAGTGTCGGATCTTCCCCTCCCGTGGCTGAACATGCTGCGGCGGTTCTTCCAGGACTACAAAGCTCTCGAAGGGAAATCCGTGGAAGTCGATGATTTCCAGCCGGCGGCAACCGCCTTCCCCGTGATCGAACAAGCGCTGCACGCCTACACCCTCCAGCGCCGCAAGGGCTTCCACGGCAAGAGCGAGTGAGAGCTAATCTGTTTCCTGGGACAAGAGAACTCAGTAAGATGTCCTCGCAAGCCGCTCTTTTCTTTCATAATTTCCAGATCGTAGGCGCGTAGCTCAGTTGGTAGAGCACAGGTCTCTCGGATGATCTCGAGCTGAGCGCAAGCGCAGTGCAGCGCGAAGCCGAGAGCATGCGATCCCCGGAGCGAACGAAGTGAGCGAAGTGGACAAAACCTGGGTTGCAGTAAAATCACCTGATCCTTTCATCATCATTCATCTCATAGGCGCGTAGCTCAGTTGGTAGAGCACAGGTCTCCAAAACCTGGGGTCGCAGGTTCGATCCCTGCCGCGCCTGCCATTCCGCTTCGCAAGCTTCGCAGAATACACACAACGATCCCACGTTCTTCGTAGCTTGCGGAGAAGAACTGCCGCGCCTGCCATAGTGGACATGATGATCTTTGTTTTAACAATATCCCATACACGCTGATATTCCATTGTTCCAAGAGACCAACTCTTGTTGTACTTTGAAGTCGAGATCAGTATTGATACCATCACCCCATGTGGAAAAAACAAAGACGTACGGAAAGGAAACATGTGACGCGAATCCATTTGCATGCATTTCTCTGGATGATTCCGTTTGTGTTTTTCCTGGTGCTTTTTGTGTCGGCATTTACTTTGCGATATCCGTGGATTGGCGGGGATTCCTCATTCATGTTCAGGATCCTCGTTGCAGGAAAATGGCATTTTATGCATGAAGGACTTTCTCCATTTCGCTTTGCTCCACAGTTCTGCGGTGGAATCCCTCTTTATGGCGATCAAGCAGACATGTACTACTCTCTCGTACAGTGGCTCACCTTTGCATTCAATCCTTGGACTGCGATGCTGATTTCCGCTGTCATCAGCATGAGTGTTGGATACATCGGTTGGTATCTCGTTGGGGGGGATCTCCTCTCTCTGAAAAGACCTTGGGCACATCTCTTCGCATTGATCGTCATAGCTGACGGTTTCTATTTTCTTCATCTCGTCGGCGGCCATGTTCCTTACCTTTCGACACCATTCCTCGGATGGCTATTCTGGTTTCTCTTTCGTCCGCGTACCTCTTTGAAATCCGACGTCATGTTCGCTGGAGTATTTTCACTCGTTGCCGCCTCAATATTCTACTCGGGAGGCTACACAATACTGCTATTCTTCGCTCTGGGTTCCCTCCTGATTCTCCCCGTGCATCTGTTCCGCATCCCGCGGGAACAGTATCCGGCACTCGTGCTCCGTGCTTCCATATTTGCAGTTGCCGCAACTCTTCTCTGTTCAAGCAAATTAATCGCAATGCTCAGCTTCCTTCATGCGGTTCCCGTATTCCGTCCTCTCAATTATTACACGCAATATCCGGTCGTCGTTCTGCGAGAAATAAGCACAAGTCTCTGGGGTCTTCCTCAGAGTTTGGCCATCTATCCCGTCAGCTTCCGTTGGTCGCGTCTCTGGGAACTGAGCAATTTTCTTTCTCCCGTCACACTCGTCGGGACTGCATTGGGCGCCTGGCTGCTTCTCAAGAACATGCGAGACAAAAAAATGTCGAAGAATGTGCTCCTTTTCGTCGGCTATGTTTTCTTTCTCATACTTTTCTTCGTTCAGTTGGAAGGAGGGGGAGAATGGACACAGTTGATCCATGCGCTGCCTCTCTTCTCCTCTCTCCGTGTCACAGCGCGTTTCGTGTATGTTTTTTCTCTACTTGCAGCCGCTGCTGGAGTTGTTGGACTTTCCGTATTCTTCGAAAGATATTTGCCAAAAAGAACCACGTTGCTTTGTGGCTTCTCTTTCGTGATCACGATTGTCGCGTTCTGGGTGAACGCATTCTCGAGCATGGAGAGCCTGAAATTTTACAATCACATACTTCCTACCTCTCTCCATTCTTCAGACCTGCAGGATTCTGTTGATCACGTTACGGTCGCGGATCAGAAGCTCTGGAACGCTCTTGATACGACGGCTGTGTATTGCCGTGACGATTATTTCCGGCAAGAGAGGAAGAAGTATCAGAGGTCGCTGCGAGTAGGGGCAACTTCTGATGTCCAGAACGGATATTATAACATGCACAATCCCGCTTGCTTACAATATCCGCAAGAGAATCACTGTTATCCTGGCGAAAACATTTCCGTCGCTGATTCGGCTAATTTCGAGCACTTCATCAAGGGTGAACCTGTCACATGGAAGCTTTCC
This sequence comes from uncultured Candidatus Peregrinibacteria bacterium, assembly GCA_903854335.1. Taxonomy (GTDB): domain Bacteria; phylum Patescibacteriota; class Gracilibacteria; order Peribacterales; family Peribacteraceae; genus CAIKAD01. Next base: position 49,265 of record CAINVY010000013.1, on the reverse strand, counting down.
GTCTCACAGCATATTGCTGATGGAATGAGCTTAATCAGCCTCGTCCTCGCTTTGGCATCCCTGTTGTTCCTTAGGGGAAGCAAATCAAGCCATCCGGGTCATGCAAATTAATAAACGCTGAGAGGTCCCATCTTATAACGCTCTACAGGGTCAGCCACACATCCACATCGCTTTCTTCAGTACGCCTTCGCGAAGAGTGCCATCACCGTCGCGGGCTTGCCGCTCACGAGATCCGTACCCTTCTTCACCTCCTCGCCGAGGAGACGGATCGTCGCCTTCGTCTTCTCTTTAATGGTGTTCGCGCTCGCCGCCGTCCCATCCCACGGTGCCCACACCACGCCTCCCTCTCCCTCAAGCTTCTCCTGCATCTGCGCCAACGTCTCGACGGTGAACGTGTGGCTCTTGAGGAATTCCTCCGCCTGCGAGAGCAGCGTCTGCTGAATCTCCGCCATAAGCGTCACCATGGCTTCGCCCGTGCAATGAGTGAGCGGCATCGGCGTCTTCGCCCCCGTATCTCTTCGCACGAGCATGACCTGCTGCTTCTCGAGATCCTTCGGTCCGAGCTCGATGCGCAGCGGCACGCCCTTCACTTCCCACTCGTTGAATTTGAATCCCGGAGACTTTTCGTCGCGGTCATCCAACCGAATACGGATCAGCGGCAGCAGACTTTCGCGCAGCTTCGCCGCAGCCGCGAGGACGGCCTCCTTCTCTTCGTCGGTCTTGTAGATCGGCACGATAACGGCCTGAATCGGCGCGAGGGTCGGCGGCAAGCGCAGCCCCTTCTCGTCTCCGTGCACGACGATGACGGTGCCGATCAATCGCGTCGAGACTCCCCAACTCGTCATCCACGGACGCTTGATCTGCCGATCGGCATCCACGAAACTCACATCGTAGGCTTCGGAGAATCCCTGACCGAGATTGTGCGACGTCCCCGCCTGGATCGCCTTGCCGTCGCGCGCGAGCGCCTCGGTGGTGAGCGTGTAGAGCGCTCCCGCGAATTTCTCGTGATCGGGTTTGCGTCCGGTGAGGATGGGAAGCGCGAGCATCTCCCGATCGAAATCCGTGTACATCTTGAGCACCGACTCCGCCATCGCATCGGCATCCTCCTTCGTCGCATGCGCCGTGTGTCCCTCCTGCCAGAGGAATTCCAACGTGCGGAGGAACGGACGCGTGCGCATCTCCCAGCGCACGATGTTCGCCCACTGATTGATCTTCAGGGGAAGATCGCGGTGCGAGGCGATCCATTTCTTGAACGTCGCGTAGATGATCGTCTCGCTCGTCGGACGGATGTAGAGCGGCTCCGTGAGTTTCTTCCCTCCGCCTTCCGTGACCACCGCGCACTCCGGTGCGAATCCCTCCACGTGATCTTTCTCCTTCGCGAGGATGGATGCGGGAATCAGGAGCGGGAAGTACGCGTTCTCCACGCCGAGCGCCTTAATGCGCCGATCGAGGTCGCGTTGCATCGCTTCCCACAGCGCGTAGCCGTAGGGCTTGAAGATGATGCACCCTTTGACATCGGCATACTCCGCCAAATCCGCCTGAGCGATCACGTCGAGGTACCACTGCGAGAAGTCTTTCCGTTGATCGGCAATACGCGGCATGGGGGCATGCTAGCAAAATTCCCCGCTCCGTGGATAGCCTTTTAGCTCAACCAAATGCCGAGGAAGGTGATCGCCGCGCCGAAGATCACCCCGCCGAGGACTTCCATGAAGGAATGTCCGAGCTGCTCGGTGAAGTGCTGCCAGTGCTGGAGACGATTGAGAACCTTCGCCTGATCCCCGATGGCGCGCCGCGAACTCATCGCGTCGTACCACGTGATCGCCGCGAAGACGAACGCGATGGCGAATTCCACGGAGCCCATCCCGAGCTTGCGTGCGACGATGATCAAGAGGGACATGACGAACGCCGAATGCGAACTCGGCATGCCACCCGGATGGAAGAGCCGCGCGTGCCAACTCCCCGTCTTCATCTGCTCGACGAGCATCTTCGTAATCTCAGTGAGGATGAGAACGACGAGCGGAATCAGAAAGGGGTAGGTCCTGAGAATCAGAAAGGGGTGCATGGGCTAAGTATACAGAAAGTATCTCTTGAAAATTCAACCTCAGCTTATCTTGATCGTTCTTTTTACTTTACCGTCTTTCACTTTCATTTCTTGCGGCAAACTGACAACGAGTTTCAACAGATCCCCCGGTGTCGCGGGATATGGAACATTCTTACGAGTAAATGGATTTTGGAACGTGAAGTTCAACTCTCCATTGTCTGCAGCAACTGCATTGAGCAGGGGAATGTCCCAATCCACACTATACTTGCCCCAACCAACTTTCGTCGAAATTGTGATGGGCTTCCCATCAATGAGGATTTTCTTATTTCCGATATCCACTTTTTTTCCATTGATGCTGAGCGTTGTAATCTCAGACGAAGTGTAAAGATCTTTGCCTTGCGACTGCTTCAGTTGGGAAGCGACTTTCTCTTCCGCTGAAGGTTCTTTTTGCGTTTGTCCTTCTTCCTTATTCTCTGCCGGTTTGGTAGCCGGTGCTTTCGCATCGGGAGAAGCATCTGTGGGAGTTTTGGCGGGAGTTTCTGCTGGAGTCTTGCCCGAGTTGGCGATGGCATTCTTCGCCCACTTCACGCCATTGGTGACACCGATGACGCCCGTTACCACGGCCAATGCGCAACCAAGTGCCCTGAGGATCTTCCCCAGCCTTCCCTGCTTTTTCTTCCCGGGCTCCTCCGGGATCGGATCCATAAATGCTTCCTTCAACATTTTCATTGCCCAAACGACACCAAGGCCGGTTGCGGCGACGGGAGCGATGTTCATAGCTGCGCTTCCCCATTTCTTTTCGTGCACATCATTCGCGGCTTCACGTAAATCGTTGCGCAATTCTTGCACCGCGGGAGCCCCGTACGTATTGAGCTGATTGCCCACATATTTCGCTGCATTGATTCCCGTCCCCACTCCGGCCCCCACAGCTTCGACTGCCGCAATGCCTGCCGATTTCAGATCCTCGCCAATCGTCGTCTTTTTGTCGGTTATGGATTCCTTGAGATTTTGTAAGCGCTTATACTGATCGGTCTCCTTATCAAGACGAGCGAGCCTCTTATCGATATCGGCTTTCACCCTCTCCTGCTCCGTCTTGTTGGCGGCCTTGTAATCGGCGACGAATGTCTGCTTCTGCTTTGCAGCTTCCACTTCGTTCGCCGCGGTTGCTACTCCATTGATATTTGTATTGAAATCTGGCGCCATGGAAAAGATTGGTAGTGATTAGGAAGCGTGAGAAGAAGGAGGAGAAGATGAAACGGCGTTCTTCGCCCAGAGCAGGGCGATAACGTCCGGAATGGTGATGACCGTGCAACCCACCGCGAAGAGAATCTTCCCCATTTTCTGAAAGAATCCTTTCACGGCGGAAATCTTCTTTCCGTCCTTGCTTTCCTCCTGCTTCTTCAATGCGTTTCTCCACACCTGTGTCAGCCACACGACTCCAAACGCGGTGGCAGCGAAAGGAACGCCGACCAAGGTCGTATTGATCGCCGTTTTAACCGCAGGTTTTTCCGAGAGTTCTTGCGCCTCTTTTTTCACGGCATCCGTGCTGCCGCTGAGGGCTTTTGCTCCCTGATCGATGACCTTCTCTCCTTGCTTCTGCACCGCCGCAGAAAACTCTCCGATGGACTTTTTGAGACCATGCAAACGGTTCCACGCGGCTCCGTGTTGATCTTGTTTCTCAAGCTTCTTGTCGATCTGCGTAACCATCTTCTGCTGCTCCTTCGAATCTGCCGCCTTATAGGCAGCAACGAATTCCTTCGAGCTTTGCTCAGCCTCCGTCTCGTTTCTGGCGTTCACCAATCCTTCGAGACTGCCATCGACAGCCGGCGTTTCTGTGCCGTTCTCCTGCGGGGCGTTCGTGCCGATGATCTCTGGGTTTCCCATGGGAAATGTTTTTGTTTTAAGAGGCGGGAGATGAAATGGGTTTCTTTGCGGGCATCGTCTTCGGGAGTTTCTTCTTCTGTTCCTCTTGCTTCTTCTCACGCCAGTCCTTCATGAGATTCGTAAGGGCTACAGCACCGACACAGACGCCGCCCGTCCAGAGGAGAGCGGAGAAGAGACGTCCGATTCTTCCGAAGAACCCGACCTTCTGGGACGGAGATTTCCCCTTGTTACTCTCGAGGATGCTCCCCCACTTCTCCGCGAGCATGGGGAACCCGATGATCGCGGCCGCACCCATCGGCGCGACCTGCATCGCATGTCCGCCGACCGCCTTCCAATCCGTTTTCTTGTCCTTCCCGCCATCCATGAAATCGTGGTAGAGCCCTTCTTCTCCGCTCTGCGCATACTTTACTGCGCTTACGGCTTGTTTTTTGCCCTCATTGAGAGCGTCGCTGACGGGAGAAAAATGTTCGATTGGTTTCTGACTCGGAGCAGCGGAGGGATGCTCAGGCAATTTCTCGTTTGCGGGGATCGTTGACATGGAAGGGGTGGGGAAATGGGAAATCAGGTCGTCGGATTGGGTGCGGAAACTTTCCATCCGGTTCCGTCGAATTCCCACTCCGTCTCAAGCTTTGCCTTCGCGAGAACATCCTTCTTCACCAGGAAGACATCCACATTCCCGATGCCCGAACCATTCCACAGGAGTGCGTACTCTCCGCCAACCTTCGTGTACTTCAGGCGCGCTGTCTGATCAGCAATCAATTCATGCGTATCAATCTTAAAGAGATTTGCTCGCTCTTGATTCTTGAAGCTCATCGCAATGATATTGATTGATGCGGGGAGCGAGGCGTCGGAGCCGACAGCAGGAAACGTGACGCCAATTCCCGCATCGATTTTTTTCATCTCCCAGTTCTTCCCTCCGATAACGATTTCCTGCACATCCTCCAAAGACTTGATGACATCCTTCAACTTCTTCGCTTCCGGTGCCACCGGCTCTCCGGCTTCATTGACTGCATCCTTGTTCGGAAAGGTTAACATGAGTTTCTCCCCCTCTCGATTCACCTTTGTTTTGTCTCCCTCGAATTTCACCGTTGTCTCCTTCGCAAGTCCCCACTTTGCCTTCACCTTCTCTCCTCGTTCCATCGCCGCGTTTGTCTCCGCGTTCTTCGTCGTCTCCGTGAGATTGCGCAATTTGGCCAACGTCACGACGATCGGCTTCTCGGTCGTCTTTCCGTTGCCACTCTTGAGTTCGGCGGCAATGAGCTGCTGCGTCTGATCCGTCCAATTCATAGACTTTTCGGCGTCCTTCAATCCCTTCCAGAATGTCTTGTCTCCTTTCTTATCGAACGTCACCACGGTCGGATTGTTCTCTTTTTCGGCGCTGACCGCTTCCTCGATCTTCCCCTCTGCGTCAATCCGTTTGAGCTGATCGCGAGCGTTATTGACAATCCCGCCAATGAACGGCGTTGTTTCGCTCATGCCAAGGGTCTCCGGCACGGACCAGAGATAGTACCATCCCCGCTCGGCCCACCCCGCGATGACATGACCGATATTCTTCGCGGCCTCCGGAGCGGATTCGCCGAAGAAGTAACGCATTTCATGGATGAAGGCACTCACTTTCGGAGATTTCTCATGTGTCCATGACTCGGCTTTATCCATCCATCCCACGAGCGCGCTGCCCACTTTCTTCGCGGGATCCTCCACCATGGATGGGACATCGTGGAACACGGTTTGCCCCATGAGTTTATGAAGATGAACGTGCGTGTCCAACCGGACGAATTTATTCTTCGTCTCTTCTTTCTCTTTCTCCTCCGCCTGCATCTTCTCGTACTGGATTTTAAAGTATGTGACGCGCTCCCAACAAACGTTGCGCGCGAGAAGTCCGATGGAGATCTCCTTGCGTTCCTGCTTATCCAGAAGACCCTGTGCAAGCACATTGAGTTCGTCGAGATCTTTCGTCTTTGCAACAACGTCGGCGAATTTGGCAATCGCTACTTTTTCAATTGGAGTCTGCAGCGCCTCCACGGCTTCATCGAGAAGCGACCTCTTTGGCGCCTCGGGCTTAGCCGTGTCTTTCTCAGGACTGTGCTTCTGCACGGGCTCCTGAGGTTTCGTCTCGGGTGCCGGTGAATCAGGGCGAACTTCAACCATGGAATATTAGGATTTGGCGGGAGGTGGAACACCAGAAGCAGCTTGTGCGGCCTTGGCCTTCTGAAAATTCTCAGCGTTCGTGTTTTCTGTTTTGGCAAGATCGTCGACTCTTGCGAGGAGCGCTTTGTCGTCCGTGATGGAATCCTTGCCGACTTCATCGATCAATGAGACGAGGTCGTACTCCGGCAGCCCTGCCCCGCGCGCCGTTCGCGCCTTCGCGATCTCCGCCGCCTTCTGATTGAGCGTCGTACGAATATCCTCGAGTCTCGCATCAGGAAGATCCTTCAAGGCCGCAATCGTATTCAGTCCGGCAATCTCCGCCTCTTTGGAATGCGAGAGCCCGACGAGGAGTTTCTTGAATACGCCGAGCATTCCTTTGTCCTCGCAGAGATCCGCAAGCTGCTTGAGCATCCACGATCCGTACCCCTTCGCGAAGGAAAGATAGGTATTCGCTTTCCCCCTCCATGCATCGAGCTTCCCATCCGTCTGCTCGCCGGACATCTTCTCATTCGCGTTCAACCAATCCTCGATCCCCTTCACAATCTCTTCCTGATCGGAAGAAAGCGTCTTGGCATTTTTCAATTCCTTGATTCCTGCGCGATACTTCGTGATGTCCTCTTTGCCGAGCTTCTCACCCTTGTCCTTCTTCCCATCAATCTCCGCTTTGAGCGCAGTCAACTTCTGCTCAACATCCGCCTTGATTTGGTCAAGAGTTTTGGGCGTGTCGGGAGCCTTGGGGACTTCGGGTGTCGGCATGAATGTTTGTTTGGTATTTCTTATTTATTATAGCATATTTTGCTGCAAATCGGCAATACGATACATCATGGCTTCTCCAAGCCGCGCATCACCTGCGAAGTAGGCGATAGAGCCCCGTCATCCATAGCAGAATCGCGATCCAGACGCAGGAAACCGCTCCGAAGAGGACCATGCGAATTGCGCTTGTGAGGATGGGTTCGGCGAAGAAGAGGGTGCCACCGAGGAGGAGCGCGAAGAGAAGTAAGCGGGAAATCTCATCGAACCCGAAACGAATGGGCGCCTCCTTGAGTGCTTGCGGGAGGAGCGTGGCCGCGAGGAGGAAATGCACAATAATGAGCGCCGCCCCGGCACCGACAAATCCGAGCGATGGCGTCCAGAGGAGATTGAAGATGACCGTCAGCACAACACCCGCGCCGAAGCTCAGCATGAGACGACGCCATTGATGACGCGCGAGGAAGACGTAAAAACAGTAGAGGACGATGCCGTTGAGAAACATCGGTATCGCCATGAGACGAAACGCCACGTCCGCACCCGGGTGGCCGGCCACGCTCAAATACGCATGCGACGCGAAGAGAAGCGTGAGCGGTCGCGCGAGGAGAAAGGAAAACAGAAACATAATCATTCCGGAGAGTAGGAGAAGTGAGAACGTGCGGCTCAATAATTTCTTTCTCTCCGCGGGCGCCTGATCCTGACTCAGGACCGGCAGCACGGAATTGAGGAGGAACGTCGGGAGCAAAAACGCCATGTCTTCCACTCTCCCCGCGAGTCCATAGACCGCATTCTGTAGCGCAAAATCCGGTCTCAGCAATGCGATGAATATCACGTCGACCTGCCGATACATCGTGAGGAGGAGGTACGCCACGCCGTAAGGTGCTGCGAGCAAAAACATGTTCTTCAGCAGAGAGAGATCGAAGCAGAGGCGCACGCGCAAAAATCGCAGAGCGTAGAAATAGGAGACGAGGAAGAGCGCGAAAGCTCCGATCCCCCCGATCCCGAGGAACCACTCGTACACGGAGAGGCTGGAGGAGAGGCGCGTGCCGTAGAACACGAAGAGGCCGATGCCGACCGTCGTAATGATCCGCTGCAATACCTCGGCGACGAAGACGAAGTGCATCTTGTACTTCACCTGAAAGATCGTGCGAATCGTCCCCGCGAGCAGCGTGAAGACCGGCACGAACGCGGCGATCGTGACGCCGATCGGGAACGGCGTTCCCTGCCACAGCGGCAGAGCCCAGACGAGCGCAATTGCCGCGCCGAAAGAGATGGCGACGATCAGACATCGCAGAAGGAGGAAGACCCCGAACACCCGCGCTTGATCCTTCGCCTTCGCGATCTCACGGACCGACACTGCGTAGAGGCCGAAATCGGCGAGGATGGCAAAGGTCTGCAGAAATCCGTACGCGGAGTTGTAATACCCGACGAGTTCCTTGCTCAGTCCCACCGTCACGAACTTCACCGTCACCACCGAGAGCACCGCCATGACAAATTGGCTGGCGACCTGCCAGAGCGTGGACACGGCAATGGAGCGACCACTGTGCGATTCCTCGGCCGCAACCCCCGTCGCATCTTCAGCCATGATGTCGTCCGCCAACTGCATGAGGCGAGTGTATATGAAAAATTGCCAAAGTTGACAATGAAGCATTTCGGCAAGAAGCTATTTTATTGCTCTTCACGTTTCCGCGTGTCATGGTGAGGTGCTCGCGCTTTCGCCTTCGTGGCTTTTTGCTGTGCAAAAAGCACCTCAGGCTGACACGGTAAGAAATTAAGGGGGGTGCGAGCCACGAACCATCGAGCGGAAACGCTCTCGCCTTCGCCGCGCACGTTACACAAAAAATTCCTCGGAGCGCCGCTGGTTGGGTTTCGCGTGAGCGAAACCTGCGCCCCGAGGAGCGCTTCTTATAACCCCGGCTCTATTCTCTGTCAAGGGCACTGGATTTCTTCCGAACATTCCCTACAATGCCGACAAAGCATGTCACTCTCCTTCCGACACCTCACGTCCACGAGACAGCTCTCGAGAGCCGATACGGACGCCATTTTGAAACATGCCTATGAGATGGAAGGGGTCGTGAAGAATCCCAAGCAGGATGAACGGCTCAAGGGAAAAGTTCTCGCCGCGCTCTTCTACGAACCCTCCACCCGCACGCGCCTCTCCTTCGAAACGGCGATGCTTCGGCTCGGGGGATCGGTGATCACCGCCGACGGATTTCAATTCAGCTCGCTCTACAAAGGAGAGACGATCGAAGACACGATGATGATGGTCGGACAGTACGCCGACATCATCGCCATGCGTCATCCGGAGCAGGGCTCGGCGGATCGCGCCATCACCGTGTGCCCCGTCCCCTTCATCAACGCGGGCGACGGCCCCGGCCAACATCCCACGCAAGCGCTCCTCGATCTCCTCACGATTCAGAAAGAGCGCGGGAAGATCGACGGTCTGCACATCGCCATGGTTGGCGACCTGCGCTTCGGCCGCACGGTGCACTCGCTCACGTACCTCCTCGGCCTCTTCAACAATCTGCGCTTCACGCTCGTGTCACCAAAGGAACTCAAGATGCCGGAAAAGGTGACGAGCTTCATGAAGGAGAAGGGCATGCAGTTTGAGGAGACGACGGACTTCGCCGCCGCGCTCGATTGCGACGTTGCCTACATGACGCGCATCCAGCAGGAGCGATTCACGGACCGCTCGGAGTACGAGCGCCTCAAGCTCGTCTACGTGCTGCGCGCCGACCAACTGAAGGGAAAGAACGTGACGATCCTCCATCCACTTCCGCGCGTTGGCGAGATCGAAACGGACGTGGACGCGCTCCCGAACGCCGCATACTTCCGACAGGCGAAGAATGGCTTGCTGATGCGCATGGCGGTGATTGATTTGATGGTGGGGGGATAGATGTAAGACGTAAGATGTGAGATGGAAGTTGGAGTTTTCCATCTTCCTTCTATCCTAATGTCTCACATCTAATTTCTTCCCCGTTCACTCCAAATTCCACTATCATTTCCCCGTGCCCCGAATCTTCGTCCTCCCCGGCCTCATCGACTGCCATGTGCATTTGCGCGAGCCCGGGCTCACACAGAAGGGAGACATGATGAGCGAGACGAGAGCGGCGCTCGGCGGTGGCGTCACCACCGTGTGCGACATGCCGAATTCGATTCCCCCGACGGTGACGATCGAGGCGCTTCGCGACAAAGTGGAGCGCGCGGAAAAGATTCCCGATTGCGACATCCGCTTTTTCTTCGGCGCAACGGAGGAGCAGCATCTCCAGGAATTCGAACGACTCTTCACCGATCCGTCACTCGCGGATCTACGCGGGAAATGTTGCGGCCTCAAGCTCTACCTCGACCACTCGACGGGCGATCAGAAAGCGAGCGACCAAATCCTGACGAAGGCATTGGCACTGTGCACGAAGCTCGACCAAGTCGCCGTCTGCCACTGCGAGGATTCCGTCATCAATGACGAAGCGAAAAACCGACTCTCTGAAGCCAAAACCATCGATGCCTACTCCAGCATGCGCCCGCCGGAGAGCGAGGAGAAATCCGTCGCCTATGCCATCGAACTGGCACGAAAGACCGGAGCGAAATTGCACATCGCGCACCTCTCGACGCGGGGCGGGGCGGAGAAGGTGAGACAGGCGAAAGCCGAAGGAGTGAACGTCACATGTGAGGTGGCTCCGCATCATCTCTTCCTCACGACCGACGACTACGCATCACTCGGCGCGCTCGCGAAGATGAATCCGCCTCTGCGATCGATCGAGCACCGTGACGCACTCTGGGCCGCCATCGCGGACGGGACGATCGACTGCATCGCGACGGATCACGCGCCGCACACGTTCGCCGAGAAACATATCGACGATCCTCTTCGTGCTCCAAGCGGCGTGCCGGGAGTGGAGACGATGCTTCCCCTACTCCTAACGGTCGCAGCAGGTGGCTGGCCCAATCCCCACTCTTCACTGCCCACTGCCCACTGCTCACTGTCCCACTCCGACATCACCCGTCTCTGCTTCGACAATCCCAACCGTATCTTCGCGCTTGGAAAAACTCCGACAAACGCGGGCAGTGTGACCGCCGATCTCGATGAGACATGGACGATTCGCGAGAAAGATCTTCACAGCAAATGCGGCTGGACGCCGTACGAGGGATGGAAGGTGATCGGGAAGATCACGCTCACCCCTTGATGAGTCTATTGAGCACCAGCTTCGTCGCACTATCCACCATGCCGCTTTGGCGCAGCTTGTTCTTCTTCTGGAAGGCGATGAGCGCAGTCTTGGTTGCCTGATCGAACGTGCCGTTCTTGAATGTCCCAGAGAGGAATTTTTGCGCAGAGAGGTAGGCCTGGAGAGCGGAGACATCCGTGCCCTGCATGCCAATAGAGAGTGTTCGTGTAAAGGATTTGATGGCGGGAGCGGTGACTTTTGGAGCGACTGCTGGAACGGAAAGCGCTTGGAGCTTCTGCTGGGTCGAAACATCGGCGATGCCCGTGGGCTTGATGCCGACAGTCTGCTGAAATTTAAAGATCGCTTTCACTGTATTCGCATCGTACGTTCCCGTGACGGGGCCGGTGAAGATCTTCTGTTTGAGGAGGATGTTCTGAAGTGCAGAGACGTCCGATCCCTTCATGCCGGTATGCAGTGTCCTCGCTGCGGGAGCGGAGGAAGATGCACTGGCCGCTCCACGAAGCGGCGTTAATATTGCACCGCCACCTCCACCACTCCTGCGGGCAGGTACGCTGGAAAAGGATGATGCTCCGAGAGGAGTATCTGGGACAGATGCTGATGATGACAACGAGCTCGATGATGAGAGGGAACAAACAGCAGAAGCAGAGGAAAAACTGGAAGAAGAGCCAGAGAGGGGCGCAGCGACAGTGAACGTGTTGAGAGAACTAATCACAACATTGCCAAAATTGTCCCAGCCCGAAACGAACCATGAATGGGTACCATTCGATAGGGCAATGGAAGGCGTGACTGACGTGTCGCTGGTTTTGTACACCATCACTGAAGAGCCATCGATGTAGATCTGGTAACGCAAGAGGCCTTCCAGCGGTTCCCAAGAAAATGTCGGTGTTGCTGTAAGCAAAGTGGAGCCAGAAGAAGGAGAATTGACAACAATAGAATGAGCGTCAGTATCAATGGTGAAAATATATGATAGTCCTCCAGCCAACCACATGTAAGAAGCATGATTGTACAGCAGGAGTGGCATTGAGACCGAGAAGGGCCGAGTGCAATCGACGGTAATAGATACGGGCTGACCGCCGAAATAGTTAGCGATTATGAAGTTGTACGATCCCCGAATGCAATTCTGAGCATAGAAGAACGTCGGTGTGAGAGTCGTAACAATCGAGCCGTCCGGGGGATAGGGAATCGCTACTTCACGAGTGACAGAAAAGGGCGCTACGTCGCTTGAACCGATATTTCCGTTACCATCTACTGCACGCACGAACCAGTAATGATCACCGAATGTCAGCATGTTTAAGAGAGTCGCCCCCGTGCCGTGAAGGTCGTCGAGAATCGGTGTACAGGAATCATCAAGAAAGAGCTGATACTTGGCGATACCAAACTCGCTCTTGGCAGGAGTCCACTTGAAAGTTAATGTTTGATTGTCGTACGTCTCACTGAGATCGGTGAGCAGCGATGGGGATACGACCGTAGCAACGGAAAACGTGCTTCCGGAGCTGGTCAAAACGCCGCCTTCTCCATCCACTGCTTTTACGTACCAGGAATGCGAGGAGCCGCTCTGAAAATGCGCGGGGGAGACTGATGTCGTATTGCCGGGAATATCATTGCCCTGTTTCACACCATCCACCCAGAGCTCGTAGTGATCGATCCCGCCTAGATAATTCCTCGCACCCTGCCAGCTAAAAATGGGAAACGTATCCACGAGTTCATTGCGCGCCGGAGAAGTGTTCAGAGGCGGGAGATGAGGAACAACGAACATTTTCGGATCGCCTACAATGAGGTCACTCCAATGAATCATTTCCGATGCCGCATAGAAACTCTCCGCCATGTTGTAGCCATCGGCGTAGTGATCGAAGAGATGGTCGGGCATCGCAACAGCACTTAAATATGGCTCCGAAACATACCCCTTCACTCCCGCCACACCCTCGACAATGAGATCGGCAATGAGAGTCTGAGGACGGACTGCATAGGGAGAATTCGGATCGAATGTTCTGGCGGAGGTGGAAACGGCCGTTTCCGCAATTGAGCCGCTGCCCCAGGTATTGCCCGTGAGCCACGGGGGGTAGGTGTTCGTGTTCATATCGTACGCATTGCTCCCCCAGCTCCAATAACCGAGCACATTGTGCTGGCTCAATATGGGAGCTGCCACTTGATCCTTAATGGCATTGAACCCCTTGGCGAGGAGTAGTTGATAGGCAGACTCGATGTACTGTTCAACCCCCCTCCCCCTCCCATCGAGCACAAAGAGTCCGTTCTGCTTGAGCGCCTCTCCAGAGCCAACGGCAGTACCCGACGCATGATCGATGAGGTGTTCAACATCCTCAACTGTGTATCCCGTGAGATGCGTGACGAGATACATATTATATGCCGCGTGAGAGAAGGGAGCGTTGGAGTGGAAGTACGGATTATTCATGGCATTGTAGTAGTGAATAGTAACGCTTCCGACCTGACCGGAACGTGCGGGTGAAGGATCGCAGCTTCCCGTATCGGCCTTCCCGAGACAGGCCGCAAGCAGGGAATCTACGGAGGGGTAGATGGAATAATAGAAATAGTTCAGCGGGTCGCCATCGAAGAAGACGTAGATGGGAGTGCCCTTGGTGAGGATGATGTAGTTGATGGGATGATCAGGATTAGCGGCATCGTGGGATGCGATGGCCGCATCGAGCGGATCCTTGATGGTTGCGATGTACTGCGTCATGGAGATGCTCTCGCCCGAGCCGGTTTGGATGTGCACGACATTCCCGGAGCCGATCCCGGGAATTCCCGCTCGCGCCTGAAGAAAATAATTGACGATCGCGACGGAGTCGGGAGAGTTCGTGTTCTCCACAATCAGAGTGTCTTTGTAATTGTACGAATCGGAGAGAGTGGAGAGGAATTGTGAGCGTGCATCTGCCGATGATTGCGAAGAGCTCTCGGAAGAAATCACCTCTCCGCTGCCACTCGAAGAATCATCTTCTCCCGCCTGTGCGGAGAAGGAAAAAGAACCATGCATGCGACTCATCACAATCAACGCCGCCATGCAGAGCACAAACGCGAGCAGGTATTTCAGAGTGTCCCGGCGATTGGTGTGTTTTGGGCTTGGCAGAGAGAATATGGGTATTCTCTAAATTATACGCCATTTCGCGTATTGCTGCAATATTCCCTAGAGAGCAAATATCTCTCACCCCTTGATGAGCTGATTCTGCTCTTAAGGATTCACCTTCTCGATATACGGTGCAAAGACGTATCCCTCTCTCCCATTGGAAAGCCGGACTTGCGCCCATTGATTGTTCTGCACGAAGCGAAGAACGGTGAATGTCTCTCCTTTTAACAGCACACTACGCACTGCAGCGGTGATAGTTGGATCTGTGCGAAGATTCAGAATCTCCGCCCGGACGCGATAGAGCATAGCGTTAGCCGAGGAGGAGCTTGATGAAAATGAATGGTTACGTTTGCGTTGCCGTTCGCACACTCTTTGCCGGAGTGGCGGCAGATGAGAACAACTATCCACAGTCTTGGTCTTTGGCAAAGAAGGTATTTGCACCGAGGACGAGGAGGAGGACGAAGAGGCGGAAGATGAACTACCGGCAGCTCTCTTGAGAGGAGTTGATGTTCCACCACCTCCTCCTCCACCACTCCTGCGAATGGGAGTGGAAGAAATACTTGAGGAAGAACTCGATTCCGGAAGTTCGGGAACAGCGACTGTAAAAGCGAAGAGCGAACTCGTGACGACCAAATAATCCTCATCTCCTCCTTGCGCCTGAGAATGACTATCAGTAGCTGTCACAAACCATGTATGTGTACCGTTTGTGAGGGACATGGAAGGTGTAACGGACCTGGTATCGGGGATATACCCCTTTGCCAGGGAGCCATCGATGTAGAACCTGTAGTTCGAATATCCATCCGTCGGTTCCCAAGAAAATGTGGGAGTGGCCGTCGTAACCAGAGAGCCGGAGGAAGGAGCATTGAGGGAGATCGGAGGAATAGATGGAACAAGATAAAAATATTTACCATTCCCCCAAGTGCACGTGCTCCACGTTCCATGCATGAGGGACGATGGAACGGGAAGCATGAACGACCGATCACAATCCACGGTGAAAAACTGGCATGTGGCAGCTGGATTGGATACATCGCAAGGATTCCCCGAAACGCAATCGATGGCGAGATTGTTTTGCCCAGAAGTACATCCATCGCTCTTTGCCCAATAGAACGTCGGCGAGAGCGTGGTTTCCACTGAAGGATTCGGGGGATAAGAGGGGACGTGATCAATGAGATTGATGTACGCGGGCGTGCTGTCGGCCGTGTTTCCCTGATTGTCGACGGCCCTCACAAACAACGGAAGTCTGCCGACGGGCAGAGTATTTTGGATCGTCACACCCGTGCCGGTGATGTCATCAAGGTATGGCGCGTCGGCGTTATTGATAAAGAGCTGATACTTGGCAATTCCAAATTCACTCTGCGCGGGACTCCACTTGATGGTCAGTGTCGGTTGGCCGATCACAGTACTGCCGAAGAAGAGTCTCCGGTGAACGACGGGAGTAACGATTGTAGCAACGAAGAATGTCGTACCGGAGCTGGTGAGCACCCCGCCGTTGCTGTCGATCGCCTTAACGTACCAGGTATGCGGCGTGTTCCGTGCTGTCGAAGATGCCTTCTGATAATGCATGGAGGGTTGGACTGATGTGGTATCGGCAGGAATATTGGCGCCTTGTTTCACCCCATCTACCCAGAGCTCGTAGTGATCGATGTTTCCTCCGAAGTAGCTTCTCGCACGTTGCCAGCTAAAGGTGGGATTCGTGGTCGTTGGTTCGGTGCGCGCGGGAGAGGTGTTCGTTGGTGGCAAAGAAGGAACGATGAACATCTTCGGATCGCCCACAATGATGTCACTCCAATGAATCAACTGCGATGCCGCATAGAAACTCTCCGCCATGTTGTAGCCATCGGTGTAGTGACCAAAAAGATCTGCGGGCCATGCGAGGGCGGTCGATGATGGCTCCGATACATATCCCTTCACTGCCGCGACACCCTCATGAATGAGATCGGCAATGAGAGATTGAGGATCATTGTAAATACGAGAATCCTTATCGAAAACGAATGTTCTGGCCGAGGTGGATACTGCTGTTTCCGCGATGGAGCCGCTACCCCAGGTATTGCCGGGGGGCCACGGAGGGTAGGTCAACGTGCTCATATCGAATGCATTGCTCCCCCAGCTCCAATATCCAATCACATTGTGTTGACCCAGTATGGGCGCTGCCACTAGGTCATACATCGCACGGAACCCCTTAACGAGGAGTGTCTGATAGACGGTTTCAAAGCCGTCATCTTCCCCTCTTCCCCTTCCATCGAGCACGAAGAGTCCGTTCTGTTTGAGTGTCTCCCCCGAACCGACGGCGGTACCAGCGGAACGATCGATGAGACGTTCCACATCTTGCACGGTGTATCCAGTGAGATGCGTGACGAGATACATATTATATGCCGCGTGCGAGAAGGGAGCGCTGGAGTGGAAGTACGGGTTGAGGACGGAATAGGGGAAGTGAACGTATCTTCCGTACAGCTCTTTACCGTAGTAGGAATACGAGGGATCGCAGGATCCCGTATCGGGCTTCCCGAGACAGGCCGCAAGCAACGAATCCACGGAAGGGAAGATGCCGTCGTAGAAATCGTCTATGGAGTAGGGATAATCATCGGGCTCAAGGGAGGCGTAGATCGGAATGCCTTTGGTGAGCATGATGTAGTTGATGGGATGATCGGAGTCGGAGTCATCGTGATTTTTGATAGTCGCTTCGAGAGGATGTTTGATAGTCGCGATGTAATCCTCCATGGAGATGCGCTCGCCCGTGCCGGTCGTAATGTGCACGACATTCCCGGAGCCGATCCCGGGAATTCCCGCTCGCGCCTGAAGAAAATAATTGACGATCGCGACGGAGTCGGGAGAGTTCGTGTTCTCCACAATCAGAGTGTCTTTGTAATTGTACGGATCGGAGAGATTTGTGAGGAACTCCTCATTCCCTTCCAGTTGTGCAGGGAGAGAATGCGAACTTCGGATCCGATCTGAGATAATCAATGCCACCGCGCCAAACAATCCGAGGGCAATGAAGCACTTCAGCATGCCGCGGAGAATGATGTGTTTTCGTTTTGGCAGAGAGAGTGTTGGTATTCTCTAAATTATACACCGTTTCGCGCATTCGAACAAGATTCCGCTAGGAAGGCATTCCCACCAATGCTTTCAATTCTTCCAGGCTCTTCAGTACGAAATCCGCCTGATCCATCGCCTCTTCCGGCGTATACGCCCCCTTCACAATACAACACGGCATCCCGGCCGCCTTGCTCGCAACGGCATCGAAAAGTTGATCGCCGATGAAGAGACAATCTTTGGGATCAACGCCGAGCCTATCTGCGGCGAGAAGCAAACTGTGCGGATGGGGCTTGGTCATCTTGCCGATGTCATCGACCGTCACGAGTTCCTGGAAATATTTTTTCAGATCGAGTGTGGCATCGATCGCATCCACGTACTTCATCCACGATCCCGTCACGAGCGCCATCGGGATCTTCCCGAAAAAATATTCCAAAGTTTCTTTCGCCCCCACGCACCACGCGACCTTCTCCTTAAGTAATGCAATGTAGCGTCGGTCCCGGTCGCCGCGCACGCCCGGCCATCCCTCTTCCGTCTTGCCGAACTTCTCGAGCATCTGCCGCAAGTGCTGTCCGCGAATGTACCAATCGCGATACGCCTCCTGCGAAAGATCATCCCCGATCTCCTTCATGGAAGCGATCACCGCCTCGCCGTAGAGATCGATGGAATTCACGAGGGTGCCGTCGAGATCGAAGAGAAGCGCAACGTACTTCATGGAAGAAGGCTAATGAATCTCGCTCAATGAAACAATACATCGCGAAGCAGCGGGTCTTGTGGGCCCCGCTGCTGAAGCGATACCTCTGAGAGAAAGGATGGCTCGCGGAAGGAAAACCGTAGGTTTGCCTTTCGCGCTTAAACCTCCACCATCAACGGTATCACCATCGGTTCACGATCCAGTTTGCGATCGAAGTAGCGGAAGAGCGCGCTGGTAACGGCACGCTTGAGCACCTTGCGATCTTTCTCGCCGCGATTCAATTCGTCTTCGTACGCTTTGCGTGATGCCGCAATCAATTCGCGGGAGATCTCTTGCTGCTCGGATCCGTAGATGAGGCCGCGGGAGATGATATCGGGATCCGACACGAGCCTCTTGGACTCCGTGTAGACCTTGAAGAGGACGAGGATGACGCCGTTCTCGCTCATAACCTTGCGGTCGTCGAGAACGCGCTGACCTTCGCCCGCCGCACCCCGTCCGTCGATGATGACGTCGTGGAACGGAAGCTTGGTCTTGCTCTTGCGCGCGTCGCCCTTCTGATCGAACTCAAGGATTTCGCCGTTCACGATCAAGTGCACTTGGTTCTCGGGATAGCCGATCGAGCGGACGATGTTCGCGTGCGCGGCGCGCATGTGCGGTTCGCCGTGTTCCGGGATCACGTGCTTGGCGCGCACAAGACGATGCATGAGGAGAAGATCGTTCTGGTATCCATGCCCCGTGGTGTGAAGCGCAAGCTCCTGACTTGTCTTCACGATGGCGCCTTGGAGGTAGAGATTATTCACGACCTTCGCGACGGCGCGTTCGTTGCCAATAATCGGATTGCTGCTGAGCACCACCGTGTCACCGCGCTTGATGGCGATGTGCCGATGCGTGCCGAGCCCGATGCGCGCGAGTCCCGCCATTTCCTCTCCTTGACTTCCCGTCGTGAGGATGAGGACTTCCTTGTCGGGAAGCCGATCCATCGACGGATTGACCTTGCGGATGAGGCCGCGGGGAATGCGGAGGTAACCGAGCTCCTGCGCGATTTCGAGGTTCGTCTCCATGCTCCTTCCGGAGATGAAGATTTTGCGATTGTACTTCCGCGCGTGCTCGACGATCTGCTGCAAACGGTTGATGAGCGAGCTGAAGGTCGAGATGATGATACGACCCGATGCGTCGCGGATGAGGCCGTGGAGCGTCTCGGAAATTTCCTTCTCGCTCTTGGCGTTACCCGGCTTGAGGGCGTTGGTGGAGTCCGCGATGATCGCGAGCACACCCTTGTCTCCGATTTCCGCGAGGCGCGAGAAGTCGGCGGGAGGTTCGTTCATCGGCGTAAGATCGAATTTGAAATCTCCCGTGTGCACGATCGTTCCGTACGGCGTGTGGACCGCAATGGCGGCCGAGTCCGGGATCGAGTGCGTGACACGAAGGAATTCCACTTCGACTTTGCCGATGCGGATCTTCTCGCGGAAGTTCACGGTGTGGAGCTGCACCTTGGCAGTCAGATGATCCTCATCGAGGCGCTTCTTGATAAATGCCGACGTGAGACGCGTCGCGTAGCACGGCGGAAAATGCAATGCGGGCAGCAAATGCTGCGCGGCGCCGATGTGGTCCAAGTGTCCGTGCGTGAAGAGGACGGCCTTGATCCGATTCTCCTTTCCTCGAAGCGAAGAAATATCGGGAATCAGGTAGTCGATCCCGAGCATATCCTCGTCGGGAAATTGGAGGCCAAGGTCGATCAGATAAATGTCGCTGTCCACTTCGATGACGAAGCAGTTGCGACCGATCTGATCGAATCCTCCGAGCGGGTAGAGACGCAGCCCCACCTTACGATTGGTGTCCGGCGTGCTGGGAATCATCCTCTGCGGCTGCGGCTGTTGCCCTTTTTGGGGTTGTCCCTTAAGGGGCTGGCCTGCGTGAGGGGGTCGAAAGTGACGGTGGCGTCCTCTCTGTTGTCCCATCGGCCGTTGAAACGGTTTCGGGGACGGTGGAAGTGGTCCCGCCGGCTTGGGAGCTGGGGGACTCTGCGGGTTTTCTTGTCCGGTCATGTCTGTACATTGGTAAGAAATTGAAACTGTCACCAGTGTACTCCCTCGGGAATCATATAGCAAGTATACAGATGTCATGTACCTTAGTTTTTGGCTTCAGATCAATGGATTTTTATATTGAATTTTTGGAAATGACTGTGATTTTGTCGCGTCGGGAACAGCAAATACGCTGACAACCAACATGGTGACTCGCCCCTGAAGCCTAGGTAATGGTTCGTGGCTCACAGCGTGTCATGGTGAGGAGCTTCTTGCCGCAGCAAAAAGCCACGAATCCATACACGCTGTTCGCACCTCACCATGACACCTAGGCGTCCTAGCTTTGATGGGATACTCACTACAAACATTGACTCCTCGAAGAATTGGAGAAAAATAATCCCTCCTATGGCGGCAACGCATCCAAAGGAAGATCGGCAGATACTCATCCGCCCCACAAACGGAATCCCCCCGACACTCCCGTCTCAATTGCAGGCAATCATCGAAGAGATGATCCCCGATCTTGCGCCTTCCATTTCTGTCCATACTCCCGAATCAGATGGCAGTCTCCGCATCTCCGCTACATCGAAAGCAGCGATGACAGCCCTTCGCATGTTGCTTGGAATTTCACGAACACTATGCGAACCAGGAAAAATCCTCCTTGGCACCTATCCTCTTCCCCCTCTCTTCACATGCTAACAACCGATACACCGGAGAATGACTGGCAAATGAATATTCGTCCCAGGGGGGGGCATTGAGGACGGAACTGTAGCTGAGAGATTTCGTTTTCGTCTCAGGAGACGAATACAACGCGAACTCCCTGCTATCAAAGATCAACTTCGCATCGAAGAAGTTGATTTGGATGGCAGTGTCACCGTCTATGCGGAGAAGGAAGAAAGCCTGAATCAGCTCCGTGCTCTGTTTTCGAATCAGGTGCGAAATGGTGCAGTGGAACACCTGGGGACTCCATTCAAACCAAAGCCTGAAAAGCCTAGAAGACTGGATGGGCTGGATTGGTTCTAAGCTACTTTTCGCCAAAAACTTCTTTCGCCTCCTACACTTCCCCACCTCCCATGCCTACACACGAAGCATCAAAGAATGACTGAAAAATGAATATCCGCCCCACTGACAGGACACTCGGTGCATCATTTCGTATTGCTCTCATACGCCTGGTACATGATGAACTCGATACTATTGACGTCAGTAATGTCGCAGCCGATGGCAGTGTCACTGTCTCCGCGAATACCAAAGAAACACTCGATCGAATCAGGACTTTGCTGCAAGATCAGATGCGAAGTGGTGCGTTGGAACACCTGGGTAATCCATATAGACCCTCGAATATTAAGCGTGAGGGATATGATCTTTATAATAGGAAACCCCCGCGCTAATCTTTTCTTGCTCCTTGCCTACCCTCTACGGTAGCCTTTCCCACTGATGGACGTCACAGTCCAAACAGGGGTGACGAAGAACGTAAGTGGTATGTCACTTGTGTCCCTCTCGCTGACGTCAAAAGAGAAGGAGCGGGTTATTCTGTGTCTCCAGGTGGAGTCGAGTCCCAAGGATGCGAAGACGCTTGAGGAGGAGTGCACCGCCATCATCCAAAGCGCGCTGCTCGAAACGCAGGGCGAATCGTGGATGCGCCTCGACGGCACGTTGAAGGAATTGAACGGGCTCATGAAGGGATTGATGGCGGCGGAAGCCGTGAGTGACGTGCACGCGATCGTCGCGCTCATCGAAGGAACGAATTTGCACGTCTCCTCCGCCGGAAGGGGCGAGGCGTATTTGGTGCGAGGGGGAACGGCCAGCCAGATCACGGAGTTCACCCGCGGGAAGCCTCTCTCTGCCTTCGTGCACATCTCGAGCGGGACGCTCGATCCGCAGGACAGCATCGTCTTCTCCACGCAACGCATCCTGCGCTCGCTCACGCCCGCACAGCTCTCCCAAGTGACGGAACAGAGCGACGATGCCGCGGAGGAGATCGTCCAGCGACTCAATGACGATCGCGAGACCGCGGCCATCGCCGTCCTGCAGGTGGGAGGACCGCCTCAGCTCTCCGCCGCTCCGGTGGCGAAGCCGGCTCTGGCGAGCAGGCGTTCAGAAGCAGGGCGAGTGAAGCAGGGAGGGAATGTCCTCGTCTCGCAAGCCAAACGACTCTCGAGTCTGCTCCTGCCGCTCGCCGTCGCGACGACAAAACGGGGAATTCAGTGGACGCGCAAAGCGACGGAATCCTCGCAATTCTTCGAGCGGTTCCGTGACCGCGTCACGGAGTTCTTCGCGGATTTGAAGCATCCCGTTCGCAAGAAACGTTCGCACTTCATCATCCTGGCCATCTCCGTCGCGCTCTTCCTCATCATCTTCGCCATCGTGAAGCTCACGACCGTCAGTCAGCGCAGCAAAACCAAAACCGAGCTTGGCGCCCTCATCCAACAGGTCACGCAGGAATTGCAAACGGCGGACAACCGGAAGCTCGCGGGAGACACGGATGCGGCCAACGCTATCCTCGAGAAAGCCGATGCGGAGGCGAAGCAAGTGGTGGATAACGAGAGCGGATACTTCCGCGTGGAGGCGCTCAATCTTCTCGATAGCATTCGTTCCAAGCGCGAGGAGATCAACAACATCTTCCGCGTGAACCCCCGCGTTGTCGTGAACCTCGCCTCCAAGACGCCCTCCGTTTCGGCACAGGGTTTCCTCGGCATCGCGGACGGCGAGTTCCTCGCGTACGACCGCCAGAATACCTACCACATTCTCCTCAACAGCGTCGATGATCCGCGCAGCCTCTCCAGTGACGGCTTCATCATCGACGGCACGAACTTCCCGCGGTACAAGTCGCAAGTGTTCCTCACGACCGGCAATAGCGTCGTCGAGCTGCAGGGCAATCAACCCATCTCGATGAAAACGGATGATCCGGCGGGGTGGATGACGGGGAAGGACATCGAGAGCTATCTTCGCTATCTCTACGTCCTCACCTCGGACGACAAGATCGAGAAGTACGAGCGCCTCACAAACCGCTACAGCGCCGCCGTGCAGTACAACGTCACCGGCGACCTCACGGGATCACTCGATATGACCATCGACTCCAACATCTTCGTTCTCAAGACCGGCGGGACAATTATGCGACTCTTCCGCGGCGAGTCGAAGCCCTTCTCGGTCAGTCACGGCCCCAAGGACGCACTCACGACCGCCACGAAGATCTTCAAGGTCACCGATCGCGACATCTTCCTCCTCGATCCCACGCACAGCCGCGTCATCGTCATTTCCGACGGCGGAACGACGGGCAATGCGACGTACCTCAAGCAGTACGTGCTCGAAGGCGATCAGCTCGGCAAACTTCAAGACCTCTACGTCGACAGCGACGAGAGTCACTTGTACGTCTCGGACGAAAAGAGGTTGTATGTGGTGGATCTGGTGAAGTGAGGGAAAGACGCAAGATGTGAGATATAAGACGTAAGACTTAAGATGTGAGCGCCGTTTTCAATCCTCACGTATATCTTACGTCTAACATCTTACGTCTTTTATACCTTCCCCCTATCATTCCCTCGTGCCCCCAACCATCCTCCTCTTCGGCACGTTCGATCACTTCCATCTTGGTCATGAGTTCGTGGTTCGAGAAGCGTTGAAGAGAGGCAATGTGACAATCATCGTCGCAAGAGATGCGAACGTCCGTCGGATCAAAGGACGACTGCCGGACCAAGACGAAGAAACGCGGCGCGGCATCGTGGCGAGTCTCTTCCCCGAAGCGCACGTGATCCTCGGGCACGAGAGCGACTTCCTTGATCCCGTCCGCACGATCCGACCGGATCTCATCCTGCTCGGCTACGACCAACGTCTCCCGGGCTCAATCACGGAGGAGATCCTTCACGACATGGGAATCACCGTTGAGCGTCTTGCGGCTTTCGCACCCGACAAATACAAGAGCAGCCTTCGCAGAGACCCGGAATAAGGAGGTGGCAAAAAAGAAGAAAATCTGATACAATATCGAGAAACACATATGCACATTCTCAAAGTTCCTTTCTTGCGGCAGATCCTGGGCGCAGTCGGCGGAGCGATGATCGCCCTGCTCATCTACGAAGGCTATGCCGTCGTTTCTCCTCCTCTCCAAGCCATGCTCTTCAAAGGGAACGCTTCGAGTGATGCGGCACAGTTCACGGATGAAACGCGCAATGATCGTCTCGACCGCATCGCGGAAGTCGCGAAAGAGAACCTGAGTCGTTTGCAGGGGAACTGAAAAACCATCTCTTGTGGGAAGCTTTGGAAATCGGTAGCTTTTTATGTATTCCTTCCCACCCTTGCCATGGCAGCCGCAACCCTCTCGTCACTCCTCTCCAAGAGTTGGGAATTTTTTGTTAAGCGCATCGGCGTGATCGTTGCCTCATCAATCGTTGTCGGCATTATCATCGCAGTAATTCAATTCGCCTTCGCCAGCAACGTGAGACCATATGCACAGGACGCAATTAATTCCACCGGGTTCGACATAGGACGCGTTCAAGAACTCCAACAGCGCGTACAGCGGGGGGACATGAACGCACTCCAGGAATTGCAAAAGGCAACAGAAAATGCTGCGAAAAATATTCCCCAAAACCCACAGGAAGCAGCTAAAACTCTTCCCCATAACTTCTTCCGTATCGGAGCTATCGCATCTGTCGTAGGTATCGTTGTAGGACTAATCTTATTTGCTTTTCAGTTCTTTATCTTGTTGCTCGTCTTGGAAAACAAATCTACAAAAGAAACACTCGAGCGCTTAAAAAGCTTGTATCTGCCACTTCTTGGCTTGGCTGTTATAGCGATAATTGTGAGTTTCATATGGATACCGATACCAGGAATTAATATTGTTATCGGAATTATTATCAGTTCTCGCCTCATCCTTTCTCCCATTATTCTCATAAAAAAAAGAGATGGTGGGATTATCAGAAGTATCAAACAAAGCTGGGAACTATCGGCAGGCTATTGGGGGAAACTCATAGGAAATCTCTTAACTGTCGGCATCATATTTATGATTGTTCCTGGCGCGATTGCTTCGCTTCTGAAAACATCCAGTGTCGGATCGTTTCTCCTGTTGATCATTTCAACTCTCTTTGGAGCGTTTATTGTTATTTTTTGCACCAAAATTGCACAGACAATTCTCGATAATCCAAAACTAGGCTTTGGTCATGGCTCCCGTACTTCCTCAACGAGTTCATCGGTGGCATATTCCATTGCCTTCGAAGATCGAATTTCTCGTTGGTTTATTTTCCGATCGCTATGGTTATTTATCGAGTGTTGGGTGTTAATGGTGTGGGGACTCTGGTTTATTGTCGTTAGTATTCTGCATTTTTGGTACATGTTGATTCTGGGACGCAGAAGCAAAGATTTGTGGGACGCACAGATGCACTATTTCAGACATACAAATAAATGGAAGGCATATCTCATGAAGCTCGCTAATGGCCGGCCAAAGTTCATTGAAGATTGATAGTTCGTTCATCTATTTTCTCTCCCCGCGAAGCTCATTCTGACCATTCTGGAAAATCCAAAGCGCGCTTGAGCGCATCACAAGGTATCGATCGGAGGAAGTGAATCGCGGCATCGCGGTTCGCTTTCTCCGCGTCTTCTCTCCCCCCCCATGACCTTCTCCGCCGTCATCCTTATCGGCGCTCTCGTTCTCCTCCTTGCCATCACATGCACGGACGTGTGCACGGGCTTCGTTACGGATTTTCTCTCGTTGCCGCTGCTCGCGCTTGGCATCGTCCACGCATTCCTTTCGCCGCCATTCTCACCACTCTCTCCGCTTATCGGCTTCGCCTTCTTTGCTCTGCAGAGAATCCTTGGGAAAGAGAAATGGATCGGCGGCGCCGACATCATCGTCGCAGCCGCGCTCGGTTTCTTCTTCCTTGATTGGAGGCTGGAAGTCCTCTCTCTGATGATCGCATATCTGTGCGGCAGTATTGTCGGCACAGTCCTACTTCTCGCGCATGTGAAAAGGAAGGAGGATTCCATCGCCTTCATACCATTCCTCGCTCTCGGAGCAATTGTCGCATTCGTGTTTGGGCCCTCGCTTCTCGCGCACATTTAAGAAAGGGGACTTTCTAGCTGATAACAGCGAAGCCCCCGATGGAGCCAACATCTCGGCTCCATATGGAGTTCCCGCTGCTTCTCTCCATACTCGCAAAGAGTACGAGGAGAAACAGGGGAAAAAGATGTCGACGGGGGTATCATACGCAAGTTTTGCTACCTGTCAAATTCCTTTGACAGCACTCCCCGTGGCTTCGTCTTTGCCTTTTGCCGCGATTTGCCCATACTTGCGTCATGAAACTCGTGGCACAGAATCGGCGAGCGCGCTTCGACTTCGATATCACGGAAACCCTCGAAGCGGGCGTGATGCTCACGGGGCAGGAAGCCAAGTCCTGCCGCATGGGACAGGTGAATCTCGCCGGAGCGTATGTCTCCTTTCTCAATGGAAAACCCCTGCTGAAGCATGTGAAGATCGCTCCCTACCCGTTTGCCACCGTCAGCGATTACGAACCCGAGCGGGATCGCCCCCTCCTCTTGAAGAAGCATGAACTGGAGAAACTCGCAGCCATCACCTCGGAGAAAGGCATGAGCATTCTGCCGCTCGAAGTGCGCGCCGGCCGGTTCATCAAGGTGCTCATCGGCATCGGCCGCGGTCGTAAGAAAATCGACAAGAGACAGAAGATCAAGGAGCGGGAAATCGGGAGGAAGATACGGGAAGGAGGTGAGTATTGAGTATTGAGTATTAAGTATTGAGTATTTAGTATCCAGGGAGAATTACTTTCTCCATACTCGATACTACATACTGCATACTCTTCCTATGTCTCTCCTTCCGCCGCAAATCCTCAACGTCATCGAAGAATTCCAGAAGCTTCCCGGCATCGGACCCAAGTCCGCGGAGCGACTGACGTTCTATCTCCTGCGCAGCCAGAAGGCATCGCCGGAATCCCTGGGAGACGCACTGCAAAATCTTCGCAATGAGCTTAAGTACTGCAACGCCTGCCAAATGGTGACGCTGACTGAAACCTGCCAAATCTGCGCCGACCCCGCGCGGGATCATGCGACGATTCTCGTCGTGGAAGATCCGCTGGAGGTAGTTGCATTCGAGAAGACATCGTACCGTGGCGTCTACCATGTGCTCCACGGCGTGCTCTCGCCGATCGACGGAATGGGGCCGGAGCAACTGAAGCTCCGCGAGCTCATCGCGCGCATGGACGCCGGAGGCATCAAGGAAGTGATCATCGCGACGAACCCCGATGTCGAAGGAGACGCCACCGCTTCCTACATCCGCTCGCAGATCGGAGAGAAGGCGCGCGTCACCCGTCTGGCCCACGGCCTCCCGATGGGGGCGGACATCGAATTCGCCGACCAGGTGACGCTCCGTGAAGCTCTGGAAGGACGACGAAATCTCTGAATTCTGAGCTCAGGCTCCCTTCCTCCTTCCTCCGCTTCTCCCTATAATCCCCAAGCTCTCATGAACCGACGTCTCCTCCTCTCTGCCTCTTCTCTCGCCCTGCTCGCAGCTGCCCCCAGTGCATCCGCGCAGTGTCCGCTGTGCGCGCTGGCCGCCGGAGCCGGCATTGGCATCGCCAAGAAATTCGGCATCGATGACCTTGTGACGGGAGCATGGGTCGGCGCATTCACCGTCGCGCTCGTCGCATGGACGATCAGCTGGCTGGAGAAGCGCAAGATCCGATTCCGCGGACGCGATCTCCTCACGGTCCTCGCGTGGTATGCCATGATGATTCTGCCACTCCAGTGGATGGGATTCATCGGCCATCCGCTCAATACGATCTTCGGCTACGACCGCCTCCTCGTCGGCATGGTCTTCGGCTCCATCGTCTTCTACGGCGCACACAACCGCTACGTCGCTCTCAAGAAGCGCAATGGAGGTCATGCATGGTTTCCGCTCCAGAAAGTGGTGTGGCCCGTCGGCTCGCTCCTCCTCCTCAGCATCGCGCTCTTCTTCATCGCCAAGCGTTTTCCCCCATTCTGATATGGCACAGGATCAAGATATTTCCATGGACAAGCTCAACGCGTTCATCGATCGCGTCGATTCCATGAAGAAACAGGAGAAGATGGATCTCTCCTCGGATCAGGATCTCTCCATCGCCATCATGAATCTTGTTTCGATTGAGGAACACTTTTTCTTCACGGGCGCGAAGACGGGCAAGCCCGAGTACTACGATCTCATTCACGATGTCCGCGAGATGCGCAAAGTTCTCCTCAAAAAAATCATCAAGGAGTACGAGGGCGAAGTCTGGTGTATTTCGAAGCACCTCCTCGCCGCTTCAATGCGCCTGATGGAAGTGGGGACGAAAGCACTCTCGGCCGGGAAGAAGGAAGATGCACAGGATCTCTTCTCGAAAGCGTACCAGCTCTACTCGCTCTTCTGGGGACTCAATATGAAACTCATTCCCGTGGAAGGCATCCGCAAGATCGACGACCAAGCACTCGACACGAACGACAAGGAGAAGTCCGGCTTCATGGGAAAGCTTGGCGTGCTCGTGAAGAAAGCGATCGATTGTTGCTGGGAGTGATTATGGGAGAAGCAGCACCGTCTGCAACGCTATGAGAATGGCAAGGAAGACGAACAGACTATGAGAAGGGAGATGGAGGCGCCGTCGAAGCAGAAGGAGGAATTCGCAAAAGAGAACACCCATGCCCCAAAGTGCAGGTGCAATGTATATCCCCTTCATCGGTCCCCATCCGGAATACGGATACCGGAAGACGAAAGCAAAGAGTGCGACGAGAAAGACCGCAGAAATCGTGCAAAGGAGCCATGCAAAACGACGCCATTCATGGGTCTCTTCGTTGACATTGCGAATGAAAGCGAAGCCCCCTATCGCCATGAGGAACGTCATGGTGAAGACATAAGGCGGACGACTGAGAACCCTGAAAAAATGTCCGGAGAATCCGAGAACCCAAAA
The DNA here is from genome assembly GCA_903854335.1 of uncultured Candidatus Peregrinibacteria bacterium. Lineage (GTDB taxonomy): Bacteria > Patescibacteriota > Gracilibacteria > Peribacterales > Peribacteraceae > CAIKAD01. The sequence continues at coordinate 20,534 of CAINVY010000013.1, read as the reverse complement.
ATTGCGAAACGTATCCCACAATCGCGTCTCCGTGAGTGAGTGCGAGACAATCGCATGAGTCCAGAGAGGAGTGCCGAAAAATAAATTGAGGAGAAAGAGAAAGGGGTGAACCGCGCGCCAATGCCGCGCGCCCCTCTCCCACCCGCCAATGAGCCAGGTAACATTTTGAGGAAAGAATGTGTGTGTGGGGACAAAGTACCGCAGGAAATAGTATGGAAATGCAAGTGCACCCGCAACAATCGCGATGATAAACGCATGCCGTAAGGCGCCTCTCCTAGTATTCTTCTCCGATATAAAAAGTACCGTCAGAATAGGAATCGAGAGGGATACGACTCCCGAGTATTTAATCATCATGCCGCAAAGGAGCACGAATATCAGCGAGAATGAAGTCCATCTCTTCAGGCGTGAAGCAGGGTTTCTTGGCTTAAACAAGCGGAGAGAGAGAAGAAGTGACATGCTCGCTACCGCGAGAATGAGGACATCAAGATTCACGCATCTCTGGAGAAATCGCTGCATCGGGATCGCTGCGACTGCATAGAGAAATGTAACACCTGTGGAAGTGGAAAGGATCTGCATATGCCTCAGAGATTCCCTCAGACAAAGAAACGCGAGGAGCGAGGCAACAAGCGAGAGGAGTTGGACACTTCCCGTGCGCGGAACACCGAGGAGAAAAATACTCCTCGCAAGCAAGAAACCGAGCGGAGGATGGTACGCGTAGAAAGATGCATGCAATCCGATAATAGGAGAGAGCCACCTCAGCTGCGTAAGCATCGATAGATGCAGCACTGCATCGTATCCACACTCCTGATTCCACCGAATCCATATCTGAGCAAAGCTCGTAGTGAAAAACAACAGGCAGAGCCCCTTCTCCCAGCGGACAAGAGTCGGATCTGCCCTGCGAGGAGCAAACCGATTCCAAAGTTTCATGAGAGGAGAGAACATGTGAATGCATTAGTGCCGAAATCCCCTCACCCCCGTCACCACCATCGCCAGTCCGAGTTCGTTCGCTCTCTTGAACACATCCGCATCCCGAATAGATCCTCCCGGCTGCACGATGGCCGCAATGCCGTGCTTTGCGGCCTCCTCCACGGAGTCGGGAAATGGAAAGAACGCGTCCGAAGCCATCACCGCCCCCCTCGCCTTGTCGCCCGCGCGCTTCGCCGCAATCCACGTCGCATCGACCCTGCTCGTCTGACCTGAGCCAATCCCGATTGTGATGGAGTCTTTCGCGAACACAATCGCGTTCGATTTCGCGTGCTTCACGGCACGCCACGCGAAGAGGAGATCTCTCACTTGAGCGGGGGTGGGCTGCTTGTCCGTCACCGGCGTGAGATCGGACTCATGCAACACGCGATTGTCGTGATCCTGCACGAGCAGTCCGTCCATCACCGATCGATAGAGAATCTGTCTGCTCACAGCTTCGCCGTTATGCTGAATGATGACGCGAAGATTCGGCTTCTGCTTGATTAATTCCAATGCATTCTCCTCGTAGCTTGGGGCAACGATCACTTCGACGAAGATCTTCTGATCGAGAATTTTCTGCATAATACCCGCGGTGCAGGGACGATTGAGCGCGATGACTACACCGAACGCGGAGAGGCGGTCGGCATCGTAGGCACGTTGGAACGCCTCCTCGATATCCGCATGGGATGCGATGCCCGATGGAGTCGCATGTTTTACAAAGACTGCGGTCGGCTCATCAAACTCATGCACCGCTTCCCACGCGCCGTTCGCGTCGAGAATGTTGAGATAGGAAAGGGGCTTGCCCTGGCAAAGCGTTCCCCACGACGCCTCGTGTGTGTCGGGCTTTCCCTCTTCGTAGAGCGAGTAATACTTGCCCCACTGATGCGGATTCTCGCCGTAGCGTAGCGTCTGGCCTCCCGTCAGCATCACGCCTCGATACAATCCCCCGGACAAATACTCGGCAATCATCGCATCATAAGCCGACACATGGAAAAACACTTTCGCAGCGAGTTCACGGCGAAGCGCAGGCGTCGTGTCGCCGTTCGACATCTCCGCGAGGACGCGATCGTAATCTGCCGCATCACATACCACCGTTACCGACGCGTGGTTCTTCGCGGCGCCGCGCAGCAACGTCGGCCCTCCGATATCGATCTGCTCGATCATCTCGTCATCCGGTTTCTTCGCTTCGAGTGCCTGCTTGAACGGATAGAGATTCACGACGACGAGATCGATCGGATCAATTTGAAGTTTCTTCGCCTCACTCACATCCGCCGCCGCTTCCCTGCGAAAGAGGATCCCGCCGGCGATGGCCGGATGCAGCGTCTTCACTCTGCCACCGAAACACTCCGGAAACTTCGTGACATCCTCAACGCCGATCACCTCCACTCCAGCATCTTCGAGCGCCTTCTTCGTCCCCCCCGTCGAAATAATCTCAAAAGAAAGATCCTTCAGCCGACGCGCCAACGGGAGGAGACCCGTTTTGTCCGACACGGAAATGAGGGCGCGGCGTTTCATGCAGGGGCGAAGAAAGCCTACCTTCTTTTTTCATGTTTGTCAGGGGATTTCTGACGCTTTACCCTGTGAAAAAGATGAAAGGGAAGCGATGCGTCGAATTATGGCCAATTTGAATAAATAAGAGTATAATACTATTCGTGCCAGATCAACATACAGAAAAACCTTCACTCGAGCCCAACCTGGACGCGCTTAAAGATACATCATTGGATGCATCTCCTATTCAAGATGGCAACGACACCGATACCCTCGAATGGATGCACCGCGCCAACGACGCGGGAGTTGCGATCAAGACTCCTCAGGAGGCAGCCAAAGCAAGAGAGAACCTGCGTATCCTTCATCTGCCCAAAGAACATGAGATCAAGGGCCTCCAAATCCTCTGCCATCTCAACATTCACATCGAGGACCTCTCGAGCTCCGTCGTCTCTGCAATGAAACCAAGGCTCATAAAAATTCTCAGCGACGAATACGACGGCTCAGCCGCAGAAGAGCAATCGAATAACCTGCTGCAGGAGATGGATCCTCACGAAATCGACAATGCCGTGGATAACGCATTCCGCGATGAACAGAGTTGTCGACGCCTCGATCCTCTCTTGAGAGCATTGGTGGAAAGAAATAGGTGGAATGTTCCCACTTTGGGGGGAAAGGGATCAAGAAAAAAAGGAAGTCTCGATCTGTTCAAATTCTTCCAAGACCCTGCCTTAGCCAGCGTCCATAATGTCATCACGTTTCTCCCCCAGAAAGTTTATCACGACAATCCGAAGCTGGCGCTCATGATCGGACGCAACCTGCATCGCAAAGAAGCCCCCGTGACGCGCATATTGGTGGAAGAAGAACAAGAGTCCATCGAGGAATTTCAAAGAACCATGAAAGACATTCTCGTTGTGGGACCGGATCGTGCCGTCACGTTCGTTGCAAACAATGAATATTATTTCTTGGACAAGAAGACCGGACGACTCTTCAGTGAAGAAGCGCAGAAAGCAACCATCGCTACGGGAAAGGCTGATGTGAAAGATTTTGAGAGAGTTCCGTTCTTCGCCAGGGAAGCAACTTTGGATGGACTCAAGGTTGCGGGCGGCCCGTTGAACGTCATTCAGGTGATGGAGGATGCCTCGCAGATAGAGCGTGGCGGGGTGAAGAACGCTCAGGGGCAGACAAAGTACGAGGCCTATATGAAAAAACTGATCGCGGATATCGATGAGAAACGGCAGCAAGTGTACAAAGATATTGAATTTTCACCCCCTCCGCACACGTTCATCTTTTCCGGGCATGGCTTACCGGATTCTTTCGCTCTCACCAACTCTGACAAAATCAGTTACACAGGTTTCGCGACAGCACTCCGTAAGCGCTACGAAAAATTCAAAGGGCAATCTCCGCTCCTGCAGAAAGATGTTTTCATCTTCGGATCTTGCTACTCCACGAATCTCACCATGAATACCGATGCAGCGCTGAAAGGAACGGACTACCGCCCCATCTTCATCGCAACGAACGAATATGGACAGGTCGGATATGGAGATCCTGAACTCAAAACAGGAAGTAAGTTTTTGGAGCATGTCCTCGGCATCTCCGAAGCCAAGCCCCAGACCATTACCTTGGGAGACATCATGCGCAGGCAGGATAAGGGCGATGCCGATGTCTCGATCTTCATTCCGAGAAAGGACAAGCCGAAGGACGAGACGATCCTGGAGCAGATTTCTCAGCTTCCGGAGAAGGAGAAGGGAAATATGAATGCGCCGCAGAGAGAAGCGGCATAGGCATTCGAAATATGGCCAATTTGAACAAATAAGAGTATAATACTATTCGTGCCCGATCAACATACAGAAAAACCCTCTCTCGAGCCCAACCTGGACGCGCTCAAAGACAAACCTTTGAAGGAGGTTCTCACGGCACTCCACTTCGAAAAAGATACAACCGACATTCTTACCGCTGCTGCCTCGGTCATGGGAAAGGGCGGTATCAAAGACGAAGAAAAGAGCAAACAGGCAGAAAGAAATTTGCGCACGAATATCCTGCGCATCGCATCGAATATTGGCGGATCATGGCGACTGGATCCCTCAACGGAAGACAGTATGGCCAAGGATTTCGTAAGTGGAAAATATTGGCGATGGATTGATAGAGGATTCATCGAAGTTTGTAAAAATCAGGCAGATGTCGGCGAGAATTTTTCTCGGTGGTATACGCAGTACGGGAAACTGCAAATTCCACGCCAAGAGCCCGATGTCGCTGCTCTTGAACTCTACAAAAAAAATCTGACGGAATTCGATCATTCTTCTCAACGTTGGAAATTTCACCCGGAGGAAGCCGATAAAGAACTGACGACAGCGAAAACATTATCCGATGAGCTGCGCGCTCTTGGCGTGAATGCATCGGGAAACTTTATTGGGACACTCGATACCATAGGGGAGAAACGATCGACCGATGCGATCGGATGGATTCGTCAGATGAAACAGGCAGGAATACCAATGCATACTCTTGAAGACGTGAATCAACTCTTAATAAAGCTGGATATTCTAAGGTTTCCGCCAGGAAAAGAGATGGCTGGCGTCAGCATCCTGCGCAAATACAACATTCGTATCGAAAGCCTTTCGGTCAATGTACTCACTGCCATAACGGATGAACTCCTCATGCTGATCAGCACAGAGGATGACTCTTTCGAGGCAGTCCAAGACAGATTCTCCATATTTTTCTTGGAAAAAAGCACCACAAACGAAATTAAAGACATCGTGAAAAATGTATTCCGCGACGAAAAGAGTTGTGAGCGGCTCAACCCATTGCTGATGGCCTTGATTAAGAAAAACCGTGCTGAAAAGACGTACGATCACTCCACTGAACTTGATCTGCTCAAGTTCCTCAGCGACCCCTCCATGGGCAACATTCAGGATGTCATCGCATTCATTCCGCAAACTGCATTTCGCGATAATCCAAAATACCCAATTATGATAGGACGTAACTTGCATCGCAAAGGCACTCCCGTGACTCGCGAATCGGTGGACAGGGAGCGAGAGGATATCGAGGCGTTCCGGAGAACGATGAAAGACACCCCCGTTCTAGGACCGGACAGAGCTGTAACCCTTGTGGCAAACAATGAAAGTGCTTACAAAAACAAAAAGACTGGAGATTTTGTAATGCAATCCACATTGCAAAGGAAGATGCTTATGAAGGAGGCAAAACTAGAAGACTTTGAGCGGGTGCCGCGTTTCGGGACTCCTGCATACGTTGAACGCCTCAAGGCTGCAGGAGGACCGCTACACGTCATCCGCCCCATTACCAATGATTTGGAAATGGCGAATAATTCTTACAAGAAAAAGTTTGGAGAAATTACGGCAGAAGCAAAGGCGGATATTTTGAGAAAGAAAGATCAAGTATTTCAAGAGATGGTGTCCGTGCCTCCTCCCCATACGTTCATCTTTGACGGACACGGACTCGACGACACATTCTTTCTTGGAAGCGGAGGAGATAGGAAAAAGGGAAACGCACCAGCAACCGATGCGGGAGCACTCCATTACAAATATTTTGCAAAAGCGTTACGAAATCGTTATGAAAAATTCAAAACGCAGTCTCCGCTTCTACAGAAAGATGTATTCATTTTCGAATCTTGTTACTCCACGAACCTCACCATGAATACCGACGCGGCGCTGAAGGGAACGGACTATCGCCCCATCTTCATCGCAACGAACGAATATGGACAAGTAGGGTTCACTGATCTTGAACAGGCAACGGGAAGTAAATTCTCGGCAAATGTTCTCGGACTCAAGGAAGCGAAAAAACAGACCATCACTTTGGGAGACATCATGCGAAGGCAGGACGAAGGCGACTCGAACGTGTCGATCTTCATTCCGAGGAAAGACAAACCAATAGAAGAGACGATCTTAGAGCAGATAACTCAGCTTCCGGAAAAGGAGAAGGGAAATACGGATACGCCAGAGAGAAAAGCGGCATAAACATCACAACAAAAAAGCCCCCTACTTTAAGGGGGGCATTGATGAATTGGATGCTTCCCTGGGAACTGATTACTTTGCAGTATCTACTTTTTTCTTTTCCTTCTCTCGCTTTCTGTCGATCTCATAATCCATAATGGCTTCTAAAGAAAGGGCGGCTACCCCTACGCTGGCAAATAGCGCAATTGGAGCGAATATTGGACAAATCGGTGTGAGCAAAGCGGAGCCGACAGCCGCCTTAGTAACATCGAGAACGTCATTTTCTAGTACAGCATTGACCAAACCCTTTGTGTGAGTGCGCAAGTCGTTGATCGTGCGAGAGATCCAGGTCTCTTTCTGCTCTTTACCGGCAGGAACTTTCGAAAGTTCCGGGGAAGCCGATGGTGTGGCCGTTGATGTGGAATGATTTTTCATCAGCGTTATTATAATTATTTATCTATTTTGTCAAGTGTCACCTTTTCGCTTAGGGTAGCGAAAATGAAATAACCAGCATAGCATTTTGTGCCATCGCAAATTCATTGACCATTCCTCCGATTCTCAATTTCTTTTTGGAGCCACCCCCTCGAATGAGGGAGGAAACGATCATCGGGATTTCCTCCAAGCTCCTTCAATGTATCCTTATCATTTTGACCGAAACAGTATTCGCGGAAGGCTTTCACCAGCAAGTATATGGCAGTAGAGCCAGCGATGATTTGCGGGCCCGATTCGGGTGCCATCGCCATCGATGCAATTCCCGCTCCTGCTCCAATGATCACTCTGCAAGGAGAACATGCTACGTATTCCAAGACATCTCTCATTTGATCCCCGGTGATTGTGCAGATAGTACCAATAGTGCTCTTGGGCCAGATGTCAGGGGAATCCGATTGTGAGGCCGGTGGTTCATAAGGGTTGATTTCCATGAGCAATGTGCGTGATTATAGAAATATATCTAATTTTGTCAATCCTTCAAGAAATACAAATAGCATTTCTCCATTTTGAGAGTTTCCTTTCGTGACACATCTCGGCGTGTTTCTAAGGGGGCGGAAACGGATGGAGCCGCTTCGGGGACTCGAACCCCGGACCTACGCATTATCCGTCTTCGCCCTGCATGCGCAGGGCTTCGCCGGACAGGCAAGTGCGTTGCTCTACCGCCGCGCATTTGCCAATCACAAGGGATGAAGCGAAAAAGAATGCGGCACGGAACTACTACCAAAAAGCCCCCTGCTCTGAAGGAGGCTTTACTGGATTGCAACAACGATTACTCATTTCTTAACCTCCTTTACCTTTGGCGAAAATTCCGTCCCCTCCCTCTTCGCATAATAGACTTCCGATATCTTGTTTGCGAGTGTGCCATCACTATAAGGGAAGAATCGATCATTGGTATTAACCCCCTCAGCTTTTAGCCGACGCTCTTTCCGACGATAATCAAGCCAATCACCTAACGCTCTAATTGAGAGACCCCCAGCCATAATTGCTGCCACTGAGCTCGAAAGCGTTGGTTCAGAAGCATTCATTATTCCCATTGAAAAGAGAGTTGCTAGACAAATCTTTCCTGGGGCAGCAGCGCCAATTTTCAATACACCTCTAACACCGTTCTTTGTGAGCGTGCACACATCGCCGATCGCGCGCTTGATCGAGACCTCTCTTTGGGCAGGAACTTTCGAAAGTTCCGGGGAAGCCGATGGTGTGGCCGTTGATGTGGAATGATTTTTCATCAGCGTTATTATAATTATTTATCTATTTTGTCAAGTGTCACCTTTTCGCTTGCATAAGCGAAGAATACAATTCCTCTGCAATATTGGAACAAAGTCCAAGCGGAGACGGGCACTGCGCTAAAGCTTATAACTACAGTACCTGCCGGTAGATATGGATGGAGCCGCTTCGGGGACTCGAACCCCGGACCTACGCATTACAAGTGCGTTGCTCTACCACTGAGCTAAAGCGGCTTTAATGAACCAACCGTGGTAAGCGTACGAATTCCTTGAACGAAAGGCAACCAAGAGCGATAATGATCGTCTGCTCCTTCGATGATCGCCCTGTACCCAAACAGTACGGGGAGGAACGTCCGGGCACCACTGGAACGCCATGCGGGTAACGCCCGTCGCCGTGTCATATATCCGGTAAAGGCGCGGCAGGACAAGTGCCACAGAGACGATACCCAGCGCATCCGCCTCCGCAAGGAGTCCAAGCAATGGGGAGTGAAACGCCTCGGATCGACCGAGGATCTCGCGCAAGCGGGATCGGTAAACTCATGGTGGTGCAAGGAGGATTTGGGTCGGGGGAACCGGTGATGGTTCCGTCACCCCCTCGACGCCTCTGCCCGAGGTCGCGGGCAACCGCGATCCTAGAGAGATGATCATCACTCCGCGCAAGCGGGGAACAGAACCCGGCGTAAGAAGGAGCAGAACGCTGAAGACACGGAGTGTCTTTGGCGAAGAATAATAATGTTGTTGTACCTACACTTCGACCGTACAATTCCTCACTTCCTTCTTCCTCATCTCTCATGTATCCCCTGAACACCCTGAACAGATTCGCGGAGAGTCTCTCCGAAGGAACACCTGAGACAATCGCATTTAAAAATGCGCTCGCGCGAATCACTGACCAATGCCGAGCCAGCGCCATGCAGACGGTGGCAGGCGATCTTTTCGGTGAGCTCGATGGAACTGCGGCGGAGCCGCTCTTGGAGACACTCGCTGCTCATTGGCAGGACTACACATCCGAAGATGACCTCAGAGTGGCCGGAGCCTCGTGATACGTACTGCTGTTTGAGTATGTCTACGATGATGCTCAAGGCATTTCCTCACAACACTCTCTTGGTGAAACTAGATTTTTTCTCAGGCGTTCGTAGTACACTGACCTCATGAAGAAGTCCGAGGCGATCTTCGGAGTGCTGCGGATCCCGCTCGACGCGCTGGCTGTAGCCGCCGCTCTCCTCTTCAGCTATCGCCTCCGCAGCGCTTCCATCGACTTTGTCCCCGGTTGGCGGCTTCTGGAAGCCGCAAAAAGCCTCCCGCAACTCCCGTATTATCTCACGACCTTCGTCTCGCCGGGCATCCTCCTCTTCCTCGTGCTCGCCGCCGCCCTGCGACTCTATACGCTGCGATCGACGATGAGCGCGTGGGTGGAAGTCGGACGCATCATCGTCGCTTCCCTCCTCTGGATCGTCCTCGTGAACGCGTGGTTCTTCCTCGTGCTCAAAGAACTCTTCTTCTCGCGCGCACTGCTGATCGAAGCAACCGCCTTCATCATTCTGTTCGCCATTGTTCTGCGTTCGATTCTGACACTCATCCAACGATCACTCCTGAAGAAAGGCATCGGGAAAATTTTGGTCGTCTCCATCGGAGCGCAGCTGCTCACGGAGCACGCGAAGGAGACACTAAAGCACGACGTGCACTACGCGTACCTCGGCCACCTCCCCGATCTCGAAGCGCTCAAGCGCATCATCTTCCAGCGCCCCATCGATCTCGTGGTCCAGACCGATCCCAACCCGCGCAGCAGCGACACCATCACGCTCATCAATTACTGCCGCTCGCATCATGTGGGATACGGTTTCCTGCCGCCGGTCCTCGTGGAGGTGCCGCACCAGCTCAAAGTCGAGCACCTCGGCCTCCTCCCGCTCATGCGCTTCCAGCCCACACCGCTCGACGGATGGGGCCGGGTGGCGAAACGCGTGTTTGACATCGTGATCAGCGCGATCCTGGTTATCGTGCTCTCACCGCTCTTCCTCCTCCTCGCTCTCGGCGTGGTGATCGACGGAGGTTGGCCGATCTTCTTCGTGTCGACGCGCGTCGGCGAGCAGGGGCGACGCCAGATCGGCCTCATCAAATTCCGTTCGATGGTGCGCAATGCCGAAGCAGAGAAGGCCGCGCTCCTCGCGCAAAATCACCGCAACGACGGACCACTCTTCAAAATCCACAACGATCCGCGCGTCACGCGCTTCGGTCGATTCCTGCGCCGATGGACGCTCGACGAACTCCCGCAGCTCGTGAATGTCTTCCTCGGTCAGCTCTCGCTCGTAGGCCCGCGACCGCACCTCACGCAGGAAGTGGAGCGCTACTCGCTCGAACAGCGCCGCGTCTTCGCGGTGAGGCCGGGGGTGACGGGACTCGCGCAAGTCTCCGGCCGATCGGATCTCTCCTTCGACGAAGAGATGAGACTCGATCTGCGCTACATCGAAGAATGGTCGATGCTCCTCGATCTCTGGATCCTCTGGCGAACGATCTTCGTTGTCCTCAGTAGAAAAGGAGCCGATTAAGGCGTGAGAGACAAATCTACGGTTTTTCTCTCACAAACTCTCTTTTCCCTAAAAGGAATCGCTCCAGCGGGGACCCGCAAGACCCGCGCTTCGCGATATGTATTTGAAATAATTAAGGGCAATCAAAACATCGTCAGTTGCCCCTCGCTACCCGCGGCCTTCTTCGTCTTCTTTTTCCCCGGCGATCGTTTTGGCTTCTCCTGTTGTTTTTCCTGTGGAGCACCTACCGCTTGCGGCTTGGTCGTGCTTTTCTCCTCTCCGACCTTTGTCGAAAAATCCATCATGTACTCGATCACCTTCTTCCCGTACTCCTTGCCATGGATGCGATCGTCGGTAAGTAGTACCTCTCCCGCTTGCGTTTGGAATCTGGCAAACGTGCGACAGATGCGAAAGAGCCGATGCAGCAGACGCGGGAACACGTACTCGAGAAAGGAATCTCTGTACCGCCCGGCGCGGCGACTGAGCACCGGGTGGGAAAGGTAATCGAAGGGAAGAGCGCTGACGACGAGACGGTCCGCGGTGTCCGGCGGAAGCTCCACGCCCTCGAACATCCACGGTGTCATGAGCCAGAGCGCGGGACTTTTCGCCGCAAAAAACTCCGCGCGCATGCGTCCCTGCCCGCCCGAGACTCCTTGGCACACGAGCGTCACACCGCGCTCTTCGAGAGACTCGGCATAGCGCACGTAGAAGTTTTCGATCGTGCCGCGGCCCGCAATGAGAATGATCGTCTTGCCCTGCGGCGCGTCGAAGAAGGAGGTAAGGGGAAGCTTCGGGAATGACACGGACAATCCTCCCTTTTGCGCAGGGGAAAGGGCTGAAGGCATATCGTTGGGAATGACTTCCTGCAGTGTTTCGCTGCTCCCCGGGGGGATGAGAAGCGTCGTGGGATGTCGTTCGTAGAGGGAGGTGCGAAGGAGAGGGGCGATTTTCTCCGGCACGGATTGAATCGTCTGGCCGCCGTCCTTGCGAAGCTCGATCCACGCCAGGCGACCGTCCACTTCCTTGGGGTCAAGAATATGCGTGAGAGCCGTAAGCTGCGCGATCACCTGCGGCGTCAGTCCTTCGATGCTCTTCAATTCTTCCAGTTGCCGCCGCACCCCTTTCGCATCCGATGTTTCGAGATCCGACGCCACGATGTAACGGAGGTCTTGGGTGTTGCGCACTTTTTCGATCCAAAGTTGCAGAATGTCCGTGAAGCGCGTGAGTAACTCGATCCCCTGACTCGCGGCGCGCAGATGATCGAGCACGCACGTCCATCCATACGCCTTCGTCGCAGTATCCTCGAGCATGGACGCGTCATCGATGACGATATGACCGCCTTTAAGCGCGGCGTGCCCCGGATGATCTTCTTCCGCGAGCATGTGCAAGAGTTGTCGATGATCGATGAGCACGACGGACGGAAGATCCTGGAATTGATCGCGGTAGGCGGGCGACGAGTCGGTGCAAGCCACCTTGCCGTTCCACACCGCCTCCTCGCCTCCGTGCAGGGGGAGGTCGTTTCGAGTGCGAGGTTTGTACCAGGCGATCTTGAGCGCGAGAATCGCTTCGTCCGACAGCAATTCCTTGAGCGTGAAGAGTTCCTTTGCCGCTTCGGTATCGAGGAGGTGATTCGGGGGAGAGATGACGCGAACGGAGGCCAGCCCGCGCGAGAGCCTTCGGACCGAAGCATCGAGATTCTTCACGCCGAACCAGGTGCGCGTGCTCGTTTCCTTCGTCGATTCCTCGATGAGAGAAGCGAGAAATCCGGGATCAATCGGCTCCTCCTGGAGCGCTATTTCTCCCTTCTTCGCACGCAAGAGCGCCTGGCCCCGCGGAATGTTTTGGCTCTCGGCTTTCGCAGTGAGCGCTGAAAGCCATGCAGGTTCCTTCTTCACCTTCGACGCGGGCAACGCGTGAGCGAGGAGGCGGTAACCGGGCGAACTGCGCTCGAAGAGTTCCACCATTTGTTCCTGCATCAATGGCGTGGCTTCGAGGAGTCGCTCCCAACATTTTGAGAGCAGCTCCAGTGTGGCGCGTACGTCGCCGAGTGCGCGATGCTTCGGCGCATGATTCAGGTGCAGCACTTCACTGAGGTACCCGAGCGAGTAACTCTCCAACTCCGGAAACACGAGCGACGCGAGCATCGACGTGTCGATCCACGGCCTCTCGGTGAGATCGATCCCGTGCCCTTTGAGCATCCCCAAATCGAACGGGATGTTCTGGCCGACGAGGAGTCCTCCTCCCTCGAGATGCGACAGGACTTCTTTGCGCTTGTCATCGAACCGCGGGGCGTCGCGCACATCGGGCGTCTTGATGCGCGTCAGCACTTCGACGTGCGGAGGAATTTCCTCCGCGAAGAAGAGGTGTTCGTACGTATCGACGATTTCGCCTTTCTCGCAGCGTACGGACGCAAATTCAATGATGTCATGCTCGCGCGGAACGAACCCGGTGGTCTCGGTATCAAGGACGATGAGAGGAATGTCCGGGAGTCGCACGCAGTGATTGTACATGCCTTTCCCGGATCAAACAGACATGCTCAGTTGGTTTGTGGATGCTGCGCACAGAAAATTTTCCTGTACCAATGGCGAAACTCATCAAGCAACTGCTCTTGATCAGGGAGAGAAACGACACCATGCGGCGAACGCAACCTTGTCACTCTCACTCGTAACTCCTGCTCCGGCAAATGTGCGACCTGGTGGATCTCGTGAATTTGATCAGGGGTCAGTGGTTCGAGATTATTGAGGCCATGCATAGTAAAAAGTGAAAAGGTTAATCAGGCTGCCGCGTCTTCCACCTTCTCTTCGGTCGCAACTACCGGCGCTTCGTCCTGTACTTCGGTGGCCGTAGCTTCCTCGGCAACCTCCGCTGGTGCGCCGTCAACCGACACTTCATCGGACAGTGCTCCTCCTCTGAGCGCGGAGAGCTTCGCCTTGAATGCGGGCAATTCCTCGTAGTTGTACATGTCGAGCTCGTAGCTCGTGAGTTCGGTGGCGAGACGGATGTTCTGTCCTTTCTTCCCGATGGCCATCGGCCTCTGCGCTTCCTCCACGAACACCGCGGCGCGCTTCTTAATCTTGCGTCCGGCATCGTCGATGTGTTCGGTGTCGTTGATGATGATCACCGCGGAGATCGCCGCCGGTTGCAGCGCCAGAGAGATCAATTTAATCGGATCCTCCGACCACTCGATCATGTCGACGCGCTCGCCGTTAATCTCCTCCATCACCGCCTGGATACGCACACCCTTCTGCCCGACGCATGCCCCGATAGGATCGATGCGCGGATCGTGCGAGAGAACTGCGACCTTGCTGCGGAATCCCGGATCGCGGGCAATCGCCTTGATCTCGACGTCGCCGTTACGCACCTCGGGGATTTCCAGCTCCAGAAGCTTCTTCACGAGATTGGAGTGTGTGCGCGAAATGCGCAGCTGCGGCCCCTTCCCCGTCATCTCCACCGTTTCGAGATACACTCGGAGTCTCTTGCCCGTGTAATAGTGCTCGCCGGGAATCTGCTCCCGCCACGGCAGCGACACCGTCATGCCTTCGATCTCGAGCGTCACCCAGTTGGGGTCCGTCTTCGTGACCGTCGCGGTGAGGAGCTCGTCCTCGCGATCCTTGAACATCTGATAGAGACTCATCTTCTCGGCCTCCTGCAGCTTCTGGAGGATGACCTGCTTTGCGGCCTGCGTGGCAATGCGTCCGTACTCGATCGGCGTGACGTCGATCGTGATCTCGTCGCCGGTCTCGGCATTCGGCTTGATCTTCCGCGCGTCCTTCACCGAAATTTCGAAGTTCTCATTCTCCACGTCATCCACGACTTCCTTCACAAGAAGAATCGTCGGCATATCCTTGCCCTCTTCGAGATCGACGCGGATCTCCTGCTCCTTGTTGCCGAAATCCTTGCGATACGCGGTGGCGATCGCCTGTTTGACGGCTTCGATGACCTGATCGGGCGAGACGTTCTTGTCCGAACAGATCTGATTGATTGCTGCTAAGAAGGATGCGCGCATGAGAGCTTGGAGAAGCCACCATTCCGATCATGCGGAATAGTGTGGGATAGAACTGAACGCTGCACACAGTATAAACACCTTTATTGCCTTTTTCAAGCAATGTTTTGCCCTCCTTTTTCCCGAGTAAACGTCTCCATGCCCTTCAGAAATGCCCTGCGATGCCTTCCACCCGTCGTCGTCAGAAGCGCCGCGAGACGATAGAGGAGGAGTTTAAAACCTGTGGGGACGATATGCAGCTCAGGTTTGAATTTCTGGAAGATCACTGCGGACCGTCCGAGCGTCTCCATCCTTCTCAGCGAATCCTCATCGGAGAGATGGTGATGATGGAGCGCTTTGGCATCCGGTTCGAAGAAGAGCGGAATGCCCGCGTCTCTTAGGCGCATCCCCCACTCGATATCTTCCCATCCGTAGAGGACCGCGTCTTCGCGGAAGGGGAATCCGCGCGCAACGGAAGTAGGCAGACTGATTTGGGATGTATAGGTGAAGCGGTGTTGGATCTTGCGGGGAATTTCCTTGTGGGCATACGGAGAGAGGAATCGATACCCGAACTGCCACCCCGTGCGATCGAGCCAGCGCATGGCAGGGGTGATGCCGACTGCGGGATCCCAAGCGACGTGGCCGAGGACAGCGGTCGAATGTCCATTATTCATTTGCCTCTCATGCACCTTCAGATGTTTCCCGCACGCATCGGGCTCAAGAAACATATCGTCGCCGATGAAGAGAATGTACGGAGCACGTGCGCGTTCCACGCCATGATTGCGCGCCACGCCCTGTTGGCTTTTGGGAATCGAGAAAAAATCGAGCGGAAAGGGGAACGAAATATCCGCGAAGAGCGATCGCGTCCGCGCGTCCTCCCCGTCGCTCACGACGATCACCTCGAGACGATCACGAATCGTCTGCGCTTCGATCCTGCGCAAACACTCGCGGAGGATATCCGGACGTCGGTACGTGGGAATGATGATGGAGAGGGAAGACTGCACGATCGTATTCAGTATTTCGTATTATGTATTACGTATCCAGTAGAGTATGTGGCTTCAGTATACGAAATACGGAATACTTCATACGTCATACTCTTCTCATGCGCACCCTTTTCCTCGATCTCGCCTCACACGCAGGCTTCCTCGCCTGCATCGATGCTTCTCGCGTCGTTTCCTCGCGAGGTGTCGACCATCGCATTTCGGATGCAGAGTTGGTTCCCCTCTTTGAGGAGGCCATCAAAGATGCGGCATGGCGGCAGGAAGACATTCAACGAATAGCCTGCGTGATCGGCCCGGGAGGATTCACGAGCTTGCGCGTCGCCGTCGCCTTCGCCAACACGCTCTCCTACGCATTGGATATTCCGGTGGCGGCGATTCATCTGAGCGATCTTTACGCGACGCGCGTGCGAGGATGTCACCCTGAGCTTGTCGAAGGGTTCCTCTGGCTCCACTCGACCAAGAAGACGCAGCTCTTCGTGAGGAGATTTGGAACCGCGCACCATCAGTATCCGGAGGCGACGCTCCTGCCAATCGAAACCTTGATCGCCGATTTCCCGAAGGGAATCCCGTGGGTCGGCGAGCTCATCCCCGAGCACGAAGCAGCCGTGACTGCTACGAGCGGCATGCGTGCGGAGGTGAGAGATCTCGCCGCGATTCTCCCCGATTTCGTCGCATCCTTGAACTACGAGAAGCAAACGCTCTTGCCGTGGTACGGCCGCGGCTGGTAAGCCCTCCTCGGACTCCTCCCCCTTTCTCCTGAAACCCACCGCAATTTCTGCTATCCTGAAGCGCAATGTCCGTCATGGATTCCCTCAACCGGCTGCTCGGAGACCCCAACAAGAAGGAGCTGCGCAAGCTCGCACCTCTCGTCGCCAAGGTCAAAGAGGCGCAGAAGGACGCGGCGATCCGCGCCCTGACCCTGGAAACGCTCCCGGCCAAGACGCAGGAATTTCGCGATCGCATCCAGAAGGGCGAGACCACCGATGACCTGATGCCCGAAGCCTTCGCGACGGCGGTGCGCGCCTGCGAACTCCTGAAGGAATCGGGGAGAAAAGAGACGATGGGGAAGCTGGAATTCGGCTGGGATATGGTGCCCTTCGACGTGCAAATCCTGGGCGGCATCGCGCTGCACAAAGGGAGTATCGCCGAAATGCGAACGGGAGAAGGAAAGACGCTCGTCTGCACCCTGCCGGTCTACCTGAATGCGCTCGAAGGAAAAGGCGTCCACGTCGTCACGGTCAACGACTACCTCGCGCGACGCGACGCGACATGGATGGGCATGCTCTACAAAGCGCTCGGCCTCTCGGTCGGCGTCATCGTGCACGGGCTCCCCAACGACGTGCGCAAAGCAGCCTACGACGCGGATGTCACATACGGCACCAACAGCGAATTCGGCTTCGACTACCTGCGCGACAACATGGCGACCGCCGTCTCGCGTCAGGTACAGCGCGGTCTCCACTACGCGATCGTCGACGAAGTGGACTCCATCTTGATCGACGAGGCGCGCACGCCGCTCATCATCAGCCAACCGGCGGACGAATCGACGAGCAAGTACAACCAGTACGCGCAGCTCGCAGGGCAGCTGGAGAACGAGAAGGATTACACCGTCGATGAGAAGCAGCGCACGGCGGTCCTGACGGAGGAAGGCATCAAGCACATGGAGCAGATGCTCGGCGTCGACAACATCTACACCGAGCGCGGCTTCGAGGAAGTCCACCACATTGAGCAGTCGCTCAAGGCGCACGCGATCTTCAAGCGCGACGTCGATTACATCGTGAAGGACAACGAGGTCATCATCGTCGACGAATTCACCGGCCGCCTCATGCCGGGACGACGCTATAGCTACGGTCTCCACCAGGCGATCGAAGCGAAGGAGCGCGTGGAAGTGCAGCGCGAATCGAAGACGCTCGCGACGATCACCTTCCAGAATTACTTCCGCCTCTTCAAGAAGCTCGCCGGTATGACGGGAACGGCGAAGACGGAGGAAGAGGAATTCGAATCCATCTACAAGCTGCGCACCATCGTCATCCCCACGCACCGATCGATGGTCCGCAATGACAAGACGGACGCGATCTACAAAACCGTGAGCGCGAAGTTCCACGCCGTCGCGAAGATGGCGAAGGAGCGCTACGACCGCGGCCAGCCGGTTTTGATCGGCACGACGTCCGTGGAAAAGTCCGAGGCCATGAGCCTCCTTCTCGACGAGCTCTCCGTCCCCCACCAAGTCCTCAACGCCAAACAGCACGAGAAGGAAGCGGAAATCGTCGCGAACGCCGGCCAGAAAGGAACGGTCACCATCGCCACGAACATGGCCGGACGCGGCACCGACATCAAGCTCGGAGAGGGCGTGACGGAGCTCGGAGGACTCGCGATCCTCGGCACGGAACGTCACGAGGCCAGACGCATCGACAACCAGTTGCGCGGACGCGCCGGCCGCCAGGGCGATCCCGGCGAGAGTCAGTTCTTCGTCTCGATGGATGACGATCTCATGCGCCTCTTCGGCGGCGATCGACTGAAGGCGATGATGGAACGATTGAAAGTTCCCGACGACGTGCCGCTCGAGAGCCGCATGGTCAGCCGCTCCATCGAAGGCGCGCAGAAGAAGGTGGAAGGTCGCAACTTCGATATCCGCCGCCACGTCCTCCAGTACGACGACGTGATGAACAAGCACCGCGAAATCATCTACAAGCGCCGCCAGAACATCCTCCAGAAAATCGCCGATGCGGAGCAGACGGCGGTGCGAAACGAGGAAGCCACGGACTCTCCTCTCCATCAGGAAATCGTCGACGGCATGCAGAAGGAAGCCGAGCATATCTACGCGGTCCACGCTTCCTCCATCGATCCCGAAGAGTGGAACGTCAAAGGCGTGTGCGAGAATTTCGCGGCTCTGCACGAAGACTTCGCCAGGGTCGTGACGGAGAAGTTCGTCCTCTCCTTCAATGACCATGAAAAGTTGCGAGACGCGCTCGTCGCGCTCGTGCGGGACGCGTACGCAAAGAAGTGCGACGACTACGATCCGCAGACGCTGACGAACGCCGAGAACATCGTGACGCTGCGCTCCATCGACTCACACTGGATGGATCACATCGACGACATGTCGCATCTGCGTGAGCAAGTGGCCTTCGCCGGGTACGCGCAGCGCGATCCTTTGATCGAGTATCAGGATCAGGGCTTCCGCCGTTTCCAGGAGCTCCTCCAAACGATCAACGCCACCATCACCCGCGCCGCACTCCAAGCCGACTACGGACAATTCTCACCGGAAGCGGTGCGCCTCATGGAGCAGAGGGAAGCGGAAGCGGAGGCCGCGGCGGCGCTCGAGACGAATGCCGCGCAGATCGAGGGAGAGCTCTCGAAGACCGGCGTGGATACGGCATCATTCGTCCCCACACAGTCCCACGCGCTCCCGCAAGGACAGATGGAGCAACTCGCCGATGGCCTCACCCCGCTCATGGCGAAGCGCTCAAAAGCGCCGACAGGCTCTCAAGCCCCGATGCATAGCGACAAAGTCGGCCGCAATGATCCCTGCCCCTGCGGCAGCGGAAAGAAGTACAAGAAATGCCACGGGAAAAATGCCTAAGCGAGCGTGATGGTTCCCTTCGTCAGGCTCAGGGCAGGCTGTGGCTCGCTTCCTCCTCCAGTTCCCTACTGTGTCAGCCTGAGGTGCTTTTTGCGTGGCAAAAAGCCATGAAGGCTACGCGCGAGCACCTCACCATGACACGCTCGCTACACAGGGTGCCACAACGCTTCCAAGTGCCATGGAAAGAACTCCTAACGCAAAATTCATGAAAGTGCGGATTCTTGACGGAAAATGGGAAGATTGGTACATTGGCGTACTTTTCTCCCATTCATATGCCTGAGCTAGAAGTGTGGGGTCAGCGCCAAGGAGCGAGGCCTGAACCGAAGCATGAAAAGAATCTCCGCAAGGAGCTGAGGAAAGCGGGCGTGAGACACGATCTATCCATTGGAACGCACGGAGGTGTGCATGCCAAATGCTCTGATATTGCATTCGACGATCTCAACGCCTTGAGCAACATGCTTCACCGCGCCTCCATCGAAGTGAATGTCCTGGCATTCGGGCACCCGAAGCTCAGCCCTGGCAAATGGCATGCAACAGCGAACTTGGAACGAACGATTAAGCAGCCCCTCAAAGGCGATGCACATCATCCCGATGCGGCTGCTGTTGCGGTAAGCATCTCTCAAGAATCACATTCGAATCTCGCGCATATCCATATCGTTTCGAAAACGAAACCGGGTGCTCCTGAGGAAAGAATTCTCTCGATAAAAGCTCACTCTCCTCATGTGGCAGAAGAGTTGGTACAGCATTACCGCGATGCCATCCAGGAACTCCTCACCCATGCCCTCGCGTCGCTCGGTATTACGAGTCCAATTTCGGATACCGAAGTCACTGCGGAGCAGGGAAAAACGCATTAATTCCGATCACCCCTCTCTCTATGAAAGGACTTGAAATCCGAGGCAAATACACTGGGCCTGGTTCCGCTCTGGAGGCCCAAGATGCCATTTCCAATGCTCTTGATAAGGCTCATGCAACGATAAGAAGCACGTGGGTGACTGATGATGGAAAAGTGGAAGCTGGCTGTGCATCGATCAATTATCAAGCTGTCACTGCCAAACAAATTCCCCAGCTGCTGGAGATGTTCCGTGCTCAACACATCAGATTGGAATCTGCGACATTCAGCAAAGAAGTGTCACTCCTTGCGGAACAGTGGTTCGCGAAGACGGAACTGTTGAAAGAAATAGCACTCCCGCAACAAGAAGGACGTCTCATGGATGTTGGCGATATCGCACAGGCCATCATGCATGAGGCACGAAACGAAATCGCAAAGTTGAAAGTGGAATTTGCCGCGGACGATGAAGCTCCGGAAAAAGGAATGCTTTCGGTATTGGCACATTCTCCCACGAACTCG
>CAINVY010000012.1 GCA_903854335.1 uncultured Candidatus Peregrinibacteria bacterium | reverse complement strand
CCGATGCGGTCTCGCATCACAATGCCGTACGCATGAGTATCCTCGCAGGATGGATCTCTATGCCGCAGGGAAGCTTCCATGGAGCTGCTCCCATCACGAGAGCGGAGATGGCGAAGATTCTCAGTGTCGTCGTGGGGAAGTAAGATGCGGAGTATAATGAAATGAAAAAGGGATTCCGAGAGGGGTCCCTTTCATTGGTCGTTCAACTCCTAAAATTCCGTCTTGTAGACTCGCGTCTTGCTTGGAAGAAAGAAGAAGAGCCCTATCACTTCGACGATCATGCCTATGGCATACCCGAGTGGGATAGCGGAGACACCGATATGTTTGGCGAGAAACCACGCGAGAATAATGGCAATGGCACCATTGACGACGCTGAGAATCGCCGGAAGTGTGGTGTGCTTCACGGCGAAGAATGCTCTCGTGTAGAGGTGAGTCAGGCCCTCAAACGGAATACTCAACGCATAGAGCAGAATGCACGACGTGAAAACTGCTGCTTCCTGTGGGACGTGCATGAGCCAAATCTCCAGCGGTATACATGCGATAATGAAAAGCGCACCAGGAATCGTAAGACCGAGGACCAGCCACGTCCCCTTGCGCAGGTAGGTGCGAAATCTGTCCCACTCATTCTTTGCAACCGCTTGGCTGAAGAGCGAGAAGATGGCGAGGCCGAGAGCCATGCCCGAAATGCCCATGATGAAAGACTGAAAGTTACGAGTAAACGCATTAATCGTCACGGATCCGGCGGGAAGTCCCGATGCTACGCCGTCGAAGACGAGCAACTCGAGCTGGAGGATGCCCAATGCGATCATACGCGGAAGCATCATGATGCCGAGCTTCTTCAGATCTTCATGCCAGAAGGAGAAACCCCATCGATAGCCGCTGAGGGCAATGGCGACAAGTCTCCCGATGACGTAGAGCACGGCGCCGCCGAGTGTGCCGATGATCGGCCCGTACGCGCCGAAGTGCGGCGTGAGGAAAATCGTGCCAATGATCGTCCCGAGCGTGTAGAGCACTGGCGTAATGCCGTAGATCCAGTAGCGCTGAATGGTGATGAGGTACTGGCCGTACGCGTTGCCGAAAACAAAAAGAAAATTCGTAAGCAGCGCGATGCGTCCAAACTGGATGTAGAGCTGCAGCTGCTCTCCTTGAAAATGCACAAAGTACGGCGCGATCCAGGGAAACCCAACCGCAAGGATGAGCGCAATTGCTCCGAAAAAGATTGCCGAAACGGTGATGACCCCGTTCATGAGACGCGACATCTCTCCTTCATCTTTCTTCGTGTGGTATTTGGCGAGGAGAGGGACAAGCGCAACGGAGAATCCCGCCATGATAAAGATATTAAAGAGGAGGTCGGATGGACGGAACGACGCGTAGTACACATCCACCACGCTGAGGTGAGGAAAGGTCTGTGCGAGGAGCCGATCGCGAATAAGCCCCACGATGGACCCGGCAAACTGGCCGATGGCGACGACAACGGTTCCTCCGATAATGCGGTTCTGATCGAAGAGTTCGCGAAGACGGATGCGCATGAGATGAAATCATAGCAGACGGCAGCGCTTCTTCGAGCGTTTTCCCGAGGAATCGTCGATCGTCATTTCCAGCATTTCCTTTCCGTCCGTCTCCCTGCATAATCAAATCACTCATGGCGAATCCCGCTTCCCATTCCCCTTCCCTCGCGTTCTCCTCGATGTCGGATGAGGAGGTACGTGCTGCACTTCGCAGTCATCAGATCGGTTTGACCGTTGAGGAGGCGCGCAAAGTGGAAACGATGCTCGGTCGACCTCCGACCGTCGTGGAAGCCGTCATCTGGGGTATTCAGGGAAGCGAACATTGCAGCTACAAATCTTCTCGTCGTTTTCTGAAGATGCTCCCGACCGAAGGGAAGCACGTCATTCTCGGACCGAAGGAAGACAGCGGTATCGTGGCGCTCACGGATGGCCCTCCCGGCAAGAGGTGGGGCATCGTCATCAGTCACGAATCGCACAACCATCCGTCACAGATCGTTCCCTACGAAGGAGCGGCAACGGGCATCGGCGGTACCGTGCGCGACGTGGTGTGCATGGGCGCACGCGTGCTCGGCGCGATGGATCTCCTTCGACTCGGGGATCTTGCGACCGAGGAATCCCGCACGATTGCAAAGGAAGTGGTGCGGGGCATCGGGGGGTACGGCAACCCGCTCGGGATTCCCAACCTCGGAGGCGATACGGTCTTCGATCGATCGTACAACAGCAATTGCCTCGTGAATGCCGTCGCCATCGGCATCGTTCGGGAGGATGAGATCATTCACAGTTACGTTCCAACGGAAGCGGCGGAGAAGGGCTACGACATTATTATCGTTGGAAAACCTACGGATCGAAGCGGATTCGGCGGTGCCTCGTTCGCGAGCGCAACAATGGATGAAGACAAGAAGGAGCAGAACACCGGTGCTGTTCAGGAGCCCAATCCCTTCCTCGAACGCCACCTCCTCGCCTCCACATACGCTCTCTTCGACTGGCTCGTGGCATCGGGTAATCTTTCGCATGTAAGTTTCAAGGATCTGGGTGCGGGCGGTGTCGTTTGCGCTTCGGTGGAGCAGGTCGCCCCGCTCGGGTACGGTGCGGACATCGATCTCGACAAACTTCACGTCTCGCTTCCGGATCTCCCATCGGAAGTCATCGCCTGCGCGGAGACGCAGGAACGCTTCTGCTGGGTTTGTCATCCCGATCTCACGACACATATTCTTCACCACTACAACGATGATTGGGATTTGCCTTCCATCGCGGAGGGCGCGCGCGCCAGTGTTATCGGCAATGTGCGAGCAGACGGCAGGTACAGAGTGATGCACCGAGGAGTCCTGGTCTGTGATGCTCTTTCTGCCGACATCACTTCCGGTCTGCAGTACACGCGTCCGACTGCGGCTCCCGATTCTATTCGGTATGAGCCTGCTATTCGATGTACCGGTACAACGATTTCACTAGAGCAATTTCAGACGACAATTGCAGACGTGTTCCACGCGATGCTTCGCCACCCCAACCATGCAAGTAAATCCCCCGCCATTCTCCACTTCGACAAAACAGTCATCGGCAGTACAGTGATAGAGGCGGGCGAAGCGGATGCTGGCGTGATCAATCCCCTCGCCAGCCTCGAGTTCTTTGTACAGGGCGGGTCGCATCCCGGTTGGGAGTTGTCTGAGGCAGATAAACGAAGAGGCGTGGCATTGGCGGGTGACGGAAACGGCAGATATGGTCGAATCTCGGCTTACTGGCAGGGGGCGAATGCGGCCATCGAAAGCATGTGCAACGTCGCTGCTGTCGGCGCCGTTCCGCGTGCGCTCACGGACTGCCTCAACTACGGCAACCCGGAAGTACCGGTGGAACTCGGAGCGCTCGAACAGGGCGTGCGAGGCATCGCTGATGCTGCGAATGGGATCGGCATTGATAATGCGCCGGTTCCGATCGTGTCGGGAAACGTGAGTCTCTACAACGACACGCCCGAAGGTGGAGCCATTCCCCCCACGGCCATTACCTGTTGCGTTGGCGTTCTTCCCGATGCAACTAAAGCGGTCACGATGCAGTGCAAGCGATCCGATTCCCTCTTAATCTACCTCGGCGCACCGAAGGATGAATGCGGAGGATCGACGTACTACGAAATCCTCGAACAGCTCAGCGCGTCGCCGCGAGACGCATTGCTCGGAGTACGAGTCCCCTCCCCCGACTTCGGAACCGTTGGTCGCATGATGAGTACCGTCATCGCGTTGATCGACCGTGGCTTGATCCTCTCCTCTCATGACGTGAGTGAAGGAGGTCTGCTTCTCGCCCTCTTCGAAATGACCGTCGCGCAACGTGGAATTGATCATCAGATTGGCATGGAGATTGATCTCAGCAATTTCGCATCGGATCTTTCTTCTGACAAACTGCTCTTCACACAAACACCAGGCTTTCTTCTGGAGAGTTCCCGTGACCATGTTGATACCATTCTCGCAACCGCTAAGGAACATAATGTGAGTGCATGCGTCCTTGGCTTCACAAAGCCGGAAAACGAGATTCTTATTCGACGAGAAACAAAAACGATTTTCCATGAATCACTTCCTTCGCTTCAGAAGATTTGGCGAGAAGGCTTGTCTCAAGCCTGGGCGCATCAATCTTGATTCCAAGCGCTTGAGAACATCCACTCGCTTTTGTGCTGCGAGCTTTGCAATTTCCAAATGAAGGAGGAAAATACAGATATGAAAACTCACCACCTTTCGTCACTTCTTCTCTCGGCTATTCTCCTCGGTACCTTTTCATCTCCTTGTTCACTCTGGGCGGACGAAACAGCGCCTGTCGGGTCTATTACCATTGAGCAGCAGAGTGCACTCGGTGGACCGTCGATCTGGTCCCTGGTGAATCAGGATCAAACGAAGTTCGCTGGAAATGCCGCTACGCAACAGGTGAAGATTCCGGCCGGGAACTACACATTCTTCATTGAGCAACCGAAAGGTCTCTCTCCGGAAATCCTTTTCGAAAGCGGATCTTCTGTCATCCATACCTACACGATTCCACAGTTTTCCTTCCAGTATGACGGTATTTCACCGATCAAGATTTCCGTTTCCTTGCTCATGAAGGATTCCGGAAAAGTAAGTGTCAATAGTTCCCCGCAAGGCATTCCCTATGAACTCAAGGGACCGAGTGGTTTTCTCTACAAAGGAACGACGCCGGTCACCTACGAAGCCGTACCCCTTGGCGTGTACTCCATTACCTATCTGCCGGAAGGATGTACCTCGTCACCCATGAAATCCGGAAGTCTAAAACCGTACAGTCGTTTGGACTTCGACATCACGATCCAATGTGCCACCATCAAAGTGAAGCCCGCCAGTGAGCAGAATGTCGAAGGATTGCTCACGGTATCGATGGACGGCGAAGATGTGCTTCTCCGCGATGTCTCTTCGACGGCATGGTATGCAACGTATGTCCGAACGGTTGCAGAGCGAGGAATTCTTACCGGATACAGAAACGCAGACGGCAATCCACTGGGTATGTTCGGACCTTCCGATCCCGTCACATTGGCGCAATTGGCGAAGATCGTGCATGCGGCTGCAAATGTGAATGAAAAAGAAGCGGCAAGCGCCCCTGCCAATCCATCGACGCCCCCTTGGGCTACTCGCTTTATCGCGTCTGCGGAGCAGCGAGATTGGCTTGTCTTCTCTGACTCGACGGTCAATCTTAATCGTCCCGCGACGCGCGGCGAAGTGCTCGTGACCATTCTTCAAGCGTTCAATGTTCCGCTGCGATGGCCGACGGGAACACTCTTCAAAGACGTTGCGCGCAGAACGCAGTACGCTTCCGCGATTGAGACTGCCGCATCGAACGACATCGTCGATGGGATCACGGATGCCAATGGTAATGCGACGGGCAATTTCGGCCCCGGGGATCCGGTCAATCGAGCCGAAATGTCGAAGATTCTTATGAAGGTTTCCGAGGTCTTCGGAAAGAAAACCCCCGCAGAAACGGGAGCTTTGAAACTCTGATCGCTTATGTGAGCATTCGATCGGAGAGCGTCGTGATGTTTCCCGCCCCCATGCAGAGCAGCACGTCGCCGCGTTGAAGAATCTTCGTTCGAAGCAACGTTTCGGTTTCCTCCAGCCCGCGTCCATCGATCGCTTCGATGCCGCTGTTCTTCGTGATGTCTCGGAGAAAAGTTGGCAGCGAGATGGTTTCTCTCTCAATGTCGCTGCGCGCAATGTAGATATCGGGAATGATCAGCGCATCCACACCCGCAAAAGCCCGCGTGAAATCATCGTATATCTTTGCCGTTCGGTCGTGCGTGTGCGGCTGAAAGACACAAATCAGACGACGGTTCGGATACGCTTCGCGCATCGCGGCAATCGTCGCTCGAATCTCCGCCGGATGGTGCGCGTAGTCGTCGATGACGGTAATCCCCTCCTCCGTCGTTCCCTTCACTTCCATTCTCCTCCATGTCCCCGAAAAACCACGGAGCGCTTCCAAAGCATGCTTCTGTGGAATACCAAGAAGATCTGAAGCAGCAAGTGCAAGACGCGCGTTCTGTCGCATGTGCAAGCCGGGTGTTGAGAGTTGTGGAAGTGGATAGACATCCGCATCCACAGCGCGCCTTCCGCAAGCATCGACAAGTGCGTGACAAATGGGGTCGGTGAAGTGGGTGATGACAACTCCATCCTCCGGAAGATTCTTCAGAAAGTCCTCAAATGCCTCTCGATACTCTTCGTGAGAAGAATAGTAATCGAAGTGATCTCCGTCGCATGTCGTGAGAAGAATAATAGAGGGAGCGTAGTGGAGAAAAGATCGTCGGTACTCGCAGGCCTCAAGAAGAAACAGATCACTCGATCCTTTGCGCCAGTTACGATGACCCAACTCTTGCATCTTCGTCCCAACAATAATGGTGGGGTCTGTCTTCGCCTGCAGAAGGACACGTCCGAGCATCGCCGTCGTCGAGGACTTTCCATGTGTACCGCATACCGCAATCGGACGCTTGAATCCCCGGAGGAGTTCTCCCAGTGCCTCAGGATACGATAGAGATCGAATACTAAGTTCCTGCGCTCGCAATCTCTCGGAAGCATCGCTGGGTACTGCTTCTGAATAGACGAACAGATCAATCCTTGGGTCAATCGCCCTTCCGCTCTGATCAAACGAAACCGCAATCCCCTGTCCGCGCAGATCCTCCAAGAGCGCACTGTCCGTTCGATCACTTCCACTGACATCATGACCGTTCGATTTCTGCAGCGCTGCATAAGCGCTCAGACCGATCCCGCCGATGCCACTACAGAATATTTTCACACAGACAGTATAGAGCATCCGGTGTAATGAAAGCCTCCTGATGATGGCTCTTCTCCCTACGTCTCAGGTAGAATCATCCCCGATGCCATACCGGGATCTTGAGCCACTTTCGAAGCAGCTGACGATTGTCGTGGGACTTACCGTCGTTGGATTCATGGCGTTCGGCCTTGCCCTCTCCTTCTACAGGAACGTTCTTTTTGAGCAGACCATGAACAATCTTGCCGAGCAGAACGACAAGCTGCGCAATGAGAACGCGCGGAGCCAGGCAGATCTCGATTACTTTCACTCCAACCAATTCAAAGACAAGTACGCGAAGGAGAGCCTCGGAAAAATCACGCCGGGTGAGAAGGAGCTCGTTATTACAAACGGGTCCGATCAAACCGCGTCCGGATCGCTAGCGGATGCTTTGGAAGCATCCAATCAGCAAGCAATCTACGAGCAATATCTCCATGATCTCCCCGTCATCCAGCACTGGCAACTCTATTTCTTCCACAGAGACCAAATCGATCAACTGAGGAAATCTTTGTAAAATCCGCTGGAATAATGGTTGCGGGGAGAGGATTTGAACCTCTGACCTCGAGGTTATGAGCCTCGCGAGCTACCAGGCTGCTCCACCCCGCGACGAGGAGTCTACTATGAAGCAATGCCTTTTCTCTTGCAAGCAAAGAAATTCCTAGTAATATTCCTCGGCTATGGCACACAAGAAAGCAGGAGGATCTACATCAAACGGCCGAGACAGCGTCGCGAAACGTCGTGGCGTGAAGCGCTTTGGCGGACAGACGGTGAATGCGGGCGAGGTGCTCATCCGACAAAAAGGTTACAATTTCCGTCCCGGACAGTTCACGCACGTGGGAAAAGATTGGACGATTCATGCCAACGTTGCGGGTATCGTTCGTTTCTTTCAGAAGCGCATCCCGAAGTTCAACGGCGTTCGTGAGCGTTGTACGTTCGTGTACATCGAACCGACGGCGAAGTAATCACCGATTCTCTT
Organism: uncultured Candidatus Peregrinibacteria bacterium; assembly: GCA_903854335.1. Taxonomy (GTDB): domain Bacteria; phylum Patescibacteriota; class Gracilibacteria; order Peribacterales; family Peribacteraceae; genus CAIKAD01. The sequence continues at coordinate 22,750 of CAINVY010000012.1, read as the reverse complement.
TCTTCCCTGGCTCTCCGGTATCGGGGGGCGGTATGATGATGTTATGGATGACTTTTCCATGGAAGCTGGCGCCCCCAGTGAGGGGTCTACATCTGCTCCGGAGGGGCTGAGTGAACAAGCAAAGCAACGATTTGCTGCAGCCGCTGCGGGGATGAAAGCGATCGCTCGCGAGGAGAAGCGAAGCAAGAAGCGTGATTCACGTGTTGCGCGAACCATCGTGCAATTCCTCTCTGACGAACGTCATACACACCTTTTCATCCTCATCTCACGTTTGGTTGCGAGAGACTGTCCGTCGATTTTTATACTGGCGGTTCTTTCTTTGATTAGCGAGGAATGCCAGTCTGTGGTGCAGGAATACCTCGAAGAAGTGGATCAACAGTCCGCGAAGGAGTCCGTTGATGAGACGATGCGCATCATGAAGAGCGGTGCGCTTGACGCAGTATCCAACGCCACGCTTGTCGAATGGATCACGCGCTTGCAGATCGTCCTCTCCCTCGAAACAGTCGCCATTCTTACGAAGATTATGATCGACGAACGCAACATCGATGGAACAGTCTTGCAGCTCACGACATTTGTCTTACAGGAATTCTTCGAATCGAAGGATGGAGGACTCAAGAGTCTTCCGTTCGAAAAGCTGCATGCGCTCACCGCGAGCATTCTGCAGACGGTGTTTGAGCCCTTCATGGATTCCATCGACAAGAAGTTTTTTGAAAAGCCGAAGTCAAAGGACGAGGATGACGAGTGATCTCTTTTGTCATTGCTTATCGTCGAGCAAATAGCATGCTTAGCGCTTGAGCACGGCCAAGAATGCCTCCTGTGTGAGCGACACTTTGCCCATTTGCTTCATGCGCTTCTTCCCTTTCTTCTGCTTATCCAGAAGTTTATTCTTGCGGGAAACGTCGCCGCCGTAGAGGTATCCCGTCACATCTTTGCGATAGGCCGAAAGAGTCTCTCGCGCGACGATCTTGCCACCAATGGCCGCTTGAATGGGAATCTGAAATTGTTGCTTGGGGATGACTTCCTTGAGCTGCTTGCACACGATCGCTCCCACACTGTGCGCTTCCGATCGATGCACGATCGTCGAGAGGGCTTCGGCGGATTCGCCCATGAGCAGAATGGTGAGCTTCACGAGATCGCCGGGACGGTACCCGAGATGTTCGTAGCTCATCGAAGCGTACCCTGCCGTGGACGATTTCAGTTGATCGAAAAAATCCAACACAATCGTCTGAAGCGGAACTTCGAAGTGCAGCAACGCGCGATCCTCGATGTACTCCAGCGAAAGATAGATGCCGCGTCTCTCCTGCACGAGCGTCATGCTGGGGCCAACGTCCTCCTTGCGACAAACAATCTCCAGCTTCACCCACGGTTCGCAAATCTCTTCGATGACGGAGGGATCCGGAAAGTCCGCGGGATTACTGATGCGGGCGGTATCAGGTCGATCGGGAAGGAGAAGGCTCGATCGCACGTACTCTCCGGGATTACGGGCACGAAGCTTCACCTCGTAGAGAACGCTCGGGGCCGTGACGACAAGATTGCAACCGTGTTCGCGTTCGAGCCTTTCCTGGATGATGTCGAGATGAAGAAGGCCGAGGAAGCCGCAACGAAACCCATTGCCGAGCGCGGAGTTGCTCTCCGGTTCGATGACGAGGGAGGCATCGTTAAGCGCGAGCTTCTGCAGCGCCTCGCGTAGCTGCGGATAGTCGTCGGCATCCGTCGGGTAGAGGCCCGCGAACACCATCGGCTGCACGTATTTGTATCCGGGAAGAGGCATCTGGTCTTCGGAAGTGGCGATGGTATCTCCGACGCGCACCAAGCCCACGTCTTTGAGTCCCGAGACGACATAGCCGATCTGCCCTTCCGTAAGATCCGCATCCAAGACGTACTTCGGCGAAAAGTGACCGACTTCGAGGACTTCGAACGGCGTTTTTGTTTGAAGGAATCGCATCCGTTGTCCTTTCTTCAAAGTTCCTTCGATTACACGCACATAGGCTACGGCGCCGCGGTACGTGTCCATAATCGCATCGAAGATGAGTGCGCGGACGGGGCCATTGCGATCGTGATACTTGGGACTTGGGATGCGTTCGATAACGGCATCGAGTACCTCCGTCACTCCCCTGCCCTCTTTTGCTGAGATACAAAGAATGTCATCCCGTTCGCATCCGAGGAGTTTCATCACCTCATCACTCACGCGATGCACGTCGGCTGCGGGGAGATCTATTTTGTTGAGTACGGGGATGATCTTGAGATCATGCTCCATTGCCATGTACAGCACGGCGAGTGTCTGCGCCTGAATGCCCTGCGAAGCGTCGACGAGAAGAATCGCTCCTTCGCACGCGGCGAGGGAACGGCTCACTTCGTAGCGAAAATCCGTGTGGCCGGGCGTGTCGATGAGATTGATCTCGAAGCCTTTGTAGTGCATGCGAACGGGCTGCAATTTGATCGTAATCCCGCGTTCCCGCTCCAGATCCATCATGTCTAGAAGTTGTTCCTTCATCTCGCGTTTCTGAACCGTGCCCGTCATTTCGATCATACGATCAGACAAGGTCGACTTGCCGTGATCGATATGCGCAATGATGCAGAAGTTTCGGATTTCCATGCGACTACAAGAATACGAAATCGGGAGAGAATGAATTCCAGCTGCGAAATTCTACCGTGAAAGTCACGAACATGCGATACGGAACATTCGTAATTACGCGTCCAGAAATAGCGCATGAACGGCGCTTATGCCCTTCACTTCCGCGTGAAATGTCGCTGCGAACAACGAGCCCTGGCGAACGAAGACAGCTGAACTCCCATACGTAGCCAAAACTTGGACATGCTTGCCCGTCGCGGTGATTCTCGGCGCACGAATGAATGAAACATTCAGAGGCTTCGATGATCCCTTGATCCGGATCTTTTCATCAAAACTCTGCAGCTGCGAACCGTAGGCGTTTCGATCGACGGTGATATCCATCAAGCGAAGTGTTGATGGCGCGTTCTTTCCCGTGACATGTTTCGCAAGGAGAATCACTCCCGCACAAGTGCCAAGGATGGGGAGAGTGCCTGCTTTGACCCGTTCAACAATTGCACGCTTCAAACCAGAAGATTCGAGGAGAAGACTGATGGCAGTACTTTCTCCACCTGGAATAATCAAACGATGTACCTTCGAAAGATCCTCGGGCGTTCGTACTTCAAGCGTTTGAATGCCCATCGACTCAAGAATCGACAGATGCTCCACGAAGTCCCCCTGCAATGCCAGCACACCAACGGTCATGGCTGTATTCTAGCATCGTGGTACGGGAACGTCTCAGCGTTCCTGCATGCGAGTTTGCAGTGTTTCGATTTCCAGTCCCGGCATTGCGCCGCCAAGCCCCGTCGAGAGTTCCGCCAACTTCTTCGCGTCTTTAAAGTGAGCGGTCGCTTCGACAATCGCTCTCGCGGTCTTTTCGGGATGAGGCGATTTGAAAATGCCCGAACCCACGAAGACCCCCTCCGCTCCGAGATTCATGAGGAGAGCCGCATCCGCCGGCGTTGCGATACCGCCTGCGACGAACGTCACGACTGGCAACCGCTGCTTCTCGCGGACGTCCTTGAGGAGCGCAAGCGATACGCGCTGCTCCGTAGCTATGGACTTCAGCTTCGCAGGGCTAAGTGAACGAAGTTCCTTTATCTCCCTGAGAATGACTTTCATGTGTCGCACCGCTTCGATCACGTTTCCCGTCCCCGCTTCTCCTTTCGTTCGGATCATGGCCGCGCCTTCATCGATGCGACGTAGCGCCTGCCACAAACTCGTCGCACCGCAGACAAACGGAATCTTGAACGTATGCTTGTCGATGTGATCGAAGGGATCCGCCGGCGTGAGTACTTCGCTCTCATCGATGAAATCGATTTCGAGCGCCTCAAGAATGCGCGCTTCGGCTTCGTGCCCGATGCGAACCTTCGCCATGACGGGAATCGACACCGCGCGTTGAATTTCCTTTATGAGACGAGGATCGCTCATGCGCGCCACTCCCCCCTGTGCGCGAATATCGGAGGGAACACGCTCCAGCGCCATGACGGCGCAAGCCCCGGCCTTCTCGGCGATCACCGCCTGCTTCGCATTCACCACATCCATAATCACGCCGCCCTTCAGCATCCGCGCGAGATCTTCGCCCAGGAGATTACGCTTCTTCATGCGGCGATTGTACAACACCGCAGGCCTCGATGCGACCATTGTTCACGCGGATTTCGATGCGACAAACGGGTTGAAATTCGTTTCGCGGTCGTAAAAGTCCTCGCCTTCCTCACGCTTGAGAAAAGAGACAACGTGATACGTCACGGGCGTAAAGACGACTTCAATTAGCACTTTGAAAATGTAGTTGCTCACGAGCAGATTCCAGAAAAGCGACCAGGGAAAAACGCCGAAAATCGTCGCGAGCACAATGAATGAGGTGGTATCCACTCCTTCACCGACGATGGTCGAGCCGATTGTGCGCGTCCACAGCCACTTCCCTTCCGTCCAGATTTTCATCTTCGCCAATACAAATGAGTTGCTGAACTCCCCGACGAAGTATGCGAGCAAGCTCGCAAGCGCAATGCCGCCGCTGCTCACGCCTCCCAGTATCGCCTGAAATTTCTCATCACCGGCATAGCCCGCCCAATCTCTGTCCGCGGGCATCCGCGATAAGAGGAATAAAAATGCACTCATGAGAGCTAGGCATGCGAATCCTGTCCAGATCACGCGGCGCGAACGCGCGTAGCCGTACACTTCTGTCAAAATATCACCAAAGATGTAGCTCAGCGGGAAGAGAAGCGTTCCACCGTCAAACGAGAGGCGCAGACCAAAGAGCGACACGCCAAAATCGACGATTTTCGCCGACGATGCGATATTCGATACGAGCAGCACCGAAACGAATGCCGCCATGACGAGGTCGAGGTACCGAAAGGATTTCATGTCGGGGAGTGTACGTCATGAAATACCCGTCTGAAATGCCAATTATATATCGTTCAGGCTGCATTGAAAGTCATTCGCTATTTTGGTATAATATCTTGATATGCCAAATCAAACACCAATGACGGAAGAGGCCTTTGAAGCCGCCATTCGCGAGCTTCCTAACCTTTCGGAAGACCAGAAGAGCCGCTTGCTTTCGACTGTCGCCAAACTGGATGCGCAATGGCGAGCACAAATCCTCAATGAACTTCAGGAGAATGAACGACGCGAGAATAAAATTCTTGATGAGGGATTGATTGCAATTACAAGCATTGAACGAACGATTGACAATCATATCAGAACAAATAAGGAGGAGGCGGACAGAAAGAATGAGCAGTCACATCTGCCCAATTTCGATTCCATATTAACAACATTATGAAGTCTTCTTTATTTTCAGAACATCGATTGCTCGGTTTTGCTCAAAAGAATGCTATGAATGAAACTCCAATCGATTCGACTGACAAGCCAAAAACGCAAGGTGGTGGAACGGAGAAGAAGCGCGAAGAACTGAATAAGAGAACCGAGCGTGCAGGCGGCAAGATTCCCTCTCTTCCTGACAAGGACAAGAAGTCAACGACTGATGCTCTCAGGAAAGCTGCTAAGGAAATTGGAAACAATCTTGAGAAGAACCATGCAGAACTGAAAGACATATTAATGAAACCGGAATTCCAGAGAGCTCGTGACATTATGATACAAGCCAGATTGACTGAAAAGGAAATTGTCCATCGACTCGTGATTCTAAAGAACGTTCAAAAAGCACCAGTGGCTTCGCCGGAGAGATATACAAGTCCAGAAACACTCAATACAGACAACTGGGAGATACAGAATGATTTTGTAGGATTGAGCCGAAGGCAAGACATTAAAGCTAAAGGACGTCCCACGGAAGCCATTAAAAACATCTGGGAATGGGATAACAAAACTATAACAAATAAAATTAAAGGTTCCCGTTTAAGAAATCTGATCATTCTCAAAGCGCAAATCGATTTGGCAGATCCAACAACTCTCCAGGCTATTGATCAATATCTAGAGGAAAAAGATATTCCGGAATATTTACCTGATTATATGTATGAATCGGATATTAAACCGGAATCTGGAGAATATTTTGAAGCTGATGAATTGCTTCCGGGGGATCTTCTCTCGATAGAAAATCCTTATTACTATCATCAAAAAACTATACCCGGGGATAACGACTTATATGACGATGATGAAGACTATGCAAATTTATTCTATCTTGGTGATGGCAAGGTTATGTCTATGTTTCAGAATCCAGAGAAGCTATCCCCTGTAATGACTATTACTGACTATCGCAAGAAATTGTGTGAATTGTGCATCTCAAAGGGCATCGCTACAAACCCAAAGTTAGATGACTTTAAGATCAGCAAAGTAGCCCGAGCGAATACGCAAATTCAAATTCCAAATTTGGGTAAAATCGATCAAACGCAATCGAATAATGATCAAGATGTTGCTCCTGCAGCAACTGATACGACGGAACCTCCTCCTCAGAAAGCAATACTTTTTACTAAGGACAAGAAATTAGACACAGAAACTATCCCATTGAACACAAATCCTGAGGCTCCTCAAAAACGCATCGAACCGACCCGCAAACCTGTTACGAGCGGTCCGGAGAAACACATTCCAAATTCAAGCGATATAAAAGCCGCTCCCCCGCCCAAGCAATCATTTTCACCGAAAAACTCCCCTGTAGCTCCATCAAAGAAGGAACCGCTACCTCCAAAATTGACTCCGGCTCCATTGGCAAAAGCTCATAAGCAGGAAGCTCCGTTGCCGCCTGTTCGTGTGACTCCTCAGAGACGCTACAATCCTACTAACAAGCCTGTTACGAGCGGTCCGGAGAAGCGCGTTCCAAATTCAGGAAATACAAAAGTACCAAAGGCGAAGCCGTACAAGAATGCATCCGAGCTTCCTCCGAAAGCGATACCACTGACTTCGGCTCATTTGGTCGAAGCTTTCAAGAAGGAAACCCCACGAACAATCAAATTGCCACCAATTCCCGTTGCTCCTCAGAAACGCATTGAACCGATTGGAGTGACGATCGTCAGCCATGCGGGCGCTCCTCCATCTTCTCGCGAGAAATTTCCTCTTGTGACTGTAAGAACAACCCAGAAAATGGCTCCCGGGCAACAGCCCCCCAGAGCTCCATCTCAGAAGAATCTTCAATCAAACAGGAAAGCATCTGAAAGACCGAAGATCATCCCAAAAGCTAAACCTGTTACGCCGAATCAATTGCGATATGTTCCCCAGTACAATCGGAACAAAAAAGCTATCTATAAAAAAGAGATCATTCCGAAAGCTAAACCAGTGACTCCGAATCAATTGCGAAACGTTCCAAAACCAGCACCAATGAGAAGGGCTTCCGAAAAACCTTCGATCATTCCCAAAGCAATACCCGTGACTCCCGATCAATTGCGAAATGTTCCCAAGGCTAAAGCGATCAGAAAAGCATCTGAGAGACCAACAATCATTCCAAAAGCAATTCCCGTAAGACCGGATCAATTGCGAAGGAGTCCCATTTCAAACCCAATCAGGAAGGCTTCCGAAAGGCCAAATCTCTCGCCAATACAGAAACCGCGTCCATCTCCCGTGCAAAGGAAGCAGCCATCGCAGGAAAGAGTACCGATTACGCCAAAGAAACAACTTCCGACGACTCCGCCAGCGGAGCGAAAGGAATGGCGTAGGAAGAAGTGAGAAGTGAATTTCTCGCGGTATGGGCGGGGCGGCCGGACTTGAACTGGCGACCTCCTGCTGCTGAACTATTTAATTTTGCACTGAGATTTCGCAGCTCTTTTACAGGAAAGTTCATCACCGTAGTATCTACCGTTTTTGTATTCACAGTACTGCTCCGCGACGTTGTAACATGATCCCTTTCTGCCAGTTACGATACAACAAGACCCATTGACGGGGAAGTTGCTGCAATCATGATATTGAAATTCAAAACACTGCGCTCTTCGGAGAATTCTGTAGAACTTCCCCAGGCAGTCACTTTCCTTAACTATTGCAGAGCAAGAATTGCCTACATCTGAAGGATTACAGCAGTACCCTTTGGGCTCGACTGGGCATTGATCTTTACTCCATTTACCCACAACTGGATGTGCTGATTTACAGCAATACTCTTTTATCGTATGATCTTGATCGGTACAGAGAGCATAATTACTATCAATAAAGCAAGGATCTCCAATTCGACACTGATCATATTCGACAGTATTTCCAGTGACTGTCATGTGATAGGACAAATACGAAGAAATCCTCTCCGTCGCATCCGCCTGATTCGCCGTGATCGTAAGGTTTTGTCCGGGCTTCAGTTCGCTGCGAACCTTTTCCATCCATTGATTTGCTGCACTGAGATCCCCAAATGTTGAACACCCGTTATGCTTCACATTAATATTTGAAACATCACTCCCTAGCACATTTAGACACACTGAAACGTGATTTGACACATTTTTCACCTGTTTTTCACCGCTATGACTTTCGATTAATTCATTGAGACTTGTGCACTTGCTGAGAAAAGATATGACGTCAGGGGTAAGTTTATCTCTTGCATCTGGTAAGCCAACAGACTGAAACATAAAAGGAACCTTCATCTTTGTGTCACAACTGTTATTGCCGCTAAGCCGTGAATCACAATACGCTTCAAATCGATCAACGCATTTTCCTGATTCCCATTTACATTTAGCAGGACCTTCATCATTGGTACAGTCAGTTTGGCTCCTTGAACTGCACATGGCTCCATTGTCATTATGAAAAAAACAGAGGCAGCAGGAGTTCTTCTCCTTCACACTTCCACAGATTTGTACATTGCATTTCTGCAAAGTGTCATCACCTTTCGGTCCAGCAAAGAAAGTACCCTTATTCTTTACGCAGGACTTCATATTTTTCCGATAATTGCTGTCACAGCTTTTGGATGCTTTATCGAGACAGCAATATCCACCTTGCGTGTTGTTCCCGGCGTCTGCCAATAATAAGAGATTTTTGTGAGAAAAAAGGAAGGTAGCGACGCCGACTACCGTTCCTAGAGTCAGAAGACCTATATATTTTGTAGCCTTTTCTAGTACATGAGAACGAAACATAAGACTGGTCGGGGCGCGACCTCCTGCTGCCGAACTATTTTGTCTGGCACTGAGTTTTCGCATCATTATTACAAGAATCTTCATCTCCGTAGTATCTACCGTTGTTATATTCACAGTATTGCTTCGCATAGTCGTAACATAATCCCTCCCCGTTAGATACTTTACAACAAACATCCTTGACAGGGATGTTACTGCAATCATGCCAACTAAATTTTATACATTGCGTCTGGTGACTTTTCATAAAAAGCTTCCCCTGGCACTCACTTTCTTTGACAATTGAGATGCAAGAATTTCCAACGTTGGAAGGGTCACAACAATACCCTTCTTTCTCCTCCTTATCAGGGCATTTGTTTCCTCTAGTCCATACACTCATGGTAAGACGATCCGTAGGATCAATTTTTCTATCTCTGCAACAATTCTCCTGTGTTGTTTGACCTTGATCGGTACAGAGAACTGGTTTTTGATCTTGAATATAACAAAACTCCCCAAAACGACACTGGTCTGCCTCTATAGTTTTGCCAGCGATTGTCATGTGAAATGACAAAAATGAAGTTGCACCTGAAGTCGCATCTGCCTGGTTTGCCGTGACCGTAAGATTTTGTCCGGGTTTCAATTCGCCACGAATCTTGTCCATCCATGCTTCCGCTGCGGAAAGATTTCTAAATGTTGAACACCCACCATGTCTCACAGTAATGTTTGTCACATTATTGCCCAACACATTCATACACACTGAAACATGCTCTGCGAGTAATTTTACCTGCTCTTCATCGCTATGGCTTTCGATTCTTTCATCGAGATTTGTGCAGGTACTAAGAAAAGATAGGACGTCAGGAGACAATTTCTCTTTCGCATCCGGTAAGCCAGAAGGCTCAAGCATAAAGGGAACTTTCATCTGTGAGTCACAACTGTTATTACCTTTGAGCCATGTATCACAATACGCTTCAAATCGATCAACGCATTTTCCTGATTCCCATTCACATGTAGCAGGGCCAACGTTTTTGTCACAGTCAGTTTGGCTCCGTAAACTGCACATCGTTCCATTATCATTATGGAAGAAGCAGAGGCAACAGGCGTTCGTCTTCTTATCTCCGCAAATTTGCGCATTGCACTTTTGCAACGTGTCATTACCTTTTGGCCCATGAAAAAAAACACCTTTTTTCTTTATGCAAGAATGTATATTTCTCTGATACGTACTGTCGCATCTTTTGGATGTGTTATCGAGACAGCAATATCCACCTTGTGCATTGTTTCCGGCATCTGCCAATAGAACGGAAGAATATCGGTGAGAAAGAACGGACGACCCGACACCGACCAACATTCCAAGAATCAGTAGACCTATATATCTGGTTGCCTTTTCTAGAACATAAGAACGAAACATACGTATGGTCGGGGCGGCCGGACTTGAACTGGCGACCTCCTGCTCCCAAAGCAGGCGCTCTAGCCAACTGAGCTACGCCCCGACAGGGGTGAAAATGAACGATGTATCGAAGAGAGTGCAGTTGCGCGATCATGCGTTGAACAAGGATAACTGCCACTCCGCCGTAGCCCGAAGGGCAAGGGCAGGAGCTACTTCCGATAGTTGAAACGAAAGAACTATGGAGAGGATAATCGAGAGCGGGCTTTAGGGAAATGTGAAACAATAGTGTTCTTCGCAAGTACAATGTTCTACAGAGTTGTCACTTCATCGCGCTCCCCGGGCATTGCCAATGGACTCACCTATGAGTCATCCGATGCCAAACCCTTGCAAGGCATGCCCGTGCGCGTTTCCCTGAGGAAGAAGATCGTCGAGGGAATCGTGGTCGAAGTTCTCGAGAAAAAGGAAGAAACAGCCTACGCGATGAAAGGAATCGACGAAGTGCTGGGAGAGAGTCCTGTTCTCACGCAAGCGCAAATTCGCACGGCGCTCTGGATGTCCGAGTACTACTGCGCCACGCTTCGTCAGTCAGTCGGCCTCTGGTTTCCCCCTCCGCCTTGGTCTCGCGTATTCCCCAAGGCTCGCATCGGCTACAAACTCAGTGAAGGAGCGACCGACACGGTCTTGCGCGGAGAGAAACAGAATTCCGTAAGGGATCATCTACTCGGAAAGGATTGGGTCTCGAAGGAAGACCTGACGAAAGAATTTGGAAACGTGACGGCAGTTCTGAGCGCGCTTTCCAAGCGAGGAATCGTGACGGCGCAGTCTCGAAGCGACGAACAAATCCATCCCAAAGATCTTCGATCGACGATTCTCGCCAAGCCCGCACTTACCGAAGACCAGATTTTGGCCTACGAATCGATCCGCTCCGTGGACAAGCCCTCGCTCCTCTTCGGTATCACCGGAAGCGGAAAGACAGAGGTCTACGCACAGTTGATCGCGGATACGATTGCCGAGGGAAAACAAGCGCTGCTCCTCGTGCCGGAAATCCTCCTGACAGAGTATTCCATTCAGCGTTTCGAGGCATTGCTTCGTCGTGACGCCATCTCCGTTCTGCACAGTCGTCTCTCCATCAAGGAACGCTGCACGGAGTGGAAGAAGATAGCGCAGGGAGATGCGGCGCTTGTCATCGGCTCGCGCAGCGCGCTTTTCGCCCCTCTCAAGAATCTCGGCCTCATCGTCATCGACGAAGAGCATGAGTGGACGTACAAGAACGAACAATCTCCGCGCTATCACGTCCGTGAAACGGCGGAAGCGCTCGCTCGCTTCTCGCATGCACGCCTCGTTCTTGGAACCGCCACGCCGTCCCTGGAAGCGTGGGCACGAGCGAAGAGCGGCACGTATCATCTCGTGAGACTGCGAAAGCGATATCTCGATCAGCACCTCCCGATCGTCCGCATCATCGATCTCGCGGACACGACATTCGGAAAGTATTACCCCTTCACCCCCGAGCTCCTCTCCGCGCTCGATGAACGTCTTGCACGCAAGGAACAATCCGTCCTCTTTCTCAATCGACGAGGCATGGCAACCGCTCTGCTGTGTCTTGCGTGTCGGCGCAGGGTGATCTGTCCCGAGTCTCAGCTTCCCTTCACCGTGCACACGGCAGGCAATGGCAATCCCTACCTTCTCGATCACACGACCGGCATTCGCGCTGATGTCCCCTCGCGCTGCCCGCACTGCAAGGCAACCGATCTCCTCGCGGTCGGCGCGGGTACACAGAAGTTAGAATCCGTTCTTGCGGCTCGCTTTCCCTCTGCCGTGATCCTGCGAGCCGACAGCGATACGCTCAAGGACGCGGAGGAGATGCGCGAGATTCTGCGCAAGATGCGGGAACGCAAAGCGGATATTCTCTTCGGTACGCAATCCGTGGTCAAAGGTCTCGATTTGCCCGGCGTCACCCTTGCCGCCGTCCTCCTGGCCGACAACGGACTCTCCCTGCCGCACTTTCGCGCCGGTGAGCGCGTGTTTGACCTCCTCACGCAGCTCGTCGGTCGCAGCGGACGCTCGCAGTCCGGCAAAGTCATCATCCAGACATTTCGTCCCGATGCGCCTGAGATCATCGCAGCGGCGCGACATGAAACGGAGAAGTATCTCGATGACGAGCTGAAGCTCCGTATCCACGGGGGTTACCCTCCCGCGACGAAAATCGTGCGTCTTCTCGTTCGCGGCGTAAATCCTGCTTTGCAAGCGAAGCGACTTTTGGAAGAGGCGCGGGCGGCGGCGAAAGGGTTCCCTGATGTTGCGTCTATTCATTCCTCCCCGACATTTTCGAACGCCGGAAAAGAATGGCAGATTCTGCTTCGAGGATCCGAACCCCGACTCCTCCTCTCAAAGCTGGACCTCAGGGATGTCACCATCGACGTCGACCCCATCGAGACGCTCTAGATCTGCAGGTTGAAACAGTGCTGCGATACTCGCTTTGATAGATTCAAGATAAGCTGCGGCTGTACTTGGATCGGATGGCCTATCCCTTCCAATGACCTGTTTCCAATCCGTTGAAGACCATAATGCATGCAAGTGATCCCCTCCGTTGTACCCAAGCATTCCCGCCCCTATTGCGCGCTTATCCAGATTGCCGTTCGCTTGCGTCGCGAGGTTTGGCGAATCAATATCCAAAGACAACGTTGCAAGAAATTGTCTCAGTCTCTCTCTGTGCGATTCCTCCATCACAAATAAATCACACTGAGTTTCACCGCCTCCGTCGACGACGACCATAAATCGAACAGACCCATCACGGAGACGAGCCTTCACATGCTCCCCTTGCAAGGAAGTATCCGTAGTATCGGGGGGCCTGATAGATGCGTTTCCTGACACAAAAATACTGTATGCCTTCTTTATGAGACTAGTCAACACTTCGCATCCAATGGAGCGCAATACCTGCCGCAACAGCCACATTGAGCGATTCCTTCTTCCCGAGCATCGGGATTTTCACCACGCTATCGCAGATTCTCAGGATCTCCTCCGGAACGCCTGTCAGCTCATGGCCGACGATCAGACAAATTTTGTCGCTCGGAAGAAACGCGTGAAGATCCTCGGCATCGGGGGTGAGTTCCAAACCCACGAGCTTGAATCCTTCATCCTTGAGCGCGTGGAGAATCGGCATCGGATCGCGTGATGTTTCCCAGGGAACGAACTCCTCCGCTCCGATCGCCGTCTTCGTTATTTCTTTGCGCGGAGGACATCCGGTGTAGCCCGTCAGGTAGATCTTCTCGATCTTAAACGCGTCACTCGTGCGAAAGAACGAACCCACGTTCCAAAGCGAACGAACGTTGTGAGCCAGCAACCGGATGCGGCGTTCCATGTTATCGAAGGATGTGCAGCTCGCTCGCGTGCGGGTTGGAGAAGACTTCGAGAAGGTTGCGGTCGAGCGCCTGCTCCGCGACATTACTGCACGCATAGCAGATGCCTGTCTCCCCTCCCCTCCCCAGATTCTTCGCGCCGGTATCGGGCAGATCCCGCCTCAGGAGCTTGGTGCCTGCGAGAAGTGCAGAAGCCTTCTCATCCGTCATCGGGTCTTCGCGTTTTGCGGAATGATTCCAGTGATAAAGTCGACCCTCTCTGCGCACGAATGCACGTTCTTTGTTCGGATTGAACACCGAGAGATCGGCCAGCAACTCCGCGGGATTCTTCTCCTGTGTGGCGAGGTACTTCCACTGCTTAAGACAAAGCAATGGCGCAAACTTCCTCGCCGTCTGCTCCACCGTGCGTTCTTCGTTATTCACGATGATCGTATCGATAAAAATTTGAATGCCGCGCGGCTCCTTGACGGGTAGATCACCGACCACACCATTTCCCATCAGCGATGACCCAATATCCTTGAACATGGTTCGCCCCTTCTCCGCCCACTTCCTCAAGGCATCGAAGTAGGGTTTGCCGTGCGTGGTGCGTTCGGGATGAGGCATGAGCGCAATGACATTGCCCGCGGGATTGCAAATCCCCGCCAGGGCGAACATCGAGCCATTCGGCGTGACAATCGGATCCTCGGACACCGTTCCCGTTTCGTCACAGTACGAGAAGGCCAGCTGATCATTCTTCCGAAGTTCCTCGATCACATCTCTGTCGTTTGTCGTAAAGCGGCCCTCACCATGTGCGATCGGTAGATGCATCGGCCCTGCCCAATCGGAGGTCGCGCATCGGTCGCGCTTGCAGGTAGGCGTGATCCATACCCATTGACTGAGAAATCCTGGAGACAGAAACCCGTCAGCCGTTTGCATGACGTTGCGTGCGAGGCTCATCCGGAGCCCATGATCGAGCGGGATGAGGCCACTCTCCACCAAGATCTGCGCCCCGTTACAATTGCCGATCACGACCTTTCCCTCCTGCGCGTCTCGCGCGATGTGCTCCATAAGTGCGTCTCTTCCGGCCACCATGCCCGAACGGCCGCGATCCTCGTACGAGAATCCTCCCACGAGAAAATACCCGTCAACGTTCGCAAGCTTCTGACGATCATCGTTCCAACGGAAATAGAGAGGCTCCATCCCGCTCGACGCAATTGCACGCAAAGATTCGAACTCGCAGTTATTTCCCGGAAACGAGACGACGGCGATGGTCGGTTTCGACATGCAGCGAGTGTAGCAAATCATTCGGCGTTCACGAAGAACTCTCCGATATGGGAGATTTCGCTACACACTCACACTTTCATCAGCTCCTCTTCCTTCTTCTTCCCCATCTCGGCGATCTTCACATTCGCCTCGTCCACTTCCTTCTGAAGATTCTTCTCCAACGTATCCCTCACATCCTCATCCTTCTCCTGTTTGATCGAATCAAGCGCCTCCTGACGATGCTTGCGCACGGAAATCTTCGCTTCTTCGCTGAGTGTCGCAACAACCTTCTTCAGATGCAGTCGCCTCTCTTCCGTCATGGGAGGAAGGTTTATGCGAATCACAACGCCGTCGTTGACAGGCGAGCTGCCGATATCCGCCTGTGAGAGAACTTTTTCGATCGTGCCAAGGATGGATCGATCCCAAGGCTGAATGACAATGGTCCGCGCATCGGAAACCATAATACCGGCAACGGCGCGCAACTGCTGCTTCGAACCGTATGCCTCAACTTCGATATGCTCCACGAGCGCGGCGTTCGCGCGACCGGTCTGGAGTTTTGAAAACTCACCCTTCAGATGTTGGAGCACCTTTTCCATGTCCGATTGAAATGCGGCGAGACGCGGATCTGCCATACGAAGTTGGGGGAAAGGACGATGAGGTATCAGGCGTGAACGACGGTTCCTATCTTGTCACCGCGTGCTGCCTTCAGCAAGGAACCTCGCTTCAAAAAGTTGAAGACAATGATCGGAAGTTGCTGGTCCTGGCAGAGACTGAATGCCGCTTGATCCATGACGCCGAAGTGTCCTTCAAGCGCCTGCTGATACGTGAGATCGGAGAACAGCTTGGCATCTGTGCTCTTGTTTGGATCTTTGTCGTACACGCCATCAACATTCGTCGCTTTCAGAAGGACATCGCATGTGAGCTCGAGCGCTCGAAGTGCGGCTGCGGAATCCGTGGTGAAGTACGGGTTACCCGTGCCCCCTGCGCAAATGATGATTCTCCCCTTCTCGATGTGGCGCAGTGCGCGTCTCTTGATGAACGGTTCCGCGAGCGCAGGAATATCGACCGCCGAGAGCACTCTCGTTTCTGCTCCGAGCGTCTCGAGTGCCGACTGCAGGGCAACCGAATTCATGATCGTTGCGAGCATTCCCATCGAATCACTCACCGTCCGCTCGATTTTGGTTTCCTCCGTGTCCTTAAAGCGCCAGATGTTTCCGCCACCTACGACGACAACCATCTGCATGGGAAGCCTCGCGACTTCGATGATCTGCTCCGCGATGTCGTAGAGCGACGGCTTATGGATGCCGTAGTCCTTCGAACCGGAGAAGACCTCGCCGGAGAGCTTGAGCATGATGCGCTTGTATGTACTCATGAGAATAAGGAGAAAGAAAATAGTTTATGAAGCGTTTGAGCCTGAGGAAACGGGAGGATGACGACGCGTGCGTCTTCGATGTCGCATGTCGGAGAGATACGTGCGAACGACGTGTACGCATAAGTTCCAAGTCGTGCGAACTCCCTTCCAATCCCCACGCGAAACCGGACCTGCGAAAGGGACGTCTTTCCATTGCCCTTGTACGGCAGCAACGAATCCGAAACAGCTTCCGATGAAGACGATGAGCGTAAGCAATTTACCAAGGGGTAACATCCATGTGGCGATGCCGCACGCGAGGAGCACCAACGCTTGCTTGTTGTGGAAACGAACGAATGCAGAATCTCTCTTCTTGAAGAAAAGGTAGAGAGAGACGGGAGGGATGTATCCGACCGCGGCGAAATCCTTCTCCTCGGTAGAAACATCACCTGATGATTCGTTCACCGTTTCGTGTTGCTTCGTTTCTTGATGATCGTCCATGCCAACAGTATACAACATTCGCGTCCAGAAGCCATTGATGATAGAATAGGGATTGGTTTGATTTCTCCTAGGGAGAACATCTATAAAACCATTTCAATGGCTGATCCTTGCAATCAACAATTGAAATACGTTCGTGCCCCGGTAGCTCAGAGGAAGAGCGGGAGCCTTCTAAGCTCTAGGTCGCAGGTTCAATTCCTGCCCGGGGTACCATCAAACACATGAACAACGTATACTCCGACTATGCGATCGTACCTTGCGCCGCTGCTCGTCGTCTTCCTCCTTGCAGGTTGCCAAAGCGGAACTCCGAAGCAAGCATCTGTACCTCCCGTGGTTCAGAACAAAATCTTTCGAAGTGATAAGTTCGGATTCTCGTTTTCGTACCCCGCGCAGTGGCACATCAATGAAGAATCGGATAACCGCGCTCTCATGGGGCTCGACTATGTCTTCAATACGGGCGACCCCGATGCTCACGAAGGCGTGAGCATCGATGACATCGGGCGAAAGACGCTCAGGAGTCGCCTCCTTTCCCTCGATAAACCTAGAATACTTTCCATGAAGGAAATTCCCGTGGGAGGCGAACCTGGACAAGTCGTGGTAGAAAACACCGGCTATAGTTATGTGTTCGTGAAGCACGGCACGCTTCTCTATGAGTTTCAAACGAAGGGGATACTCCTGGAGAACGGCGTCATTGCATCCGTGAAGTTTTTCTCCGCCTCGAGTAGCAGCTAAGCGAGCCTCAGATCATTGTGTTTTCTTTATCTTTAGAGCTTTCTTCGTACTTCAGAACAGCACAGAAAGTGGATTGTTTTCAAGCGATTTAGGCGCGCAATCCGTGTAGGATGCCGCGGTCCTTTCCCACTCTATGCGTATGCGCTTACCACGCGTTCTTCATGTTTGGGTGTTTCTCGCGCTCGCAGTCACTCTCATCGTGATTGCGATGATCCTCCCCTCTGCCCGAGCAGCCGGGGGACCATTCAGCGACGTCCCTCCAGGCAACGAGCTGGCCAATGCTGTCGAGTATCTCAAGGCACAGGGAATCGTAAATGGATACAGCGACGGGACGTTTCGCCCAGACCAATTGGTCGAACGCGCGGAGGCCGTGAAGATTCTCGTTACGGCCAAAGGCGTGGATGATGTCTCGAGCATGAAGACCAGTTCGTATTCCGACGTTCCCAGCGGCGCATGGTTTCTTCCTTACGTCGAATGGTCATTTCAAAAGCTACACATCATCGACGGCCCCCCGAAATCGACCGCCTTTCATCCAAGTCGAAATGTGACGAAAGCGGAATTTATCAAAATGGTTCTTCTCTCGCAGGGTGCCGATCCCAATTCTTATTCGGAAATCACCCTGCCTCTCTCCTCCGATGTCACGGATCCGAAAGCGTGGTACTACCCCACGATGCGCCTCGCCATCGCTCTGTCCATGACCGATGCAGGAAAAGCGGGAACCATCCAGCCAGCGCGCAATCTCTCGCGTGCGGACGTCGCGCTGCTCCTCTACCGCTACCTCCAGTACAAGAGCGGCAACCGCACGCAAGCGTTGCTGACGGAAGTGGAGAATAATCTGCTCCTCACGACGCAGAATTTGAACGGCAAAAACGTTCGCGAGGCGGAGTACGCGTCTGCGCGGGCGTTGCTCGCGGCGCGGGGCGCGCACGATATCGCGTCCAATCAATCCATCGTGAATGCGGCGTTGAAACTGACGGAGGCGTACCGCGCACTCGTTCGCGGGTACCAAGCGAGTCTCAATAAGCAGTTCTCGGCCGCGGCGAAACTCTGCACGGATGCCTGGAGCATCGCGAAG
The DNA here is from genome assembly GCA_903854335.1 of uncultured Candidatus Peregrinibacteria bacterium. Taxonomy (GTDB): domain Bacteria; phylum Patescibacteriota; class Gracilibacteria; order Peribacterales; family Peribacteraceae; genus CAIKAD01. Next base: position 4,109 of record CAINVY010000012.1, on the reverse strand, counting down.
ACGGCGACGCAGTTTGATCCCGGCGTTACTTCCCTCTCGCAGAAGGTGCAGAAGAGCGCCCAGGATCTCGCGAAGCAATGCCGGACGCAGTTATAAAGGAATTCCAAGAACATACGAATTGTGCTATACTTACTTCGTAAGTTTTCCGTATGCGCTTCACAAAAATCGTCTGCACTCTCGGCCCATCCTCTCGCACCAAAGAGCAGATTCTTGCGCTCGCGCATGCGGGAATGAATATTGCACGCATCAATCTCTCACACGGGACGCTTGCCGAACATCTCGCCGTGATCGCGCTCATCAAGGAGATCAATGAAGATCTGCGAATGGAGAGTGGCCCGCAGACGTGTGTCGGTATTTTGCTCGATACGAAAGGTGCGGAAATCCGCACGGGAGACGTCGCAGAGAAAGTCAACGTGGCGAAGGGAGAGGAAATTCTCTTCTCACCCCGACCCCTACCCGCCGGCATGAATAAAGTGATCGTTGTAGATCACGAGTATTTCGCACAGGATGCGCGTGAAGCGGAATGCATTCTCATCGATAACGGCATTCTCCGCTTCGATCTCGTCTCCGTCGAAGACGACGGAACGGTGGTCGCGCGTGCGCAGGAGGAAGGCACCATCGGTTCGCGTCGGCACGTGAACTTGCCGGGCGTCAATCTCTCGATGCCTTCACTCACGCCGAACGACTGGAGGGATATTGCGTTCGCCGCGAAGGAGGGTGTGGATTTTCTCGCACTCTCGTTCGTACGTGAAGCGAAGGAAATCGACGAGGTGCGCGCATTTCTGGAAAAGCAGGGTGCAAACATCAGCCTCATCGCGAAGATAGAAACGCGCCAGGCGGTGCAGCATCTTCACGATATTCTTATCGCTTCCGACGCGCTTATGGTGGCACGCGGCGACTTGGGCGTCGAAGTCCCTTTCGAAATGGTTCCGGTCATTCAGGATGACATCGTGCGGCTGGCCCGTAATGCCGGGAAGCCCGTCATCGTGGCCACACACATGCTCGAGAGCATGATCGACGCCCCCATGCCGACGCGCGCAGAGGCGACGGACATCGCCCATGCGGCGATGACGCGTACGGATGCAACGATGCTCTCCGGAGAAACCGCAAGCGGATCGTTTCCGGTGGAATCCGTGAAGGCGATGGTTCAGGTGCTCTGTGCCACGGAAGAGCACCTTCTCGATCAGAAAATCAGCGATACCTCGCTCTCGCAGGATGCGAGGTCTGCTCGCACACTCGCGGCAGTGACGCTCGCGGACGCCACGCGCGCCGATGCGCTCATCGTCATGACGCGTACGGGAAAGACCGCACTCGAAGTTTCACGATTTCGTCCGCAGGTGCCAATCCTTGCTTTCACTCCTTCGCCGGACGTCCAGCGCATGCTTCAGCTCTCGTACGGCGTACTGCCCATCTGCATTCCTTTCGACGAATCCAATCCCGAAACAACGGTGAAGTCCGCAATGAATGAAGGAATTCGTTTGAAGCTCCTGAAACCAAAGCAGCATGTCGTGCTCGTATCCGACACGAAAGCCGACGAAGAGAACATCAGCGCCATCCAGATGCGAAACGTCCTCTGAGTGATCAGTGCTTCGTGACCGGTTGCGGCAGCAACGGAGAAACGTAATGTGATTGCGTCAGTACGGACATGCTCTGTACTTGCGGATCGTCCTTGAGGCGTTCAAGTGCCTGCGCATCCGCGATCTGCATATTCAACACTTCCTGCTCCAGAAGAAGCACGGTTCGCTCGCGCTCGAGTCCGCGAAGTTCATATCCTTTTGTCGCCGTCGCGTTCTCATGAAAAAGGATGAGGAGCGCGAGAATGAGAATGAGGGATCCAATGCAAATCATGAGAAGCGCCGTGCTCTGTGTCACGAGTCTTCCGAGAGAGAGCCTGCGCGGCATGCCCGATGGTCCGGCGTTCGTCGACATGAAACTGCGGCGGAAGGGTACCAGACTCTGCGGAGGAGAACAGCTGACAGCGAGTTCGTTCATGCTGTGATCTCACGACGTCGAACGGCGCGAAAACGCGCACTGCGGGCACGAGGATTACGACGAATTTCTTCTTCGGATGGAACAACCACTTTGCGCGTCAGAAGTTCGAAGGGCGACTGCTTCGCAATCGCTCCCGTGCGCGGGTCTTTCTCGGGAGTCGTCCATGCGCGGAACGCTTCCTTCACGCGTCGATCTTCCAAAGAATGAAAACTGATAATTCCAATCGATCCGTTCGGTGCGATCAATGCGGGAATCGACGCCAGAAATTCTTCAAGCGCACCCATTTCATCATTCACAGCGATTCGAAGCGCCTGAAAAATCTGCGGCAAGAGAAACTTCGCGCGAAACCCAAACAGCTTTTCAACCAATTGGCGCAGTCCGACCGTCGTATCCAACGATACTGAGTGCTGGCGTGCTTCTCGGAAGATCGCAGACGCGCATCTTCGCGCTTGCGGCAATTCTCCGTACACTTTAAATATTCTCACGAGTTCTTCTTCCGAAGCAGCATGGAGAAGCTGCGAAGCAGTCATCCCCTTCGAGCGATCGAATCGAAGATCCAGAGGTGCATCTGCACGAAACGAAAATCCCCTCTGCGCATCATCAACATGGAGCGAGCTCATTCCGAGATCCGCGAAGATGATGTCAAACTCTGAAAAATTCAGACGCGAGACATGACGAAAGTTATCGTGAACAAACGTGCACTGCTGCTTCCATCCTTTCAATCGTTCTTTGGCCTTGAGAAGATTTTCTTCGTCGGCATCGATCCCAACAAGCTTGCCTGTGGGTCCGATGGCGCGAAGAAATGCCTCACTGTGTCCGCCGAGGCCTTCGGTCGCATCCAACACACGATCTCCAGGTTTTGGCTTCAGATACTCAAGCACGGACTCCCCTTCTGAGGTGTTCAGGAGAACCGGCACGTGAAGCGATTCATGCGTACTCATCATAGAAATTGTCTACGGATGACTGATTTGATGCAAGCGATAACTTTGCTCTAATGAGAGAGCAAATTATTGTATACAATAATTGTTCTTAAGAGAGAATTTGTGGACAAGTTCAATTGACATGTTTGACACCAGACTTAGAATAGCGCGCTTTGTTTTTGAAGATACTCTCTGTCGGCCTCTCCATCTTTCTTTCGGCGTCTTTTGCGTCGAGTCATCAACTTCCTATCGGAACATGGGTGCCGCAATCAGGAGATACGTTTGTTGTCGATACGAAAGAAAATATTGGATACTTGGTTCATGAGAACGCTTCCTACCTTGCCTTCCCCGTTGTCACCGGACAGCGCAAAACGGTTCACTATCTCGGGCTCACGTATGATGCTGCCACACCCGATACACAGTGGCGTGCCGAATCCGAGGAGTACAAGGGCGATCACATCACCTTCGGTCCTACGGGAAGATTCTTTCGGCTCTCGGATGATACTGAAGCCACGTCGTACGGCATTCATGGTCATGCATACGCGGATGCCATGCTTGCGAAACCAGACCGATACCGCAGCATGGGGTGCATTATCGTGAATGAACGCATGCTCGATATCATTGAAAAGACATTCAATATCAATAACGGCTTGCTCGACGTACTGACGACAGACGGCAAGCCCCAGAATATCGCTTCAGCGGCAATTTGACTTCAGCAGTCTCCCTGGCGAGCCCCTCATCTCTTCCCTATACTTTCGTCAGCGCGGAGAGGTGGCTGAGTGGTCGAAAGCGCCACACTGCTAATGTGGTATACGGGATTAAACCCGTATCGGGGGTTCGAATCCCCCCCTCTCCGCCACGGAGTTCGCGAACGCCGTGACTCCGCCATTCTGCGCCGCAAGCTCCGCAGAATTTTTTTAATATTCAAAACTCGAAGCCGAATAATTATTCAACTGCATTCGCCGCGGTCACCTCACCCCCATCACCCTCGAGAGAATTGTCGCCATCTCCGCTCTCGTGATCAGATCATTGCCGGGGAAGCTCCCCTGCGGCATGCCTGTCCATCCCGCGAGGATGGCCATGCGTATCGCATTGTGATGCGCGATCCCATCCGAGATGGCATTCCACACTTTCGAGTACTCCGCTTGAGACTTCGTCTTCAAGATTGCCTGGAGCCTCGGCTGGAACGCCTCGGTG
>CAINVY010000011.1 GCA_903854335.1 uncultured Candidatus Peregrinibacteria bacterium | reverse complement strand
CCGTTACCCTCCTAACGGTAACAATCTTTGGAACTATCAGAGTTGGAAGTGGGATATCCAGTGGGAACCATGGAATTTTGTTGTTTGTTGCGCTGCGGCGCATAAAAAAATCGGTCGGAGCCGCGCACCACGGGGTGGAATAGCACCGAATGGTATGCATCGAGGAAAAGACTCTCCATTATCGATGGATGGAATGACGTTAGCATTGGTGCGCGGAGCGCTTTCTTCGTCCTTCTTTCTCGCCTTGAGAAAGAAGGACAAGAGTTACAACCCCTCACCCCCAAAAAGAATCACCACAGCCCCGAAGAAAGATGATTGACTGAAATAGACAAAATCTCTAGAGTGCTCCGGCTATGGCAAAGGCAATCAAGAAAATCATCAAAGTGCAAGCACGAGGCGGACAGGCGAACCCCGCCCCTCCGCTGGGCCCCGCACTCGGACAAGCCGGCGTGGATATCGCCGGATTCTGCTTGAAATTCAACGAGAAAACGAAGAACCAGCAGGGCAAGCTCATCCCGGTGCAGATCACCGTCTACGAGGATCGCAGCTTCACCTTCATCCTCAAGCAACCTCCGGCCTCCGCACTCCTCAAGGAGGCGGCGAAGATCGAGAGCGGGAGCGGCGAGCCCAACAAGAAGAAGGTCGGAAAGATTTCCAAATCGGATCTCCGCAAGATTGCGGAGGCGAAGATGCCGGATTTGAACGCAGCCGATATCGAGGCCGCCGAACGCATTATCGCGGGGACGGCACGAAGCATGGGAATCACGATTGAGTGAGTGCTGGAATATCATTTCTTCTCACTCCCGCAACGCATTTCTCGTGCATCAATACATTGAGCGGGCGTAACCTTACATCCACCCACACATCCTATGTCGCTCCCCCTCCCCTCCATCGGCGGTATCCTGGGTTTGGTCGACGGTCTCGCCATTGCGTTCGGCGTTACCGGACTTCTCGCCCTGCTCCTTCTTCCATCTCTCATGATTCCCGGAGCGAAGCCGGCGGAGACGACGAAGGCGTTGTACCGTTACATGTTGCAAGGCATCGGTGCCGTTTTCATGACGCTCAGCGGGCTGCCGGCACTCTTCGGCGTCATAACGAATCGCGCCCTGCCGGCAAACGGCTACCTCGCGCTACTCCTCATCTTCATCTTCGGCGGATTGATCTACCTCTGGAATGAAAGCCACATGGAAAAGCTCGACGAGGCTTCGCGCCTGGTTCCGTCCTTGATCTTCCGGTACGCCTTCAAGTTCATCTCCTTCTTCTCTCTCCTAGCGGCCGTAACCTCGATTGTTTCTACCATGCTCTTCTCGTCCTGGCCCTATCCAGATTACTGGTGGGGAAGTCCGGTCGTCTTCCTCTGCTACGGCCTCTTCCTCGGCTGGTGCACGCACGTTCCCAAGGCAACGAAGTCCAGAGGATTCCAGGCCGTGCAAATGCGCAAAACCTCTCCCCATCACGGTCTAGCTACAGCGAAGTCCGCATCGCACGCGAAGAAGAAGCGCTGAAGACTTGCGCTTACGCCTAATATTCGTACAATGCTGCCCTACGTGGGACCCCGTTTTAGGGGGCCTGCACCACGTTCCCCCCATTCACCATGGCCTCCAAGCGAAGCCCCCTCGTAAGACAGCGCGGAAAGAAATACGCCGAGAAGAAAGCCCTCGTCAAAAAACCCCTCTATCCGATCGGGGAAGCAGTGGAGCTCATGATGAATCTCTCCACGAGCACGTTCGACGCGACCGCCGAAGTTCACATCCGCATCAACGCGGATACCACCCAAGCCGATCAACTGGTCCGCACCACGGTCTCCCTGCCCCACGGCATCGGAAAGTCCGTACGCGTGGCCGCGTTCGTGACCGATGACAAGATCGCCGAGGCGAAGGAAGCGGGAGCAGATGTCATCGGCAATGAAGATCTCATTAAAGACGTCGCCGAAGGAAAGTTGAATTTCGACGTGGCCGTCGCGATGCCCCGCCTCATGAAGGACCTTGGAAAAGTCGCCAAAATCCTGGGACAGAAAGGACTCATGCCCTCTCCCAAGGCCGGCACGGTCACGGATTCCATCGGCAAGACGATCGCGGAGCTCAAGAAAGGACGCATCGAGTGTCGCATGGACAAGCAAGGCATCATCCACGCGGTCTTCGGCAAAGTGTCCTTCGGTGCGAAGAAGCTCGAGGAAAACCTCGCCACAGTGATCCAGGCCGTCAAAGAAGCACAACCCTCCGGTATCAAAAGCGAGTACATTCGCTCCATCGCCATCTGCCCCTCGATGGGACCGAGCGTGAAAGTGCAACTCTGATCTACAGGGGAATACTTCCGAGGATGTCTTCCACCGCCGCCACACTCTCCACACGCACGAGTTTTGCGCGGAGTTCCGCAGCGCCCGGAATTCCTTTCACGTAACTCGCCAAGTGTCGCCGCATCTCGAGCATTCCCCTCCTCTCGCCCTTCTGCTCTACTGCAAAGCGACAGTGCTGGATGATGAAAGGGATTTTTTCGGCAAATGTCATCGTCGATGGCACGGTTTTCCCGTGCAAAAGAGCATCCACGATTTCACGCATCACCCACGGGTTGCCGAATGTCGCGCGGCCGATCATCACGCCATCCAAATTTCCAAGCTTCGCCACCGCATCGGCACCGCTCCTGATGTCTCCGTTGCCGATGACGGGAACCTGCACTCTGCGTTTAAGTTCGTAGATCGGCTCGTAATCGGCTTCTCCGTGAAATTTTTGCATAAACGTTCGCCCATGCACCGCGAGTGCGCTGGCTCCCGCCGCGATCAGCTTCTCGCAGAAGGGAATCAGATTCTCCGAGGAATCCCACCCGAGCCTCGTCTTCACGGACACCGGAATCGACACGGCACTCGCCGTCGATGCGACGAGCTCGGCGGCAAGTTCGGGATTCTTCATCAATGCGGAACCATGCGAAGACGACACCACGCGCGCCGCCGGGCATCCCATGTTGATATCGATCCCGTCCGCTCCCATTTGCTCCACGACCTTCGCGGCCTCGACGAAATGCTCCGGCTTCTTGCCAAAGATCTGCACGATGAACGGCCGCTCAAGCAATGGATCGAAATGCATCATCCGGAGCGTCTTCTTCGCTCCGTACCGCAGCGCATCCGTACTCAGGAATTCGGAATACACCATGACTTCCGGCGCGATACGCTTGATGAGTTGCCGATAGGACGCATCCGTCACGCCCGCCATCGGTGCGAGGCTAATGATCGGACGAGAGGCCGCAGCCCAAGAGAACGAAGTCATGACGGTCAAGTGAAGCATCATTCGACGCGCAAGAGAAGACCCGCCGCCCCGCTATGAGATAATAGTTCTGCTCTTCCGCCAGCGAAATCACGTTCCACCTGTCCACGAAAGCAACTATTTGGAGCAAAATAGACTCAATGAGAAAGATTCTCCTCCTTTGCCTCATCGTCCTCGCGATCACTCCCGTTGTCCACGCAGCAGATCCATCTTCATCTCCCTCTTTCATTCCAGAGAGCGGAACGGTCGGAAGTTGTAATTTCATCACGGGAGAAATGACGTTCGACTGCATCCCTGCGTACATCGCCTATGTCATTCAATTCATGTTCGCGGGGCTGGGAACGCTCAGCTTGATCCAGATGATTATCGCCGGGTACCAGATCGCGATCAGCGGCGTGATGCCGGGAGGCTCATCTGAAGCCGGAAAGAATCGTCTGCTGTGGTCGATCATCGGTCTCGTGGTCTCGCTCCTCTCCTTCGCGATCATCAATTTCTTCATCGCCAGCCTCACCAGCTGATCGTCCTATGGCATCCAAGAAACCCTCATCGGCCCCCTTCACCACCCTGCGCATTCTCGGAGCAAAAGCGCGGCAGATCATCGCCAAGGCGCGCGCCATTCGCGAAAGTCGATCGCAAGAGAAAGCAGGCTCCAGACATGCGGGCAGTGCCCCGATGCCGGAAGTCCGCATCCATTTCTCGCTCCCCGGCATGGTCACCACGACATTGGTCATCGTAGCCATCGCGCTCGGCGTCATCTTTCTCTACTTCCTCCGAGAAGCTGTTGTCCTCCTCATCCTCGGTTTCTTCGTTGCGGCAATTCTGGATCCCGGCATCAAAGCGATGAAACGGATCGGCATTCCGAGAGGCGTCGCTATCATCTTGCAGTACTTCGTGGCGCTCTTCCTCATCGTCTTCCTCCTCATCTCCCTCATTCCGATCATCGCCGATCAGATCCAGCAGATCGCCACGTTCCTCCAGATCCAACTCAACGCCTTCCTCGCTTCTCCGACAATCAATTTCCCCTTCTTCTCCGACGCATACAATCTGCGACTCACCGCATTTGCACAGGTTGCATTGCAGGATCTCTCCGTGACGCAATTCGCGACGATGCTCCAGCAGATCGGTCACAGCCTCTCGGGGGCGGCGGAAGGTTCCGTGATTTTCGCGGCACAGATCGCTGGTTCCGTCGTCAGCTTCTTCATGAAGTTCTTCGTCGTTCTCGTCCTCGCGTTCTTCCTGCAAATGGAAAAGGAGAAAACCATCGCATGGCTACGAAGCTTCCTCCCACCGAACGTGCGTTCCTACGTCGACGACAGAGCCGACCGCATCCACTGGAAACTCGCGCAGTGGGCTCGTGGGCAACTGCTCCTGTCGAGCTCCGCGTTCGTACTCGTCTTCCTCGCGCTCGTCGTCATGCGCATGCCGTACGCGCTCACCCTGGCCATCTTCGCAGGCTTCACGGAACTCGTCCCCGTCCTCGGCATGTTCATCGCGGCATTTCCCGCGCTCCTCATCGGTATCACGCAGCAAGGATTCCTCTGGGGAATCCTTCTCGCCTGCATCTACTACGTCATTCAATGGTGCGAGGGAAATCTCATCGTCCCCCTAGTCATGGAACATTCTGTGGGACTTTCGCCGATCGCGGTGATCCTCGCAATGCTCGTCGGCATGAGCTTCCCCTCGATCATCCATCCCGTCCTCGGAATCATGCTCTCCATTCCTGCGGCGGCAGCACTCTCGGTCTTCTTCGAGGATTGGCAGGACAGACGCATCCATAAACCCTGGCGGAGAATCCCATCCTGAAAGGATGTTCAATCCTCTACACAATTGATTTTCCCAAGCCTTTTTATCTTGCCTGTCACTGCACTCAAGCCACCTCCACTGATATAATGTCATGATCTTATTCGACACCTGGCACTCCTTACTCTAGACTGCTAATTCTTCCCTACCCGTTATGCACCCATTCGACCGATTCACCCCCAACGCAAAACTCGCCCTGCAGATCGCAGAGCAAGAGGCGAAGAACACGAAGAGTCCGTACATCGGTACGGAACATTTGCTTCTGGGGCTCCTCAGTATTCCAAAATCGCTCGGCTTCTCCATTTTCACCGGAGCGGGCGTCACGTTGGAGAATGTCCGCATCCTCCTGAAGGCATTGAAATCATCGAACATCGAGGGACAGCACGTGAAACACGGACTCTCGACGTTCCTGCACACCGTCATCGAACAGAGCGTCGTGACGGCGCATAAGTTCCGCCACGCAAATGTGGGCACGGAGCACCTCCTCCACGCGCTCGTCTCTACCGGAAAGAACGCCGCGACGATCATCCTCGAAAACATGCAGGTCGATCCGGAGGATCTGCGTCTCAAGGTGGAAGAAATGTTTGGGCAAATCAATACGTTCAAGCAGCAGAGCCATAATCTCGAGCAATCACTCGAAGCGTTCTTCCACGGACTCCAGGGCGCGATTGTGGGTATGCAACCCTCGATCACGGAACCGGAAGCGCTGCGCAAACGCAAAGGAGATCCCAAGAGCAAAACGCCCGTCCTCGATTACTTCACCGATGACCTCGTCATCCGCGCGAAGGAAGGGAAGAACGATCCGATCATCGGGCGCGACGAGGAGATCGAACGCATGATCCGCATCCTCAATCGCAAGACGAAGAACAATCCCGTCCTGATCGGCGAACCCGGCGTGGGAAAGACCGCGATCGTCGAAGGCCTGGCCCAACGCATTGCAGCGGGCCTGGTGCCCGATTCCCTGCGCGACCGTCGCCTGCTCATCCTCAACATGGGTTCGCTCGTCGCGGGAACGAAGTACCGCGGAGAGTTCGAGCAGCGCTTCGACGACATCATCAAAGAAGCGAGCAAGAGTGGGAACGAAATCATCCTCTTCATCGATGAAATCCATACGGTCGTGGGCGCGGGAAGCGCGGAAGGCTCGCTCGACGCAGCCAATATCCTCAAGCCCGCCCTCTCCCGAGGCATGCTCCGCGTCATTGGCGCGACCACGGTCGACGAGTATCGCACCGTGGAGAAAGACCGCGCACTCGAGCGTCGGTTCCAATCGATCCTCGTGCAGGAACCACTCGTGCCCGACACGATCAAGATCCTGCAGGGACTCAGACCGAGCTTCGAAGAATTCCACCATCTCACCATCACCGACGAAGCGATCGCCGCCGCCGTACATCTGAGCAAGCGCTACATCACGGAACGTTTTCTTCCGGATAAAGCCATCGACGTCCTCGATGAGTCCGCCGCGGGAAAGAGCCTGCAAGCCGCCGTCGCCTCCGCGAATCCCGAGATCAAGAAGACCGAGGAGAAGCTCGAGCAGCTCCTGCGCAAGCAGCAGGAAGCCGTGAAGGATCAGAAGTACCATCAGGCGCTGAAGCTGAAGCAGGACCAGCAAGATCTCAAAGAGAAACTCGAGCAGTTGAAGAGTGCCGCGGACGGCGACAAGCGATCGCCGGTGCAGATCACCGAAGACGATATCGCCCAAGTCATCGCTCGCATGACGGGCGTCCCCGTAACGAAACTTCTCAAGTCCGAAGCGAAACGCCTCGCGAACCTCGAGGTCGTGCTGCGCAAACATATCGTCGGACAGGATGATGCCATCCGTAAAGTCGCACGCGCGATCCGTCGCAGCCGGGTCGGCATCAGCGATGTCCGCCGCCCCATCGGCAGCTTCCTCTTCCTGGGCCCGACCGGCGTGGGAAAGACGGAACTGGTCCGTGCGATCGCGGAGGAAGTCTTCAATCGCGACGACGCGCTCATCAAGATCGACATGTCGGAATTCATGGAGAGGCACAACGTCTCACGTCTCATCGGCGCGACGGCGGGATACGTCGGATACGAGGAGGGCGGCCAGCTGACGGAAGCGGTCCGCCGCAAGCCCTACTCCGTCATTCTCTTCGATGAAATCGAGAAGGCCCACCCCGAGTTCTTCAATATCCTCCTCCAGATTCTAGAAGACGGCGTGCTCACGGACGGGCAGGGCAAGCAGGTCGACTTCACGAACACGATCATCGTCATGACGTCCAATATCGGCGCGGACAAACTGACGAAGCAGGCGGCGAAGATCGGGTTCAAGATCGAAGCCGAGGCGCGAGCCGAGGAAACCGAGTACGAAGAGAAGTGCAAGGAAGTGCTCCAGGAACTCAAAGATCACCTGCGTCCCGAATTCCTCAACCGCGTCGATCACATCATCGTCTTCAATGCCCTCAATCAGCTGCACATCCGCCGCATCGTGAAGATGCACCTCGACAAGCTCGCGCTGCGACTCAAGGAGCAGGGCCTCAAGATCGACGTGGAACCCAAAGCGCTTTTCCTCCTCGGAGAGGAAGGTTTCGACCCCGAGTACGGAGCGCGCCCGGTGCGCCGCGTCATCCAGGAACGGCTCGAAGCGGAGATCGCCGAGCACATCCTCAAGGGCATCTTCCGAAAGGGCGACACCATTCACGTCAGCCTCAAAGGCAAGAAAGATCTGGAATTCCTCCGATCGGGAGAGCTGCCAAAGGAGGCTCCCGTCAAAGAGGAAGAAGAGGAAATGGCCAAGATCTAAGTCCCCTTCCGCTACTCCAAAACCCCGACTTCTCTCATCTGCAGAAGTCGGGCGTTTTCTGTGGAAGAAACTGCCCTTCAGAGGGTCGTAACCTTCTTGGAAAAATGGCTGTTTTGTGCTAAAATAATGAGATTCCTTGATAACAAACCATGCCGATCGACCCCGTCAAAATCCCGCAGAACGTCTACATTGAGGACCGCATCGTCGGGCCTCTCACACTTCGACAGACGATCATCATGGCACTCGGAGGCGGCTTCAGTTACGTCCTCTATTCTTCAGTCGCAAAAATCAACAGCGGACAACTCGGCATCGTGCCAACGGTGCTCGTATGGATCCCCTGCGCCGTCTCGGTGCTCTTCGCCCTCGTTCGCGTCAACGATCTCAGCCTCTTCCGTCTCTGTCTCCTGTTCTTCGAGCGCATGGAAAAGCCGCCGAGGCGTTCGTGGACGCCGCGCAGCGGTCTCACCATCCACTTCCGCACCTCCATACAAGAGCAGGAGGAGAAAACGGACAAGGAGAAAGAAAAAGAACACCTCGCGGCAAAAGCACTGATGCAAACGCGCGAGAAGATCGATGAATTGAGTACCGTTCTCGATCGCCCCATCCAGTCCCCTCCCCGAAACGAGGAACCAGCGATGGAAACACCAACAGCGATGGAGCAAGAAGAGATCGTGGAGAAGTCGCCGCGCCTTCCCGTTAATCCCAATCGCATCTCCGCGGACAAGAAAGATGATGACGAGGGGCTCTCCGCTTTCAAAGACGTCTTCCGCGATATTTCCCCGAAGTTCTAATATGGCACCCCTCGATCCATCAAAGGCAAAGAGCACCGTGCGCCAAGGCAAGAAGAGCGTCCTCAGCTCCACGCAACGGTTTCTGCCGATCGCCGAAATCCATCACAATACCGTCGTACTCAAAAACGGTGGACTACGCGGGATCATCCTCGTCGAAGCCCTCAACTTCAATCTCAAGAGCGAGACCGAGCAGCAGGGCATCATTGCCGGGTATCAATCGTTCGTGAATACGCTCTCCTTCCCGATCCAGGTCAGCGTGCGCTCGTCGAAGATGAACATCACGCCCTACCTCCAGCAGCTGCGCGGGCTCGGAAACAAGCAACAGAACGAGCTCCTCCGTCAGCAGACGCTCTCCTACGCCGACTTCATCGAGAAGCTCGTCGACGTGGCCGACATCATGCAGAAAAGGTTCTACGTCATCGTTCCGCTCGACGTGAACGTCCGCGGCAAGACGCTCCTCGAACAATTCCTGGGATGGATCAGCCCCGACGATTCATCGGCAAAGGTCGCGCAGCGTCACCGTGAGTTCGCAGCCTCGGAGAAGATTCTCCGCGACCGTCTCAACCTCGTGGAAACCGGTCTCGAGAACACCGGACTCAGCACGCGCCGCATGACAACCCGCGAACTCGTCGAGCTCTTCTACCAAATCTACAATCCCAAAACGAGCATGGATGAGAAATTACCGACAGAGAAGAACCTCCGCACGGATGCGGATACGCTGTGAGAGGATTTGAAGGATGCCGATGATTCGATAAATCTCTGTATCGTATTTGACTTATTCGGCTCCCTGAGTACAATAACCGCCTCGAAGGTCGCTGCTCGTGCAAGGGCGTCCATCGACATTATCTCTCCCACTTGCACCACTCTTTCTCCTATGGCAAAGACACTCACGAAGAAGAAGTCATCAATGATGGATGAACTCCTCAAGGATTCTCCGCCTGTTCTCCGTGCGAAGCCGGGCGAACTCATCGAAGGCACCGTCGTCTTCCGCGGGAAGAACAAGCTCCTCTTGGACTTGCAGGGTGTGGCGACGGGAATCGTCTCGGGAAGAGAGCTCCGCGATTCCTTCAATACCTTCCGCGATCTTCGGCTCGGCGACTCGATCTCCGCGCTCGTGCTCGAGGAAGAGAATGACGAAGGCATGATCGTGCTGAGCTTGCGCATGGCGAGCCAGCAGAAGGCATGGGATCGCTTCCATCGCTTGGTGGAAGGCGACGCAACGATGAAATTCGCGGCACAGGAAGCCAATAAGGGCGGACTCCTCGCGAACATCGACGGTATCCGCACCTTCCTCCCGGTCAGCCAACTCGCACCGGTCCACTACCCGCGCGTCAACAACGCCGATCCTACGGAGATCATCAGCCGTCTGCAGAGATACATCGGCCACACGTTCACGGTGAAAATCATCACGATGGACGAAGAAGCGGGAAAGATCGTCGTTAGCGAACGCGAAGCGATGGCGGAAGAGCGCGCGAAGGCACTCGAAGGACTGAAGGTGGGCGAAGTGAAGGAGGGCACGGTCAGCGGCCTCGTGAAGTTCGGACTCTTCGTGGCGTTCGACGGCCTCGAGGGACTCGTGCACATCTCCGAAATCGCCTGGGGCCACGTCAAAAACCCGTCCGAATTCGCGCAGATCGGCGATAAGGTCACCGTGAAAGTCATCGGTCTGGACGGCGAGAAGCTTTCCCTCTCGATCAAGCAGCTCACGAAGGATCCCTGGGAAGAGATCGCCGAGCGCTACCCGGTGGGCAAGCGCGTCTCCGGCACGGTCGTGCGTTTCGCGGACTACGGCGCCTTCATCAAGCTCGAAAAGGATATTAACGGTCTCGTCCATCTCTCGGAACTTACGCACTACAAAGTCACGGATCCCTCCGAAGTCCTCACAATCGGACAGAAAGTGGACGCGCAGGTCATCAATATCGACGTCGACGAGCGAAGAATCGGACTCTCGATCAAAGCGCTGAAGCCGATCGACAAGGAGACGATGGAGCGCATCAAGAAGGAGCGCGAAGAGGAAGAGGCGCGCAAGCTCGAAGAGGCGGCGAAAAAAGAGGATGCGGCATCGGAGGAGGCGCAGCCCGAAGAGAAGAAATCGTCATCATCTTCCGAAGGATTCGTCGCATCGAAGACGGGAAAGAAGTACTACACCGTCGATTCCGCAGCGGGAAAGAAGATCAAGGAGGAGAATCGGGTCACCTTCAAAACGGAAGAAGAGGCGAAAGCGGCGGGCTTCTCCGCGTAAGGATCCTCACATCATCGACGAACCCATCGATTGCTATCGACAGCAGAGTACTGCGGGAAGTACTGCTCAATGTGTTGGGAATGCGAAACAGGACGAGTAACTGGCGTATTCCAGAACCAGCTATCGAACCTCGTAAAGGTGGAAGGACTCGGCAGGAGGAAGATCCATCCCTGCCCCTGCACCCATTCCCACTGCCCCTTCGAATTAACGGGGAAGGGAGAGTAATTTGGCCCGCACTCGACCGATGTCTGAGTCTTCATGCTGTTATTCGCAAGATTGGCATCCGCCGGATTCAGAACTTCGGCGCTCGCCGAGGTCTCGATGACCTGCGAACACGCGAGGGATTGAACGGAGAGCGCAACAGTGAACGTCTGCGCCTGGCCGGGGAAGAGCGTAAATCCCTGGTCCGCATTGGTGCCTGAACAGATGACATCATGCCACTTCAACTGGCACTGCGGATCGGAGTGAACACGATCGAAGAGCGCACCGGTCGGAACGTGCACGATGAGGTACGTCTGGAACGCGACCCCGTCTCCGACATTGCGTGCGGTGTACGTGAGGAGCATAGGAGAAGCATTGTCCACCTGCTCGGGGATCGCTCCGGTAATCATGATGTCCGGATTGCCGTAGAAGACCGCATCCATATGGGCGCGACTTGCGAAAGGCGGAAGAGCATGCGATACCCAGAGGGCGCCACCGATACCGACAACGGCAAGGATGAAGATGAGGCTGAAACGCTGACGCTTGTCCATAGGTTGGATGTGGATGTTACGTATATTATACAATATTTACCGAAAGCATTCAAACACGATTTTCTCGTTGAAAACGCATTAGGAAGCGATTTTCTGATCGCTCAGGAAATGAAGGTGCAGGTACATCACCTCCTGACCACCCTCCTTTCCGACGTGGAACGTGAGACGATAGCCCGAAATCCCCTTCTCCCTGGCAAACTCCTGTGCCTTCAAAATGAGCATTCCCGGAATATGCACCGTCTCAGGAGTGATATCCGCGATAGACGCGACGAAATGTTTCGGAATGAAGAGGAGATGGGTCTGCGCCTTCGGATGGATGTCTCGAAAGGCGAGCACTTCGTCATCCTCAAAAAGTATATCTGCAGGAATCTCCTTGTCTCGTATGCGATGGAAAATCGTGCGCTCTTCCATGGCGAAAGCGTAGTACGGAAATATCCGCAAAGGAAGCACACGCACCTTCCGTCAGTGAAGTAATCGTGGGACAAGCCAAATTGACTTTTTGGCCAGAATAAGAGAAAATAAAGTTGATGACGACCGTTGCACCAGAGCATGGACCGTCCCCTGTCTCGATTGAGACGGGCAAATTGGTGGTGAGTCAGCCTTCGAAACTCAAAGAGCTCACGATGCTGCTCGAGAGCTTCGAGAATTTGGATGCGCGTGTGAGTGAAAAGACGGGAGAGGATCGCTCCGGAGATTTGGGATCCGGCGGACAAGCATCGAGAACAGGAACGAAAACACCCGGACAAACTGCGCGCGATAAGGCCATCGCCGACCTTCCCGAATCCGCAGTCATGCAGAGGAAATTAAAGAGTCACATCCAGAAGGAAGTGAATGATTTGGCACGGCTCGCGAATCGCGCTTCGCATTCTTCCGCACCCGGAAGCGCCTTTCGCATCAACGAATTCTACGCACGCATCCGCCGCCTCAATGCGCTCTTGGCAGAACTCCTCGAATCATCCATCGAAGTGATTCGACGGCTCTTCATCCGCGTGTTCATCGATCATCAGGAAATCATTTGAGTAGATCAGTTCTTCGCGCTTTGAACCTGTTCGATTTGCTGTGTCACCTGCGCCACAAATTTGCCAATGATCGGCACCCAATTGACGCTGCGCATCATCGCGATGGCGATCGGAACAATGATGGATACTGCAACGAGCACACCGAGTCCGCTCGCGATTCCCTTGAAAAAAGAATAGAGAAAACTTGATTCAAGCTTCAGTGCTTTCTGCTGCTCCGCGGTAAATGTCCGTATCGTCGCATCGAGGCGCAGCATTGTTTTCCGCAATGCTTCGTCGCCGCGCACGGAAGGTTTGTCGGAAGACATGAGAAAATTATTTGATATTACGCTTATCGAAACCGTGCTTCTCGTGCTTCTTTTTCTTCGCATCGAAGATCTCCATGACTGCAGAGAACACGTGATCCATAATGGCGATTGGCTTCAGAACGCACTCTTCCACCTGTGTCACGAGACGATTCACCCGCTTGAGCACGCTTCGCAAATTCACCACAACGAAGAGTAGATTGTAGAGAACGACGATACCGAGGACCGACAGGAGAATGAGAAGGAACATGAGAACGTCTCCGGAAGTCAGCGGCAACATAAAGTGGAGAGAAAGATTCCTTGAGAGCGTACAAGGCCTGTAGAATAGGTGCAATTACCATTCCAGCATTTCATGGTGCAAGATTTCTTCGATTCCATCTCCGCGTTTCCGCTCGGCGTCGTCATCGGACTGATCACCGTCTACCAGCGCATGCTCTCGCCGGACCACGGTCCGCTTCGTCACCTCTGGACAGTCGGATACTGTCGTCACGAACCGACCTGCTCGCAGTATGCGATCGAGGTGCTGCGAAGCAAGGGGCTCGTGATCGGCTCCCTCCTCGCGATCAAACGCATCCTCACCTGCAATCCTTTCACACGACCGAGCGACGAAAAGCTCCATTCCCTCGCCGTACAGGAGCTTCACAGATAACACAGATCTCCCTATACTCACGGAAGTAGATTCTTCACTCCATCGCGGGCGTCGTATAGTGGCTATTACACCAGCCTTCCAAGCTGGGAAGGGCGGTTCGATTCCGCTCGCCCGCTCCACTGAATGATTGACTAATTGCTGTTTTATAGTAAATTATATACATGATCAATGAAATAAACACTTCCGCAAATCGCGCTCTTTCGGGTAACCAAATACTGGCTATCAAGAAAGCGGACTCGATTGCCACACTCATTACAAGCAATCATCCCGCTTTGCTCGCAGCAATCACAGGAAAACGCATTCAAAGGGAGAAATTCCTGTCCATCGCAATAACCGAAGCTGATGCATTAGAAAAACTAGGTGCAACGACACAGGCAGTGCGGATGGCCATCGTAATTCGGGTCTGCAAAGCTTCGCTAGAACTAACGCTGAGGAAGAAAATAAAGAGAGATGTTTTAGGGAAAAGACCGACAAACCTCACAGACGAGGCGCGTCAAAGTGCGAAAAAAATGAGACAGATATTCAACTGGAACGATCGAATTGATGCGAAGCTCCTGGAGCTAGCCTCAACCAAACTTCATACAAGGCAACCCTACGCAGGCACTCCCAATTGGAAGGTGATTGCATCTGAAATGAACATATCACATGGAATTGAGCTCACAATTGAACAGTGGTGTCGCCGTGCACAGTTTCTAAGGGAAAAACAAAAACGATCGGATAGGATAATTCGTTCTGCCGATGGAAACGTTCAACAGTAGCCAACTCTTCGTATTCTCTCTGTCGAACGCATTATTTCTAAACAGCAAGAAATCAAAACGATTATGGCGGAAGATCGGCATTGGGCCCCCGGTGTAGGCACATATAGGGAAGGTGTATTGAAGATTGCGCCACCGTCCCGCCTGCTGCATGCTACTGGCTCACCATGGCCTCTTCCGTACTCCTCACCGACGAAAACGGAACGATCCTCGGCGAAGCGGATAGAGAGAAAGCGCATGCGGGAAAAGGACTCCTCCATCGCGCCTTCTCCGTCTACGTCTTCAATCAAGAAACAGCCGAGCTGTTGATCCAGAAACGAAGCGCGAAGAAGCAGCTGTGGCCTCTCGTCTGGGCAAACACCTGCTGCAGTCATCTGCAGAGAGGCGAAAAGCCCGAGGAAGCGGGTGGAAAGCGACTCCTCGAAGAGATGGGATTCACCTGCAAACTCTACGAAGCCTCCTCTTTCGTGTACCGCGCGGAAGATGAAGATCACGGCGTCGAGTACGAGTACGACACGATCCTCCTCGGAAAGGCCGTCCCCGAAATCGTCACGCCCGACCCCGCGGAAGTCGCGGAGTGGAAATGGATCTCGCTCACAGATCTCCAGAAAGATATGAAGCTGCATCCCCTCTCGTACGCCCCGTGGTTTCACCTCGGGTTGGCAATCATTCTCCGAAAGAGTGCAGAATAAGACTCTTCTCCCCCTTCCATGACCTCTCCTTCCGATCCGCTGCACATCGCCATCATCCCCGACGGCAACCGACGCTGGGCAGCGAAGCACCTACTGAAACCTTGGAACGGGCACGAGAAAGCCGTGGAGAATTTCCGCACGCTCACGGAGTGGTGTCGCCGCGATCCGCGCGTCGGGACGCTCACGGTCTGGTGCTTCTCGACCGAGAATTGGAAACGCGACCGCGAAGAAGTGGATCATCTCATGCGACTCCTCGAAGAATACCTTCGACAGGAACGCAAAGGGTTCCTGAAAGAGAAGACCAGGCTCCTGCATTCGGGGCGACGCGATCGAATTCCGGCGACACTCGCCACACTCCTGGAAGACGTTACCGAGGAAACGAAGGATCAGACGGAATTCACGCTGAACCTCGCCGTCGATTACGGAGGGAAAGATGAAATCCTTCGTGCGATTGGGAAATTGAAAGATAGAGAAGCAACGGAAGAATCTCTGCGTTCGCACCTCGACCACCCCGAACTTCCGGATCTCGATCTCGTCATTCGTACCTCAGGCGAGCAGCGAACGAGCAACTTCTTTCTCTGGCAGAGCGCGTACGCCGAGTGGGCGTTCGTCGATACCTTCTTCCCCGACTTCACAACGGATGATCTCGCGAAGTCCGTGAATGATTTTTCCGCCCGCGCACGACGCTTCGGATCATGAACAGGGAAACGAACGCACCGGGGAAGATCATCCTGAGCGGCGAGTACGCCGTCCTCTTCGGGTATCCGGGCATTGCCGTTCCGTCATCACAATGTGTATTTGCAACATACGAAGAACAAGCGGACGCAACAAATCTGCGCATCGACTGGCCGCAAATCAAGGAGGATGGAACGTGGCAAAGATACGCTCAAAGGGTCGTCTCTCTCTGCGAGGAAACGTCGGGAACACTGCCCGGAATACTCCATGTCCATTCGGATATTCCGCTCGGCAAAGGCATGGGATCATCGACCGCGTTCGTCATCGCAACGTGCCGCTGCTTGCTTGGAAATGACTGCGAAGATGAAGCGCGTGCGATCGAAGATGTCGTGAATCCAGGCAATAGCGGCATTGATTTCGCCGTCATCTGGGACAATCAACCCCTGCGTTTTCAGAGAGGAGCCGCGTCCTCTACAGCAATGCTCGACTTAGATTTTCTTGCACATGGAACGTTTATCGATACGGGAAACCCGCATGAATCGACGGTCGAACTCGTATCATGGATACGCAGCCGCTCTCAGGAACCCGCCATCGCAGACGCTCTCAAGAGCATTGGAGCGTGCACGAACCGACTGCTAGGAGGAGAAGATCCTCTCGCCATCTTCCGTGACCATCATCGCGCACAAGTCATCCTCGGCATCGTTCCTTCTGCAGTGCAGGAACTGATCGCACAGATCGAAGCAAAAGGAGGCGCGGCGAAGGTGATCGGCGCAGGAGGAAAAACCGGAGGTGGCGGGATGGTGCTCGCTCTTAAACCCTAGAAGAGATGTTCAGCGATGAGGGAAGCACCCTTCGCGGGGGTATTAACAACGACTTTGCGTACCCAACCGAGGCTCTCGAGAACGGGTTTTAGCTCTACTGCGTCCCTGCTCCGGCAAAACATATGCACATCTTGGCCCGTATTGAGCGTAAAGTACGCTTCGATCCCCCTCTTGCGAATTATGGGGACGAGTCGAATCAAGCGCAGACTCTCCGGCGTGAGATACACGATGCCCGCACTCATAAAAAGCGCATGGAGATCGAGAGCTTCCTCCTCGAGGAATTGGCCGAAAGCGGTGAAGTCCTTCGCAGCGAGAATCTCCTTACACTGACGAATTTTTGCAGGCATGCGTGCAATGCGAGACACATAATACGGACCTGAGCGCACGCGTTCATGCGCCTGAGAACTCCCAATCTCCTTGCGCTCGGTGCTCACCATCGCAACGACGTCCACAATATCCCAATAGTCAGGAGGAAAGATCGAAGACGCGTAGGAGGTATCATTTGACGATCCATCCAACCACTCGACGAAGCCATCAGGAATAGATCGGCAGGCAGAACCGGAACCTTGGCGAGCGAGAATCGATAATTGTTTCTGCGAAGATTTTAGTCCTGCGGCAGCGCATGCGGCGACCGTCAGGGCTGCAAATCCCGAGGAAGAGGATGAAAGACCTGTCCCGATCGAGAAGTTATTCGCGCTGACAACTTTGGCTCGATCCGAAAAAGAAGCAAGCTCGCGAACCCTATCAAGATGAGCAACAACACGAGCAATCTCATTCACTCTTCCCTCTCCATCGATAAGAATGTCATCCTGAGAAAGTGAGGGTAGGAATTCAACCGTTGTCGTTGAGAAGATGCCACTTAAGTTCATGGAGATACTTCCATTATCAGGCAGTCGCAACACATCATCCTTACGGCCCATGTATTTCACAAAAGCAATGTTCGCAGGGGCCGTCGCTGTAGCTATCTTCCTCATGAAAGTTCAGTGTAGCGTGACGCCCAACGCGGAGAAAGTGACAGGAATGATCTGACCACCAGCTGATGCAATAGCTTTCTTTACTATTTCCATCGAGTTAGCTTCTGCAACTGCAATCATGCAGTCACCACCACCCGCACCAGAGAGTTTTGCTCCAAGCGCGCCCGCGTCGCACGCGGCGAGCATCATAGTATCGAGTTTTGGATGACTGACTCCGAGTGCAGTGAGCAACATCTGATTGTGATTGAAGAGAGTGCCAAGTGTGCGCCAGTCTGCATCCTCCATCGCTGATCGCCCACGAAGAACAAGCGCGCCAATCTTTTCGAATATCGAATGTACTTCACTTGGATTTTCATCCTCACTCTTCCCTACAGCATCAATGAGTGTCACCGTATCCGCCTTGATTGCCGTATAACCAACAATAAGCGGAAAAGGTGAAACATCGATGGGCTCAATCACGGTACCACCGGAAGTGAAGAGGAGCGTGCCACCGTACACCGCTGCTGCGACATCGAATCCCGAACCTTTCTTCTGCACATCCAAAACTGTCTTGTAAGAAAGATCGAAAATTTGACGGTCCGTAAGACAAACTTTAAGGAGTGAAGAGAGAGCCGCAATGATCGCCACGGTAATCGCGGAGGATGATCCGAAGCCGAGGGTCGCGGGAAATTCCGAAGACGTTTCAACAATCAGTCCACCGTCAAACGGATAGGCTTCGCGAAAGTTTCGAAGGGAGGTTTCCACAAATACAGTGGCTTTAGAAATATTACCTACTCCGAGTTGCTGAATCGGTTTACAAAAATTCATCAACCCTACATCTTCCGCATGCAAGACCAAGTCATCGGTCTCCGTGCGTCGCACCGTTACTCGCATACGTGCGGAGACCGCAGTGACGATGCAAGGTTCCCCATGCAATACCGCATACTCGCCCATGAGCATGAGCTTCCCTGGTGCCGATGCGGTGGCGCAATCCGTCATAGAATGATGATACACTGCTTGCGATGGATCTCCGTACACTTCCACCGGGCCTCGATGCGCAGGAACGCTGCACGGAAAGACGACAGCGGGTCGAGCAAGAGCTTGGCATTGTACTCCCCCACCTGACTGCGCACACAGATGTTATCGGATCCGCCGATGAGCGAAATTGCGAGCAGATGATCGGTTGTGTGTCGGTTCCCATCGGGTACGCCGGCCCCCTCCTCGTGACATTCAGTTCGGGAGAAACATGCAACGTCCATTTGCCGTTGGCCACCACAGAAGCCGCGCTTGTGGCGAGCGTCAATCGCGGATGCAAAGCGCTCTCGGCCGTCGGGGTCAAAACGTCATCGATACACCGAGGTATGACGCGCTCTCTTGCGTTTCGCATCCCCTCAAGCGGGGAAGAGTTCAGCGAGTGGCTGAGAAATAACGAGAAGGAGTGGACACAGGAAGCCGAGGGGACAAGTGCACATTTGAAAGTATTGGGCTTCGATATCGATGTATCCGCGCCATTCGTCTTCCTCACGCTTCGCTGCGATACGGACGAAGCCATGGGCATGAACATGGTGACGATCGCCGCAGAAGCTTGCGGACAATGGATCGAAGCCCGGGCGAAGGACTGCGAAGCGCATTTTGTGACGGTGGCAGGGAACGTGGATTCGGATAAGAAACCAAGTGTGCGAACGAAGGAGAAAGGACGAGGATATAGCGCCTGCGCCGAGACATTCCTCGATGCAAAAACGATCGAGGAAGTACTCAAGTCAAATGCATCTGATATGGCGGAAGTGGCGACGGCGAAGCTCGAAGCAGGCTCGACGATTGCAGGCGCTCTCGGTCGCAATCTCCACGTCGCAAACATCGTCGCGGCACTCCTGATCGCAACGGGCCAGGACGCCGCTCACACGGTCGAAGGCTCCCTCGCGGACACCACCGTCACGCGAGAAGGAGACGGCTTGCGCGTACACGTCGACCTCCCGGCCTTGCTCCTCGGCGTGCGGGGCGGCGGCATTTCCCTACCGTCACAATCCGACTGCCTCACGCTGCTACTTCATCCCAAAGCCTCTCTCAAACCCCAAGCGCAATTAGCCGAATCCTTCGCGGCCGCCGTCCTCGCCGGCGAAGTCTCGCTCCTCGCAGCACAGGCAAGTCACACACTCGCATCCGCACACAAAAAACTCGCTAGAAAACGTCAATAAATCGGGGATTTCCTCATCAATGGTGCGCTTTCTTCTGCTACAATTCTGCCGATGCCCACGGCGGCCATTGTCGGCTTCGGGAAATACGTTCCGCACTACAGGATTCGCCTGGAAGAGATCGCGAAGCGGTGGGGACAAAGCGGCGCGGAAGTGACGAAAGCACTCGGCATCGCGTGGAAGACCGTTCCGGGGAAAGGCGAGGACAGTTTCACGATGGCATTCGAAGCGAGCAAGCAAGCAATTGATATGGCCGGCATCAAGCCGACACAAATCTCCGCGATCTACGTGGGATCAGAAAGTCATCCCTACGCAGTGAAGCCGACAAGCTCCATGCTCGCCTCCGCCCTCGAACTTGATCCATTCTGCTTCGCGGCAGATCTCGAATTTGCCTGCAAGGCGGGAACCGCCGGCATGCAGATCGTTGATAGTTTTGTGAGGAGTGGACAGATTGCGTACGGCATGGCGATTGGGACGGATACGGCCCAGGGACGACCCGGAGACGCGCTCGAGTATACGGCTGCAGCAGGTGCCGCAGCAGTGATCGTCGGTTCGGAAAAATCCCCGCACGCTCTCTGCAGGATTGACGCAACGCTCTCCTTCACCACCGACACGCCCGATTTCTGGCGTCCATCGGAGGAGAAATTTCCGCATCATGCGGGGAGATTCACGGGGGAACCGGCGTACTTCCACCACGTACGCACGGCGCTTCGCGGAATCCTCGAAACGACGAAAACCGATCCGAAGGATCTCTCTCACATCGTCCTCCACATGCCCAACGCCAAGTTTCCTCGCGCGATCGCGAAGGAATTCGGATTTTCCAAAGAACAGATCCAGTCCGGTTTCATCGTGACAGACATCGGCAATACCTACAGCGCCTGTTCGCTTCTTGGGCTTGTCTCCGTACTGCAAGCGGCGAAGAAAGACGAGAGAATCCTTCTCATTTCGTACGGATCGGGATCGGGATCGGACGCCTTCCTCCTCACAATGCTGCGTGACGGCGTGCCACTTTCGCCGGATACTCGCCCCCTGGAAGAACTCTCCTACGACCAGTACCTCGAACACTGCGGCATCCTCCAGGCCTGAATCATGCAACGTGAAATTTTCCTCAGCGGCATGGGACAAACTCGCTTCGGCGAGCATTGGGACAAGAGTCTCAGTGATCTCATGAGCGAAGCAATCGACACGGCCATCACCTCCTCGCCCTGCACCGCGCTCGATATCGACCTGATCATCGTCGGCAACATGCTCGGGGAAATCGGGAGCGACCAGGCGCAATTGGGATCGCTCGCTTCGTCCTTGCTGCCGCACCGCCCACCTGCGATACGCGTGGAATCGGCCTGCGCGTCCGGCTCCCTGGCGCTCCACACGGCCTGCGCATTCCTCGAGAGCGGACGAGCGAAGACGGTGCTCGTCGTCGGTGCCGAGAAGATGACGGACGTCTCTCCCGATGTGATCGCGCAAGCGCTCATGGGAGCGGCGGACGCCGAAGCGGATCGACCGTCCGGTCTCACTTTCCCCGGCATCTTCGGCCTCATCGCAAGCCGGTACATGTACGAGTACGGACTTCGGCGCGAGGATCTCAGCCTCGTGAGCGCCGTTCACCACGCACGATCGAAAGAGAATCCCTTCGCACAATTTCGATCGGAGATTTCGCCCGAGACGGTTTCCGAGAGCGCGCTCGTCGCCGATCCCCTGCGCCTCCTCGACTGTTCGCCCATCTCCGACGGCGCGGCAGCATGCATCCTCTCGACGGAGCATGGAAGCACCATCCGCATCGCGGCATCGCAGATCGCAGCAGATACGCTGAGTCTCACACACCGGCCGTCCATCACCACGTTCCCCGCGACCAAAGAGGCATCGGAAAAGGCTCTCTTAGAAGCGAGAATCAAGCTATCGGACATCCGTTTCCTCGAGACGCACGACTGCTTCTCCATTGCCGCGCTCATCAACCTGGAAGACCTCGGCTTCGCCGATCCCGGACACGGCGTCGATATCTATCGCCGACTCTACAAGCGCAAGAGCGACGCGGAGATCCTCGTGAATGAGAGCGGCGGTCTGAAGGGGTGCGGCCATCCCGTCGCCGCCACCGGAATCAAACAAGTCATTGATGTCGCGAAGGCACTGTGCAAGAGCGGAGAACGATTCGGCTTAGCACACAATTTCGGAGGCGCTGCGGCCACCTGCGGCATCCATATCCTGGAACACACCCATGCCTGACACCTCTCCCATCATCCATCGCGCCCAGAAACGCCTCTCCGCAAAGCTCCAGGATGGAACAGTCTTGGCATGCACGACGCTCGCGCACCCGCCCTCCCGCATGGGTCATCATCCGCGGCACATCGCGCTGATCCAGCTAGAGGACCAGTCCCGCATCATCGCCCCACTCACCGCTCCCCTTCCCATCGGCTCATCCGTCCATCCACGCATGCGCCTCCAGTCCGTGAATGCCGAAGGACTGCGCATCTACGATGTGAGCTTCGAGTCGCTCCAGGAGAAGACGGCACCGATGCAGGTCTTTCCCGGATACATTCTCGCCCTCACGGGACCCACGGGCGTCGGTAGGACGACGGTGAGTCGTCTCCTCCTGCGCATGACCGCCGACTACGCAGAAGCCGTGCCGATCCTCAAAACGTGTGAACGGCGCATGCGAAAGGATGAGCGCACACATTGCCTCACCAAGCGCGCGTTCACGGAACTGAAGCGCAAAGGAGAGATTGTCGCCATGGCGCATGCGACGACCGACGGGGACGAAGAATGTTGGTACGGATACCGCGCATCGGACATCGAACGCATTTGGAAGAAAGGGAAACTGCCCGTCGTGATCACCGAAACGCATCTATTGCAGGAGCTCGCCGCGCACTACGGAAGACGCTCGCTGCTCTCCTTCGGCCTGCTCCCGCCCGGGCGCAGCAAGCGCACAATGCTCAGTCACTTGCTTCGAAGGCTCCTCAAGAAAGGAGACCGCAGTGAAGAATTCATCCGTCGCTCCCTCAAGCACGCCGAGAGCGAACTCGCATTCCTCAGAGAACGAAAGGATCTTTTCGACCGCATCCTGGTCAACGGCGACCTCGACACCGTCGTCGCGTCCCTTCGAAAACATCTCCCGACGCCGGAGAGTTCAGGCTACAATCCGCGCACCTCACTATGAATAAATCCTCCACCTTCTTCTCCGGTATCGCCTTCGGCATCGTCTTCTGCCTGATCCTGGCCTTCTATGCCCGTACGGGCGCTTCGCTCTTGTCCTTTCTTGGGCCGCTAACGGATCCCCGCCCCATGATCCGCTGCGCCACCCAGGTGGATGCCACCTCATGGAAGATGTACAGCTCTGCGAAACAGGGATTTTCGTTCCGCTATCCATCGTCCTATGTCCTGCAAGAGGAGACGGGAAGCAGCATCCTGAATATCACCAACGGAATATCGCACAATGAAATTACACTGGAGAAGATCCGCGGATCGCTCAAGAAGGAACTGCTCCCCGATATGCGTCAGGCGGGATGGAAGGTCGCCGACCGGCAGGTCTACGCCCTCGCAACGCCGAACTTCACGAACGATGATGGCAGTCTCAGCTCGACCTACCTCTTCATCCGCGATTTCCCTCTCCATGAGGACTCGGGGAACTACATCATGGTCCGCGCAACGATTCGCACGAGCGCCGGGGAGTTCGACTCCGCGAAACAGGCGCATCTGGTGGATCCCGAGGCAATCTTGACCGAACCGGAACAGATTCTCTCCACCTTCCGCTTCCTGCAGTTTGACGAATTGCCGGGCGCGGACGGGGGCTCCGCCTCTTGAACCGATGCAGCCGAAACACCGCATCGAGAGAACGCGCAACAGACATTCACGGGCTGTCTTGGAGCAGGACACCATCGTCATCCGCCTTGCCCGTAACCTCTCCGTTCTCCAAGAGCAGGAACATATCGAGAATCTCCTGAGACGCATGCATCGAGCCGTTTTGCGCGAACGGAAGAAAGAATCCATCCGCCCGTTTCAGGCGTTGCTCGACGGAGAACACGACCTTTCGTTCGCCGTGACGCAGGGACGCGCGTACCGCTTCCTCCTCACGGCGGGAACGAAGACGCGGACGAAGAGAATCGCCGAAGGATGGGCAATCACAGTCGCGCCCTCAACCAACCGCCGCGCCCTCCATCGAAAGCTCTGGACACTCCTCTGCAAGGAAGAACTCCCGCACATTCGGTCACGCCTGCGGGAAGTGAATGACGCGTTCATCGGGGTCGGGGTACGCTCCGTCCGCCTCTCGTACATGACGACCCAATGGGGCAGCTGTACCTCTCGGGGGGACATCTCAATCAATGCCGCTCTCCTCTTTCTCCCGCCACCACTCCTTCAATACGTGATCATCCATGAACTGACGCATCGCAAAGTCCGCAATCACTCTGCTGCATTCTGGAACGAAGTGGAACACGTCCTGCCTCAGTATCACGTAGCCCGAAGCGCCCTGATCAATATCCGGCTGCTTCCGTTGTAACATGCGAGACTTGCGCCAGAGAAGAGATCTGTGTCTTCAAGATTGACCGACACCAAACTTCCGAGAGAGGAAGATTCCAGAACCCCAACTACTCCAAAATTCACGGTTAAATGCTGTCGTCAGGATATTCGCACCGGTGGGAATGAACGCACCAATGCCAACGAAGTTACCACGCTCAGTGCGCGTATTCGTCCAGGCAACGGAATTATCTATCAGTCGCTCTCGCTGGTTCGCAGGACTATTGAGAAATGTCTGAGCAAAGCAGAAGAGAACGTCCTGCGCTTCGGCGCGAAACAACTGATTGATGGCAAGGCGAGCAACACTTTCATTTTGTTCCTTACTAAAATCCTCTGGATCAAGCTCACGCCTTTTGGCGCCATAGTACGTCGCTTTTACATTGCGCTCCTTCACGGCACTCTGGAGAAGGTCTCTTTCTGCATCTCTTGATCTCATAATCATCCGCAACCCTCTTTGCCATAGAGTCTCCTTTGGCATGAGTTGCTTGATGAAATTAATGAGATTGGGTGCTTGTCGACAATAATTTTGTGGTCTTGTGGGATCTTTGAGTAGTCCATGTTCACATCCGCGCGTCTTCAGGCCGGAAGTGAAAGCCCAGCAGGTCGAGACCCTTGCCTTGCTGTAAAACAATTGAGGCAGTTTTTTTGTGCTGTCTCTGTTTTCGTCCTTATAAAGAATACGACCTGCGGGGGGGGAAGTATCCGGGAGCTCATCGAGCTTCTTTTGCAGCATGGAATTCATCATTGCAAAAGTGAGGTCTTTGCCATCCGGAGTTGTGGACACCTGAAGCCTCAAATCAAATCCAAGAGCGGCGTAGCGCTCGATGACTTTCCGCGGTGGGAGAGGAGGAAGAGTTTCCGGCGCTTTCAACCCCATCGCGGTCAGAGACTGCGGACCGTAGAAGGTACCCCCACCCTTTTCGATAATGTCTTTGACTTCTTGGAGACGCGGATCCTCGACCACCTCCGATATACCTTTCATAAGTGCGAGTGTCGCTTTTCCATCGATCTCACTGAATTCTATAACCCTATTCAATTGGCTGTCTGCGAGTCGGACAAGCAATCGCTTATTCGCATCTGCCTCCACAGATCCTACGTACACTGCTTCCTGTCCATTCTTAAGCTTCACACTGTCACCCGGCACAAAGATAATGCGCCCGACGGGGTAGGCTTCGGGCTCGTATCGTACTTCCGATCCATCGGGTAGGAGCGCCGATTTGCCCTTTGGAGACTCGAGTTTTTGTTTTTCTTTGCTGCCGGGTCGCGGTACCTGCGGAAAGAGATAACCGACCTGCACGGGTGTCAGGACGCTCGGCTGCGATGGACGGTAGTCATTTGGTGAAGGTCTCTCCACAAGAATGCCGTGCGCTCTGAAATAGTCTGCAAAAAGACGCTTTTCGGCATCTGTAGCATGTACCTGTCCTTCCAGCTCATCGGTGAGTTTCTCTTGAAGAAAACATTTAATGCCTCGTCTCTGCGCTCGTCGATCCAATTTAAAATCGCGAAGCCACTGCAACACTTTTCCAATGTCCAAAATGATCTTATCAAGATGGTACGTACTGGGAGCGGCAGCGGGATAGAGCTTATGAAATTCCGTCGGCTGGTGCGAAAATGCAAGCAGCGTCTGCTTCCATGCGTTGGCGAAGTTCCAAATGACCCCACATTCCTTTGGATCTGTTTCCAGTACCTGCTTTTCTTGAAAAGGAAGTTTGCGATACCCCGGCATGACATCATTCTCGCCCACCACTCGCAGACGCCCCGTTTTTTCATCGAGGAGGGCGGCAACCATCGCCTCATACAGTTCCGGCTGCGCCGGTGTCTGCTCCAGATAATCGAGAAGCAATCTGTTCGACACTTCGCGGTACGCTTCCAGCGGCGTTTCATTCCGTTCGTAGCGAGTGCTCGGCGGATTGCCCGCCGCCAGATAGGCAAATTTCGGCTGCACGAAGACGCGCAACGAAGTGCCGGGAACATCGACTTCCTGCCCGGGTTTGGCAGCAGCCACAAACTTGAGAATGAGCGCCTGCTGTGTACTCGTACGCTTGTTAAATTCATCATCGAAGAAAATGCACCCGGAATGCCGATTTTTCCCATGCTGCATGTCCTCAGACGTTTCGTATCCCGTCATCGCCTGGAGCAAAGGTCCAAATCGATACACGTCCTTGTTTCCTTCCCACCCCTTTGTCGCAAGGAGTCTCTGCACAGGCTCCGACGTGTCGCCGGGGGGGAGGCTGTAAATCACATCAACGCCGATTGCTTTCCCCAATTCTCTCGCCACTGCGGTTTTCCCCACGCCGGATTCCCCGAGCATGAGGACGGCAGGTTTCGTGGATACCAAACCTTTCAGAAGTTTGTTCATTAGTCTCTGGCGACTGACGAATTGCATGAAACCGCTGTTGTGATGCTCGTGCAACCGCTTCTGCATTTCATCGTACTGCAAGAGGGCAGCAACCTCCGGCTTTTCCTGCCTGATGATCGCGACTTTATTATCGATCTCAGCAATGTCCTGCTCGAGAGCATAGCGTTTGGCAACATCCAGAGAATCGGGATCGCCTTTCCGGTGGCAAAACATGCGACCAAGCACGGCAGTCAGCTGCTCTTCAAGCACAGATTTCTCCGCGAGAAGACTACTCGCCTTCGCATACTCGCCATTCACCAAACTGCGTTCCTTCGTGTGCCGTCGCCACTGCTTTCCCATGTAGGAAAGCATGGGCCCGTCAGCATCGCTGTCGAATTCTTGATGCAGAAGCTTTCGGTACAGGGCAAGCCGTGTCTGGAGAGCAGGCGACGTCTGCAAAACTTCTTCCACCGTCATGGGTTGTTTCTGGGCATCGGATCCTGCACCTTCGGTACCGGCAACGGGTGTGGATTGCGTGCCAGCTCCGCGACGTGCGTCTTGCAGAACGTCATAAATTTCTCGCCTGAGTAAATACGCCCATTCCGCGAGTGCGGGCTTGGTCTCATACGTCCGAAGCAGTCGCTCTGCAGATTGTTCCGCGTCTGCGGGAAGCGCGAATGCATCGATGTTCTTTCCTAAAATTTGCTGCAAGACATCCTCTGGGTCTTTTTGCGCTTCGCCCGATGCCGAATCTGATGTGGGTTTGTGTGACATAATTTTCTAGGTATTATACCATGTATTCAGAAGATTTACAATATAGCGAATCCCGGCGTCCGGCAGTTGTTCGACATTTTCTATTGTCCTGCCATCGGGGGCGTAAGCGGCTTCCATAGCCCTACCCTCGTTTGTTATTCCAAATCCTGCAACCACCATGCCTTGGATTCGCATCTTCGCGATCTCGTTACGCACGCTATCTTGCTCCTGGGTCCCTCCATCGGAAAACATGAGGATGGCACGGTGCATTTTGGAGTCATCACAGGATGGGGACTCTGCCATTATTTTCTGAAAATTTCTCAAAGTAATATCATCTCGGGTTCCACTACGAAAGGTTTCCAACGCATCATAGAGCTTCACCTGCTCATCAATCCCCCACTGTTCTGTCAGGGGAAGGACGATGGAAGTATCCCCGGCATAGGTGGCAACGCAGACACGCACAGGCAACGCATCTTTCAGAAGACCCGCTCTCTTCGTCTCCGCTACGTTCTGCATAATGCTGTCGACGAAAAGAAACACTGCGTCTCGCTGCGCGTCGCACTTGCGCAAACCGGAAGTGAAATCCTTATCTTTCATCGATAGAGATACGTCCGCTCCGATATACAATTCGTAGCCGCCGGATACCGTATCGAATGTCACTTTTCGTTGCGGAGCTCTGAAGGCGAGCGGCAACGGATCACGGCTGCGTTGAGCAATGGGAATAGCAACGATGGAATCTTCATCTAGTTCGTCCCCAATATCCGGAGGGACAGGCCCGGTGTAGTCCTGCTCCTCCTGCTGCTTGGCGAGATTTTTACTGACGACAGCATGCCACGCACGGCGACACTCCTCGAGGACACCGCCATACCGCTGTCGAAGTGTTTGAATTTTTTGCAGAACTTCTTCCTCTTTCTCAACCCTCTTGGCCTTAAATATTTCTCCTCGAGAATCTCTCCTAACCGATTCTTCAACTCTCTGTTCTTCTTTGTCGATATCAGATTTAACCCTCCAAAGATCATCGGACAATTCCTTTGGCACGTCTTTAACTCCTCTTGAACGCGCCTGAAGATCTTCCTCTTGCTGTTCTTCGTCGACATTCGGATCACCCGCGGGTGTCGCATCGAGACGCACCCAGTGATCCTCCCACTTCGGATCTTTTACCTCCAGCCACGCATGGCGTGTGCCACCATGCAGGATAGCGCTTCCTCCCTTCGTTTGGGAACTGATGCTATGCCCGACCACCATCCGTACTTGCATGCCTGCTTGAAACAACACCTCAGCAGCTAAGGCGTTTGCCACGTCGCAATCCGCTTCCTTGTGTTCCCACACTTGCGAAAAGAAAAGCCCAGGATTACTACGATATTGATGACTCAGTTTCTCGTTATTTGAATATTTAAGACCATTCCGCACGGAAGCAACGATTGCCCGTGCACGCTCGATGGTCGGCATGGTGGAGGCACTCTTAGAATCTCTAACCAACGACTGCAACTCGTCCGGCAAGATCGCCATTTCTCTCTTCGATGCAAGGGGCGGCGAGGCCGTGGGTCTGTACGACTTCATTTTGGCAATGGACCATTCACACTCCTTCGGTTCGTTCAAATCATTGTGCAGATACCACACGTCGTATTGATCCTGAAATGCCGTGACGCCAAACGGTAGGGAGTGTGGATCAATCGCGAACTCGTAGGGCAGATCCACGGCCTTCGTCTTTCCTGCCTGCAAGAGCCCGCGCATGAAACGGCGTGTTTCCGGTACACAATCTTCCTCCTGAGACACGCTCCTGAGTGTTCGTTCTGTTGCCCGCCATACCAGTGCAGCTGGATCCCACTGCTCGCAAACAAGACCACGGTAGTACCCTGCGTATGCCGGATGGACAACATATTCTCCCTTCGTGATCTCCTCCTTGCTCTTATTCACCTCATCCATTGACAGCTTTAATGTCTGTTTATCATCGATGGTCATGAGCTGCGTTTCTGGCACCGAAGCCCCACGATCTTGCTCCAAGACCCATTGCAATCGCGGGGCCAACCTCGCTTCGTACCACTGAAGCTTCAGAGGAAATCCATAATCTTTGCTGCCAAGAACACGGTAAACATTCACTGTTTCCTTTCCCGTAGCTTCCGCTTGTAAGGGCTGAAGAATGCGCTGCAAACGAGGATCCAGCTCCGCAATCTGCGCACAATCCTTCTCGGGCTGCAGGAGCAGCTCTTGCAACGCATGAAGAAATTGTCGCGTGAGAGGAGGAAGTGAAGGATCGATACGAACTGTTCTTCCGAAAATGGCGGCCTCTAGAATGGTACGCACAAACATCGGAACTGCCTGTTGCCACTTTTTGTATTGTTCGAAATCTTCAGTCGATTGGAATAAATTGCCCATTTTATTTTCCCGCAGTGCGAGATCATCGCCAGCGCTTGCAGGCTGTACTCCTGGATCATCGCCGAGACTCGGAGGAAGAGAGGGCATGAACAATCGTATGAATATTTCTTTGTATTATACCATAAAATATTAAAAGAGCATAGCATCGACTTTTTCCCTTGAAGAAGCGAATAGCGAAAGTGTTTCTGTTACGGAATAAAAGATATCCCGGCTTTTCGACAAAGCACTCCGAAGAGAAAGATCGGGAACCCGACAATGCTTGTCCAATCACCTTTGATTTCTTCGATCATGAGCTGTCCTAGTCCGTCGATCTGAAACGATCCCGACCTCCCTTCCCAGAACTTCTTCTCTATCCACCAATCGATCTCCGCAGCAGTGAGTTCCTTGAAGCGCACCTCGGAAGAAGAAATACCTTCAAATATTTTCCCCGCGGGCGAAATCAAACAGAGTCCCGAGTGCACGATGGAGGTGCGACCGCTCTGCGCCGAGATCATCTGACGAGCCTCGATCTTGTCCTTGGGTTTCTCGAAGAGCTGTCCATCAAAAGAAACAACAAGCGTGTCACATCCTACGACCCACGCGTTCTTAACCCGCGCAGAAACTTCCTCCGCCTTGAGCCGCGCCAACGCTTGTGCGCGCTTTTGAGGCGCAATCTCTGGATGTGCGGACTCGTCCACTCCCGTGGGAATCACTACATCAAACGATACGCCCAAACCTTCGAGGAGCATTCTTCGCTGCGGGCTCGCCGACGCGAGAATCAAACGCGTCATAGTCCGACGAGCTCGCGCACCTTCTCCATCGTCTTCTCTGCTGTAACCTTGGCCCTCCGAGCACCCTCTGCGAGAATCTCATCGACCAACGCAGTCTTCTTCGCATACTCCTCGCGCTTCGTGCGCATCGGAGCGAAGGCATCCATGTAACACGCAAGCAATCTCTTCTTCGCCTCGCCGTACGAAATCCCGCTGCGATATTCGTCCATGAGCGACTTCTGCTCATGCGCATCGAGAAAGAGACGATGGAGAGCAAAGATAACGCTCTCCTCGGGATTCTTCGACTCATCCGCGCCCTTGGAATCCGTCACGATTCCCATGATCGCCTTCTTGATCGAGGCCTCCGAACCAAAGAGCGGGATGGTATTGCCGTAGCTCTTGCTCATCTTCTGCCCGTCGGTACCCGGCACCACCGCCACATCCTCCCGGATGAGCGGTTCGGGAATGACGAACGCCTCACCAAACGTATTGTTGAATTTCACCGCAATGTCTCGCGTGATCTCGAGATGTTGCTTCTGATCGCGACCCACCGGAACGAGATTGGCTTGATAGAGCAGAATATCCGCAGCCATGAGGACCGGATACGTGAAGAGACCAGCCGTCGCCGCGATCCCCTTGGACACCTTCTCCTTATAGCTCACCGCGCGCTCGAGCAAGCCCATCGGCGTCACCGTCGAAAGAATCCACATGAGCTCCGTGTGTTCGGGAACATCCGATTGGTAGTAGATGATGGATTTCTCCGGATCGAATCCGCATGCGAGGTAATCGAGGACGATATCGCGCCTCGCCTGCAGGAGCAGATCCCCGCTCTGCAACGTTGTAAGTGCATGGAGATCCGCAATGAAGAAGAAGCTCTGGTCCGCCTTCCCCTGAAAATCCAGATTCGGTTTGATCGAACCGAAGTAATTACCCAAGTGCAGCTGGCCGGAGGGCTGGATGCCGGAGAGGACGCGAAGCCTCGGCGTAGTCCCGCCGTTGCGGGACGAAGACGGACAAGTTGGCAGGGACGCTTTCATGGAGATATGATAAGGCGGCGGAGGAGAATTGAGAATGGAGAATCGCTGCTTTACCTGCCGCCTCCTCCCAGTCTCTTCAGCACTGCATTAAACGACTCCGGCAGGGGCGCTTCGATGTGGAGGTGCTCTCCCGTCAGAGGATGGGTGAAATCGAAGGAGAACGCATGCAGGAAGAATCGATGGAAACGGAGTTCCCGTCCGAACGCGCGGTTGAATTTCTCGTCCCCGTACACGGAATCGAGCACGAGCGGGTGTCCGATCGCGGAGAGGTGACGACGAATCTGATGATGACGGCCCGTCTCGATCTGTGCCTCGACGTACGTCACGGTCGGGAAGCGATCGAGGACTCTGAACTTCGTGCTGGCGGGAATCTTCTCTCCTCCCGCGCGCGCGGGGAGCTTGAAATCGATCTCTCCCCTCTCCCGCGGCATCCGCCCTTTGACGATCGTGCGATAGGTCTTCACCCAGGGTTTGGCTCCGCTCTTCATCGCCGCGAGCGCCGCATCGAATCCTTTCTTCGTCCTCGCGAACAGCACCACACCCGACGTTTCGAAATCCAGACGATTGAGCGGCCGCAACCCCACTTCGGTCTTCTTCAAAAAATCCAGCAGCGGGAGCTTGCCCACGGGACCCTTCCCCTTCACCACGAGTTCGCCCGACAGCTTCTGCACCGCGAGGAACGAATCATCCCGGAAAAGCACACGATCTTTATTGATGGGCATGAGGAGAGTGTACAGGAAAATTGCACGCACAGAACGCGCTCGCTATGCTCAATATTGCTTTCTCGTTTTCCTCATGACCGAACCTATCGAGTCACGCCCCCCACCTCCCGAGTCCCCCGGCGAGAAGATGCAGGAGATCGTCGATTCTATGAGATCGCAACTGCGGCAACTCAAAAAGACCTTCGCGACCTACCGCGTGCAACCGGGAGACACGTTCAGCAGTATTGCAAAAAAATTGACGAAAGAACGCGGGATCACGATCTCGGTGAAAGCGCTGGAATCGCTCAATAGCACCGTCGATCCTCGCAAACTGCACACCGGTCAGCGGATCACTGTGCCTCAATCACAACCACCACCTCCATCGACACCTGCGCCATTGGTACGCGTCCCCGCCGAGCGGACGGAGGCGAAAGAGAAGAATGAATCTCTGCCAAACACCTTCGTGGCACGCGTGATCTTCTCGGAGGCGGGATCGGAAGTGAGCGACCATGACCGTGAGCTTATCGCGAACGTCATTCGCAACCGCATCGGCAAGAAAGGCATGCTCCGCGGCGCTCCGCCCCTGCCGGAAGATCGCGAACCGACAACTGCGGATCAAATGGAACAAGTGGTTCGCACGCCTCACGCTTTCTCCTGCATCGGCGATGCCAACAATACGAATTGGGAACGCTCCGCGCATCCCGAACTCATGAAGGGGAAGGAGAAGGAGGCATGGGAGCACGCGCTTCGCCTCTCGACGGGTACATTTGCCGTCAAAGACACATCCGTTGTTTTTTACCACGATCGCTACCACTGGGTCACCGCAAAGAACAAAGCCCTCAAAGCAACGAAAGGAAAAACGCAGCGGGTTCAGGAAGAAATCAAGAAACCGAAATCCTGGGACAACGTCGTGGAAGTGCCAGGGATCAGCGATCGTTTCAAATTCTACAAACAAGAGTCGCGGGTCTGAGTGAACAACATGCTTCTGATCGCAATCATTAAGCCTGTTCCACCGATGGCTCAGGCGCAGCGATTTTCATACCATTGAGTAACGAGCGAATATAGTTCGCGTGTAATTTCAGCGATGTAATAACTACTTCATTACCTCTAACACTCGCTTCCAGGACTTTTGAATTCGCATTAAGCATACTGGCTACAACGGCAGGACGATTTACTTCCCCCGTCGAGATTCGGACAGTGCTGTTCTCTAGGCGCGATAACATGGCGAGACAAGGAAATGCATTTCCTATTGTTGCATGTACATTATTTTTGTCAAATTCGACCAATTTGCTCTCATAGATCCTGCAAAATTACGCCGCTCTCCTTTCGGAAGGAGGAGGTGTATGCAAAAGCCCAGACAGCTCGAGCCACTCGGTCATTGTAATCCGCCCTTCTGTCGCTCTTTGCGCAAGGCCTCGCTCAGCCTGTCTCACCGCAAACTCTCGGTTCTCGTTGTCCTCGGGGATTTCGACAACCCTCTGAACGGCAACCTCACAATCATGGAAGCCATGATCCTTTCGCTTATCCTGTCTAAAATCATGTTCTATTGGCATCGAGGGATGGTATACGCCTGGTTTTCTGATTTGCAATAGGATCTGTTCTCAAGAAAGGACAAACCGCGAGACGTTCATGACGATGCTACGAGCGAACTTTCGATCGAGATTACGCGGCCGCGACGGGCGCAGGCTGCGTTGCCGCGGCTTTGAGTTTCTCCACGACATCCGCATACATCGGCCTCTTCGCCTTCTCCGCCTCCTGTGCCAAGCCAGGAATAGCTTGCGCCACAAAATCTATGTCCTCATTGGAAGACATAGAATGCGCAAAGATCGCACGACCCGCTCGCTGCGCTACTTCCGGTGAGAGCGCACTCACATGCCCTATGATTTGGCGCAACTCGGACGGAAAGAGATTAAACGTTTCAAGGAGAACCTCCGCCGCAGCATCGCTGTAAGCAGCATGCCCCAGAGCTTTTAAGAAAGCGCTCCTGTGCGAATGAGATTCACGTCGGAATTCTGATTGCGAGAGCTTCTGCCATGCCACATAACGCGTTGCGTCTTCGACATTTGACTGCACGACGACATCCGCGAATCTCCAGGGCTGGACATATCCTTGCCCAACCAAGAATTCATTTTCCGCAGAAGCATTCATGTACTTGCCCAAACGATCGGCGAGCGTAGCGGCTTCGGCCTCTCCCCCTAGCCGAGTGGCAACTTCAGGATTCACCGTATCATTCATCGCTGCCGTCACCCCATCGAAGTACGGACTCACATCCGTTGAGCTGATGGGCGGATACCAGCTGTGTCGCTCACTCTCCGCACTTTTGTTTGCAGCAAGGCATCTCGCATCCTCAGTTTCAATAACATCCATAATACGGGTTGCATACTCCGGAACGGCACGCAGGGACTCCATAAGATGATGGCGCTGTGCTTTGTCTCTCAATATCGCAAAAGCCTCCTCGCGAAGAGCAGGAAGATTGGCGAAGATAAACATGCAATGGGACATGTGCCCCCAATAATTATGCATGTCATTCGCAAAAACACTCAGCAGGTGCCGCGCCATCTTCATCTGGATAACGGAAGTCGGAGGATCAGTAACAAGCCGTTCGTTTAAAGCGATTTGATCAGAAGGAGAGGCATTGGCCTTCAAAGCGAGCTGGAACCCCCGCTCCTGATACTTGGGCCTACCGTAGATGAGTTGTTCCAAGAATTTCGGTTTGAACTGGACTCCCTTTTCGATAGCTGACGTGAAGAGGGTGTCAATTCTCTGTTGCGCCTTTAGCGCCTCGGGAGAGTCGGGGAATTGCGCGATGATACGATCGCCAAGCTCCATCTCACGCGGCAAATCGCTTGGATCCTCGGGCAACTCCAGCAAAGCCTTGGCTGCATCGGTGGCGAAACGCTTATCTTCCAGCGCCTTCGCCAGATACGTTTTGCTCTCGTACTCTTTCAGTCGCTCGATCATCGCATCTTTCATATCGGGATTCTTGTCCATCATGTAATGCGCCCAGTACGCTCTGGGAATGTTGTCTTTTTGGCCGTCATCAGTTGTAAGCCCATAGCAGTATCCATCGAAATATGCGCCGTAGCCTATCTCCCGCAAATGCGGATACTGGATGAGGAGATCGGGGACTTCCTTCCGAAACTCATCCGCGCCAACTCCTCTCTCCCACTCACCAATTTTGATTCGTCCAGCCCAGATCAAGAACGCCACCTGCGCCAGCGGCGAATCGACCGCCATCAACGCCTTCAGATCTTCTGATGAGATACTCCCGCCCGTCGGCCCCTTGTCACCCTCCGCTCTCAGCAA
Source organism: uncultured Candidatus Peregrinibacteria bacterium (assembly GCA_903854335.1). GTDB lineage: Bacteria > Patescibacteriota > Gracilibacteria > Peribacterales > Peribacteraceae > CAIKAD01. The sequence continues at coordinate 65,837 of CAINVY010000011.1, read as the reverse complement.
CCGCTCAAAAAGCTGACGCTGATCGTCACTCAATTTCGCGATGGCACCTTTTGCATGATTATTCAAAGGTTTTAATACTTCAGGTCGGTCTATCGCCTCGGCAAGTACGGGCTCGGGACTCATAGAGATGATAAGAAAGGGAGTCATTGTAGTGAAAGCTACAATACGAGACAAGTTCAAATCCTCTGCTTCTAGAATGGATTCTGGATCATTTCGCCAAATCATCATCCCCATCCATAACACCATCTCTCTCCCCCCTCACATCCTCTGTGATGCGCTCCGCCGTCCTGTCATATATCGCGATGCCGCGGAGCTTCTCACCGACAACCCTCGTAATATCGGCAACAACTTCTCCGAGTTTTTCGTGAAGACCGGGAACATGAAGATAGACATTCTGCGCGGAGCCGGGCCTTCGAAAAATGAGCTTGAGCGTCTCCTTGTGAGCCTCATCGATGTGAAAACGAATCGTCACGGAAGCCTTCCCTCTGCGTGCGTTGCGAATAACACCCGGCTGTACCAAGTGGAACCAAGACGTATTCCCCAGCTTCTTCACAACACGATCCGCGCCATCGATCAGCGTCGTGTGCCCGCCGCTCACCCGATCACCACTTACATGGTTTTTCTTATGTCCAAAACCCATAGTACATTTATAGCACAGTATTTGTATTTTTCAAGACGTCGGGAGTCTCTGTACGACGTCCGCACTGAGATTCACGTGTGATACCTGTTCATTGGCAAGATGGAGGAGGCACGAGAAGCCAAATCATTTAATCTATACAAATACATAATCGGATGTAAAATTTCTCCGAATTTTTCACTCACCTATGCGGATTCGATTTTCCCCACTCTTCTCGATAGTTTTTGTTCTTTTCGCCGTGGCTGTTGCGGCTTTCACGGTGACAAAAGCAGCTGCCACCTGCACGTCGCATTGGTCATGTGCATATGGGATTTGTTTAAATTCGTGGCACACTCAAACCTGCACGGATACAAATAATTGCAGTCCTCCTACAAACGTACCTCGAACTGCTTCTGGAAGTTGCGCTTGTCATGCTAGTTGGCATTATTCGAATTGGGGTCCTTGCAACAACGTGCATAGCGGTACTGGCTCTCAGGTCAGAACTGCCGTTGATAGGAATGCAAGCAAATGCTCCCCTTCTACTGGTACTGGAGCCCTATCACGATCATGTACTTGTACTCCAAAATGGACCTGCGGCGGATGGAGTGCCTGCGTCATCGGATCCTCCACCGCAACGAAAACCAGAACCTGCACGGATTCAAACAATTGCGACACAAGCAAAAATAAGCCCATCACTTCAACAAGCTGTACCTGTTCTTAACTTCTCAAAACAGAATTTTTTGTCTGAGCAAAGACAATTGGTGGACGAGCCCGTACGACGTGCTGAATCAGATTTGCGTCGCAAACAAACGGATGGAGGAAGGCTTTTCTTTGCTATGCTGCTATTGTTATTGCTGAACCTCCTGTTTTTTCCCTTGTCTCATATCAATAAGAAAAGATCTATGATCAGGATATTGCTTCCTAACTCTCATAATCTCAGCAGTAGTCATGCTTTTGGACACACCATTTCTTCTACGAAGAATCTGCGTCCAGCCCTCCACGCCTATTTCTGTACAAAGGCCTAGCTTCTCGTGTCCCCACTGAGAATATCTTGCTATAAGCGAGAGGTTCGATGTGACAACAAGGAACAATGCCAGCGGATCTTGGAGAATGACTTCTTGCATGCATCGATCTTGCACAAGAGATGACAGGTGTTTGCCTCGGAATCGTTCATCTTCCAGCGTCACAACGCCACCTATTTCGTACACAGGCCTCCCATCATTCCATACGCCAATAGACTCGTGAGTTGCTTTCGCAACAACTTCGCCATCCATTGTAGCGACTGCAGATCTTCCCTCTCGAAATGCTACCCGCTCCCGCTGCATGTACCCTTCAATAATCGATTCCCTTTGCTGGTCTGTAAGCAAAGCATTAAGCCTTTGGCGCACACTAGGAAAACTCAGAATAAATTCCAGAAGCCGAGTATCCTGACCCTCCATTCTCTCGGATGCTTCCCCGCCATACAGCACTTTGATTTCATTATTTTGTTTCATGTCATAAGTATTATACCATAATTTCGGAAAACATTTTTGTCCTTAGTAAGCCAAAAAGGCGTGGTGGACGATACTGGATTCGAACCAGTGACCTTGCGAATGTGAATCGCACGCTCTAACCAGCTGAGCTAATCGTCCACGTCGCACACATAATAGCAGTATTTTTCGATGAGGCACGAGCAGTCGTGTCACATTGAGGAGCCCCGCGCATGCGGGGCGTCACGAAATGCGACCGACTGCCATGAAGACGTGCCCCCTTCGTGACGCTCCTTCGGAGCTCCTCAGGGTGACACTGCTCTACGATTGAAATTCCGGATCCATGGAAAGCCGGCTCTCCTCCGGCAACGACTGCCCCTGGTACTTACTCCCCGGTTTCTTGTTGTAGGGCATGTCCGCGGGGCCCGACAATTGCTCAAACGCGATCTGGCAGACGCGCATACCAGGATAGAGCGCGACCGGAAGTCGATTCAAATTGCTGATTTCGAGCGTAATCGTGCCCGAGAATCCCGGATCCACGTATCCGGCGGTGGAGTGAACGATGATTCCAAGCCGCCCCAGCGAGCTGCGACCCTCGACCCGAACCACCAAGTCATCCGGCACCGTGATCGTCTCCCGCGTCACGCCCAAGACGAACTCGCCGGGCTGCACGATGAACGGCTTGTCATCGGTGACGGTCACCGTGCGCACGTTGCCGAGGAAGCTTTCGGGGGCTTTGGGATCGAGGATGGCAAACGCGCTGTGTTCGTAGAGCTTGAAGACATTGCCGAGCCTCAAATCCATGCTCGACGCGTGGATATGCCACTCCCCCTCCGCTTCCGACGGCTCGATCTTCACCCTGCCTTTCGCGATTGCATCGCGGATGTCCCTGTCGCAGAGAATCATGGAAACCGAGCATACCAGAACATGCCGAAAAGTTGGGAGGAACTTTCTTCCTCATGTTGGCGCTGTGATACACTCGTCGTACCATGGCGTTTCGGGATTTTTCGTCGCTGGATGGGGCAACGCAGACACGTTCTGCCCAAGAATCAGACCCATCCCGAGAGGATCGAGCCTCGTCACGAGATCACTTCGTCATCCGCGATACGATCCGCAATGAGTGCCAAACTGCGCTGATGCGAAGCGCACTCAGCGAGCGCTCGGCGATGACGATGCACGACGTGAATGAATTTTACCGCAAGGGTCTCTCGGAGGCGGCGCTCCACTTTGCGCGATCCGAGAAGGAGAAGACGCAAACGCTGATGCAATACCGCGATCAGTTTGTCCCGCAATTCATCCGACAGGCAGAGGATGCAGGACAAAAAGCACTCGCGTCGATTGACGAAGCAGAGCGAAACAAATGGATAGCCCCCGTCAGCGCGGCGAAATGGCGAGCGCGCCTGAAGGAAGGAACATGGTTGGAAAAGCGAGCGTTCATCGAAAATACCTTGCCCGAGTACAAACAAAATTGGGAACGACTCGCGAAGGATCACAAAGACGTACTGAATCGAGAGAAGGGGCTCGGCCTGAAAGAGGAAGACACCAAAGACATCCCCGATCTTGCCGTTCTGCACTCCGCCGCCTTCCTGAACGGATCGCTCAACTATTCCGAACGGCGCCACCTCGTGGATAAAGCCATCGCATGCGTGAAGGCACACGAGAGAGACAAAGGGAAGAAACCAACCGAGAGTAAGGAGATGCGCACACTCTTCGGCGATGCGAAGGCGATGCTGGAGAAAGCGGCGAGTGCGAGCAATCCTAAACTTCGCATCCTCGCACCCGAGAAAGTCGGTTCGTGGCTGCGACGTATTTTCGAGAGCAACGCATCACGGGAGAACATCGCGCACTTCATCAACGGAAGAGACAATGCAACAGAGCCTACGCTTGCGAAGCTTATGAAGAATTGGGCGAAAGTCCGCGGACAATTCGACAGAGTGGAGCGGGAACGAGAGAAAAAAGGCACGCCGGCTAGCTTCCATTTCGTATCGCTGGATGTCTTCCTCGGGAACCGAAACTTCGATCAACGGGAAGCATACGTGCAGGAGGCACTGCATCGTCTCGAAGCCATGGATATGATCGGAGGAGAACGTGAAGATTTCCTTCGCATCCGACACGAACTCGACGCCGAAGACTGGGAGGGAGCGCATGCACTCATCGCGCAAGTATCCTGGCAGAGTCTCAATCCCACCGACCGCAAGAAGCTCTCCTCCATGCAGGAATACCTGAAGCAACACCGCCCCGAAACAGCCATGAGTAGCTCAGAGAAGCCCGCCGCAAAGGAGGTGATGGCAAAGATGCATCAGATGCTGCGTCTCATCCCCCACCAGAGCATCCGTGTCCGCTTCGAAGAAGCGATGAGCCGCGACTATCAGACGCTATGGGCGCTCTGCACGATGAACTACAACTGGGAATGGTGCCGCACCCGTGGATACAGCTCGGACTCAGTCGACGAAACTATGCGCACACGAGCCAAGGAAGATACCCGCCTTCACCTTAAGCACGGCCAGCCGAGAGGACAGGCAAATAACGACTTCACCACGGATACATCGGAGAAGCCCGCGGGCCGCTCGGCGAACGACACACGTTCCCCGCAGGTGCTCAACGTGGATGAGACGACGAATAACTACAACCTCGTCGAGTACATCAAGCAGAACAAGGACAATCGCAGTGTGTGGTATTGGACACGCATCGTGGAGAAGCAGATTCCCTTTGCAGACCTTCAATTCATCATCCATCATATACAACCGGCACTGAAGTCTGGCATGCGGCGTCTCAAGGAGTTGGACGTCCCCTACCAGAGAATGTCCGCTTCTGTGCCGCTCACGTCGGTTCCCAAAAGCACGACGAAACCTGTTTCCAAAGCGTCTTCGAAAGCCGCCTGATACCCCATTTCTTTTTCCATTTTTTTCTATGAAAACATCTTCTCTCCTCCCTCTCCTCGCACTGTTCGCCGTAGTGGGCTGCGCGACATCGGTCGATACAAGCAATCCCATAAGCTTCGATAAGATGATGACCAATCCCCTCTACGCACAACGCTACTGGGAGGATCTCACCGAAACCATGGTGAATATTCAGATCAACAAGGATAAGGACATCGTGGGAAATCAGCAGAAACTGGCCGCCGTCGACACGCTGAGGCGCAACGCGCTCGAAAAAGCACAAACCATTTCACTGCTGATGCACGGCGGAAAAGAGGGGCAATTTCTGACAATAAAAGAACAGACGAACGGCTCCGTCCTTCTCCTGAACAATATCCTCTACTTCTCGCCGGATTTTGAGACCGTTCCCGGCTCCTCCCTTCACCTCTACCTCACGCAATCGGTGGATCCGCGCAACGGGTCATTCCCCGACAAAACGAGTACGGATCTCGGAAAGCTGGCCTCCCCGTACGGCGCACAGCAATATCCGGTCCCCGGAAAGAACGTCACGGCATTGCGCACGGCCGTCCTCTACGACACGGATCTCAGCCGCATCTACGGTTTCGTGCAATTGCAATGATGCCGATCACAGTTTGACCGGTGCCTTCGCGGGCGCGGTCTTCAATGCCGTGTCGATCGCAGCACTGATGAGAGCAAGATCATTCTTCTCGATCTTCTGATCATTCACGAGGAATGTCGGCGTGCCATTGATGCCGATACTCCGACCGGCGTCAAAATCCGCCATGATGGCTTTCTGCTTGATCCCGGAACTCGTGCAGCGATCGAAGAGATCCTTGTTCAAGCCAAGATTGGTGGCCCAAACGGCGATATCGGACGCTTGGAATGTCTGCGGAGGATTCGCCTTACCCATCTTAAGCTGCTCTCCGTATGCCATGTCCACGAATTCCCAGAACTTCCCCTGATCCGCGGCACACTCCGACGCCTGCGCAAGCGGCATGGAAAACTCGTGAATGGTCAGGAGCGGAAATTGCTTGAACTCGAAACGTACGCGTGACGCGTACTTCTGGAAGAGCGGCTTCGTGATGAGATCATTCGCCACAATGCACGCCGGGCACTGGAAATCTCCGTACTCCGTCACTATGACGGAAGAGTTGAGATTGCCGCGAGGCTCCTTGCTCGTTGCCGCGGAGATACCCGTGGTGTCGACGCAAGCCGCGAGAAGGAGAAATACCGGGAGAATGGAGAGGAGTCGTTTCATAGTTCGGAGAGTATGGCAGAGGAGAAGAAGATCGACAAGGAAACCCCGGATTCCTCATCTTCCTTCTCCCATCCCCCACTCACCCGCTATACTCCCACCCTCATGTCTCTCTACCGCACTTACCGGCCGCAAACGTTCGCGGATGTCGTGGGGCAGGAACCGATCGTCACGACATTGGAGAACGCCGTCGCACAGGGGAAGATCTCCCACGCGTACCTCTTCTCCGGATCGCGCGGCACGGGGAAGACATCAATCGCGCGCATTCTCGCCAAGCATCTCCTGGTGCAGGGAGTCACGGATGAGACGGTGAAACGTCATATCGGAGAGGGCGTTGCGGAGGGATCGATCATCGACTTGATTGAGATCGATGCCGCTTCGAATACGGGCGTCGACAATATCCGCGATCTTATCGAAAAAGTGCAATTTTCCCCCGTCGCCGCCGGCGCGAAGGTCTACATCATCGACGAAGTGCACATGCTCTCCAAAGGGGCATTCAATGCGCTCCTAAAAACGCTCGAGGAACCCCCCGCCTACGCGTATTTCATTCTCTGCACCACCGAGCTCCACAAGATCCCCGCAACAATTCAATCGCGCTGCCAACGTTTCACGTTCCGCTTCATCCGCGATGAAGACATCATCCGGCGTCTCCAGTTCATCGCCGATCAGGAGAAGATCCCCATCGATCGCTTAGCGCTTCGCGCCATCGCCCGCCACGCCCAAGGCGGCATGCGCGACGCCATCTCCCTGCTTGACCAGGTGCGCTCTCTCGAGAAAATTTCGCTCGAAGACGTCCAGCAGCGCATCGGCGAAACGGGGCAGGAGTTCGTGGAATTGCTCTTCGTCGCATGGGAGAAAGCGGACAGGAAGGACATCCTCGCCCTCGTACAACGCCTCGAGGAAACCGCCACGCCTCTGGATACATTCGTGCGGCAAGTCCTCGGCGAAGCGCGCGTGCGATTGCATGCCGCAATCGCCTCAAACGAGCCGATCGATCACCTGACGACCCTGCTCGATGCCCTGCTTCGCACGGTTCGCGACATGCGCATTGCTCCCGTCCCCGCCCTCGTGCTCGAGGCTGCCCTGCTCTCGCTCTGCATCGATGACGCTTCGACAAAGAAGGAATCGCGCCACGCCAAGAAACAGAAAGTTGAAGAATCGGCGCAGGTGGAATCGACGAAGCTCGAGCAAGCAAAGAAGGAAGCGATCACGGAGGTCGCACAAGAAGCGAAGGAACATGTAACGAAGGGTGCCATCATCGAGGCGCCGGACCTCACGATGCAGACAATGATTGCGGTGTGGCCGGACATCGTTTCGAAAGCCACCCCGCCCGCCCTCAAGCAATCCCTCAAGAACGGACGCGTGACCGGGGTGAGCGAGAAAGGCGTGACTATCGCCTTCGCATCGAAGTTCCATCGCGATCGCGTCGCCCAGAACGAAGCAAACCATCTGATCGAGCATCTGCTCGCGGAACACTTCAAGCGCCAAATCCGCATCGAATGTACGACTGAGGAAGAAAAGAACGCCACGCCGATCACCGATAGCGCTCTCGTGAATCTCGCGGACGCAGTGTCAGAAATCTTCTGATCGCTCTTCCTTATTTATCATGGGTATTTCCGAGGAAAAGACCGCTCTGCGCTCCATTACCTCCGCGCGTATCGCCACCATGAGTGATGAGGAGCGGCGAAGGAAGAGCGATGATCTCTGTCGAAAAATCCTGGCACTCCTGCCGCCGGGGACGTTCGAGATTTGCGGCTACATGCCAATGGGCGATGAAGCGGACATCCTTCCCATTCTTCACGAGGCACTTCGCCGCAAGTGCGCGCTCTATCTCCCGCGCTACGCGAAGAACACTCTCGCGTTTCACGCCGTATCTTCCCTCGAAGAAGAACTCCATCCCGGACACGCCGGCATTCGAGAACCCCATCCGCACCTCCCGCCCCTCGATCCCGCTTCGCTTCGCTTCGCACTCGTCCCGGGACGCGCATTCGACCTTGCCGGACACAGGGTCGGTCGCGGAAAGGGGGCGTACGACGCCTGGATCGCAAGGCAGAGAGCCGCAAATCCCCTGACGCAATTCCTCGGCATCGCCTTCGGGTGTCAGATTTTTCCGCAAGTCCCCGAAGACGCCCACGACCAACGCATGGATCGCGTCATCGCGTCCGACGATTGATGTTGGCAGCGATGAGGGAACCTTTGACGAATCCAGCACGGATATTTTGCGAGACATAGCAGCTGCTGTAGTCTTGATACATCTCCTCCCCGCTCCCATGACCTACCTCCCCGCCCTCGCCCAAACCGATCCCGAGATCCGCGATGCCATCATCGGAGAAGAGAAACGAGAATGGGATACGATCCGGCTCATCCCCTCCGAAAACTACGCATCGAGCGCCATCTTCGAAGCCTCCGGAAGCGTCCTCACGAACAAGTACTCCGAGGGGTATCCGGGAAAGCGGTACTACGGTGGACAGGAATTCACAGACAAAATCGAAACGATAGCCATCGAGAGGGCGAAGAAGGCATTCGGCATGGACCACGCAAACGTCCAGCCGTACTCAGGCAGTCCGGCCAATATGGCCGTCTATCACGCCGTCCTCGAGCACGGAGATACGATCATGGGTTTGACGCTGCCGCACGGCGGCCACCTGACGCACGGCTGGAAAGTGAATTTTTCGGGAAAGACGTATCACTCCGTTCCCTACGAACTCGATCCCAAGACCGAGATGCTCAATTACGACACCATCTGGAAACTCGCGAAGGAGGTGAAACCGAAACTCATCATCGCGGGATACACCGCGTATCCTCGCACCATTGATTTCGCGAAATTCCGCGAAATCTGCACCGATGTCGGCGCGCTCTTCCATGCCGACATCTCGCATATCACCGGTCTCATCCTCGGCGGAGCGCATCCCAGCCCCTTCCCGATGGCGGACACCGGCATCACCACCTCCCACAAGTCGCTGCGCGGTCCCAGGGGCGCCCTCATCGTCTGCAAAGCGCAATACGCTCAGGCCGTCGACAAAGCGATCATGCCGGGGCTCCAGGGTGGCCCGCACAATCAAACGACCGCCGCCATCGCCGTTGCCTTCAAGGAAGCGGAAAAACCCGAATTCAAGGAGTATGCGATGCAAATCGTTGCGAATGCGAAGGCGCTTGCCGAGAGTCTCATCCGACACCAGTTCCGCCTCATCAGCGGCGGCACAGACAATCACCTCATCCTCTTCGAAACGACGAAGTCCAAGGGCGTGAGCGGCAAAGAGGCATCCATCGCGCTCGAAAAAGCCGGGATCGAAGCCAATATGAATACGATTCCGTTCGATCAAAGCCCGCCGGCCAACCCCGCGGGCGTGCGCATCGGCACGCCGGCCGTCACCTCGCGTGGAATGAAGGAGGCGGAAATGGCGAAGATCGGCGACTGGATGAATGAGGCGGTCACGAATGCCAAGGATGACAACGTCCTCGCGCGCATCAAGGGAGAAGTGAAGGAACTCTGCAAGAGCTTCCCCTGTCCCGGGATCGATCCGATGAACTGGAATTAATTTATTCTTTCGTGGGGGGTGAGGGAACCTTGTTCGGTTCCCTACACACCCACACCCCCGTTACCCTCCTAACGGTAACAATTTGTGGAATTTTCGGAGTTAATGGTGGGATTTCCAGTGGGAACCATGGAATTTTTCTTTTTTATTGCGCTGCGGCGCACACAAAAACAAACACACATCGGTTGGAGCCGTGCTCCAGGAGGTGGCGTGTCATGGTGAGGTGCGAGCGGCCCAAGCCTTCGTGGCTCCTCGCTTCGCTTGGAGCACCTCAGGCTGACACAGGTTTTTTCCATAAAAAGGAAGCGAGCCACGAACCGTAGACACGCTTCGTTGTTCTAGACCGGAGAAAGAAAGGCGATTCCTGTCGCCCAGACAAAGAAAGAGAATAGTAAATAAATCTTCACAGATGAATAGTTCAAAACTGTTCATAAATGCGAATGCAAGGAGCATAATCCAAATGGTCAATTTATTTATTCATTCATGACTTTTATGGCTTACAAAAGCCATATTTTATTTGTTTATTTATGTGCACATTTTGTATTCGTATCCTCTCTGGCAGTTCCCTCTACCCAGACTCCTTGAGTAATCGGAATTCGAAGATAGGATTACACGATCCCCCACCCAATAGGAGATCAAGACATAAAGAATCCATACAAACAATTCCTGTTCTTTCTCCACCATCGTTCGCAGAGATAGGAATGGCCACGTGACCAACAAACGTTCCTCCCGGCCAACTCCTGCACACCTACTGCATCACCTGGGTATAGCGACCGTCTTGGAAGCCTGCGTGGCTACTCCTCTCTCTGCCATTGATTCAAATCAGCTAACAGCCGATGGGAAACCTGAACCATTTTTTGGAAATCAGGAGGCTTTCTTCTTCTCCTTCATATCCAGCATCGTCTTGCTTGGAGGAGGGATCCCGCCAGTCTTTTCGAGCATCTCGGCCAATGCGGCTTTTGCCTTCACTTCCTCCTCTGAAAGCGTTTCACCCAGGAATTCTTTTTTGCGAAGCGCGTTGAATTCGTTTGTCCGAAGTTCACGATCGCGCCATTCGCGGTACTGCGCGAGCGTCAAACCCTTCTTCTTGGCTTTCTTCAACTCTTCTTCTTCCTTCTCCTTGGCCTTCTCGGAGTGTTTGGCATCCTTCGCGGAGGCACGCCCGCTCGCAATCCACTTCGTGATCTTCTCCTCGACGACCGACGCTTTCTCGGAATACCGCTCACGGGAGAGACGACGAATCGTCTCCATGCGCCCGTCATCCTGCTCAAAATCGGGCGGAGGGAGCGTGCTCACGGAGAACGGCTTCGAGGGCACGCCGCGGATCATCAGGCGCGTGTACGCGTGGTACTTGGGAAGACTTAGAATGTCTTTGGGCAGCACCATTTCCTCGAATTGCAGGCTGAGGGGCTCCGCGTCGTCGGATCCGACCTGGAAGCACACCATGGAGCCCACGTTGCCGAAAACCGCATCCCGAAGCATCGTATTGCCATTCCCCTCCCCGATGAGGAGCTGATTCACGTACTGATTGGCCATCGTGAGATTGAGGCGGTACTTACGCGCCTCCGAGAGGATCGTGGCGAAGGATTCGGTAGCGAAGTTCTGGAACTCGTCGACGTAGAGGAAGAAATCCCGTCGATCCTTCTCCGGAATATCCGCCCGGCTCATGGCATCGAGCTGGAACTTCGTGACCATCATCGAGCCAAGGAACGCGGAATTATCCTCACCGAGCTTTCCCTTGCTTAAATTCATCAGAATGATCTTGCCCGTGTCCATCGCATGGCGAATATCCACCTTGGAAACCACCTGCCCCACGATATTACGGATCAGCGGCGTCGTGACGAGCTGCCCGATCTTGTTCTGCACCGCCGCGATCGCCTCGGTGCGGTACTTGTCCGACCAGCTCGTGTACTCGTCCTCCCAGAAACTCTTCACGAGATGATTCGTTACGCGCTCCATGATCTTGGCACGGAATGCATCGTCCACAAAGATGCGCATGATCCCGAGCATGGAGTTGTTTTCCGCATCCAGAAGCGCAAGTAACGCATTGCGGAGGATGTATTCCATGCGCCCGGAAAAGGCGTCGGGCCAGAGCTTTTTGAAGACGCTCATGAGCCCCGACGCGACGAGGGGGCGCTGCTCGGGATTGGGGCAATTGAGCATGTTGAACGAGACGGGATAATCGCGATCTGCCGGATCGAAGAGGATGACATCATTCGTGCGGCTCGCGGGGATGAAGCGCATAACCGCCTCCACGAGATCGCCGTGCGGATCGATGACAGCAACGCCGCGCCCCGCATGGATATCCGAAAAGATCATGTTCTCGAGGAGCGTCGATTTGCCCATGCCGGTCTTTCCAATCGTGTACATGTGGCGGCGACGATCGTCCGTGCGAATACCAAATTTCTGACGCTGACCGCGGAACACTGCTTCTCCGAGCACCGTCAAATCGGGGTCTGAAACTTCGTCCTCGAGGACGGGCAAATCCACGGGCGGTTCCAATTTCTTGCTGACGACCCAATCGAAATTCGGCGTCTTCACGAGGATGTTCGGCACGTGCCAGAGTGTGGCGACTTCCTCTACGGAGAGCGCAAACGGCGAGGAGAGACCGCGGACGTACTGCGACCGCATGCGGCAGGGTGTGGCCGAAAAACCGTTGCACTGCGGTAGGGTGAATTGTCGAAAACTCGAAGCGATTTCCTCCGCCTTTGCCTTCGCCTCCTCCGCGTACTTCTCGGGAGCGGTGACATTCACGCGCACGCAGGCATCGAAGAGGAGATGATTGATCTTGTCCACCGCAGCCGTCGCCGCATCCTCACGATCGTGGCTGCGCATGCCAACCTTGTGGTCCTCATCCACATTTTCATCCTGCGTCTCTTCTCCCGTGAGCAGAGAAATGTTCTTCGTCGCCGGTTTGCCGAACCACGCACGAAATCCTCCCATGAGGATGTCAGCGGGAAGGAGCAACACTCTGTTCCAGCCTCGCGCCATGTGCACACGCGTGAAGAGGCGAGCATAGGCGGGCGACATTTTGCTGATACCGCGAAGAATCAACGGGAAGAATGCCAACGCACGACGTCGGTATCTATGTGACGTCGGAGCGATGACCACTTGGATGTAACCGCGCATTTGCGGCTTCGGATAGCGAACGAGAGACGAGAGTATTCCCGCAATCGTATCGATATTCTGCCGCGTCACCAGATCGACGAACTGCGGATAGCGCTTGATCGGATAGAGCTCGGCATGGGTGAGCGTGAGATCACTCACGAAAACCGACTCCCCTTCCCGCGGATCGAGCAAATCGACGGAAACGCGATCGATTTCTGCATCGGGAAACTGCGCGTAGATCTGACTCTCGATGAGCGAAGCGGATGCAGCGGCGGATCTCGCAAAGAGCGCGATCTTCCCCTCGCTGATTCCAATCTCCAAACTGATCACGGCGTTCTTGCCTCTCAGCGAGTGCAACGTCGAGAGCACCGCCTCCATCATGATCGGACCGCGCGCGGCGCTGGTTTCATCGGGATCGGGAAGCGACGGACGGATACGGAGAAGTACGGTGTTGCTTTTTGCGGGGGGCATCGCAGGGAGTATACAGGGAATGAGGACAGAGGACGTAGGACGTAGGACATAGGGCTGCGGACGTAAGAAAAAGAGGAATCTCCACAAGATTCTACGTCCTACGTCCTCTGTCCTACGTCCTACCCCCTCCCCATCACGCCTTCCTCAGTAAATCCGCCACCAGCTCCAGTGCCACCGAATTGTATGCATAATCCATACGCATGTGTCCGAGGACGCCGATGGCACCACGACCGCCGCGCAGGTGGTACTCGGTAACCATCAAGCTGCAACTTTGAATCTGAGGCAGGAGATTCTCATCGCCAATGTAGAAACGGATCCGTTCATCTACCTCGATCTTCTCGAGAAGTGTGGAGAGCCGACTCTCGAGCACTTCGGCCACACCCGTGGCAAGTGCTGGATCCACTTGGAATTCGGGTTGGCGGAGAACGTTTGAAAGACCCAAATAATAGACACCCGGCTTGTGCGGAACCGTTGCGAACGCGATGTTGGGAATCATGCGCGAGAGGAGCGCGACGGCTTCGTAGACGAATTCCTGATCCTTGCGCTGGAAATACTGCTCCCGAAGTTCGGCGAACTTGTGCCTGACTTGACGTTCGTGGGGCGACGGATGCAGGAACTCCCTCACGAAGACGCGGTATCCCTTCGCCGTCGGAATGCGTCCGGAGGAGACGTGGGGTTGCTCCAAGAATCCCTCGTCCTCAAGCGCACCCATCTCGCTGCGGATCGTCGCTGAGGAAAGGCTGAAATCGGCCCCTTCCAGGAGACGCTTCGATCCGACAGGCACCGCTGTCTGGATGAATTGGTCGATGATGGCGACGAGCAATCTGCCCTGCCGTTCGTTCATACGAAGCAGCATAGCACTCATGACGAAAGAGTGCCAAGGAAGAGGATCATCAATACCTTCGTCCGCTTACGACTTCCCCGCAGCCATACGCTTGCGGAATCGCTCGACGCGACCACCCTTGATATCCTTCTGCGCCTTGCCCGTGTAGATCGGGTGACAGCTACGGCAAATTTCAACCGTTTGCGTCTCCACCGTCGACGGAATCAAGAAAATGGCTCCGCACGTCTGGCAGGTCGTCTTTGCCTTGGGAAATACTTCCGGATGGATACCCTGTTTCATAGCCGAGGGATTGTAACGAAGATCCGATATTTTGCAACAGGATCGAAAGCGGGCATGTCGGAAATGCTCATTGTGCTGAAAATTGACAAACGGAACGGTGCTAATAGACTTTCCCTCCAATGTGGTCATTGCATAAGTCTCCTTCGCAAGCGCAGCAAGTCGTAGAGAAAGTTCGTTCGGCTTTCCCAGATCCAGATGTACGTCCGTCCCCCGAGGAAGTGGAAGCGGTCATGCGTCCATTCGGCATGATTTCCGCGAAAACCTGGGAAAATATCGATGCTCTCCTGGGCGGAAATCTCATCGGCCTCTCTATCGACCCTTGGATAGAGGCAAACTTCGTGGTATCCGGAACAGGTGACGAGGCAGAAAAAAGAATTAAATTTTTGATGCAGGATACCTGCACATGCGTCTTGGACCATCTGCCAAAAGCCATCGAACATTCCATCTTAGGAGTAGATCCTCGCATTCTCGCTCTTCTAGACCATCCCCATCTGCAGAAGAAGAAAAACACATAGCCCGCCGTACCTCGGCATCTTCGGAACCTGTCCTGAGCACAGTCGAAGGATCCTCCGTTCTTATTTCTTCGAGCTCGACTTCTTCTTCACGGGAGCCACAGACGTCAGAGCCTCCGTCGCCATCTTCTTCGCCACCCTCTGGACACGACGACCTTCTTTCTCGATCGCTTCCACCTCCTCCTCACGCAGATCCTCAGCTGCCTGCAGGATCGCCTCCTGGCTCTCCTTGTCCTCCATGACCACGTTCATCGTCGCCACTTTGTCGCGGGCATTGAGTCGCATGACGATCACGCCCTGCGTGGCACGGCCGCGCGAGGGAATATCCGAGAGACGCATGCGGATCATCTGTCCCTGCTTGCTGATACACAGGAGATCGCCGTCCTCGCCCTGCTGCAGCACGCACCCCCCGACGATATCGCCCGTTTTCGCCGTCAGTTGAGCCACCTTCACGCCCGTGCCTCCCCTTCCCTGGAAACGATACTCGGTGACCGGCGTCATTTTGCCGAGCCCGTTCTCCATCACGACCATGAGCTGGCTGTGCGAAGGATCTCGAATCAGCGCCGCCTCCACCACGTAATCGCCCGCGGACAGTTTGATGCCGCGCACGCCCGCCGCACTGCGTCCCATCGAACGCACGTCATCCTCCTTGAAACGAATCGCCTTGCCCTTCCTGGTGAGGAGGAAGAGTTCGTCCTTGCCGCTCGTCGCGACGACCCACTGGAGTTCGTCGCCGGGCGGAAGCTTCTGCGCGATCAGGCCGGAGCGTCGGATATTCTCGAATTCGGAGACTTCCGTGCGCTTCACCGTTCCCTTGTTCGTCGCCATGAAGAGATATTTCGATTCACTGAGATCGGCCTTGAGGATCGCCGTGATGCGCTCCTCCGGCTGCAGCTGGAGCATGTTCACGATCGCCTGACCCTTCGCCGCCCTTCCCGCCTGCGGCAATTCGTAGACCGGATGACGGAAGATGCGACCCGTGTTCGTGAAGTAGAGGAGATCGTCGTGGTTCATGACGTGCAGGAGCGAGAGCACCTCGTCATCGTCCTTCGTCGCCATGCCGATAACGCCCTTGCCGCCGCGATGCTGCGAACGGAATTGGGACGGGCTGAGACGCTTCACGTATCCGGCGAGCGTCAGCGTGACCATCATCGGAGCATTGGGGATCGTGTCCTTGGCGGAGAATTGCCCAACCTCGTAGGGCACCACCGTCGTGCGGCGTCCGTCGTCGTACGTCTCCTTCATGAGCTGCAATTCAGCTCTGATGACATCGTCCATCTTCTTCTGGCTCTTGAGCAGCTCCTCGCACTCCGCGATGAATTTCTTCTTCTCCTTGAGCTCGTCCTCGATTTTCTTGCGTTCGAGACCCGCCAGCGTCTGGAGACGCATCTGGAGAATCGCATCCGCCTGGATCTCGGAAAGCTTGAATTTGCCGACGAGGTTCACCTTCGCGATCTCCTTGGTCTCACTCTTCTTGATGACGGCGATGATCTCATCGATGTGATCGAGCGCCTTCTTGAGTCCTTCGAGGATGTGGGCACGCTCCATCGCGCGATCGCGTTCGAACGTGATGCGTCTGCGCACGACGACGCGCCGATGTCCCACGAAAATCTCGAGGAGTTCCAGGAGATTCAAGAGACGGGGCTGCAAACCGTCGGCGAGCGCGATCATGTTGTAGCCGAAACTCGTCTGGAGATCGGTGAGCTTGAAGAGTTGGTTCAACACTTTCTGTGGATAAGCGTCCTTCTTCAGCTCGATGATGATGCGGATGCCGTCGCGGTCGGACTCGTCGCGGATATCGGAAACACCGACGATGATCTTCTCGGTCACGAGTTCGGCCATGCGCTCGATCATCGAGGACTTGTTCACCTGGTAAGGAATCTCATTGATGCGGATTTGGTAGCGGCCGTTCCCCATCTCTTCGATCTCCGCCTTCCCGCGGATGATCACGCTCCCCCGTCCCGTCAGGTACGCCTGTCGGATCGCCTCTTTGTTGTACACGATCCCTCGCGTCGGGAAGTCCGGCCCCTTCACGAATTCCAGCAGATCTTCCACCGTGGCGTCCTCGTGATCCATGAGGTGAGTCGTCGCATCCACGAGCTCGCCCAAATTGTGGGGCGGGATGTTCGTCGCCATACCGACCGCAATCCCGACCGTTCCATTGAGGAGGAGCACCGGAATTTTGGACGGAAGCACCGACGGTTCCTTGCGGGACGCATCGTAGTTCGGGAGGAAATCGACCGTGTTCTTCTCGATATCTCCGAGCATTTCGTCCGCGATCTTGTCCATGCGACACTCCGTATAACGCATGGCGGCCGCGCCGTCCCCGTCGATCGATCCGAAGTTTCCCTGGCCATCCACGAGCGTGTAGCGCATCGAGAATTCCTGCGCCATACGCACGAGAGCGTCGTAGACTGATAAATCGCCGTGCGGGTGATATTTTCCGAGCACGTCTCCTACAACCAGCGCGGATTTGCGATACTTGCTGGCCGAGCGCAGTCCGAGCTCGTGCATCGAGAAGAGAATGCGACGATGCACGGGCTTGAGTCCGTCTCGCGCATCGGGAAGAGCGCGCGACACGATGACGCTCATGGCGTAGTTCAGATAGCTCTCCTCCATCTCCGTCACGATCGCACGCGGCGCGAGCCGACCGATGCTCGAAAGCGTCTCACCACCTCCGGAGAGGGGCTGTTGCTCGGGTTTCTTACTGGAATCGCTCTTCTTGTCTGCCATGGGAAAAACGGCGGGAAAGGTTGTTCTGGGGGATGATAGCGGATTTCGCGGAAGTGAAAAGGGGTGGGGCGGAAAAAAGAGGACAGAGATCTCCTTGTCACCCCTGTCTTCCTTGTCTTCCCTGTCTTCCTCTATCATTCCCCCATGCTCTCCGTCGTCTCCACTCCCATCGGCAACCTCGGCGACATCACGCTGCGCGCGATCGAAACCCTGAAAAAGTGCGATGCCATCGTGTGCGAGGACACGCGCGTTACGGGAAACCTCCTGAAACAACTGGGAATCGGGAAGAAGGAACTGATCAGCTTCCACGGCTACAGCGACGAAGGAAAGATTTCCTTCATCCTCGAGCGATTGAAACGCGGCGATCACCTGGCGTTGACGACGGACGCTGGAACGCCGGGCATCTCCGATCCGGGATTCGCGATCGTGTCGCGGGCACGTGAGCAGAACATTTCGATGGAAGTGGTGCCGGGCCCGTCCGCCTTCCTCGCCGCGCTCTCGGGAAGCGGCCTTCCCATTAACCAATTCGTCTACCTCGGCTTCCTCCCCCTGAAGAAAGGGAGGAAGACTTTATTGGAATCGTTTGGGAAGAAGGAACGAACCGTCGTCTTCTACGAGTCGGTACACCGCATCGAGAAGACGCTCAGCGAACTCGCGCAGTCGCTCCGCGATCAACCCGACCGCCGCATCGTCATCGCGAGAGAGCTGACGAAAATGCACGAAGAATTCATCGCGACGGACATCCGAAATCTCCCCGATGTTGCAAAAAAGCTGATAAAGAAAGGAGAGTTCGTCGTCATGCTGGGAACGCCCTGAGGACGTAGCGAAGCCGCCACGGGGGATATCCTGCCATCTGCTTTTTCCCTCCCGAAGCATCTGCTATCCTCGCGGTATGTTTGCGCATCTTCGCGGCACCGTGCATCGATGCGACCTGGGAGAGGTGACGATTGATGTTGCGGGAGTGGGCTATCGCGTTTTGGTGCCGCTCGATGTATTCGAGAAATTGCACGAGGATACGCCGGTAATGCTTTGGATTTCGACGTACGTGCGCGAAGATCGGTTCGACCTCTACGGATTTTTGGATCGTGCGGGGCAGATCCTTTTCGAGGAACTCCTCAAGATATCCGGGATCGGCCCGCGTACCGCCCTGGAACTCTGCAACGTCCCGCGCATGCTCCTCTTCAAGGCGGGGCAGGACCAAGACCCGCGCATCCTCTCCGGCGTGAAGGGCATCGGGAAGAAAACCGCGGAGAAATTGGTGATCGAACTCCGCTCCCTCCTCGAGAAACATCCCCTCCTCCTCGGATCCACAGACACGATGCAGGAATTCGCCGGCATCTTCGACCAAGACGCCATCGCCGCGCTCTCGCAGCTCGGTTACGATTCCCCTACGATCATGAACGTCCTGCGCAATCTCCCATCCGACCTGCGATCCACCGAAGATCGCGTCGCAGCGGCCCTACGCTCCCTCTAACCTACGTCCTCACCTCATGCTTCACGTCGATATCACCGCCGCGCTCGCAAAGTCCATCACGCCATCGATGGGCATCCCCGATCAGGAGATGGTCGCGCTGCGCACCTCCCTTCGCCGTTACATCTCCGATTGGCTCTCGGAACGTTCGCGCGGTCAGCATGCGTGGTCGATGGATCCCTATGACAAGCAATCCATCGAACGCGTCAAAGAAGCGGCGATTCGCATCAAAGGTGAAGGTGTTACGACGGTCGTATGGATCGGCATCGGCGGATCCGGGCTCGGCCCGCGGGTGATCGCCGAAGCCTTCGAGGGGCCGCAGTCCTTGGAATTCATCATCCTGGACACTCTCGATCCCGCCGTCCTCTCCGCCTACCTCTCCATCATCAATTGGAAATCGACCGTCGTCGTCGTCGCGAGCAAATCCGGCGACACGCTCGAGCCGATCAGCACGTTCTTCCTCTGCTGGGAACAGCTGAAGAAAGCGCGCAAGGAACGAGCCAGCGAACGCGTCATTGCCATTACGGACGCCGAGAAAGGTTTCCTCCGCAATTTTGCCATCGAACAGAACATCCAAATCCTCGGGATTCCCGAACCGGTCGGAGGCCGATATTCCATCTTCACACCCATCGGACTTTTGCCGCTCGCGCTGCTCGACGCCGACCTCGACGGCTTCGTGCGCGGAGCAAAGGAAATGGACACGCTCTGCCAGCAGACGACCCTCGAGGACAATCCCGCCGCACTCCTTGCGAGCGTGCAGTACATGCTCGACACCAAGCGCGGATACAACGTGCGCGTCATCATGCCCTACAGCCAGCGCCTCGCGTCGCTCGCGCGCTGGAATCAGCAACTCATCGCGGAAAGCCTCGGGAAGAAGGAAACGGCCAACCCGATTCCGCTCGCGGCGATCGGCACGCAGGATCAGCATTCGCTCCTCCAGCAGTGGATGGCCGGGCCGCGCAGAACCTGGCACATCTTCATTCGCGATATCGAGAAACCGCGTCTCCACCTCCCCGAAGATCTCCCGCCCCCCTTCCAGTATCTGGCCGGAAAGACCACGGGGCAGCTGCTCGACGCCTGTTTCGACGGCACGTGCGCCGCCCTCACATCCGCGAAACGCCCCCACGTGACGATCTCCATGACACGCTTGGACAGTTACCACCTCGGACAAATCTTCTTCCTCCTCCTCTCCGAGGTCGTCCTTCTCGGGAAGCTCTATCGCATCGATCCCTACGGCCAGCCCGCGGTGGAGGTGGGGAAGCAAATCACGAAAGATATCCTGACGCACGGAAGAACTTCGTGAGGAAAGATCTTTGAAAACTCTCCGCAGAGATTTATACTTCCCTTCCGTTCCCCTCTCCTCATGGCAAAAGCGATCACTGACGCAGAATTTCAGACCGAAGTTGAGCAATCCACCGTGCCCGTCGTCATGGACTTTTGGGCTCCGTGGTGCGGCCCCTGCAAGATGATGAACCCGATCGTGGAGGAGCTTTCCGCCGAGTACGGCGATCGCGTGAAGTTCGTGAAGATGAACGTGGATGAGAACGGCGAAGTCGCAAGCAAATTCAACGTCCTCAGCATTCCCACCTTCGTCATTTTCGTCGGCGGCGAGGCGAAGCGATCGTTTGTCGGCGCACGCTCGAAGGAAGACATGAAGAAGGAAATCGAAGACGCCATGACCGCCGCATGACGCATTACGTGCTCAGCCTCATCGGGATTATCGGTGCATTTTATATCCTGAAGTACCGCCAGCAGGTGGGAGATATGGTGGGGGAAGCCGACTGGATGAAGAGCATCGGAGGCATCTACAACATCATTATTCTCGTGGCCATCCTGATCTTCTTCTGGAGTATCGCGGAACTCACCAACACCACCGACGTGCTTTTCTCTCCTCTCAGGATGCTGCTCCCGTTCTTCCACACGTCACAACCGTCAACGATTTGATAACCGGAAACGACGCATGAGATCGATCAAGCTGCGAAGATTGTTGCGCCGCGCTCCACAACCGCATCGACCTTGAGCCCTACGGTCTCTCCGGCATTTGCACTCTTGATCGGCGTGCGATTGACCTGGAGAGATGCGATCTTCTGCTTCAGCTCCTTCTTGCCGCGCTTGATCAACACTCTGTCCCCGAGCTTGAGCGTGGACTCCACGTCCACGACGGCAACGCCGATCCGATCGTAGTAATGCGAGATCTTCCCGAGGACTTTCGGCTTCTTCGCAGGCTTCTTGGCTACCTTCTTCTTCACCGTCTTCTTGACCTTCGAACGCACAGCCTTCTTCACTTTCTTCTTTACGACCTTCTTTTTGGCCTTTACCGGCTTTTTCTTGGCTTTCTTCATTTTGCGTGGTGCCATGATTTGGGGGGAAAAGCACCGACATTGTACCCCCTGGAAAAACCACGATGTCTCAGTTTTATCCTTCGTCCAGGGAAAAGTTCTTCTCCATGCATCACTTCAATACTGAACTTTCGGCCGCAAAAGAACGCTGTTGGATGGAATCCACGTCGGAATACACCGTGCGGGAAATCTGGGCAATGGATGCCGCCTCATCATTCACATTGAACCCGCTCGTCATAATACAGAGAACATAGGGAGTTTGAGGATGGTAGACGATCCCGCAATCGTGCAATTCGCTATGCTTGTCCGTTTGGAACGTCCCGAATTTGTGTGCCACCCGGATCGTCTTCGGGACACCCGCCACAATTCCATCGGGAAAGGTACTCTGCGAAAGCAGACTCAAGGCATACTGCGACATGGAGTCGGACAAGTACCAAGTATTGTACAAAATGGCGAAGAGACTGGCATACGACTGCAACGAAAGCTCGCCGAGCTTCCCATTCAACATGCGCATCATGCCGAGATCCTGGAACGTATCGGGCACCTCATCGAAGCGAAGATTGTTGATGATCTGGTCCGAAAGGACGGCCGCTGACAGATTGTCGGAATACTTAATCATCTTTTCCATAAGTTCACGCACAGTGTAGGAAGCGTTGGGAAAAATGGTTTGGCTCGGCTGATCCACATTGCTCATCCCACTGGGAAAGGATGCGGGAGACGTAAGGCGTTCATCGAGGAAATTCGGACGAGCATCCGCGATGTGCAAAATGGAAACCATGGCCGGAACTTTCATAAGGCTCGCGGCATCGTAGGTCACATTCTCCTGCACGCCGAAGCGGGGTCCGTTCTGGAGATCGCGGAAATAGACGGAAATGTTCTCCACCTTCTTCGCGGCTTTGAGAGCGGCAATCTGCTGAATAATATCGTCGCGCAGAGGCTCGTAATCCAACTCATTTCTATAGAGAGCGTTGTTCTGGAAGCACAGTAGGCTCGGGTTCACCAAATCGAAGTGCTCGTGGCAGGAATGCACATAGTTCCACGCTCCTTCTACGCCGAAGAAGAATACCCCTCCCAGAAGAAAGATCACCACATACCGTCGAAGTGAACCGCCACGCTGACTGGATTGATTCGTGTCCACATAAGAAGAGTGAACTTCCTTCCATAGAGATTCAAGGAATTTCCTCTCATGATGGAATGTCGCTCACCGCATCCTCATTCAAGCTCCTTTGGAAATCAGGAATAACCTCACCCATAATGGACATAATCCCTCCAAACATCCCATGAAGCTCAATCCCACGTTCCGTACGAGGCTTTTCTATCTCCCCAATCCGCTCGAGCTCGCCTCTAATGAACCTCACCTGGATTCCGGCAAACTCCACCACTTGCCCCCTGAGCGCACGGATCTTCTCGTCACTATTTTCGGGAGTAACCAATGCGGGACCAAGAATCTCTTTAATCAATGAGCGAACATGGGCGGATATCTCAACCTTGGTCTTCATCAACGCGAAAAGCTCCTCAAGCGCCAGACGCATGGCAGCAATCTTCGATTCGTCCGCATCAGGATCCTGCGGTCTTTGGAGGTCGGCAAGCAACATAAGGGGCAGAGCATATGTGCTTTTGCATACTCTGTCTATTCATTGCAAAGTGCACTGGATTTAACCCTATGAGAGGGTTTTCCCAGTTAAAAAAATGAAGCGTGCGTCACCAGCAAACGCGAAACGAATGTTGGTGGACCACGTCGTTCGCGAACCCTGGTGGACCACGGCGTTCGCGAACGCCGTGGTGGAGCTGAGGGGACTCGAACCCCTGACCCCCTGCTTGCAAAGCAGGTGCTCTACCACTGAGCTACAGCCCCAACAAACCAAGGATACAGAAAACAGTCAGAATACTCACGTCACAATTTCTTCCACCCTTCCCTGTCCTACCGCCTGGTGGATCTCCATTGCCACACGTTCCCCCACACTCATCGATTGGCCGTAGAGATAGCCGGAGTACGGCGTTGCTGCCGTTCCGGGCGAACCCGGAATGCGCATGCTGACATCGAAGATAACGATATCTTCGCGCCCCTCCTCCGCGACCACCGCCCCCTGCAGCGCGAAAGGACCGATGATGCCGTTGCGCGACGGGTCGATGTCGCGCGGGAGCTTCTGCGTCGCTTCGACGAACTTCTCCCCGAGATCGAATGCCTTCTCGAGGATCGACTCCTTCACCGTGCAAGCGATGTGGCCGGTCTCGATGCGCTTCAGGGGAATAAGATTCTGCACTTTCGCCTGCTCCGCAGCCGTCATGCGCAGGAACCCGTCGAGGTTGGTCTGGCGCCTGGTATCCGTGCCGAGGAGCTCGAGCTCCTCCGTGAGCGGTGAGTAGAAGAAATTGAAATTGATCGGCGCGCCGACGATGAACTCTTCGATCGTCGCCGTACGCCAATCGGCTGTCACCTTGCCATCCTTCTCCAACTGCGATCCCACCGTCTCCCACTCCTGCGCGCTTCCCACGACGAAGAATGCACGCTCGTATCCGCGCGTCGCCTCCGCCGCCTTCACGAGCACGGGGCGATCGATATCCTCGGGTTTCGCGAAAATTTTCGGCGTGCGGATACCGGCTGCGTCCAGGAGATGATACTGATTGAAAGGCTGGTCACGCTCCTCAAGCTTCAGGAGTGTGCGCGAGCCGAAGATCGGCACACGGAAATCACTTTCCACCAGAGAGAAATCGTCGAAGTAGACCCAGAAGTAGCGATTGTGGACGAAAACCGTATTCATCTTCCGCAGTTTCTCCTGCACCTCCTCATCCAGGACATCCTGGAAATCGTCGACGACGATCACCTCATCGATGCATCCCTTTTCGCCTCGCGTCTTGAAGTATTGAGAATACGTCTTGTCTCTACCGGCGCGCGCAACCGCCACCGTCTTGAAGCCAAATTCCTTCGCTCCGTGGCACACATCAAGCGCGCTGTGCCCTCCGAGCACGCCCACCGTCAGTTGATTGAGATCGTAGCCGGAAAGGAGGTCTGCTATGTTCATGGTGGATAGTGTAATGGAGATTTGGGAATTTGGAATGAGGCCGAGGAGTCCAAGCTCCCTCGCCCACCCTGTTTCTGTCTGTTGAGTATAGTTGACATTCTTCATTTTAGATAGGACAATGCTAACCAAACTTTTTCCCAAATCCTCCATGGAAAGTTCCAACACACTGTTTGATCTCCTCGGCACACTCAAAGATGATCTCCGCGAAGAACTCAAGCAGGTAAAAGTCGAAGTAGCCAGGAATGGACTGGCCATTCAAAGCACGCATGATCTCATCAATCAATTGCCCGTGGATCGGCTCCTACGAGATATCGGTATCATCAGACAGAGAATTCGCGATCTGAAAGACGGAGGTACTCTCGATGAAGAATAATTATTCAGAAAACCTCATCCCAACTTTTCCCTAATCCTCTATGTCTAACCCCGACACTCAATTATTTCCTCACCTCAGAGAAATCAAATCAAATCTCCAAAGGGAACTTCAAAATACAAACGCTGACAGGCAAAACGTCCAGAGTGTCTTATTGCAAATCAATCGTTTATCCGTTGAAGAAGTGGACCAAGAAATTCGAAAAATCAGGACGTTAATCGCAGTCCTAAAAGATGAATTTGGTGTTCGGGAAGAAGGAAAGAATTAATCCAGAACCTCACCCCAGCACCTCCTCCAGCCTCCCCGCTACAATTGCCTCTTTGATGTCCCGAACCAGGCGACGGCCTGTGCTCATCGGTTCACGATACTTGAGCGCGGTGTAGGGCGAACCTTCGATGAAGGGATTCGTGCCGGCGACGATCCTCGCGGAGATTTCGAAGACGAAGATTTCGAGCTTCCTGGTGATGATCGCCTCGAGGCAGAAAGGACCGAAGAGTCCTTTGCCGCAGAGCGATTTGCTCACCTCCACCACGCGCTCCCCCATCTCGAAGAGATCGGGAAGCAGTGACTCACGGACGACGACCGGCATGTTGCCGACAATCGTGTAGGACGTGTGAATGTTCGCGGCGAGCTGATCCTCCGCGCGGATGCGCCCGATGGAATCGGCATTGGATTCGTAACGCTTGTCCATACTCATGATCTCGAGCTCCTTCGTGAGAGGCGAGTAGAAGTAATGAATGTAGAGCGGCGCACCGATGATGTACTCCTGAATGACGAAATCGTGCTCGTCGGGATACTTGCGATTCTTCACTTCGTAAAATTGCTCCGGCGACTTCACGACGAAGTACCCGAATCCCCCGCCCGCTCCGTGGAATTTGATGATGACGGGACGGTCGATGTCCTCCGGCTTTTCGAAGACGCGGGGAAGACGCAGTTGCGATTGCTCCAACCACTGCCGTTCCATGCTGCGATCGCTCTCCCACTCGAGAATTTCCTTCGTCCCGTAGTACATCGCCTTCATCCGCTTCACACGCTCGTGGCCGAGGTACGAGATGAACGACCCGTGAGGAATGAGGATCGCGTTTCGCTCCATCAACTTCTTCTCGAAGTCATCATCCCACTCCTTCCAATCATCGACGAGGACGATTTCGTCCGCCACGGGGAAACTCTTATACGGACGTTCCTTGCCGCGCTTGCAGATGGTGAGGTTGCGCATGCCTTCGTCCCTCGCGCCCTTGAGAATCTGCAGGGCGGAATGGCTCCCGAGCGTCGCGATGATGTAATCGTCGGGATTGCGCGATGGGGGCTTCTGATTGGAAGAAGACATAGGATTTCGGGAAACGTTACCAGAGAAGCGATGTGAACTCAATGAGGAATCTTTTAAGTTTTACTCGTCCATCTTTCTCAAGACGACGGATATTGTCTTTCTTTCTCAATTCAACATCTTTATTGCATGAATCTCTTGTCCTTCTTTCTCAAGGCGAGAAAGAAGGACGAAGAAAGCGCCTGCCTGCCGGCAGGCAGGCTCCGCGCACCAATGCTAACGGGTGCCATTCCGATTCAGAGAATATCTTTTGCTTAGCTCAAACCATTCGGTGCTATTCCACCCCGTGGTGCGCGGCTCCGGCATTCTTTGTATATGCTGATGGAACGTAGAACAACCTTCGCGGTCGCGCGCCGTTGCTTATCACACGAGAACGAGTTGTTGAAGGTAGAGGCGAGGCTCTGTGTCCGCCACAGGCGGACACCACGCCGACGCGACGGCTGCGAAACCTTGGAGCAGCCGGAGCAAAGGCACAGAGCCGGATGATGAGCTTCGGCGCGCCAGCGCTTTCTTTCTCTCTTTCTTTGTCGCGCTTACAAAGAAAGAGAAGCCTCTTCCCTGAGATCACCTCACATCACTTCCCCTGCTCATACAAAATCCCGCTCTGCTGCGCTCCCATGCACGCCGTAAAGCGCGCCGACTTCATATCGAAGCGTGCGCAGTGATTGTCGATCGATACCGAATGCTCGGAAGCAGAAAGAGAAGAAGAGGAAGAAAGTGCAGCCGAACCATGCGGGCAATACGTGCTCATGAATTTCGCCTGAACCTGTGCAGCCAGACCTCGAGCATTGGCATTGTCCGAAACAGCGGAGAGGAATGCCGAAGAGATTTCCGTCGCGAGTGCACAGTCATGCGTCACGGCGGGTACAAAGGACGATCCGCTATTCGTTGCGCGTCGCAGAACTTCTCCACGCGAGAGAATGGGAATCTGCTGCGATCCCATCGGAAGCGTTCCAATCACCGACCCGAGAAGTGCGCTTCCGGAATGTGAACTCACGACGCTCGCCGTCAGGATGAGACCGGCAACGATGCTACAGACAACGACGCCTTTGGCATGTTTCTTCGTCATAGATGTGGGTGTGAATGTGCATCCATTGTAGCAGAAAACGGCGGAATCAGCAAAAGGGCTTCACGAGGGCGCTCTGGAGGCTGGGGGCACTCCAAGCATTAATAAGCTCAATATTCCTCTCGCTCCCACGGGAAGGTACGCAAAATTCTGGAGGTCCGCATTGCACCGTATCGCAACCGCCATAGCTCCCCTGTTGTGAAGAAACAGTACCAACAAAATATCTCAGTATCAGTTCGCAATAATCTTTGTTCTAAGAACATGATTACTCACAATGATGGTGCGAGGAATCAAGAAAGGATCCTTTTTTGCATTCCTGACACAAATACGTTTCTCCATTATTCGTACCACATTTCACACTCGTCTTCGCCGGAGAACATTTTTTGGGAGGCGTGAAACAAGGTTCTATCTGGGACTGCGGAAGACACTCGGCACCAAGCTTGCACTTTGAAGGATCAATAGTAGGAGGGGCTTTTAATAATGCTGTCTGGACGAATGTTCTCATGTCCTTACCAGTCAAAAATGTTAGAAGTTTTGTCAAATCAGAAATGCAGGTGGGATCCGAAAAGTCTGACGTACAAGAATTCAATCCAGGATATTGACCTTGGGGGTGGAAGAGCCGCCTGAAAAAATCTGCAGTGAGATAGTGTTCTTGATCGAGATGCTTAAACACACATCTGCCAAGAGAGTGAGGCTCCGAAGCGTTGCCATTTTCATCGGAACATCCCGGCTCCAATACTGTGCCAAAGCCAACATCGTTCCATGTTCGGAAACCACTGAAAATCGAAACGGCATCCGCCATCCCTTCCACCCAAAAGGAGGCAGTGTACGATGCTTCCAGATTCATTTTATCCTGCAAATCGTGCACGTACTCGTGGCTCGCTTCCTGTGTGAGAACAGTTGGAAACATATCACTGTATTTTTCACCTCCGAAATTGGCTTCTAATATATGATTCCCAACATAGAAATCGCCCTCACCTCCGAAGACCCCTCCGATAAGATATGGCATGGCAAGAACATAATACGGGTCAGGCTTTGAGAGATTCGCAAGCCTGCTCTCACTTAACGCAATCGCATCAAAACTACGAGTGACTGCGTCCATGTCTACATGCGGCTGCGCTGCTTGGACAAAAAAGTACGCACTCCCATACACCCCTGTTTTCTTCACAATGTCATAATGGACTTCCGTTGTTTTTTGAGGAGATAATACTTCATAACGATTCTGAAAATACTGCCCCTCTGACGGGATGAGATACCTGATGGAATTTGTACCAGTCACTCGCAAAATTTGTGCACTTGTACTCCCGGGAGGAAGGACGTTTCCTGAATCACTCTGGACGATGCTATCTGCTGTGAGACCTGGCGTTACCCAATCCAGTAACTTCCTGCCGCTAAGATACACCGCAAATGTTGAAGTTTGCGTGCCATTATTGAGTGAAATAACTGGAACGGGTAAATTGGAACAGTCCGCACAAGTTTGAAGATTGGGATGGATGACATTGTTAAACAAGTCCCAGACAGACTGCTCCATACAAAGACCAGTTTCGGTGTCTAGAACCAATTTCCCACAAGGATTAGCTGACTTTTTCGCGTTCATATTTATGAGTTCGGCAAGGCCAATCCCACCTGAGAAAAAAACAACAAAGGAAACTGCTATGACGCCAAGAAAAATAGTGGTTACGGCTATCACGCGCATCACGAGTGCTCTAGGACTGTTCATGAAATTTGGGAGAATCTCTGGAAGAGTACCAGTCTGCCTTCCGGATTCAACTCCCCAAAATTGGAAGCCCAAACGTCACTGAATTCACCACATCTCTCGCTCCCACGGGAGGGGTTGGGAGGCTCTCCTCCCAATAAAATAAAAGTGAGCGACATAGTCGCGAACGCACCTCCAGAATTTTGCGTACGCAAAATTCTGGAGGTGCCGGTGGGAATCGCACCCACGCATGGGGGTTTTGCAGACCCCTGCCTTACTACTTGGCTACGGCACCGAAGACGACTGCAGTATACGGAATTTTTGTGGATGCTGAAGGGGAAGGTAAAAAAGGAAACCGAGGAATCCTCAAACCTCACTTCGATTTCGGCGCGACGAACGTGAACGAATCCAACATCAGAAAGATCTGTTGTTCGAGCGTCTGAGAAATGGAGAGGGGCGCATACGCCGTCGCCGTATACCCCACCCCCTTCGACACCGCGCTCACTTGATAGTAACGATTCTTCGGTTGATCCGTCGCGGGCTGTGCGCTGTAGACGTGGATCTCACTCGACACTCCGTCGACGTTCGTCGTGCGCTCATCGATCAACTGGTACCCCGGGAGCGTAGAAACCGCGCGAATGCTGGCCGCACTGTATGCCGTCGTGTTCATGGGTTGTTTGAGCATTTCCTGCGTGATGACGATTGTGGGGAGCGTTCCGGAAACGGGCTTCATCGTCTGCAGGGAGAGAACCGTATCCGCTCCGACACCGTATTGATCCACGCGCTCCCTATCCATGACTTGCCAATCCGTGGGAAGACAAATGCCCACCGTGCCATTCCAGTACTGCTGTGTGCAGGTAACCTTGGAAGTGGTTGTTCCGCCGCAGCTTGCCAATAAAGCGGAGACGAGCAGGACGCCGACAAAGGATCTTGAGGAGACGGGAATACGCATGGCTCGATGATACCGACGGCGCTCCAAAACGTACAAACGTGATGCCCAACCCATGTTAAAAGTAATGGACAAATACATATTTGAGGTTGGGATATGCCTTCGGGAATTGAGGCCGGAAGCCAAAAATGCTATAATGAATCGAAATATGAAAAACAACATCAGCATCGTTTCCTTGGCGCTCATCATCTTCGGGCTCTTCCCGACAGCGGTTCTCAGTGCGGGAACAGTGAGCGTTTCCGACTCCGTCGCGGGGCTCGGAGCCGAGGTGACGATCTCGAGCTTCGGACCAAATGCGCAGGATGATCTCGTGCTGCGCCCCCCCTCCGGCAATCTCGTCGCTTTCCCCGTGTCTCTCGACGCTCAGGGAAGCGTAAAGTTTCACATTCCCGCCACGAGCACGGAGAAGGCCGGAACGTATCACGTCTTCCTCGGATCGCAGGGGAATCGCATCTCCGATGAGAAGGCATTCGACATCCTCTCCGACGTGACCGATGCCGACGCATCCTCCCTTTCCGCAACCAAGACCTCCATCGATTCCGACGGGCAGGATGCGGCGACCGTGAGCGTTTCCCTCCACGACCAGTACGGCAATCCCCTTCCGGGCCGCCCCGTGGAACTCGTACTCTCCCTGCCGCAAGCCAAGAGCAATGCGCTGACATCGGAAACCGACAACACGGGTACGCAGAAGTTCTCCGTGACATCCACGGAGCCGGGCACCATCACCGTTCGCGCGCTCGATATTTTGAGCGACACGCAACTCACCGGCCAAGTGACGATCGCTGCCGGAGGCGGCGCCGTCGGCGGACCTTCCGACGGTTCCAATCCGCTCTCAACCGGCTCGGATTACACCCCTCCACAGCGCAACATCTCAAATCCCCTCCTCGCGGATATCGCAACCACGACCACGGGCGGCATGGGCGTCTTGCAGGGATTCGTGATTACGGTGGATCCGTCGAGCTTGCAAGTGAACGAACAGGGCAATCTCACGATTCGCGCGATTGATAAGAACGGATCGACCGTACAGGACTACACGGGGACCGTGGAAATTTCCTCTCCCACGGACCCTGCCGCAAACCTCCCGGGATTCGGCTCGAATCCGAATCAAGGCTCCGTGACATTCCTTGCGAAGAATCTCGGACAGAAATTCATGCCGCTGAGTCTCAGTTTCTCCCAAGTGGGGAACCAGACGATCGTCGTCTCGGACATGACGGATCCCGCGCATCCCATCAGCAGCCAAGTCACAGTAAATGTTTCGGGTGCCACTTCTTCTACAACTGGGCACGCCCTCACGATCACATCGCCCCAGCAAGATTCCACCGTCGGCGCGAAGCCTGTCACCATCGAAGGTGTAGGACAGCCCTACGCGAACATTCAGATCACCGGCGGACTGGATAAAGTGACGGGCGATACGGACGCGAGCGGACACTTTTCCCTCTCCGTTCCGCTCAATCCCGACTACAACGAATACACGTTACAAGTCACCGACAGCCAGGGCTCGGACGCGTCGCTCCACCTCATCCGCGACACGGATCCCCCATCCGTTCGCTCTGCGACCTTCGCACCCGATAAGCCGCAGGAAGGCTCCATGGTGCTCCTCGTCGTAGAGAGCGAACCGGGTCTCCCGTCCGTCACAATGGATTTGGGCGGCCAGCAACTGGCGCTGAAGGAAGACACGACGAAGCTCGGCACGTACCAACTCCTCTTCTCCGCTCCGAAAGCCGGCGACTATCAACCGAAGATCACGGCGACGGATGCCGCGCAAAATTCCATCCAGATGATGGTGCCGCTTACGACGGTTTCTCCCGAGCTTCCCATCGCACAGAATCTGAAGGCGGAGCCTCTCTCGGGAGCGGTGAATCTCACCTGGGATCCGATCACGTCTGACAAGATCGATAAGTTCCGCGTCTACGTCGGCGATCATGAAGGAGAGTTCGCCTACACCATCGACACCGTGTCCGCGACACCGGGTGCGCACATCACGGGCCTCCAAGCCAACACGACCTACTACTTCGCCGTGACGACGCTGAAGGGAAAACTGGAAAGCGACAAATCCGCCGTCGTGACGGCGCGCCCCGCCGGCCTCACGCTGACCGTGACTCCGGACGTAGAATCGCTCTCACTGACCTGGTCTTTCTCGGAGAACACTTCCGTCGCGTCGTTCCAAATCGCCTACGGCGCCGATCCCAATGCTCTGAACGAAACCCGCTCCATGCCGGGCGGTGACATGCAGGCGGACGAAGCACGCACACTGACGCTCCGCGATCTCCTCCCGGGCATCACCTACTACGTTACGGTCACACCGATTGCGACGAAAGGAACACCGCTCACGGATCTCGTCGCGAAGGGACAGGGCGTTCCTCTCGATACCAACGGCTTCCATCCCGCTCCAAGCGATACGTCCCCGGTGTATCCGGCCGGTTTGAGCGGCTTGCTCTCCTCGCTTCCCTCCGTGGCAAGCTCGGGTCTTCCCGATGGCGCCTGGTGGATGGCAGGCGGGCTCATCGTTCTCCTCGCAGGCGGACTCTGGCAGCGCAAGCGCTCGAAGCGGATGACGCAGCAATTCCTGAGGTCGATGGAAGCGCGTTACCGCGGTTCCTAACTCTCACGCATGTCTCCCCTGCCACAAACGTTTCGCACGCTGTCGATCGGAGGAGCAACGCTCGATCTCTTCGTGCGCACAGATAAAAAACTCGTGACGAAACAGGGGGAAGTCGAAACATTAAGTCTCCCCGTCGGTGCCAAGATCCGCGTTGAGGAAGTGATCGAATCCTGCGGAGGCGGCGCATCGAATACCGCCGTGGGACTCGCCAGGCTCGGGTGCGCATCTTCGTTCTGCGGCATTGTCGGCAGCGATAAATGGGGCGAACTCCTCCTCGAGAACATGCGCAGCGAAGGGGTGGATGTGAGCGCGGCAACCGTCACCGAAGGAGAAACGACCAGCTCCTCCATCATCCTGTCGGTCGGGAGCGGTGATCGCATCATCCTCTACACGCCCGGAACGAACACACACCTGCACCACGCCACGTTCGATCGCGAGAAGATGGAAGCGTGCGATTGGATCTACTTGAACCACCTGAACGAGGAGAGCTGTGAAATCGGCGAAGACATCCATGCGGTGTTCGACGCTTCCCCTGCCCTCGGCCTGACCTGGAATCCCGGAGGCTGCCAAATCCAGAAAGGAATGCACGAAGCCGGCATCGCCCGTCTCCTCGCCCACACGTCGATCCTCCTCCTCAATAAAGAGGAGGCACTCGCTTTCACGGGAGAATCCACCGTCGAGGACTCGCTCTCCACACTGCGCAAGGCCGGTGTGCGCATCGTATGCATCACCGACGGCGCGAACGGATCCGCCGCCATGGAAGGAGAGAACATTCTCCACTGCCCCGCGCTCGAGAACACGCAGATTCTTTCCACCACCGGTGCCGGCGACGCCTTCGGGGTCGGCTTCACGTGGGCCATCTTGCACCGCTTTGACTTGCCAAGAGCGCTCTCTGCAGGTACGATAAACTCCTGCAGCGTCCTGGAATACCTCGGCGCTGAGAAAGGACTCCTCACAGACATCGAGATGACGAACCGGCTCCAAACTTCTCCTCTTTCTGTCCGTGAGATCCGCTAAAACTATTCCCACATTCCTATGTCAGACGACACACTCGTACAGATACAAGAACTGATCGACTCCGCGATGTCTTCGCTCAAGACCGCCCATGCACTCCTGCGCGATGTGACGGGTGTCGTCGACAGCAGCCATGAACGCAACATGATGCGCGCCACCTCCTTCTCCGGAGGCGCAGCGGCTACGGGCCGCGTGATCGAAGGGATCTTCGACGGCCAGAACATGATGGACTCTGCGGGGCAGACGTATCCCGTACCGGCGAACTACGCATCGAAGAGCAAGCTCGTCGAAGGAGACGGCATGAAACTGACCATCACCGACGAAGGAAAATTCATCTACAAACAAATCGCCCCGATCCAGCGCCGCACGGCGCTCGGCCTCCTCATCCAGGAGGACGGTCAGTACAAAGTGCTCGCCGAGGGCAAAGCCTTCCGCGTTCTGCTCGCATCCGTCACGTTCTACCGCGCCGAGGTCGGTGATCAGGTGACCGTGCTCCTGCCGCAGGAAGGCGAAGCGAAGTGGGGGGCTGTCGAAGCGGTGATTCCCAAGCACATCGCCGACTCCGCCGCGAAGGAGAAATTGGGAGGAGGCGGAACAGCGCATGGAGATGATGGCGAAATGAGCCCGCAGCTCGGGAAGTAAACGAGAAGACGAGAGGTGGATTTTCGCTTTAAATCGAGGTAATCTCGCCGCCTGTCATGCGTCTCTCTCCCCGCATTGTCGTTCCCCTCTTGGCCGCGCTCCTCGTGGTCGCGGGACTCTTCACGTACTTCTGGTTCGAATTGCACGGCGCAGCGTACCTCGCCAATCAGTCCGCTCATCAACCGGGTTCGACGCTGCTCGCTTCCGATTTCGAGAGGGCGCAGAACGCCGACGAACCGATCACCAACGGAACGGACCGCGCGCTGCTCCACCTGCGACAGGGCGATCTTTTCGCACTTGAAGGTGACTACAAATCCGCCGAGCAAGAGTATCGCGCTTCGGTGGATGCGCAGGGGGGCCTTCCCGCTCTGAAGAAGCTGGCGGAAGCGCAGCTCCAGCGCCGCGAGATGGATGCGTTACGCTCAACCCTCGATCAAATGAAGAGTAATGGCGCGGCAGTCGAAGACATCCTGCTCTTCAACGTCCTCATCGACCTGCGCACAGGAGAGCTCGAACAGGCCAAAACACTCCTCGCGCAGGCGGGCGATTCGCCGCAGAAGCACTACGGCCTGGCCATCCTTTCGATCATTCAGGGAAATAACGACGCGGCCAAGACCGAGCTCGCCCTCGTTGCGAACGGCTGGGAACCAACACTTCGCACCTACGCCGGCATTCTCCAAGATGCCTACAGCGAGTTCGCCCTCTTCCCCGAGAGCCGCGACATTCATCTCGAGACCCTCCTCGCCCACGCGCTCGCGGAGGTACAAGAATGCGAGATCGCCCTCCCCATCCTCGCGGACGTGACGAAGAAGCAGGATGACTACCGCGACGCCTGGATCGTCCAGGGATACTGCGAACTCACGACCGAACGCTACGACCGCGCCCTCTCCTCCCTCGAGCGCGCGTACGCACTCGATCCCGAGAAACCCGAGATCCAGTACTTCCTCGGCCGCACCTACGCCGCCCTGAATGATCCCCATAACGCTACAACCTTCCTCCAGTACGCACTCAAGAACGGCTTCCAACCAGAGAATGAAGTCCGCCGTATGATTGCGGTCGAAGCACAGATTTCGGGCGATCTTCCGATGGCTCTCGATCAGCTACGTTCGCTGGCCACCGCGTCCGGTGCCGATCTCCCGAGCATTGCGAACTACGTGAAGGTCGCACTGCAACTTCAGAACTTTGATGAGGCATCGAAAACGGCGCAAAACGCGGTGAAGAAGTGGCCGGACGACGCGCAATCCTACGACATTCTCGGTTGGACTCTCGCCGCGCAGAAGAATAAAACTGACGCCGAAACCGCGTTCGAGAAAGCGCTGCAACTCGATCCCACGCTCGATGACGCGAAGCAAAACCTCCTCAACCTGGGAGCCGCAAAGTAGATTTTCCTCGACACCGGGACTACGCTTCTTTTCCTTCTGCCCAGACTTCTGGGGAGTAGTGGGGGGCAGGGGGAGAGGCGCAGCTACGGCTGCGCCTCAATCCTTTGGAATCTTCGTTTCTAAGCACTTTTCTATTGCGCAGAAGCGATGCGAAGACGCAAAACAAGAGAAGTTGTCAT
Source organism: uncultured Candidatus Peregrinibacteria bacterium (assembly GCA_903854335.1). Classification (GTDB taxonomy): domain Bacteria; phylum Patescibacteriota; class Gracilibacteria; order Peribacterales; family Peribacteraceae; genus CAIKAD01. Next base: position 30,078 of record CAINVY010000011.1, on the reverse strand, counting down.
CAATTTAATTTGGTATAAAATTTTCTCGTCCTACTGTCTCGTTCTGATTCATCAGCCAGAGACAGTGGCCATCGGGGCACAATTCTCGCGAATTGCGCCCCTTTAATTGAAAACATGGATCCACTCTTGAGACACATTTTCCACTCGTCTACACTTCCATTCTCTCCTGACACTTGGCCACACCAACCCAGGAGGGTTTGGGGCGCAGTCTTCATGGCTGCGTCTCTCTTTTTTTTCTGCGAACTGGCGAGCTCACCAAACAAAGATGTATTCAATCTCATTGCACACCTATATTAAACAATCCGTCGCGAAGGCAGGCTCTGCCTGCCTGGAGCGACACCATTGAGGGAAAAGAGAGTCCATGAGAGAGAAGCCGTAGGTTTCTTTCTCATGCTTAACAAAAAGGCCCCTTTCGGTGCCTTTTTGTGTTTGTGTCGGTCCTCCGTGACTATCAGCGCCGAATCACATGAGTCAAGCGCTGAGCCTTATAACAATGGAGGAAGACTTGAGGTGAGGATACCTCGTTTCTCTGCCTTGCTCGGGTTTCTTGTTTCTCCTCGTAACCCAACGAAGTCCCCGGACCGGCCCACCGCGGAGCGACAAAGCCGCTCGGGAGGCACTGGGGAGAAGCAGTAGCGCGTCACTGGAGCATCCTCGCTTTCCGTGACACGACATTGCAGAGCAGAGAGAACGGTAGCCGCAGGCGAAAGCCGAAAGGCTCTCATCTGACGGTCCAAGCATCCCCGGATGCATGGAGGAGTCCCGTTTGATTGGCGTTTGCGTACTCATCAGAGGCAAGTGGAGCCATTCGTGAATGAGTGAAACGCTACGCGGGAGCAGCCGCAGTTGCGGCCACCGTACTCTCTGCGAAGAGTAGTAATGAATGAGTGTATCTGTGATGTGAAGGATCGTTGTCTTTTTTGTGTGGTGCCCCGGGGCAGGGGTTTGTGTGTGACTGTTTGTGTCGTGATCTGCACTAGGCAAATCAGGGCATTGTATTCGATCTGGGATTCTTTGCAAGAAGTTGCAATAGCCATAGAGCCTGAAAAAGGTTATGAATACAAAAGTGATTCGACGAGACAAAGACAGATTTTGCGCTACAATTGGGGCAAATGACGGAGCTCTTTTCCAAGAAACGGCGCATCATTTTATGGGGGTCTTTGGGGGTAATTTTGCTGATATTGGTCGTGGGAGGAGGGATTTTTGCGATGGGGAACACGTCACAAACGCCTGCCGATTTGCTACCAGCAAAGGAGACCGTGGCACTTTTTGAAGGAATCACAAAGGCCGATCGTAACCGCATCGTCCGCGCCTTTCCCATCTTCTCCTCCTTCCCTCTCACTTCCGCCGAGAAGAATTCCACCGTCGCCTTCCTTGCACTCAAAGATCATACGATCGGCTGGGCATCATTTTCCCCAAGTACGCAGAAAGGCTCCTCGTTTTGGGATCGGTTCAAAGGAAAGCAATACTCCGTCACGTTCTCCGGCAACGATGTTGCGATCTTATTCCAAGAGAAAGGAGAAAATCCTCTTTCTTCTTCTGAGGCTTACAACATTCTCCACACCCAAAATTCCCCGGCTCCGTCAGCGTTCTTCGATCTCCGCTTTCTTGCCTCGGGCAGCGGCGACGCATTGCTTCTCTCTTCCCTGACCTCCTCACCTTTCGCGGCCATGCATTGGTCTGATTCCGGCGTAGAGCTTTCGCTCTTGCCCAAACACACGGACTTCACCTCCCTTCCCTCTTCGCTCACGCTGCCCCTCACACTTGATCCCACCCCAACCTTCTCCGCCGCCTTCGCTTCACCTTCGGACTCCTTCAATGCACTTCGAAACCTCCTGCCTCGCGAACAGCAGATGATCATGGAAGGATTCGTACGCAAGAAGTGGGAGGATCTCTTCGGTAGAGATGCGAGCTTCGCCTACGATCTTCCTCCGCTTTTCGCTTCTCCCGGGTCACTGTCTCTTGGAGACGGCACCGGCGCCCTCGCGCTGCGATTTCTCATCGAAACCTCGCCCACAAGGGAAGCGACGGCAGCCGTTGCCCGCCTGCACCAAGACGTGCAATCCCTGCTGCAGCCCTTCGCGATCAAGGAGCGAACGTTCACGCATGATTTTTCCGCGAGAACGATCGAACCGGATCCGCACCTCATCTCCAACTCGAGAGACACTCTGGGCAAATGGACCTTCGATGCCACAGAAAAGAAAGGCGTGACCGGTGGGCTCTATTCCGCGCAGAGTGACGACACGCTCCTCGTCAGTAACGATGCGTCCTGGCTCGCACGGGCAATTTCGGATTTGAGAACACCTCCTCCGACGGGAGAAACGCCCCTCCTTGCCAGAGGCTCACTCTCCCAAACCTTCCTCAATCGCGTCATGAACACCTCCCCTCTCCTCACCGCTCTCCTTCGCGATTTCGGACAGGAGAAAGGCGTCGTTTCCTTCTCCCTCGGAAATGGAGGAAACCTCGTTACACTGAGCATTCATGGAGAAAGCAGCAACAGGAATTGATGACGCTGGCAATCGAGGAAAGAACCCGCTACGCTCCCCACGCATGACGTTCAAATCCCTCTCCAAATTCTTTCTCACGCTCTCCGCGTGTGCGGTGGTCGTTTCCCTGGTCCTGCTCCTCTGGAAGCCGGGACCGAAATTCTCGATCGAGTTCATCGGAGGAACTCTGATGGAAGTCCAGCTCCCCGCGAAGGACACGAAAACCGATTTGGCCACCGCGATCACGCAGTTCGTTCCGAAGGGCGGCTCACCGCTGCAGAACGTCTCCGTCTCCGCCATCACGGGCATCCAGGGAACGTCGTACAGCATTCGCATGCGACCGCTCAGTAATGAGGAACACCTGCAACTCGTCGACTTCCTGACGCAGAAATTCACGACCGTGAAAGAGCTGCAATTCACGACCATCGGACCGAGCGTCTCCGCAAGCCTCAAACAGCAATCCTTCATCGCGCTCGGCGTCGCCTCCGTAGCGATCATCCTCTATCTCGCCTTCGCGTTCCGCAAACTCCCCCGCAAATTCAAACCGTGGAAGTTCGGCGTCCTCGCCGTCATCGCCTTCCTCCATGACGTCGTCATCACCGCCGGCGTCTTCACTGTGCTGGGACAGTTCACGAACTTCGAATTCGATACACTGTTCGTCACGGCCCTCCTCACGATCCTCGCCTACTCGACGAACGATACAATTGTCATCTTCGACCGTATCCGCGCGAACCTCTCCTTCGAGAATCGCTCCGAGAACTTCGAGGAGACCGCTGCGCGCGGCCTTAAGCAGAGCGTTCCGCGAACGATGAACACGATGATGTCGGTCCTGATCATGCTCTTCGCCCTCTTCTTCCTCGGATCCGAATCGATCCGCTGGTTTATCCTGGCGCTCATCTTCGGCATGGTCATCGGAACGTACTCCTCCTTCTTCATCGCTTCCGCGCTGCTGCTCTACTGGAGGTAAATCCTCTCGCGAGAGAACGGAAACAAGATGGGTCTCGACTTTCTTCCGGCGATTTTTTCCCCTATCCTCTCTGCCCATGCCATCATCCATAGAGATCAAGAAGCTGCCGAATTCACGCACGGAGTGCCGTGTCGCCTTCACAGGCGAGGAACGAGCCAAGGCGGAAGCCGACGCACTGAAGCGTCTCGGCAAATCGATTCGCGTGCCCGGATTTCGAGAAGGGAAAGCGCCTGCGGACATCATTCGTGAGAAAATCGGCGCGGAATCCCTGCTCGAAGAAACTGTGCGCTCCCTGCTCGGGGAACGTCTGGGAAACATCATCGAGGAACACAACCTCCATCCGATTCTCCCCCCGCGCATCTCCGTCACAGCCCAAGATCCCCTCTCAGTGTCGCTGCTCTTCGTCGAGAAACCGGCCGTGACGCTCAAGGGCGCCGATCGCATCAAGATCGACAAGAAGGACATCAAGATCGAGCAGAAAGACATCGACCGCATGATCGCGTACTTGCAGGAGCAGGATAAGAAGACGAAGGAGGTCGAGCGCAAAGCGCAGAAGGGAGACCAGGTGACGATCGATTTCCACGGAACGGACAGCGAAGGGAAAGACGTTCCGGGTACGAAGACGCGCAACTACGCTGTCATCCTCGGAAGCGCCACGCTGCTCCCGGGCTTTGAGGAAGCGCTCACGGGGCTTGGAAAGGACGAGGAGAAATCCTTCACGCTCACCTTCCCCGACGACTACCACGCCGAACACCTGCGCAAGAAGCCCGTCACGTTTTCCGTAAAGGTGACGAAAGTGGAGGAGGTCAGCGTTCCGGAAATGACCGATGCGTTCGTGAAGGAGCACGGGCTGGGCGAGTCGGTGAAAGATCTTCACACCCGCATCGAGACCTCGCTGCGCACGCAAGAAGAATCGATCGACCAGCAACGACGAGAGCAGGCGCTCTTCGAAGCGATCGGAAAAGCGACGAATGTCTCCCTCCCCGACGAACTCATCGAGGAAGAAGAGCATCGCCTCTTCAAAGAACGAAACGAACAACTCACCCGCCAGGGTACGACCTTGGAGGATTGGCTGAAGCGCACGAAGAAGACCCCTGAAGATTTCGGCAAGGAGTTGCGAAAACAGGCGGAACAACGGATCACGCTGCGACTTGGAGTGGAGGCGCTCCTAGAACAGCGCGAGACGGCTGTCTCCGACGAGGAAATGCAAACCCTCATCCAGCAAACGCTGGGAGAGAGTCCGGAGGCGGAGCGTGCAGCCATGGAGCAAAACCTCAAGCCGGGCCACGACGCCTACGAGCAGCTCAAATGGCAGCGCAGGGTCGAGAAGCTGACGGATCAGATGCTCTCCGCATAGAAGGCGTTTCTCGACGGAACGTCAAAAAATGAACTACTGCCAGTGTGCTCTGGCGGAGTTCTTACAAAGCAAGCTTCACTTGTCCGGCATCCAGCAAGCGTGTCATGGTGAGGTGCTCGCGCCTAAGCCTTCGTGGCTTTTTACTTTGCAAAAAGCACCTCAGGCTGACATGGAAACAAACTGAAAAGGGATGCGAGCCACGAACCATCACGCTTGCCATAGCGTATCGCTACCTCTTCACCCACCAGCTGACGCAGGCGGTTTTCATTGGAACTAAAAAAGAGCAACGGATGAGAACTGCTCTTGACATAATCAGCCGCGGGAGTAGACTCCCCTCACGTCCGAAGACCGAGGGCACAAGGCCGCAGGCCGAAATAAGCCCCTCCGAGGAATACAGCATCGGTCACTCGGCCCCGGCTTGGTGCTTCGTGCCGTGTTCCTCGCTGGTCTCCCGGACGCTTCAACGCTAGGGAGACCTTTTTTAAGCCCGATCTCCCCTCTTCTCACACCTTTCATCCCTACACCATGGCCCTCACAAAGCAGCAGAAAGCCGAGCAGCTCAAGGATATCAAGGAGAAGCTCTCGAAAGCCTCATCCGTCATCTTCACACACTACATCGGCATGAAGGTGTCCGACGTGAGTGATCTGCGCAAGAAATTGCGTGCGGGAGGCGCGGAGATGAAAGTTGCGAAGAAAACCCTCATCCGCATCGCCGCTCAGGAGCAGGGACTCCCCGAGTTCGAGGATGCGATGATGGAAGGCCCTGTCGCCTGCATCTTCAGTTACACCGATCCCATCGCCGGAGCGCAAATCGCCTACAAGTTTGCCAAGGATCACCCGCAGGTCTCGTTTCTCGCCGCCCTCTTCGACGGCAAGCTCCTCTCGCAGTCCGACGCCAAGATCCTCGCACAGATCCCGGGCCGCCAGGTGTTGCTCGCGATGTTCGCGGGAATGCTGCAATCACCTCTCCGTTCCTTCGCCCAAATCTGTTCCTCCCCGCTCTCCGGCTTCGCCCGTTCCCTCGCGGAACTCGCGAAGAAGAAATCTGCTGAGCAACCTTCCTAATTTCCACTGTTCACTGTTCACTGAACACTGATCACTTATCTACCTTTTCCCCCTCTACCCATGGCCGACGCCACCCTCGTGAAAGAAGAGCAAGCAGTCATCGACGCGCTCGAGAAGCTGAATGTCGTTCAGCTGAATAACGTCGTGAAGTACATGGAGCTGACATACGGCATCTCCGCCGCAGCCCCCGCCGCAGTCGCCGCAGCCCCCGCCGCTGGCGCAGCCGATGCCGGCGAAGAGAAAACGAGCTTCAATGTGGAGCTCACCGATTCCGGCGCGCAGAAGATCGCCGTGATCAAGGTCGTCCGCGAGATCACGGGTCTCCCTCTCGGCGAGGCCAAGGCTCTCGTCGACGGCGCTCCGAAGATGGTCAAGGAAGGCGTCGCCAAGAAGGAGGCCGACGAAATGAAGACGAAGCTCGAAGCCGCAGGCGCGAAAGTTTCTCTCAAGTAAACGTTTGGTTCCACAGATGCAAAAAACCCCGCTCAGGCGGGGTTTTTACTTAAGGTCCGGTGTACAGGAAACGAAGCAATTTTTTCGCTGCCTCAGCAGTTTCATCTTTTCCAGTCGCCACGGGTGCCATAGCCTCGTTCTCCTCCCTCCTATGTTGCAATCCATCATCCATACGTGCAGCTTCGGTCGACACCGTCGTCTCACGAGCAGCTTGAAGATCTTTACGAGCCTGACTTACAAACCAATCAGGTAACTCAGTGGCTGGGTAGGCCATAACCAAGATGGGAAAAGAAGAGTCTGGACGTGCGAAAGAAAAAAACTTAAGGCTGATCGGCCACATGTTCCCAGTACGCCAAAATCGATAGCGCACACATTTCCATTCCTTCTTGGAGATGAGGCATGCTGGGCAAAATCTTGCTCTCCGAAACTCCCTCCCTTAAGTGATTTTGAAGCGCAACAGCAAGATAATGCGTCATTTTCATGGGATTGAGGACCCTCGTCGGAAAGTGCTGTCGAATAAATGGATCGTTAATTGCAGGCCCCATCAATGCCAATATCTTCTCAAGAGTCGCTTCGACATCGGTATTTTCCACCACTTCCGCTCGCACCCGAGTAAGCGAGTTTTCGAAATCAATGAGACTCTGCCTTCCACGAACATGGTCATTGTCTTCAGTAAGCACTCTATGCGTTGCCGCCCAAGATGCCTCTGAACAACCAGTGACTCTTGCTCCTACAGCAGCTTCTCTCGCAGGCTTGGCGGCAGGTCGTTCTAAGGTCAGTGATTCGCCAGCGCTGAGAGGTGCATGAGACATAGTAATATGGGAAAGAATACAAAAGGAATCAATCGTACCCCCTCCCCTCAGTACGCACCATATGCCAATAAGGGACGGATGATCTGCCTTGCCGCAACAATACCTTCTATCAGGAAACCCTTCTCTGCATGCGCCTGAGGAGCATTGCCGTCCGAAAAAAGATCTTGAAGATGCGCAACGGTGCGCTGTAACACTTGAAGCGTACTGGAGATCACAAGCGGACGAGTTTGCTCCCAGAATGGAATGCCCGTCTGCTCAGAATGCAACATTGATGTCGCATCACCGAGGACATCCTTCAAAGGAAATTCCGAAGACAAACCGCATTTGTGAAGAAGATCATCAAGGACAGTTTTGAGTTGATTGAGCTTCGGACCAAGACAAGTTTGCGTATCAAACTCAAACAGATCTCTCACATCCTCACTCGTTTGAGAGACCCGATCCATTACGAGATTCTGATAGGTGAATCGAAAAGCATCCAAACCCGGCAAGGACTTTGACTCAGTAGATCGACTGACAACTTCACCAAGGGGACCGTCATGAATATAATGCATGATCGCGAGCCGGGGAGGTTGCTCCCAAAGCTATCAGCCCCATGCGGCCTGTCAAATATTCACGCTTGTGCCGTCGGCTCAGCTATCGGCTCGCAAGGGACAGTAACAACAGTGATTCCCCCCAAATACGAAACGATCGCATCGTTGCATGTCTGCAATGCGGGCCTGAGGCATTCCATCGGCTGGAAAATGTCACCTGTCTCTTTGGGCCGTCCAAGCCTTTCAGCCACTAAATCATTCGCCTGTAGCAGTGCCTGAAAAGCGTGCTTAATCGATCCGGGACACCTGCGCCAGAAATCGTCTATCGTGACTGCGCTCGTTGCGATCTGTCTCGCATTGTTAGTAACAGTCCTCTGTTTCCCCGGTTCGTTCCCTGTGCAGAGAAGAATTGTACGTGCAATCTGATTGATAAAGATCTGCAACTGCTTACGAAACTCTCTCTGTAGCAAAGCTTGCATATCATCTCCCTCGTGCAACGTCTGTACGCCTACAGATTTGAGTGGTATCTTGCTGAGAACTTTTCTCACCCCCGTGCCGGTTTCCTGTGCTTGAGTCGGTACAACGCTTCCCGAAGTCGGAAGAGCAGGCATCCCCTGACTGAGAGATGCAGGACAATCTCCTTTTCGTAGAGTGGGGGCGGGCTTCATAAAGAGAGAATTGGAATAGATTTATCACACCATAGCAATATATTTATTTTTGTCAAATATTGAATGCGGATCATATAATCCACTGAATTGATGAGCGAAATCAGAATAGAAAAATAACCCCGCCTCTTGGCGGGGCCTCTATCTTCCAAATTAATGAGCATCCGAGGCAGTTTTAGCATCCCTCTTTTGTTGCAGATTTCGAAGATGCTCTTCACGTTCATCGAGTACCAAGGTATTTCTCACCGCTTCACCCGTAACCCGAGCACCAACCGCAACGGCTTTTGCCAAAGCCGGAGTTATTGATAATGGCTCCCTTCGTACCACTTTACCGTATTCCTGACTGAATGTAGGAAAGGGAAAATTCCCGTGATCTCTTGGTAGCGTCATAAATAAAGATGGGAAAGGCAGAGATCACCATAGCAATATATGTTTCTTTGTCAATTTCTCACTTCCTCGTCCAGTATGAGAGAAATTTGACAATACAAGGCTTTATCCCTACAGTGTCCTTGGCATTTCCTTCAAACCAGTCCTATCGGTCCCCGAGAAACATGGAGGAAGGAACATTGCGCTTTTACTTCCTTCTTTCTTTTTTATGGCTGATCAGCAGCTCACCTGCCGCGATTGCGGGAACACGTTTGCCTTCACGGAGGGCGAACAGGAGTTCTACGCGTCCCGGAACCTCTCTGCCCCGCAGCGATGCAAGGACTGTCGCACGGCACGCAAGTCGCAGCGCCTCACCACACGCCAGATGTATCCGGCAGTGTGCGCGAAGTGCGGTGCGCAATGTGAGGTCCCCTTCCAGCCTCGACCAGTCGAGGAGGGCGGCAAGCCCGTTCTCTGCAAGGATTGCTTCATGGCACAGCGATCTGCAGAGGGAAAGTGATGGATTTCTAACCTCGCTTTTGAAAATCCCCCGCAGTGCGGGGGATTTTTTTGAGGGAGGGTATTCTGTCGTCGTGAATTCTTATTTCGTCTACATGCTCCGCTGCGCCGACGGTTCATGCTACGTCGGCGTGACGAATGACCTGGAGAAGCGTATCGGGGAGCACCAGACAGGATGGGACCCGAAGGCGTACACGCATCGCCGCCGTCCGGTTGAACTCGTGTACGCCGCGGAGTTCCCGGAGATCACGGATGCGATTGATTTTGAGAAGCAGGTGAAGGGATGGGCTCGAAAGAAAAAGGAAGCCTTGATCAAAAGGGATCAGAAAGCACTGGAACATTTTTCTCGGAGACGAGGAGGAAAACCGAGGAAATACCATTGTTCCCGCGTGATGGTTCGTGGCTCGCTTCTCCCTTCAGTTTCTTCCCGTGTCAGCCTGAGGTGCTTTTTGCTGAGCAAAAAGCCACGAAGGCGAAAGCGCGAGCACCTCACCATGACACGCGGGAACGTATCGAGAAGCGATACGCGTTCTTGCCCTGAGAAAGAAAGGCGAAACTCTCGTCTTGAGAAAGAAGAACGATCTTCACTTACAAACTTTCAAAATCAGGGACCCCGCTTTCGTAGTCCCTGATTCCAATGTCCTTTTTGTATACTTCGTCTTCCCATCTCACAGCCCCACCACGTTCAGGAGGATCTTCGCCATTTCCGCTCGGGTGATGGGATCGAGACCATGGAAGCTTCCCTGCGGCATCGAGATCCATCCTGCGAGGATGCTCATGCGCACGGCAGCGTAGTGAGAAACTGAAACCGGAATGGCATGCCAGACTCTCGCAGTATCCGCCGGCGTCTTTGTCTTCAGGAGAGCTTGAAGCTCGGATGAGAACGCATCGGTGATAATCTGGAGAAACCCACCCTTCGTGAGCGCGAGGGTGCGCGTGTCCGACAGACGATCAAGGAAGGGACTCTGCACGTGAAGTGCATTGAGCGCCTTGACCATATCGTTGACCGTCACGAATCCCGCGGGAGAGAAGATACCATTTGGAGCCGTCATCCATCCCTTCGCAACGGCTTCGGTTACTGCCTGCGCATACCATGCACTCTGCGATACATCGCGCAGAGCTGACTCTGCCGAGGAGGCAGATGCGGAAGATTCCGATGGCTGCGCGGTCGCGACAGCATGAACGGAGCTCGAAGCGGAAGAAGCAGACGCAGAACGCGCCTGGAGTCTTGCTTCGCGTCTTTCTTCCATACGTTCCGAGGCACTTAAGGAGGAAGTGGAGCTACTCTCGAGATCCTGATTCGCACCCTTCACTCCCTTCACTCCCGAAGCCCCGATCGTCGTGACATTCGATCCGCCCGTCGTCCCGCGGTTTCCACCACCTCCTCCTCCGCCTCCGCTCACAATCGCAGCAGAACTGGCAGAAGATTCCGCAACGGTAACAGAACTCGAACTAGAGCTCGTCGAAGTGGAACTAGAACTTGAAGTCGATGTGGAGCTGGAAGACGAGACGGTGCAAACATGATTCGTACACACGGAACCAGCCGAACATTCGCTCGAGGCACGGCAACCCGAGCTACAGGCGTGCGTCCCGGTATCGCAGTAATAGTTCACGGGACAATTGCTGTCGGAACTCCCGCAGCTCGCAAGTGCGTGGCATGCGCCGTCCGTGGCGCAGCGGTATCCGCCGCTCACATCACAGGACGTATTGTCCGCACAGGAAGCCGCGAAGCTGTGATTCACACAAACGTAGCCACCCTGGAATGTGCCTGTGCGACAACCCGCGATGCAGCTCGATGCGCTGCAGTACGTATTTGCAGCACACTCATCATCCGCACTGCAGGAAGAACTACTGGAGCTGGTGCTGGAACTTGAGCTCGATGGAGAACTCTGTATGTCATGCGACTCAAGACTCGATTGAGAGCTGGAGCTGGAGCTTGAACGGGAACCCGTGACGCATATGCCCGCACTGCAGTACTTGCTCGCGGAGCAGTCGCTATCCGACGTGCAGGAACTCTGCAGATGACACTGGTTGTCCGTGGCACAGGCGTAGCCAAGAAGATCGATGACGGAAACCCGGCCGGTGGACAGATTGTTTGTCAGATAAGCCTTCGCATTATCCGACGTGACGGCAATACCAACGAAGTTACTGCCAACCGTAATGGTTTTCGTAACGGTATTGCTTTGCGTCGAGATGACGGAAATGTTGCCGCTGTTGCCATTCAACACATACGCCTGCAACCCATCTGAAGAGAAGACAATGCCGGAAGGACTCTGGCCGACAGGAACGGATGTCTTGCCAGCGGGGTAACTCGGATCGAATATCTTCACGCTATTGCCGCCATAATCCAGCGCGAACACTTTCGATCCATCCGGAGTTACAGCGATGGCATCCATATAACTCCCCATGTTCACGCTGGTTCTGTTCGCGGTATTGTTGGCATCAATGATCGTAATTGAGCCGTAAAACGCACTCGTCACAAAGATTTTCGATCCATCCGGAGAGACAGCAACGTTGATGGGATAGGTGACGCTCACGGACGACCTATTTGCGGTATTGCTCGTATCAAATATCTTCAAGCCCCCTCCCTCATCTGCGACATACCCTTTCAACCCATCCGGAGAAATAGCAATGCTTTGGGGACTCGAACCGATGTTGCTCACGAGTGTCTTCTGTGACGTGTCGCCCGTATTGAAGATCGTCACACTCTTATCGGTTGCATTCAGCACATACGCTTTTGTTCCGTCAGGAGAAAACGCTATGGCGGCAGGGCCGGCTCCCACGCTCACCGTATCCGTAACCGCATTACTTTGCGTCGAGATGACGGAAACGGTATTGCTTGCGCTGTTCAAGACATACGCTTTCAACCCGTCAGGAGAGAGAACGATTTTTCTGGGGTACGAACCAACGTTGATCAGCGTCGGCGCTGCACCACCCGCAGGGCACTGGCTATCGGCAGTGCAGGAATTGTGGCAAGCGCTGTCTTGGCCGCACATCGCACCCGTGGGGCAGACGGCACTGGAAGAACAGGTCGTATTGCTTGTATGGCACAGACTGTCCTGCCCGCACCAACCGCCGTTCACACAGGCGGAATTGCCGGAACAGGACGTGTAGTAGGCGTGCGGCGTGGCGGTGACATTACAGAGATATGCACCGCTGGAGGTGCCGCCACGACAACCATTGCTGCACGTGCCGAATGCGCAGTACTGCGAACCAATCGAACAATCGGTGTCGACCAAGCAAGTCTGTGCCGCGCAAACATGAGACGTCGCATTCCAGACCAGCCCTGCAGTACACGTGATGTTTGCATTACCCGTATGATGATTGACGAAGGAAGACAAACTGCTGAACATAAGCCCATTGCGCATATCAATCGTTCCATCCGTTTCAACGGCAACGTTACCGCCGCTGATCGTTGCCGTACCCGCGAGGAGACCCGTTCCTCCTTGGTTGGCTGTCACATCGATAGTGCCGTTCTCGTTGTTCACACTCCCCGCGTAATGACCTCCGTAGATGGTGCCGTTATTGAAAACTCCCAATCCATTACCGCCGTCCCCCACAATTCCGCTGACGTCGATCATTGACCCTTCATTATCGATACCGGTGACGCCCCCCGTATTCTCAAAGATTCCGCTGATATCGACGACTATTCCATCATTTTCGATTCCAACATGGGAACCATTGGCAAACGATCCACGCATATCGACCATTGTCCCGAGATTTTTAATACCGATGCCTGCTCCGCTCGTGGTAACGTTGCCGCCGATATCGTAGATGATGCCGGAACTGTCGTTATAGATTCCCATAGACTCGTGATAGCCCACGTCTAAGTTGAGCGTACCGCTGATGTCGTCAATGGTATTGTAGTTATCGATACCATCCGCATTACTCGTAGTGGTGAAGGTTCCACTCATATCGCTAATGGTGCCGATGTTTTCGATACCAACGGCGTTGTCGCTATTCGTGATAGTTCCGCTGATGTCCGTGATCATTCCGCCATCATTATAAATTCCAATACCACTATTAATGTTCATAATACTTCCACTAATGTCAGTAATCGTGCCCCCATAATCGTTTTCGATGCCTGACCCGACGTAAACGTTCGTAAGCGTACCTTTGATATCGGTAATCGTTCCCAAGTTTAGGATGCCAGCGCCTTGATTGTAGGGATCGTTACCGTTATTGAAAACGTATCCGCTGATATTGGTAATGGTGGCACCAATTTCATTAAGAATACCAATGCCGTTTATATTATTATTGAGTGTTCCGGTGATATCGGTAATCGTTCCGTAGTTATCGATACCAGCAACGTTGGTATATACGGTGATAGTACCATTGATGTCGTTGATGACGGCGTGGTTAATAATACCAAATCCATTCGTATTCATAATAGTGACATCACCGAGCGTCACTCCATCCTCGCTATTCGAATAACCAATCGGAATCACCGGGCTGTTCGTTGCATCCGCTCCAATTTCTACGTTCGCTCCGCTTGGGGGGATAGAGGCTTCCAGCCAGTTTGCCGGGTTATCCCAAGAGTCTGCGCTGTAGCCATTATCCGTATTTCCACCGACCCAATGGTACGTAGAAATAACTGGGGAGGAGGAAGAAGAGGTGGAATCGGAAGAGGAGGAAGCAGAGCCAAATGCGCTGGCACACTGATCATTGCTAAGAGGGCAGATGATCCTATCACCGAATTCTCGTACAACTGTAGCAACATCGAAATTCGGAGGACCGTAGCTTGAGCCAGTCATATCAATCGTACCAAAGTTATCGACAGTGCTTAAGAATGTTCCACCATAAATGAATCCCCCAGTTGCGTTATATACCAGCACCGGATAATTTCCGCCGTTAACGGCACCATCATTGTATACGCCATACCCACCGCTAGTATTGGATAACGTCCCGGTGATGTTATTGATGACGCCATATTCATTGTCGATACCATGACCAAGACCAAGACCATTATTGGCAAGGGATCCGCTGATGTTAACGATAATTCCTCCATTGTTGGCGATGCCGGCACCACCTCCAATGTTTGTAATGGTTCCGCTAATGTCGACAATTGTGCCTTCGTTGTCGACGACTTCATTATTCCCATAGTTTGTCTCACTTCCGCTGATATCGGTAATGATATTCATATTGTAAATTCCGACACCGTAACTATTATTCCAAACAGCTCCACTGATAGCGGCTATGGAGCCTTCGTTTTCGACAATGTAGCTATTACCATTATTCGTGAAGCCACCTGATGGATGCGCCACTCCGCCACCGCTGAGATCGACAATAGAGCCGTGGTTGTGAATGCCAATACCATTCCCGCTATTATTAAAAGTCCCGCTGATATTGGCAATGGTGCCAGCAGCTTCATTGTTGATACCGATGCCAGCACCCCTACTAACGAACGTTCCACTGATATTCGTGATGGTGCCATCGATATTATCGATACCCATACCGGTGGTATCGGTATTAGGATTGTATACACCATCGTTGGTAAACGTTCCGCTGATATCGTAGATGGAACCACCCTCGTACTGCTGGATTCCGATACCATTGCCACTGTTTTCGAAGGATCCGGTGAAGTGGTTGATCGTGCCTGCATCATTGTAAATACCGCGACCAGTACCGCTATACGTAAATGTACCGCTGATATCCATGATGACACCGAAGTTTTCGATGCCATCACCGGTAAAATTATCTGTGAATGTTCCGGTGATGTCTGTGATGGTACCGATGTTTTGTATGCCCCAACTTGTATCTCGAATCGTCACGTCGCCGAGCGTCACGCCGCCGACGTTATCATTGGCATAACCGTAAGGAATAAGTGGGGAATTGCTCGAATTACCATCAATGACAATGTTTGCTCCGCTTGGAGGTGGCGCGTTGATAACTTCCGCCCAGTTTGCCGGATTATCCCAAGAGTTTGCATTGAATCCGTTGCTCGTATCGCCTCCGATCCAGTGAAACGTTGGGGCGGCACACCGATTGGAATTCACATCCCAATTTTTTCCTTCGGGGCAGAGAAGCGAATCGCCATTCTCTCGCGTCAGGGTGGCGGCGCTGAAATCCGGGGGACCGAAACTGCTTCCCGTCATATCGATTTCGCCGTAGTTATCCACATCGGTATATGTCCCTCCAAGAATAACACCATAAATATCATTAAATATTCTTCCATGAAATGTTCCCCCATGGATCGTACCGTTACTTTTGATCATCGCCCCGTCCTCGATCGTCACGGTGCCGAGAGTAATACCGTTCGATCCATCATTAGAATCCTGCTGCCAAATAAAGGGGTTATACCCATCGGTAACGGGGATGTCCGCACCGGCAAATTCCCCGGGCACTTCGCCTTCCAACCAGTTTGCGGGATCATTCCACCCATGCGGTGTGTTCGGATCTCCGCCAATCCAGTGATACATGGAACCGGAGGAATTCGAAGAAGTAGAATCAGAAGAAGATGTAGAAGTGGAGTCTGAGGATGATGTAGAAGTGGAATCAGACGAAGAGGTGGATGCGGAATACTCTGCGAAGCATTGATCATTGTCCGAAGGACAGAGAACCGTGTCGCCGGATTCTCGCGTGACCATGGCGGAGCTGAAATCCGGAGTGGGGCCGTTCGATCTCGTCATATCAATCGTCCCATAGTTATCGACCGTGCTTGAGAATGTTCCACCATAGATATACGCCGAAGAATCAAAGGAATTCCCGTTTTGCACCGGATACGAGAAATATCCGAAGTACACGGTTCCATAATTGCTTACAGGGGTATCGAATGCTCCGCCGGTGATGCTTCCGAGTGTTTCGTTCTCCACCGACCCGCCGCCGCTGAACCAGCCACCGGCAATGATGTAGCTGTTTTGTACCCTGCCCGTGAAGTGCGTGCTGCCGCCGGAGATGTTGCCATAGTTGTACACGGTTCCGTCGATCTCGAAGGAACCATTGATAGTGGCATAGTTATAGATGGTAGTTGAAGATTCGAATGTCCCGCCCTGGATGAGCGCGCCGTTGCTGTTCGTGACAGTAAGACTGTCCGAAAAGGAACCGCCGGAGATGTAGGAATTGGAGGTATTTGTTACACCGTTATAGAAGGTTCCGTGATTGAGGTCCGCATAATTTTCATTTGTCACCGAACCATAGAATGTCATGGTTGAATTATCGGTAACGGGAAACGCCCCAATGGTGCCGCCGTAGTTGTCCACGGAGCTGGTGAATATTCCTTCATTAATCACTCCTGTCGCGTTGTTCGTAATAGATCCACCAAAGACTCCACCTCCGACCATGTCCATAATGTATCCTTCATTCGTGGTATTGCCACTGACCGTGATGGAATGTCCATTCAGATTGAGAGAAGCGCCATTGTCGATATACAGTGTCCCCGCCACCGTCGTATCGCCATCGAGACTTGCGGTGCCTGTCACTTCACAGTTGCCGTCTCCGTCACATGTGGAGTCACCAGTAAGGGACGCACCGAGTGGCGCTGCACTATGGAGAGCGCCGTGTTGTCCGGCGTTGAAGATCATGAATGCCACGAGCGAAGGCACCACGATCAGACCGAGCCCAAGCGCGATGCGCTTGCGCCGAGAGAGGAGGAGCGACATATCGACTGGTTGGAACATAAATCCCAGACATTATACCAAAATTTCGATGATTTTGAAAGAAGCGTTTTACGCATATGCAAGAGAAAAGAAGATATGACGCTGATAACGACGACATTGCTGCTTTCCGGAGTAGACTGCAAAGCATGCCCCGCCCCCTCCTCTCCCTCACCCTTTCCCTCGGCATCATTTTCTGCGGCATCGGCGTCGCGCACGCAACAGCGGGATGCAACGGTATCGGGTGGAGCACGCAGCATCAGGACGTGCACGGTTGCGATCTCTACTATCCCGCAATCCAGTGGTTGTACGACAGAGGAATCGTGCAGGGCGTCCAAAATCCCGCTGACCCCTCGACAAGAAACTTCCTGCCGAAGAACGAAGTGAACCGCGCGGAATTCACCAAGATGGCGTGGCTCGGGAGCGGCGAAAAAGAACCCCCGCCCTGTGCCCTTTCCCCCTTCCCCGATGTTCCCGCATCGGCATGGTTCGCACCGTATGTTTGCGCGGCGAAGGCGAAGGGAATCATCAGCGGTTTCCCCGACGGCACATTTCAGCCCGGCCTCTCCATCAACTTCGCCAACGCCAGTAAGATCCTCGCGAAGACCTTCTCGCTTCCTCTCAATCTGAAGGATGCCAATTACGGCAACGAACAGATCTGGTACCGCGTCTATACCGAAGCGCTCAGGAAGAAGAACATCACCGCTCCGACGATAGGCAGCTTCGCACAGATGCTCCACCGAAACGAAATGGCCGAGATGATCTATAGACTTCGAAACGGCAAACCATCCTTCGTGATGCCGACGGCACAGACGGATGGCGAACCGCTCGGGATGGGATACACGCATCCGTTTTCGCTCGAGACGACGCTCGGCATCACTGTCACCCCGCCCGATCCGCCGTACGTTTTCGCGCCAAGCCAGACGACGGTGCAGACGTCGGGGGGCACATTCATGCTCTCTGGCTTCGCCTTCTCCCATGTCCTTCCCTATGAACGCTGCGGAGAATCGGGGCTCTTCGAGCACTGCACGCCGCTCTTCGCAGACTGGATATTTTCCTTCTACACAGCGCAAAAGCCGATGTCCTTCTTCGAACATCCCACGGCCGATCCGGTCGAGAACGTGACGATCGACGGCAGAAAGGGCACGTGTGAAGTGATGGGGCTCGAGGGCGAATACACGCGCACCTGCCTCATTGCAATGACCTCCTCATCGACGCTCATGATGAAGGAAGACTATGTCGACTCCTCCGTCGCCTTCGCCGACTTCAAAGACATCACGCCGCTGAAAACAATCGACGTGATGTTCCTTCGCATAAAAACAAGCATGAGGTTCCCGTAAGCATACGAAGACAAAACATCATTGTCGGACCTGCTTTGTTCGTTTCGCGACTTTCACCGGCTCTCTCTCCCCCACCCAACTGACTCGCACCCGTCTCTCAGGATTGGCGTTCTTCAACATGTGACAGCGCGCACGATGCACCATCACTTCCCCGACGCGTGTGATGCAACCGATGATTTCCGGATGATCACCCAGATTCGCTTTACAGCACTTCGCGAACCTCAGAGGCATCGGCATGCCCCCTTCCACTTCCACTTGATCGCCACGAATTTTCTTCTGGGAGACCTTCGGCGGAGATCGAAGCGTTCTGACGGCCGCAAGCGCATCGACGTGAAGGATAATGGAACCGACTTTCTCGGATCCCTGACCCGCTTTCATCAGCAAATCCTCGCGCTCCGAGAAGGTCAGCGCCCTGCCATCGTAGTGCTTGAGAAGTGTGAGTTCGTTATCCAATGGAGCAACGTGGAGACGCCGCAATTCCTCGTTGAGAATTTCTCGACCCCGCACCACATATTCATCTCGATGAAGTGCGTACAGATATCCTTTGAGACGCGACCTCGAAGACGCCATTTTGAGCAGCTGTAACCATTCGGGAGAAGGCTTCGGAAAGCGATGCGTGAGGATCTCCACCACATCGCCGTTCTCCAGTTCGTAATCCAGCGCGACGATACTGCCGTTCACGCGTGCGGCGCGGAAACCGATACCCAATTCCGTATGAATCTGAAATGCGAAATCGAGAGGCGTCGCGCCCTCGGGCAATTCAACGATGTCTCCTCTGGGTGTGAGCACGAAGATATGATCGGCGAGCGTCGTGTCGCTCTCGTCCCCCTCCTCCAGTGCCTGCTGTTGGGTAAGCACCTGGCTCAGCTGCACGCGACGCATGGTCTGTCCGGTCGACCCGCCCTCCTTGTAACTCCAGTGCGCAGCGACACCGAACTCGGCCTCGCGATGCATGTCAGCGGTTCGCACCTGCACTTCCACGAAGATCCCTCCGGGGATGCCGGGAATCTTCGCGATCGTCGTGTGGAGACTGCGATAGCCGTTGGGCTTCGGAAAAGAAATGTAATCCTTGAATCGATTCGCGATCGGTACGCCCATCCGATGCAAGAGGCCGAGCGTTTGGTAACACTGCTCCTCGCTGTCCACGATGACGCGCAGCCCGAAGAGATCGGGAAGCTTGTCGATGTGCGACACGGACTTCTGACGCATCTTGTTGAAGATGCTGTAGGGCCGTTTCTCGCGTCCGCTGACACGAGCATCGATCCCCTGCTCTGCCAACACCCCCGCGAGACTCGCGGATGCATCGGAGAGAAACGATCCGTACTGCTGTTTCACCTGCTTCAACTGATCCTCGACGCCGTCCGCATCCGCCGGATACACGATGGGGAACGCCAATCCTTCGAGGCGTTCTTTAAGTGTGTGGATCCCGAGGCGGGCCGCCACCGGCGCGTAGAGATTGAGAACATCCTGCGCGTTGTGTCGTTTCTCTTCTATGGGAACGAGGCAGAGATGATCGAGCGCGTAACACCGTTCGCAGAGAATGATAAGAATCACGCGAACATCATCGGAGACGGAGAGAAGCATCACCCGCAGATCCTCGACGGAATTGCGCCGCTCCCGAAGTGTGATGTGCGAAAGCAAATGCACCCCCGACACGAGTCGGCGCACCACCGCGCCGAACTGCTCCTCGATATCAGACAACGATACCTGCCTGGACTGGAGGGCATGCTGAAGGAGACAGGCAATGATCGTATCCTCATCCGGCTCGAATGGCGCGAGCAACTGCGTCACACCGAGTGCGTGAACGAGGAGAGGCACGTGCGTCCAATGTTCCTTCCCACGATAGAGCTGCTCCGCGAGATGGAAAGCATCACGCAAACGTTGCTCATCGAAGGTCGATTGCGGCCCATTCAAGCCCTTGAGAAGCGGAGCCACCGAGGACGTCCAAAGCGACATAGGGGGAGAAGAATCGTATCACAAACGAGCAATTGCCGTTCAAGTAAATCGCCTCTTTCCTGGCCTACGACAACGCAGTATCAAGCAACAGAGTGACAGGTCCGTCATTGACGAGGGAAACCTGCATCAGGGCCCCAAACCGTCCCCCTTGCACCATTTTCACACCTAAGCTCAACAGCTTTTTTTGGAAACCTTCATAGAGCTCCTGCGCAACCTGTGCACCCGCTGCCGCCGTGTAATCGGGCCTGCGTCCCTTCGCCAAATCCGCAGCAAGCGTGAACTGCGAAATAACGAGCACCTCGCCGGCAATCTCGAGGAGACTTCGATCATTGATCTTCCCGTCCGCGCCATCAAAGAGACGAAGACCGCAGATCTTCTCCGCAAGACGATCGACATCCGCTTCGGTGTCCCCCTTCATCACACAAAGCAGAAGTACGTAGCCTCGACCGATAGATCCGATGATGCTGCCATCGACGGAAACAGAAGCGGAGGAAACGCGTTGAAGGACGATACGCATGGGAACACTATGCCACTTTTTCTCGGATAGTTCTTCACTTTCTTCGTAAGAGAGAAAATGATTATCGCCTTTCTTTCTCAGGGCTAAATAAGAAGTTGACCGTATTCTTCGTCATGATCTTTTCGTGGGGGGTGAGGGAACCTTGTTCGGTTCCCTACACCCCCCACACCCCCGTTACCTTCCTAACGGTAACAATTTGCGGAATTATCAAAATTGATGGTGGGGTTTCCAGTGGGAACCATGGAATTTTTCTTATTTATCGCGCTGCGGCGCCCACAAAAAAACACACATCGGTAGGAACCGCGCGCCAGGGGGGTGGTGGGGAACGCCCTGTGCCACGGCGGTCGCAACCGCCGTGGCATTTCGCCGACGAGCGGCAGCGAAACCTTGGAGCTGCCACGAGGAAGGCGCAGGGCCGAGCGGAGGAGCATTGGCGCGCGGAGCCTGCCTGCCGGCAGGCAGGCGCTTTCTTCGTCCTTCTTTCTCGCCTTGAGAAAGAAGGACAAGGGTCTCCCGAGAATGAAAGGCGACGATCCCCTATACTCTCCGCGTGAAGCATCCGACCTTAGAACGCTTCGGCGAAATCGATCTCCTGCGCGCACTCGCCATCCTCCTGATGATCGTCTACCACACGGTCTACGATCTCTCCGCGTTCTTCGCCTTTCCTATAGATCCCCGGAGCTTCGGCTGGCTCCTCCTCGAACGCATCACCGCGCATCTCTTCCTCCTGATCGTCGGCGTCAGCTTCGCTGTCTCCTGGGAAAAGTTGGAACGAAAGGGAACGTCCTACAACGCTCGCCTGAAGAAGTACGCGCTCCGCGCCCTCGCGATTCTCGTCTGCGGAATGCTCGTAAGCCTCGCGACGGCGATCGTGGATCCTCACACCTACGTCCGCTTCGGCATCCTGCACCTCATCGCAGCCAGCGTCCTGCTCCTGCCATTCTTCTTCACGCTTCGCGCATGGAATTTCCTCCTTGGAATGATCGTCATCATGATCGCACCGGTGGTTCACGACGTTTCCGTCTCGACCTCCCTCCTGCTCCCGCTCGGAATTGCTCCATCAACGTTCGCTTCCGTGGATTACTTCCCTCTCTTTCCGTGGTTCGGCACGGTGCTGATAGGCGCTTCGCTTGGCAATCTCCTCTACGGTCGATCCCTTCTGCAGATCCATCTGCCGCTTGAGAAACCATGGCAACGCGCGCTCACATTTCCCGGTAGATATTCCCTGCTGATCTATCTGGTGCATCAACCGATCATTCTCGCGCTGCTGTGGATGTTCCTTAAATAATGAAGAGGGGCACCGACTTGCCGACCCAACATCGCACTATCGACTTCACGCATCCCATCGCTTCCTCTACACTCACATCCGATGACTTTTAAGACTCGTCGCATCCGCGAAGACAAGCCGAAGCGCACATGGAAAACCGCGAAAAAGATCGGCGCCTCCGTTCGCTCTGTTCTTTCCAACGTTCCGAAACATACATCAAAGGATAAGACGAAATCGCCACGGCAAGGAGCATCCTTTTTGAAGAAGTTCTCGATTCTCCTGATCTCCGTCTGCACGGTACTGCTCCTCTTCGTCGGGATGGCGAAGGCGCTCATGAGCCTGCGCATCATCAGCCTGCACTCCCTCCTGTCCGTCGCATCCTCTCCACTCCCAACCGATAGCGACGGGTACACGAATTTTCTTCTCCTCGGCCGCGGAGATGACAATCACGACGGCATCGACCTCACCGACACGATCATGGTGGTCAGTCTCGACCCCACGAAGACGCACAGCGCCGTCTTCCTCTCGATCCCGCGCGATCTCTACATGCTCAACACCCAGAAAATGGGAAATGGAAGGATCAACGAGCTCTACCGCGATTACAAGGATCTTCTCATCAAGACCCAACACCTCACGAAGCTCGCTGCGTCCAAGATCGCGCTCAACGAACTCTCCGACGAACTCGGACGACGTCTCCATATGCAAATTCATCATGCGGTGATCGTCAATTTCAGCGGTTTTGTACAAGCAGTGGATGCGCTTGGCGGCATCAACATCACCGTCCCCTATAACATCGTCGACACCACCTACCCCGGACCGAATTATTCCTATGAAACCTTCACCATCGGTGCCGGCCCCGCGCATCTCGACGGCGAGACCGCGCTCAAGTACGTGCGCAGTCGTCACACCACGAGCGACTTTGGGCGCTCGGCCCGTCAGCAGCAGGTAATCAAGGCACTCGGCGAGAAGGCACGCGCTTTGGGCCTTATCGAGAACCCCGGAAAGATCCTTTCTCTCTACCAGATTTTGTCATCGAACATGGAAACCACGATGACGACGAGCGATCTCCTCAGCGCCGCGTCCATGGCTCAGGAGATCGATCAAACGCGCATCCTCGGGATGCAGTTGACGAACAGCAACGGCCTCTACAGCAGCATCGCGCAGCCGGGCGGCTTCCTCTACGACCCTCCGCGCTCGCTCTTTGGCGGCGCCTCCGTCCTGCTCCCTGTTTCCATCCCCGAGAATCCCGTCACCTGGAAACAGATCGAGTGCTTCGCGCGTCTCATCTTCCGCGATCGAGCACTCTACCTCTCGCATCCGGCCATCACGATCTCCAATGCAGGTGGTAAGCCCGGCATAGCAGGAACGCTCGGAGCAGAACTCACGCGGTATGACTTCGTTCCCCAGCATGTCGGTAATGCCCCTGACAAGAAGGTGCAACTGACATCTGCTCTCCTCCCCGAGGACTCGGCGAGCATGGCTCTCGCGCAATTCTTCTCGACTCTCTTCAAAATGCCCGTTACCCCACCGCCTGAGGCTTCGGGGACCGGCGTCGGCCTCACCATCGTTCTCGGCAAAGATTTCATCTACTCCCCCATTCAAAACCTCCTTCCGGCCCCGCAATGACCCCACGCGAGATCATCGCTGAGGCGTGGACGATTACGCGCAGAGAGAAATCGCTGAGGCGGTGGGGGCTCTTCTCCTCCTTCTTCGAAACGCTCTTTCTCGCGAAGCTCCTCATCTACCAAGCATGGTTCATCTGGGGATACTTCCAGGGTCGTCCCGTCGGCTTCTTCGACGATGTCTTCTGGTTGCAAAATAACGTCTCACAAACGGCGTTCTTCTCCATCATCGGCACCGTGCTCTTCCTGCTCGTCATTGAGTGGATTTTCCCGCGCCTCGCGAAGGGGGCGATCATCGGACTCAGCGCGAAGGCGGCGAAGAAGGAAGAATTGACGGGCGGACCTATCCTCGCCTTCTACAACTTCTTCCCGATGGTCGGTATCCACGAGATTTTCGTCCTCGGCAGCATCACGAACGTCGTCACGCTCTCCTCTCTCATCCTGCGCTACATCGACGGAGACGTGAAGTTCTACATCATCGGCATTCTCGCCTTCTTCTGGCTCCTCTCCTCCGTGCTGCACTTCCTTGCGAGCTTCGCCGAGCCCGCCGTCGTCGTGAGCCGCGAAAGCATCTTCTCCGCCATTGGTACGAGCTTCAAATTCATCGTGAGCTACACGGGACACATTCTCTTCCTGTGGCTCCTCCTGTTCGTCATCAGCATCCGCATCATCATCAACATCGTCTTCGCCCTGTTCATCCCGGCGATCATCATCGGTCTCGGCTTCGTTCTCATCAATATCCTCTCTCCGCTCATGACGATTCTCGTCGCAGCGGGCATCGGCACGATCCTCATCTTCATCGCAAGCTACTTCTTCGCCTACCTCCACGTCTTCAAGGATGCGGTGTGGACGATCACCTATTTGGAGCTCAAGAAGAACAAGGATCTGACGGTCATCGATGCATGAGGAATTGACCCACTGATTCATTCAAAATAAACCATCGCGAAGGCAGGCTCCGCCTGCCTGGAGCGATACCTCGAAGGGAAAGAGAGTCCGCGAGAGGAAACCGACAAGGTTTCCTTTCGCGCATCTTGACAGTGAACGTACGTCCACCTATCATGGTGCACGTTCGTTCCCACCGCCGTATGCCCGTCGATACGCTCACCGCTCACCAACGCACCGTCCTCAGCTACATCCGAGAATTCCAGACGAAACGCGGCTATTCGCCGTCGCTGCAGGATCTCGCCCTCGCGTTTGGCGTACGCAGCAAGAACGCCGTCGCCAAGGTCGTGAACGCGCTCACGCGCCAGAGGCAAATCGAGAAAGATCCGAAGGGACGCATCAAGATTCTCGAACGGGAAAATGATTTCGTACCACTCTCGCTCCCCCTCTTCGGCCCCATCACCGCGGGATTCGCGGCACCCGTGGAAGAACAGGCGGAAGACACCGTCACGATCGAGGACTACCTCGTGAGAGACAAGACATCGACGTTCCTCCTGCGCGTGAAAGGCGACAGCATGATCAACGCCGGCATCAACGAAGGAGATCTCGTCATCGTGGAGCGTGGAAGAGAACCGAAGGTCGGCGAAATCGTCGTCGGCGTCCTGGACGGGGAATTCACACTGAAACGATTGAAGAAAGAAAAGGGGAAGTACTATCTGCAAGCGGAGAACCCGGCCTATCCGGACCTCTTCGCGATGCAGGAATTGCAAGTGGCGGGAGTGGTGAAGGGGCTGATGAGGAAATACTGAGAGGACATCGCAAGCGCTTGAAATTTCCGACGCTTCCCGCGCCATCCTATGATCGCACACGTCGATGCCGATTCCTTTTTCGCGTCTGTCTTGGCGCGCAAAAACCCCTCATTCAGGGGAAAAGAACTCCTGGCTCTCGGCATGGGAGGAAAATGCGTGATCGCCGCAAGCTACGAGGCCAAAGCAAAGGGAATAAAGACCGGCATGACGCTTCGCGACGCACTCAATCTTGCTCCCGATGCGATCAGAGCCCCCTCGGACTTCCAGGAAACAGGACTGGCGTCGCAGCAGATCGAATCCGTTTTACAGGGCATTTCTCCGCACATCGAACAAATGTCCATCGACGAGTGGTTCCTCGATCTCTCTGCCGTTGTCGGAGGAACGCCAAAAGACCTTTCCGACTTTGCCAAGACTCTGCGCCAAAACGTTCTCCTCGCCACAAGCCTCTCGGTATCCGTCGGTATCGCCGCGAGCAAGACGCTGGCCAAGATGGCGAGCGAATATCGAAAACCGGGAGGCGTCACCGTGATCAAAACATGTCACCTTCGGCCTCCTCACCATGACACGTTTACTGATTCTCTGGATCTCCAAACCTTCCTCCTCGACCGTCCGGCGGCGGCTATTCCGGGCATCGGACCGCGCAGGCAGACGAAATGCGAAGGAGAAGGATGGAAAACGGCCTGGGATATCGCACAAGCCGATGCGCAGAAATTGAAACATCTCTTCGGAAGGCCGGGCATAGAACTGGCGGCAGAGCTCCGCGGAGAATCGATGTACGCACTAGTCGTAGACTCCACGCCTCCAAAATCCATTTCCCGCGCCCGAAGCTTTCCACCTTCGAGAGACCATGCATTCCTCTGGGCACACGTACTGCGGCACCTCGAGTACGCGATCCTGAAAATGCGCCGCGAGCGCCTCTCCTGCAGAGGAGTCTCAGTTTGGATCCGCGACGGACAGTATGCGTATCGCAGCGCCCACTGCTCTCTGCCCCACGCATTGGAAACGGAAGAAACCATTCAACCGTTTGTACGTCAGTGTCTTCTTGAGTTGCTACGAAAAGATGAGATGTGTACGCAAGCAGGGATAGCACTGTGGGGCCTTCACCCACATGGCGCGCTTCAGTTCTCCCTCTTCGAAGAACCAAAAAAAGCAATCAGGGAAGAGAATGTGCAGAGCACGATCGATGCACTGCACGAAAAGTTCGGAAGGAACTCCGTAACGAGAGGATCAGCCATGCAAGTACAAACAGGAACAAAGAAGCCCGGTTTGCCGTACTATAAACAATAGTACAGCGACTTGTAATTCGTAACTAAGACAAACTCTTGAATCTCTCCTCGATTTTCGAGAGCTTCTGCTCAATTTCCTTCATCTTTTCCCGCTCCGCTTGCACTACTCTCTCGGGGGCGCGGGAAATGAACGTATCATCCTGCAATTTCGCCTGCGAAGCTGCGAGATATCCCTGTAACTGAGAACGCTCCTTCTCCAAACCTGCCCGCTCTTTCTCTATGTCGATCAATCCTTCGAGCGACAAGTGTACTTCCAAATCCGTAAGAAAAGCGGATGCGACGTTCTGAATATTTCCAGACTTAATCGCAATGTGAAGCGTTCCAACGCGAGAAATCCTCTTGATATGCTCCTGCTCGGAGGCGAGAAGATCCTTATGCTTGCTCGTCACGATCGTGACATCGACCTGCTTCCCAGGCTCCACACTCTGATCACTGCGGAGCTTTCGGATAGCGGTAATGACATCAACAATAATCTGAAAATTGCCGGCTGCCGCTTGCCCCTGAGCATCGGAAGCAACCGCGGTCGGCCACGGATGTCGAATCAACATTCCATCGCCCTCCTTCCTGAAAGAACTCCAAAGCTCCTCCGTCACGAAGGGACAGTAAGGATGTGCCAGTTGCAAAATCGTGCGAACCGCCGAGACTAAGAGAGGGATGTTCGCCTCTCCTTTGGAGAGTTCCAAATACCAATCGCAGAAGAAATCCCAGACGAAGGAGTAGAGACGATCTCCCGCCTCACTCAAACGATAGTTCTGCAGACTCTGCGTGACGTCCGCTACGACACAGTGCAACTCGTGGAGTAACGCCCTGTCCGCAAGCGTCTTCGCTTCGAAACCGTCGATGCCACTCGGCTCGACTTTCGCCTGTTCGCATTGCATCAGGACGAAGCGTGAGGCGTTCCAGAGTTTGTTGATGAAATTCCTGTACCCCGCGATTTTCTCTTCGTAGAGACGAGAATCGGCCCCCGGACTCTGCCCGACGATCATCGAAAGTCGCAGGGCATCCGCACCGTACTTCGGGATGATATCGAGAGGATCGATCATCGTGGACGGATCCGATTTGCTCATTTTCTTGCCGTCCCTCGTGCGGATGAGACCGTGTAAGTAGACCGTTTCGAAAGGGATGTCTCCCGTGGCATAGGTCGTCATGAGAATCATGCGCGCCACCCAGAAGAAGAGGATGTCGTAACCGGTCTCCATCACCTGCGTCGGATGGAATTTTTGAAAATCCCCGCTCTTCTTCAATAGATCTTCCAGGGAAAGGGAAAAGTCATCAACAAGCGAAGGGTCGATGAGCGTGCTCCACGTCCACAGCGCCGAGGAAAACCACGTATCAAGCGTGTCCGGATCCTGCTCGAAGCCCTCTCCCTCCGGCGGCTGCAATCCCACGTGCATGTCCATCGCCCCCGCCCCCTGCTTGTACCACACGGGAACGCGGTGACCCCACCAGATCTGACGGGAAATACACCAGTCACGAAGATTATCGATCCAATGAAAGTACGTTTTTTCGAACCGCTCCGGAATGATCACGATGCTCTTCGTCCGCACCGTCTCCTGCATGATTTCCTTGAGACTGAGCATGCGTCGTTCCCAAGGAACGACCGCCTTATTCACATCGATAAACCACTGCTCTTTGATTTGGGGCTCAATCACGCCTGTGCCGCGGTGATTCTTGGCAACGCGGTGCACGTACTGCTCATCAACTTTTATGAGAAGCCCTTTTTGCTTCAACTTCTCCACCACTTCGGGCCGCGCTTTCTCAATGGGCAATTCCGCGAATTCCCCGGCGATGGGAAGCAGCTTGCCGTCGAATCCGATGATCTGCTCCTTCGTAAGATCGTGACGCTCGGCGAGATCGAAGTCGATGTGATCGTGCCAAGGTGTAATGGTCATCACGCCCGTGCCAAAATTCGGATCGATCACCTTGTCCTTGATGACCGTCGCCACGACCGGCCCGTTGATCCATTCGGCCGTGAACGTATCGCCGGTCTTGTACTGCGCATAGCGCGGATCGTCCGGGTGCATCACGACGTACTTGTCCCCGAATTTCGTCTCGGGACGGGAGGTGGAGATCTGGAAGGGGCCGTACTGAAACGTGTAGAACGGCGCTTTCTCTTCCACATAGACGATTTCATCGTCGGAAACGGTCGTCTGCAGTTTCGGATCCCAGTTCACGATGCGATGTCCGCGATAGATGAGGCCGTCTCGGTACATCTTCACGAAGACCTCATTCACGCAACGGCTCAAGATCGGATCGAGAGTGAATCGCTCCCGCGACCAATCGCAGGAAGAACCCATCTTGCGAATTTGACCGCGGATCGTCCCTCGGCTCTTCTCCACGTACTCCGCGATGCGACGAACAAGCTCCGTACGACCGAATGTCGCACGCGGATCGGCAATGCCCTCCTCCTGCTGAATCTTCCTGATCACGACGCTCTCCGTGGCGATGGAAGCATGATCGGTGCCGGGCAACCAGAGTGCCTCTTTACCGCACATGCGGTTGAAGCGAATGAACACATCTTCAATTGTAAGAAAGCACGCATGACCCAGATGCAGCTCCCCCGTCGCATTGGGAGGAGGCATGCTGATGACGAAAGGCTCGCGAACGCTTTTGACATCCGCCTCAAACGCACCGGACTCCTCCCACATCTTGTAGATGCGGTCTTCGCAGGTTTTCGGATCGTAGGCTTTGGAGAGCGACATTGGAGCCGATTGTACGCGGTTCTCTTCATCTTCGCAGCCTCTGATTCAAAAAAAGCCCCGGAAGACCCGAGGCTTTCTGAAAACACAACTCTTCACTTGCAGCAGGCCTCGCCTTCCACTTTCTTGTTGCAAGAACACATACAGCGAACGAGCTTGAGCCATTTCATCATCGAAATGACCAGCACGAGCATTGCAGCAGAGGAATTGAGCGTGCCAAAAACTATGCCGCCAGGTCGGACGACATTGACCCAAACGCCGATAACCGCGGCAATGACGATAAGCGTCATAATGATAGCTACAAGAACCTTCAGTGTTTTGCAGGCACCACAGGGTTGGCAGCAACCGGAGGAACAACAGGACATGGAGATTGGGGGGAAGAAAATGACACCCCAATACTACCTCCACTGTCGAGAAGTGAATCTTGACAGGGAGAGGTAAAAGAAGGGATTCGCTTTTGTTTCTATGGGCAACTTCTTCATTGCATGAATCTTTTGTCCTTCTTTCTCAAGACGAGAGTTTCGCCTTTCTTTCTCAGGGCAAGAAAGAAAGGCGGAAAGAAAGTGCCTGCCTGCCGGCAGGCAGGCTCGCGCAACAATGCTTCGTAGAATGTTTCCTCTGAAAAACTATTCCACCCCGTGTTGCGCGCTCCGGCTTTGTGAGTGTGTGTTATTTCTGTGTAATAGAACATGGAACAAGCTTCATGGTCGCGCGCCGTTGCTTATCACACGAGAACGAGCCCTTGAAAGTGGAGGCAAGGCTCTGTGTCCGCCACAGGCGGACACCACGCCGACGCGACGGCTGCGAAACCTTGGAGCAGCCGGAGCAAAGGCACAGAGCCGGATGATGAGCTTCGGCGCGCCAGCGCTTTCTTTCTCTCTTTCTTTG
>CAINVY010000010.1 GCA_903854335.1 uncultured Candidatus Peregrinibacteria bacterium | reverse complement strand
GTCCCTCCGTCGTACACTTTGTTCACGCCGGTCGCGAAGACCGTCAGGGACTTCTTGTTCACCGTCTGCGTCACCGTGTTGGACGTCGAACTGCCGTACGTGCTGTCCCCGCTGTAGACTGCCGTCAGGGAATGGCTTCCCACAGCGAGAGCAGACGCACTGTACGTTGCTGTTGAGTTGCTAATCATCCCGGTTCCCAGTTGCGTCGCTCCATCTTTGAACGCAACCGTCCCCGTCGCCCCGCTCGTCACAGTGGCCGTGAGCGTGATGCTTCCCCCGTATGTGGAAGGGTTCGCGGAAGACGCGAGCATGACGGAACTCGCGGTAGGTGTTGTCGGGGTCACCGTCAGTGTCCCATTTACAAACGTGAAGGAGTAATTCGTCGACGCCAGTGTCCCCACAGCCGCCGTAATCGTGTAACTCCCCACCGCACTCCCCGTCGTGGCCGTCGTCGTCAGAGACGGACTCCCCGAGAGCACACTGCTCGTCTCTCCATTCACGAACCCACTATACGTTGCCGTGAAGGTGGGATTACTCGCTCCGTAGATGCGACTCTTGTCTTCTGCCGTCACGATCAGGGGCTTCTTGTTCACGGTTTGCGTGACCGTGCTCGATGTACTTCCCGCATAATTCGTGTCCCCTCCGTAGACCGCCGTCAATGAATGACTTCCTGCGGTGAGAGCAGACGTACTGTACGTTGCCGTTGAGTTGCTAATCGTCCCGGTTCCCAATGTCGTCGCTCCATCCTTGAACGTCACGGTTCCCGTTGCCCCGCTCGTCACCGTGGCGGTGAGCGTGATGCTTCCCCCGTACGTGGATGGGTTAGCGGAAGAGGCGAGGGTGGTGGTGGAAGTTGCCGAGGAGATCGTCAACGTCCCATTCACAAACGTGAAGGAGTAATTCGTCGACGCCAGTGTCCCCACAGCCGCCGTAATCGTGTAACTCCCAACTGCACTCCCCGTCGTGGCCGTCGTCGTCAGAGACGGACTCCCCGAGAGCACACTGCTCGTCTCTCCATTCACGAACCCACTATACGTTGCCGTGAAGGTGGGATTACTCGCTCCGTAGATCCGACTCTTGTCTTCTGCCGTCACGATCAGGGGCTTCTTGTTCACGGTTTGCGTGACCGTGCTTGATGTACTTCCCGCATAATTCGTGTCCCCACCGTAGACTGCCGTGAGGGAATGACTTCCTGCGGTGAGTGTTGCAATGCTGAATGTTGCCGTTGTATTTGTATTGATGATCGTTCCCGTTCCCAATGTCGTCGCTCCATCCTTGAACGTTACCGTTCCCGACGCTCCACTCGTCACCGTGGCCGTGAGCGTGATGCTTCCCCCGTACGTGGAGGGGTTTGTGGAGGAAGCGAGGGTGGTGGTGGAAGTTGTCGAGGAGATCGTCAACGTTCCATTCACAAACGTGAAGGAGTAGTTACTGGCAGCGAGCGTCCCTACAGCCGCCGTGATCGTGTACGTTCCGATGGCACTGGATGGCGTGGCCGTCGTCGTCAGAGACGGACTCCCCGAGAGCACACTGCTCGTCTCTCCGGTTACGAACCCACTGTACGTTGCCGTGAAGGTGGGATTACTCGCTCCGTAGATCCGACTCTTGTCCTCTGCCGTCACGGTCAGGGGCTTCTTGTTTACGACTTGTGTCACCGTGTTGGACGTCGAACCTCCGTACGTGCTGTCTCCGCCGTACGACGCGGTGAGCGTATGCGGTCCCGCTTTCAATGCGGTTGTAATCGTAAGAGACCCGCTTCCATGATGCACAGGTGCCGTACCGAGTATCGTTGAGCCACTGGAGAAGGTGAGCGTTCCCGTGGCACCCGTCAAAAGCGTTGCGCCGGACATCACCGAGGCCTTGAGCGTAAGGGAATCTCCGTACGTCGTCGTAGAATTTGGAGAACGAGTGAGCGAGAGGGAAGAGGCAACGGGTGTTACGGTAGCGATAGTAAAGGTTGCCGTGACAGTTTTGTTTGCCGTCATTGATACGGAGCAAGATCCGGTGCCTGAACAAGCGCCGCCCCAACCGGTGAATGTGTAACCGGTTGTCGCAGTTGCCACGACAGTCACCGCACTGTCTGCAGTAAACGAACCCGATGCTTCATCCACTCCGTTTAATGTGACCGTTCCTTGGCCTGTTTTTGATACGGATAATGTGTAAATCGCAGGTCCTTCGTTGTATTCGTCTGGCCCAATATCCCATGCCGCTCCCGACGGTCGCGTATCTCCATCAATATCGGTTGAAAAAGTAAGAACCGAATTTGATGGATTTGTACCATGGTCAATCAAACTTGTAGCGCTGGACTTCAGATGGAAATCAAAATTCGGATAATCGACGAACACATCTGCCCAGTTCGCTGGCTTCACATGATGAGCATCACCCGCGATACTAGTGTCATCCGAGGCGCTGTACGTCACTCCTGCGTCGCTGTAAAAATCAATATTACTGTTGCCAAAAGACACGCAATTTTTGCAAAGGGTTGTTCCCCTGATGCCGTAACTGTCGTTGTATGCCAAAATGTTGTAGGCGTACAAACTTCCAGAGAGATTACGAACCGCCTCCGACCCCTCGCTGCTAAAACCATAGACTATCGTATTCCAAATATATGTTTTCTGTCCCGTTGCACCGCCATCAATACCGAACATATTGGCATTGCCGGTTGGCACAGAAACGACATTGCCGACTATGATGCTATTTGAAATATATTCAGAAGCTCCGGGATTTGACCAGATCGAAATTCCAACTCCGGAAGGGTCTAAATCGTTCTTAATTTGAATCCCATCAATGTGCATGTAATCCACGCCATTAATGTAGAGTGCAATGTTGTTCGTCACCTCGATCGTATATTTTGTATTATCCCATTTTCCATTGTGTCTCTGGCTTATTCCAACCTGTGAAGACAACGTTGGCGTGAAAATATGAATATATTGAGTCGCAGATGTCGTCCATCCCAAGAAAATCGTCGCACCGTCTGGCGTAGTGCCATTTGCATACAAGGCAATATTCCACTGCTCATCTGCGTTCACCAAATTCTTTCCATCAGTCCACGTATCAAAATTTCTTAGCGAAGCATCAATGGACGTATTCTCATCTCCCTTTTCAGCATCAGACAAACTCGTATAGGCTCTATACATTTGCCAGTGAGCAGTGCTTGCAGATGTTTGTGTCGGCATGGCGCCAGCAGCTGTTTTTACAGTGTACACAGCGGAAGAAGTTCTCCCATGAATGAATGCAATTGCGTCAACGGTTCCATCATTATTTGAATCATACTGAATGGCATCACCTACCCCTACATTGGCGGGAAGAGCTGTTGAGAACGTGGCAGTTGAGCCCGCTATGGAAAGCGTTTTTGAAACAGAGCCGGTGTCCAGGGCGGAAGTTGCCCCAGGCGCGACCGATCGATAAATGGCCGTGGCATTGATGCTAGGCGGAGGGGTGCCAATGGGAGTAAACGTTGCTTTCACGTCAGCAGTTAATTGATATTGATCCAGCGTCACAGTGCATGGATCGGTGCCTATACATACCTCTCCAGACCAACCCGTAAATTCGGAGTCGTCATCAGGAGTCGCGGTTAGCGTAATATCCGTGGAGCCGGCGGTCGTCGTGTACTCACATGGAGAGGTAGCTGAGGTACACGTTGCGTTGATGGTTCCACCAGCAACGGCGATTGCTCCTGCGCCACTCCCACTTATTTCAAGTGTTAAGGTGTGCGTGACAGTTTTGGAAGCCGAACAAGTACCACTTGGGTTGCCACCATTTGATCCGAGGCAACTCCATGTCCATGGGCCAGTTCCCGATACCGTACTGGGTGACCCTGTCGTACAGAGGTTGGCTGTTGGAATCGTGTCGACCGTTGTCCCGTTGGCCGAACCGCATGCGCCGTTGACTGCCAAGGTTACGGGCGTTTGATCGTATCCTGTGAGGTTCACTGTTGTCGGATCCATATGTGCCAAATCCACCACGAATTTGTGATCGGCAGAGATGCCGCTGATATCGGTCGATGGATCGAATGAAATGATATCCACGGTCCCGTCCGGTTCTATCACCTTCGCTATTTTGTCGTTCACACGAGTGATGACCGGATCGGAAGAGTCCGAAGGATTCTTCGGATAAATCACAGTCATGAAATGAAATGCCGTGGCACCCGTAGAATTTGAAATCCAGATGGCGTCGTGCGTGAGATCGTTCTTCCCGGAGAAAATAGCATCTGGAACAACGGGTGATGTCCCACCATAAAAGCAATTTACTCCTTTGCCATTTGGCCCATTACAACCTCCACTATAGTCTTCTCCTGTCATCGGGTTCTTGTCTCTGTCATCACCCTTGTAGTCATGAAGTGTCACTGAGCCTGGATCTTCAATGTGCTTCACAAATACTTTCACATCGGGAGGCGTCGTCTCCGTTGCCGCAATGATCGTGTAATAGTTGTCTCCCAGCAGCCAATTCCCCCCGGCGTTTTCCGTAGCAAACTCGCGCATATATTTTTTCACATTGCTTGTATAGGTAAATGACTTGTCGGCATTACTATTGGTAATTGTGCTTCCAGACTCAAGGACATGATAGAGCCATGAGTATGTCGATGGCACGCTCGATGCCAAATCGTCATACATCACAAAATATTTATTCCTGATGAACAGGAGATGCCTGCGGACTTTCTGTAAACCGGCTAGTGGTGAATTGGCATAGTATTGATAATCGCCAGCAATTGCACCGTAGGCATTATGCGAGCCGTTATCGGTATTGGTATTTGGACGACTGGGATACGCGTTGGTGCCATCTGCCGCCACGTACGAGTACTCCGCACCGGGGTCAGTCCCGTTTTCGTATGCGAAAATGCGATTGTAGTATGGCGCATTCGGTGGATGTTGAGCGATCTCACCGAGTCCGTTCACGAGGAGCGTATTTCTCATCATCGGATGTTTGATGTACGTATCTTCGGTATCTCCGGCGATACTGTTCGGATTCCCTGCCGTGATCGTGGTGCCATAGGCCCAGAGATCAAAGGAAAGGTCGCTGAAGGCAGAGTGCAAGCCGTTTCCCGAACCGGGAAATCCCCTCGGCCTTGCCTGAAAAGCAAAGCCGATCCCATTATTGAAACAGGCTGCATTATTTTGGGGAGACGAACACCCAAAAGCCCAACCACCATTGATATTCATGGCATCTGGTTGAGTTGCAGTATTTGCCGATGGCATCGGGTAATTGAACCGAAACGGCAAGAAGTCATATTGGTAAATATATGGATATCTATTCGAATAATATTGGGTTCCTTGTATTGCCCCTTCAGCTCTCCAATGAGTTGCCAAGGCACTGTTTTTCGAAAATTGTGCCAACCAAGGACTAAATGCCAATCCAAAATGGCTATAATCTCCCAAGCCCAGATCAGTCCATTGTTCCGCAGACTGAAAGAAGCCGACGGGAATGAACCTATCCAGCTGCTCTGCAAAAGTGTTCCAAAAAGGATTGAAATCAAGATGTGCGCTCGGCAAGGACATTGCGGCGGCTGCATAATTCTGAAGGAGCGTCCCGTAATCTGCCGGCAGCGATAGCATAAGATCATACCCACGATTACTGAATCCTCCCGTTTGACTAAATGGACTTGTTTCACCGATGGCATAATTCATGGCAATTTCAAAATATCTTTTGCAATCATCGCTGTCTGCATAGCACGAAAGAAGAGCGGGCATACTCGCATAGATACCTAATGAAGAATGAGATTCCCCCCCATCAAATAGACTGTAGGATCCACCCATCATAAGCTTCCCATGGCTATAGTTTCCCGTCGGGTCACATTCATTTTGTCGAGATGAATTCCAAAGGCCGCCCCCGCCGAAAGCATCTGTTTGAATGGCGGCTCTGAGAGATGCTAACGTTGTGTCCTTTTGAGATTGCGTAAGGACGTCATAAAACCAATCATAACCATAGGCTATGGCACTCAAATGGTTTGCCAATTCATGATGTTCATAATCTCCACAAAAGGCACCGTCAGGAGAAAATGAGTGCCAGGTATGTATAAAATCATCAGCTAAAACTGCCAG
Source organism: uncultured Candidatus Peregrinibacteria bacterium (assembly GCA_903854335.1). Classification (GTDB taxonomy): domain Bacteria; phylum Patescibacteriota; class Gracilibacteria; order Peribacterales; family Peribacteraceae; genus CAIKAD01. The sequence continues at coordinate 200,566 of CAINVY010000010.1, read as the reverse complement.
CGCCACCCCGGGATGAGATGCTGCAATTGCGTCTGAGAGTGCTCTATCCGCAGAGCCGACTGGTGCGCTTTTTCCCATTTGGTACACGAATGCCACTCGCCCTACATCATCGGCCCATGTGGCTTCATCCAACGTACCCGCTGTTCCTGGATTTGTTCCTAACGTCCACCAGCTAGAATTAATGATTTCGGCCACTCCCTGCATTCCCGCAGTATTCCCATGGACGGTATCATGCCAGGTTTTTCCAAAATTATATTTGTCTAAATCAGAGGTATCACCATTCCCATATCTTGTTCCTATGTCTGAAAGCCACGCATACAGATTATCTCTATTTGAAACATTGAACTGTATATGCGGGTGTTGGCCAAGTGTGTTGATGAGATACGCGCCGCTCGCCAGCATGCTTCTGTCCCATGTCGTTGCATTTGATGCAACTGTAAAACTACGTCCGGTTGACCAGGTATATGGCGCACTGGCCCAACTGTTGTCTGCGAGAGTCCAGGCATCGGTTGTGCCTGTTCCAAATCTATCCGGCTGTAAATTTGTTGCATCTTCCGCCAAACTTGCGTCAGAGAGTTGTATATCTTGGAGGTTCGCAGGATGCGTGTACCCGACTCTCCAATAGTATGTATGCCCCGGAGTAAATGGCGCCAAGAAATTGTACGAATTTGAGAGAGTCGTAACGTCTTTAATAATATTCGTAAAACCAGAATCGGTGGCAATTTGAAAATCAAATTTCATGGGGGCATAGGCCGGGCATGCATCGACCCAACAGGACGTCGCATGTAGACTTGGACGATACCTCCATGTGAATCGCGGCGGGTTGAGCGTGACCGTTTCACCGTCACCCGGTGAGTAATTCATCACGCCGGTGTAGAGCGCGCTTGTCGGCATATCGACGAGTGCTTCCGATCCAATGGTCTCGGGAGTTGCGTTTGCATGTGAGCGCAATGAGGTAAAACACCAAGCGATGCCAATACTGATTATTGGCAAAACTAACAGGAGTATTGATACGTGCTTTTTTGTGAGTTTTTTTGTCATTTATAATCCTGGAAATGTATTTAATTTTTTCTAATTATTATACTCCTTTGGCATGATCTGAGCAAGGATAGAACATCGCCTTGGGGCGATTTGGGCCAGTATCTGCCACTTTTCGGATATTGAAAATTGGCGCTCATCACTCACCTTTTTCTTCCTCAAGGAGCTTCCTTTTCTGAAGTGCACCCCTGTTGTATCCGCCGAGGCTGCCGTCGCTGCGGATGACACGGTGGCAGGGAATGCGCGGGTCGCAGTTCTGATTTAAAATATTTCCTACGCCTCGGTACGCCTTCGGTCTCCCCGCGCGCTTCGCGACTTCCTTGTACGTGAGCGTCTTCCCCTTCGGAATTTTTTTCACAGCCTCGTGCACTCTCTCTTTAAATGTTTTCATGGGTGGGATGTCGAAAAATACCATAAGGTTCATCTTCCGTTTTGTTAAGACGAGCCGTCCCCTCCGCGATGGATAGTCTATCACGAAAAACTTTCTCGTATCCTTCGTAGGAGAGGCACTGAGACATTGCCACTGTTTTTCACGGATGCTTCGCGCAGCCTTGCTCCATGCTCATTGAGATATGCTTCATAATACACAAGACGAAGCGGGCTATACGGCTTCGTGGAAATCACATCACCTTCATTGTGTTGTCGGAGCCTTCTTTCAATATCATTCGCTGATCCTTTGTAAAAGTAGTTAAGATCTTTTGTGCTTTGGAGAATATAGAAATACCACATGTCTCCATAATTAATGTTTGCTTTACATTTTAATAGTCCTCCGAGAATTAACGATGATGGATTGTTTGAAAAACAATGAGTCAGCGGCGTGGGAATATGTTCTGCACAATGAAAGAACTCTTGGTTGGAAGGCGGAGATACGTCATTCGTGAATTACATATCGAAGCTACGGTGGTCGCGAACGCCGTGGCGGAGAGGGGGGGATTCGAACCCCCGAGACCCTTGCGGGTCTACGCGCTTTCCAAGCGCGCGCACTAGGCCACTATGCGACCTCTCCGTGGGAATGACATTGTACTGGGATAAGGATCAAAAGCGAGGCGCGCGTGGCCACGGAGCCTGATGAAGGACGACCCTCCTCGTTGCGGGCATTGTACTCGAAAAAAAGAGCGTGGGAACCGACGATTCCCCCCGGTCAGTAGGCGGCCTTCCCCTCCTGCAATCTCTTCGCGAGCGTGCGCAGGTAGCTCGTCGAAACCTTGATGGTTTTGTATTCTTCCGTCTTCGGATCCCACACGCGCTTCTTCTGGATATTGGCCTTCCATGTGCGGCGGGTGTGTCGCAGCGAGTGGCTGCGGGTATTCCCGAAACCAGTTCCTTTGCCGGTGCGAACGCATTTGCGTGCCATGCGGAGGCGCAGGATAGGGGAGGGGGAGGAGTTCGTCAATGAGGTTCGGCGGGAAGGAAACCAAGGAAAACGAGGAATCCAATGATTCCAGGAATCGATTTTCTCTTCCTTGGAATCCTTGCCTCCCTCATTCCATCCCCGCACAAACCGCGATATAATCCTCTCTCCCATGCTCGCCTTCCTCAATCCCACATTCCTGATTGCGATTCTGATTGCGCTCTCCTTCCATGAGTTCGCGCATGGGTACATCGCGAGGATGTTCGGCGATCCGACGGCTGAGAATAACGGGAGGCTGACGCTCAATCCTCTCGCACATCTGGACCCACTCGGTTCGCTCCTCTTCCTCATCGTCGGCTTCGGATGGGGGAAGCCCGTCCCGATCGATCCCCGATACTTTCATCATCCCAAGCGTGATACGGCGCTCGTCTCGCTCGCCGGACCCGCGAGCAATTTCTTTCTCGCGGCAGTGTCGTTCATTCTCCTCATGCTTGTCGCGCCGCATGCGCCGCTCTCGTTCGATCAGCTCCTCTTCCCCTCGGGGCAGGGCTCGGTGGTGATCGTTTTTCTGCGCTCGCTTTTCGCGAGTCTGATCTTCATCAATCTTGGACTGATGTCCTTCAACCTCCTGCCGGTGGCGCCACTCGACGGATCGAAGATTGTGCAGGCGTTCATTCCGCTGCGCTTCGAAGACGTATACGACACCTTCATGCGATGGGGGCCGTACGTGTTGCTCTCTCTCTTCCTCGTCGAAACATTCTTCGGCATTCCTCTCCTCTCCGCGTGGATCGAGTCCATCATGAACGGCGTGCTGTCGCTCTTCTCGTTGACGCTCGGATGGATATGAGTCAGGAAGAAGTTCGCCTGTTTTCCTTCTCCGATAACCACTCCACTTTCAGAGGAAACGTGCTCTGACCACCAAGCTCCCCGATCATCTGTTGCGACTTCGTGCCGCGGGACTGAAACGCGGCCAGACAAACGATTGCGATGGTCTAAGCGACCAGTGCAATTCGCAAAGATCGAAGAGGAGTGGGCTTCATAGAAGGGAACGAACGCTTCGATACGAGTGTAGCCACTGGAATAATATTCCCTTGTCTGTATCAAATATCGACACAGAATAACTATTTTTGAACATGGAGAATTTGCATCATCGTGTACACTTATCTCATTAATTCGAAGTCTCTGATCGTCGGCGTGTTGGCTCTCGGCGTTCTGGTCGTGGCGGGCTCGACACTCTTGGTCAACCGCTCCGTTCCTCTCACCGGCGATGCGTTATCAAGTGCTACTAACGGATTCTGCTGTGTCAATTTCACTTGCTTATACCAAACGCCGTCAGCATGTAGCGCAAATAATGGCACCTTCTTCCAAGGATGGAATTCTGAAAATACTCAAGATACATGCCTAGCTGCATGCCATAGTTCCAGTAGCAGTAGCAGTAGCAGCAGCAGTAGTAGTAGCAACAGGGGCGGTGGCGGTCACAGCAGCAGTCACCACAGCAGCAGTAGACCAGGAGCCATGACGGATTCGCAGTGCACACTAGGCGATAAGTGCTATGGAATGAAGGATTTTCACGAGCAGAAGGCACATGGGAAGTGGAAGTATTCCGGCCTCCTTCGGCGGATAAACTGCGATACGAAAAAGTACGTACCTGATCTGCGTCTCAGCGGTGATCCTGCCGACTCCTTAAACGGGGCAACGTGCGTTGCACATCCCGGGAACCAAACACTGAATTTAAAAGTGACGCATTCCCAGAATTCCCCACCGACCTATAGCGTGAAGTTGGAGAAAAATTCTCATTGATGATTCGGGTTCTCTGTTGGAGTAGGTGAGGAATGTGGTGGAGCAGAAACGCAGGCTAGTCTGAAGTTCCGTCACGGCCGTCACACTGCCATTTTGGCTTCCAGAAGAGAGATGTGATGGCGGTTCCAATGCTGCAACTCCCTGAAGCATTCCTAGGAATAAGTGCAAGAATCTGCTACAATAATAAGAAACCCAAATGAACATGAATCTGCGCCAAAGGCATGCCCTCGGCCTTGCAGCTCTCGCAAGTCTCACGTTGTTTGCACTGTGTATTGTTCTTTTTAGAACACAGCAAGGAACCCAGCACTTTGCCGCGCAGGATATTGGGAATTCCTCTGTGCAGTCTTCTTCATCTTCACATGTCAGCGGAAGCGGTGCGCTCACCTCATCCGACTCATCATCTTCATCCAGCGGATCACTGACGATCCAGAGTTCCTCCGAATCCTCGACACAGCCTGGCGTCGTGCTCTCCTCTTCTTCCAGCGTCTCGAGCATATCGTCGAGCTCCACCAGCGCCATATTGTCATCATCGTCGTCTTCGAGCTCCCCGTTCTCCGTGCCTTCTCTCACGAATGGCATGGGATCGCTTTCAACCGGAACGTCAGCTCTCCTCCAAGACTTCGTCCCGGGAGAAATCATCGTGAAATTTAAGAGCAAAACCGATGCGGACGCTTCTGCCACCCTGAGTTTCGGAAGCACGTCATTCAATCGGACGTTGCACAGTCGCAAGGGTACGTACGGGGAGAAGCTCTTCCATAACCGCAGGAAGAGTGCCGGAGGAGCACTCGAACGCTACGCAAAATTCACATTCCCGAATCTCGACAAAGCGGGGACGAAGGCCATGATCGAGCAATTGCGATCTGATCCCTCCGTGGAGTCCGTGGGACCCGATGTCATTATGCATACCATGATGGTGCCGAACGATCCCTACTACGGTTCCTCCGGAGCATGGGGACAGAGCTTCGACGATCTCTGGGGTCTCAAGAAAATTTCGGGATCCGGCGCATGGGACATCGCGCAAGGATCGGGTGTCATCGTTGCCGTCGTGGATACAGGTCTGGATACCTATCATCCGGATATCGCAGCGAACGTCTGGCAGAATCCCGCCTGCGCAAACGGTGGGACAGGGGATGTGGGCTTTGCAGGCGATTGCAACGGATGGAACTTCGTGAACAAAACGAACAATGTCCAGGATGACTTCGGCCATGGCACGCACGTCGCTGGAACGATTGCTGCCGTGGGGAATAACGGAATAGGGGTAATCGGCGTCGCACCGAAGGCGAAGATCATGGCGGTCAAAGTTCTTGATCAAGAAGGATCTGGATATAATGAGTGGATTGCGAATGGTATTATTTTTGCTGCCGACCACGGCGCGAAGGTCATCAACTTGAGTCTGGGTGGTGGGAATAATTCGAAATATGCTAACCCAGTAGCCGACGCCATTACGTATGCTCATATGATGGGCATCACGGTTGTCGCGGCGGCGGGAAACTCAGCGACCGATGTCGGGAATGTATTGTACTTTGGAACCTTTCCGGCAGCTCTCCCGGATGTCATTACCGTTTCCGCCTCCACTCAAACGGATCTGATGGCATACTTCTCGAACTACGGCACAAAGATCGACGTCGCAGCACCGGGGGGAGGAGATGAGGCAGTAGATGTGGGGTCGACGGGCATCATCGAGCCTTATCGTACTATTCTCTCACTGAAAGCTTCGCAAGCCGTACCAGATATGACCAGAAACGGGCATTTAGTGGTTGGTTCTCAATACATAAGGCAGGCAGGCACTAGCATGGCAGCTCCCCACGTGGCGGGACTTGCGGCATTGATCCTCTCTCAACACCCCGAATACACACCTGAGCAGGTGCGCCAAGTGATCCGCAAGAGTGCGGATCACATCAATCCGAGCGGTTCAAATTCCGCTGGCTTCAATTCCTTCTCCGGCTACGGTCGCATCAATGCTCTTCGCGCCTTGACCATTACTCATCCGCTCGCCGCTCGGATCACAAGCCCTGTTTCTCCTTCCCTCCTCTCCTCCCTCTCGGGCGCTCAGCTCCGCCTACAGGATCCGGATGCATCCTACTATTTGCATACGAATTCAACGATTCCCATCACGGGTTCGGCGTACGGAACGGGATTCGATCACTACACGTTGGAGTATGCGTCGATGTCGCAGCCACTCTCATCACTCGTCGCAACCGGGAGCGACTTGGAGAATACCCTCCAGTGGACGACGATTCAGACTTCTTCCACTCCCGTGACGAGCAGCGGCGGGTTACTCGGGACGTTGGATCTCTCCGTGGTACCCGACGGAACCCTTGCGGTACGGCTGCGCGTTGCAAATACTTCCTCAAGTGAGTTCGAGGATCTCAGTTACTATACGGTGCGAAACGATGCCCTCTATCCGGCAGATCAGGACGCAGCGTCGCTTACCATCAGAGGTGGCATCGAGTGTGCAGGTCTTTCCCATTACACCATCACTATTCTTCATAGCGACGGGACTCCTGTTTCGAATTCGGACATCACTCTTACGAATGGAGGGATACAACCCGTTGATGGCGTTCTGGGGGTGTGGAATCTGCAGAATGCGACGCAGGATGTCTATAGGATTTCCGTTACCGTAACGATGCGAAACAACATCTCCTTTGTCACGAACAGCGTGTTCGTGACCGTGGATTCGACGATTCGCGCGGGATGGCCGAAACAAGGCAACGTTCATGAATATGAAACACTTCGCTATCCACCCTTCCTTGGCACGACATTGGCAGCTGCGGATGTGAATGGCGACGGGAAAGCGGAAATCGTTTCTTGGTCATTCCAACCTGATGGGTTGTACTATCCTCATTACCGTTTCGATACCAAGATCGATGTCTGGGACAGTGACGGAAACGAACTCCCGGGCTGGCCCAAAACTTGTTCGCGTTCGGATTGCCCCTTGAATATGGTGACGGGTGATATCAACAATGACGGAAAGTCGGAAATCGTCGTGAGTTCCCCGTCAGGGACGATCTCTGTCTATAACGGAGACGGTACACTCGCTTGGTCAGCGCAATCGTCTTTCAATGCCGCCGCCGCTTCTCTCGCAATCGACGATCTCAACGGGGACGGGAAAAATGATCTCATTCTCGTCGATGTTTTAAGGAATTTGCTTTCTGATTCCGCTGTCCCCATCGATGCCTTCGACAGCTTTGGGAATCGCTTGCACGGATTCCCGGTGTCTCTTCCGTACCATCCATTGGCTCAAAGTATAATATTTGAATCTCTTTCCAACTTCGCCATCGGCGATATAGACGCAGACGGGAAGAAGGAAATCATTATTGCTGCAAAAACTCAAGATAGGGGTTCGTTAGAGGACACGTTGCATCTCACTGCTCTCAATGCCAGCGGTGCCGTGCTCCCTGGGTGGCCGGTGGATTTCCCCACCGTACTTGCCGGTGGGGACGAAGTTAATCATGCCTGGTCGCCCGCTCTCGCAGATATCAATGGAGACGGAAAGTTGGAAATCATCCAATCGGATCACAATGCAGTCTATGCGCTTCGGGGTGATGGAACGGTGCTTCCCGGCTGGCCGAAAGAGACAGAGAACTTAGAGCAATCGAACGAAACCATTTATGGCCTCAGTTCCCCCTCCATCGGTGATATCGACGGAAGCGGAATGCCGGCAATTGTTGTTCATGAACAAGAAATTAGCATGTATCTACTCGACCAAGATGGCTACCACTTCAGAACTACCAATCGCGTCTTTGCTTGGCACGGAGATGGAACGGCGCTTCCCAACTGGCCGATAACTGTGACGACGCCATGGGATTATCTTCCAAGAAATCAAATAACTGCTCCCGCTCTGGCGGACATCAATAATGACGGCATTGCGGACGTCGTGGTTGCGCCCGGAATTACACAGAATCCCAACAAGTATTCTTATAATATATTTGGTCTCAATGCTTTCGATGGGAGGACGGCTCAAGAAATTCCGGGTTTCAAGAAGCCGTCCGCTTCTCCTGGCTTCGGGGGGGCTGTTATCGGAAATTTCAACAACGGCAGTGGGAAATTGTCGATGCTTTGGCAGGATGAATTAGGATCCATTAAGTACTGGGATCTCCAAAACACATCGGCGACGTCCCCTCAACCCTGGCCCATGCACGTGCATGATGCTGCTCACACGAGCGCGACGCTCACGACGAGCGCGAAGTTCATCACGACGGCCGTGAATCTCACCGCGACTCCCTCAGCTTTGACCTATGGCAATTTCGTCATGCTCAAGGCAACCGTGATGTCCGGCTCTCTCATCGCGACGAACGCCGCAGGGGCATTGATCTTTGCGAGCGGCTCGACAATCCTCGGTACCGCAAACGTCCGTCACGGGAGTGGTTCAGTCGTAGTCGCAAAACTCAGAGCAGGATCTCACTCTCTCACTGCAGCCTACGGCGGGAATACGCCGTACTTCGGGAGCACATCCTCTTCGGTCTCCCTTGCGGTGCAGAAGAAACTCCTCACCGTAACGGCAACGGGCGTGAGCAAAGCCTACGATGCGACGACATCCGCCACTGTCACGTACGGTGACAACCGCATCGTCGGAGACACACTGACAATCTCCGGCACCACACTCTTCACTGACAAGAATGTCGGAGTGGGGAAACCAGTAACAGTCAGTAACATCGTAATCAGCGGAGCAGATGCCGGGAACTACTCCCTTGCGAATACCACTGCTTCCACGACGGCAAACATTACGAAAGCGTCGACGTCCCTCACGCTCTCCTCGTCACAGAATCCCTCCACTGAAGGAACCGCAATATCCCTTGTCATACACATGTTCCCCATCACGGCAACAGGCTCCGTCACGTTTAGCGACGGAGACGTGGCACTTGGAACAGCAGATGTCAGCGGAGGTAGTGCGACACTCTCTCTTTCCTCGCTCTCGTTTGGTTCACACAGCATCACGGCAACCTATGCTGGTAACAGCTACTACACCGGTAGCACGTCCCAAGCCCTCACCCAAGTCTTGACGGCAATCGTCACTCCAGCCTCAGAGTCTTCCTCCAGCGCTGTTGTACATAGGAGCGGTGGTGGTGGTGGAGGGGGCGGCAATGGAGGTCGAATCTCAACTCCTCTCAAGGCAAGTGCCAGCTCGCTTTCCTCCGCTCCTGCAGCGAGGACACTGCACACCGGCATGGCGGGATCGGACGTCTCCGTCCTCCAGAACATCCTCCTCAAACAGAAAATATTTATCGGCCCCGTCACAGGAACGTACGATGAAAACACGGTGAAAGCGATCTTCAAGTTCCAGCAAACCGTTGGTATCAAACCTACAGGCATCGCCGATGTTGTGACCCAGCAAAAGCTACAGGCACTTGCTACTTCCGCTGTTACTCCCAAGGTCACCATTCCTTCCATTAAGTCGTTCACACGAACACTCTCTATAGGCATGCAGGGCACGGATGTCTCTGCTCTTCAGGCCTATCTTTCACAACAGAAGCTCCTCTCTGGGACCTTTAAGAACGGCACCTTCGATCAGGCAACGAAGACCGCACTCATCGCCTTCCAGAAGGAGAACAAGCTGCGTCCCAGCGGCATGGTGGATAGTGCGACGAAGCTGGTGCTGAATAAACTCATTAAGGGGTGAGCGTGATTTTCCGATCTGGTTTGGCATTCCGTCGCATTTGCCGGCAGGCAGGGATGGAGCCCCCCCACGGGAATTGAATGGTTCGACAGGCTCACCACAGGCCCGTTACCTATGGTGTGAAGTCGACAAGGTTTTTAATGGAGCTCCCTGATGGAGGAAGTTAGAACTGTTCTAGCGACTAATGATAGTAGGAGTTTATGTCCCAGATTGAATCATTGAGTGGGTGGGATCTACTAAATGTAAATAGAACGCTTCCGGGTTCTCCCCACGCACGGTATCACGGTTGAGTGAGCGACAACCGTGTCTTGCGAGGTAAAAGCACTGCAACGAGAAGGGAGACGAGAATAATCCCCACCGATGCGGCGACACTGATCCAGACAGTGTTCGTGTAATTCCCGTAGATGAATGCAGGAATCCCAAGCATGAATGCGATAAGAACGCCCCAGAACACCCCTGAAGAACTCAATCGATCCCAGTAGATACTGAGAACTGTTGGAACGGCAATACAGGCTGCGATGGTGTTGAAGACCCACCACAAGTATTGTAAACCGAATCCAGGTATGTAGATGACTGCCAGTGCCACAGCCAAGCCTGCGATACTGATGCCGATCATCCCAATCCTGCTTCTCTTGATCATTTTTGAGTCCAGTTCAGCTTGGATGTTCTCCTCGCCACTATTCAATGGCTCACGGAGGAGGCGCTTACGGAGAAGGGATTGCTCATCAGATGTGTAGTGGAAACAGTTCACTGCGTAGAGCGACGCTGCCGCAACCATGCCGGAGTCGAGAACGGAGCAAAGTGCGGCAAGGAGCATCACCGCAAACGCCGCCACTGCCCATGCCGGGAGGAACTTCGTGACGACGAGAATTCCGATCATCGAGGGATCGACACCTTGTTGCAGGGAAACTCCGACGGCGGGATTGGCGGCGAGAAAGCCTAGTGTCGCCAGCGAAAGGGGGACGATCCCGAAGAGTAAGCCACCAATGATGTAGGAAAGACGCAGATGCGACTTCTGGATGGAAAATGCCCTTTGCCAATGCTGCTGATCGGAGAGGACCCCTGAAATGAGGCCGATTGTCGTGATGATTCCAAACGAGAAGGCTACTCCGGGATCAAGAACACTTGTGTGCAAGCCGGTGACGCCGCCAATACCTTTCATGACTGCACTAAATCCTCCCGCCGACCAAATCGTCCAAGGCAAGACGAGAAGACCGCCAATGATAATCATGGCGTACTGGAGGAAGTCTGTGATAATCGAAGCTCGCATGCCAGAGATCATCGAATAGGTGAGGACGAAGAGCAGAAGAATCGCCATGACTGCCTGGAGTGGCACGCCTGTCAGAATATGGAAGATGCTTCCTCCCACGTAGAGCTGCACCGTGACCGCCATCAGCTGATACCAAAAGAAAGGAATCAAATACATCTTGTGCGTTCGTTCATCGAACCGATGTCGAATCCACTCCGGCTGCGTGAATCCTTCTGGCAGTAACTTTCGAATGCGTAGCGCCAGCGGAGCCATGATGAAGAGGCAGAGGATATTCGGGAACGTGAACCAAAAGATTCCGGGGATTCCCTGCTGAAATGCTTGTTGTACACTCACGAAGAGAGCGGGTGCCCAGATCCACGAGACGGCTATGGAGAATGCTCCCAAAGTCCAAGGCACATTTCTTCCTGCGGCGAGAAAACCCACCTGGGTCTTCCTGTACGTCTCCTTCTTCGACCCGAGAACGGTAATGGCAATCATTGCCATACCGAAGAGGAATAAGAGGAGATAGCCGCTGAAAGGTGACATTATTGCCATAAATCGCGTAGGTGACAAAGTATGGCGAATGTTATACTATATTTGTTAGTAGCCAAGACTACGACAGTGTTGCTATAATAACGACAAATGAGCACCCAACTCTTCGAAGAACTCGGGCTGAGCATGAATGAGGCAAAAATCTACAACGCCCTTCTGACGTACGGAGGTTCGGGGGTGTCGACGATCGCACTGCGTTCAAAAGTGCACCGCAGCAACGCCTACGATTCCCTGCGACGTCTGATCGAGAAGGGTGTTGTTTATGAAGTATTTGGACAGCGTGAGACCCTCTACGAAGCCGTCGATCCGGGGAAGTTCCTGGAATTCATGGAGGAGAAAGAGATGAAGCTGAAGAATGAACTTCCAGGCCTTCTCGCGATCTATAGAAAGCATCGTGCACCGGAGCGTGCATACATTTTCAAGGGAGTGGAAGGCATGAAGAATTATCTGAGGGAAGCGTTGAAGGTTGGAGTAGACATGTACGAGTTCGGAGCAAAAGGAGGCTGGTTCGACCCAAGGCTAAGCACGTTCACTAAGTGGTTCCTCACTGAAGCGAAGAGAAAGAACATCAAATTCCACCACATTTTCGATTGGGAGGTTCAGGAGAAGGCCCCGCATGTCCCGGTAGCCGTGGGGAAACCCTACAAATTCGCCCACAAGAAGTACAGCAGCGCATCTGCTGTGGAAATATTCGGGGATCACGTTGTGACATTTACTGGACTCGGTTTCGGAAAATTGGAGGATGATTTCACCATCTTCGTCATGGTCAGCCCACAGCTCGCTGAAGGTTACAGATTGTGGTGGCAAATGATGTGGGATTTTCTCCCAGAACCAGGGAACAACAAGAGAGGCCGTGGTTCGAAGACCAAATAGCAGAGGTAATATTATTTTGGCTTCAAAAAGCCATAATTTAGATTTCTGGAGCCGCCCACGGGAATTGAACCCGTGACCCCCTCCTTACCATGGAGGTGCTCTACCTCTGAGCTAGGGCGGCGAAAGTTTTGAGTGGGAGAAAGATCAAGGTTGGCGACCGAGCACATTTGTATTTGTTTCGCCTCGGCTGCGCCTCGGCGGGGCTCTGAGCTAGGGCGGCGAATATTCATGAGAGACAAACCTACGGTTTTTCTCTCATGGACTCTCTTTTCCCTTCATAGGTGTGGCTTCAGCGTTGGGGCCCGTCGGAGCCACCCAACGCTTCGCCACGTTTTTCATTCAGAGAGAAAAAGGCTTTGCTAACGCGGGAAAGACCGTGAGGGGAGTGTACCTGGTGAAAAAATCGGTCACAAGAAGACCAATGAGCGCCTTAGGCGTTCGGCAGAACCTCACGCCAGGGAGTGGGCGGCAGATTCTGGAATTTCCGCAACGCGTTTCGCAGTGCATGGAGCGAGAGCAGGGCGCACTTCAGGCGCCTCGGCCCCACCTCCACGCCGAGCATCGCGAGAATGTCTTTCGGAGAAAGTGCCTGCGCCGCCTCAATCGTTTTCCCGATCAAGGCATCCGCGAGTATCGACATACTCGCTTGGCTGATGGCGCAGCCTTCGCCTTCCCAGCCGACGTCTTCAATCGTGTTCTTCTTCATGCGCAGCATCAGAGTCAGGGAGTCTCCGCAGCTGGGATTCTTCTCCTGCAGCTCGACTGAATGCCTCGTGAGCGCGGCTTTTCGGTGCGGATGCCGGAAGTGATCGAGAATGTTCTCGGCGTAGAGATCCATGATCAGCGGAAGGGAGGGAGGATTTCCTGGATCGCAGCGGCTAGTGCGAAAATCTCCTCTTCCGTGTTGTAGAGGGCGACGGAGAGGCGCGTGCTGGCAGGGGCAGCGAAGTGCCGATGGAGCGGCTGGGCGCAATGGTGGCCGGCGCGCACGCAGATGCCGCGTTGTCCGAGGAGTTCGGCGAGATCGTGCGGATGGATGCCGTCGAGTGTGAAGCTGAGCGAGCCAGAGCGTTCTTGCGATGTCCCTCCGAGGATCGAGAGTCCTTCGATCTTCGAGAGCTCGTTCTGTGCGGTCGTGAGCAGCGAGCGTTCGTGCATTTCGATCTCTTGCCAGGGAAATTGCGTGAGCCAATCGATGGCGGCGTGGAGTCCCACCGCGTCCGCAACGGGAGGCGTTCCACCCTCGAAACGCTGTGGGATCTCCGCGAACGTGAAGTGATCGCAATCCACCTCGTCGATCATCATGCCGCCCCCGAGCATCGGAGGCATGGCATCGAGGAGGCGCTCTCTGCCCCAGAGGACGCCGATGCCGGTCGGGCCGTAGAGCTTGTGCGAGGAGAAGGCGAGGAAGTCGGCATCGAGTTCTCGCACATCGATCGGGTGATGCGCGACGGCCTGTGCGGCGTCGAGGAGCACCAGACACTGAGCGCGATGCGCCATGGCAATGATGTCTTGCAGCGGGGGAGCGGTGCCGAGCACATTGCTGAGCGCCGAAAGTGACAGCAGCTTCACGTGTTTTTCCCCGAGAATCTTTTCCAAGGTTTCCATATTCAATCGCCCCGTCCCGTCCGCATCGATCCAGGCGATGTCGATTCCCCTTTCCTCTTTAAGTTGGAGCCAGGGAACGATGTTGCTGTGATGCTCGAGAACAGAGAGTGCGATGACATCTCCCGCGCGGAGTGTGCGCCCCCAACACTTCGCGATGATGTTGATGCTCTCGGTTGTGCTCTTCGTGAAGACGATTTCCTCCGGCCTCGTTGCATGGATGAACGTCGCGACGCGACTGCGTGCATCTTCATAGGCCTGCGTCGCGCGGTCGGCGAGAGGGTAGAGGCCGCGGTGGGGGTTGGCGTTCGACGTTTCGTAGAAGTGCGTCATGGCATCGAGCACCGTTTTCGGCTTCTGCGTCGTCGCGGCATTGTCGAGGTAGACCAGGGGATACGCTCCGATGCGCTGAGACAGGATCGGGAATTGCCTGCGGATGGAGGGAATATCGAGAGCCAAGGGGCTGTAGCATAGCATTTGGAACATGCGTGTTGTGGATTTTGTGCTGTTCTCTGCTAGTCTCGTTCCATGCAACAACGCACAATCCGGGCCCTTTCGGTGGCACTTTTTCTCGGTCTTCTCGTGTGGGGTGTCTACACGCTCCTCGTGTACGTGGGAATCCCCGTGCATCAGACGGTGCTCAATCCCGATGGGCAACAGGGTGTCTCGGCGCTCTGCGGCGATTCGGCATTGTGCGGAGGTCTCGTCGGATTCTTCCCTTTCATCCTCGCGACGATCATGCGTGCCGCGCCCTTCCTTGGGTATGCGCTGGCTTCCATTGTTGTCTATGGGATCTTCCTCGGATGGTACGCGGCGAAGAACGGAGATCTGACATTGCAGTTGCGCTGGCGGCCGGTCTACCTGCCCATCCTCTTCATCGTTTCCATTTGGCTGCTCTTCACGTGCTTCAGCTTCGGGAGCACGGACGGGACTTCTCCCTTCCGACAGATCGTTGAACCGACGGCGCAGGCCTACGGTAACATCGGCGCCGCTCCGCTAAAGTCGCTCCAAGATAATTTCCAAGATCTCAAAACCAGAGGATGCCTGACGGCTCTTGGGTCGTCGGATTCGGGATTGAACGTCTACCAGATGAAGGAAACGTGTGTGCAGGAGTCCTTCTTCACGCGTGTGGTCGGGCAGATTCTCTTCATCGCTCTCCTTCTCTTCGAGCTCCTCGTGCTCGGAAGATTCCTCCTCGGGCTCTTCCATGTTCGAGGCAAGGATCTCCTGATGGAGTCGGTCTTGAGCTTGGGAATCGGCGCATGCGGCATGGTGGCGATTCTCTGGTTTGTCGCGCTCTTCTCGATCTTTAACGCTGCCGTTGGCTGGACGTTGCTCGTGCTTGTTCCGCTTCTTCTCTTCCGACAGTCCTGGTACTGGATGCGCGCGTTCTGGAGTGCGAAAGAAATTGAATTCTCGTGGCGGAGCATGACGATCGTGCTGGGGTGGTTGCTTCTCTCGTACCTCGCGCTCAATTTTCTCACGGTCGTTCGTCCCTTCCCGATCGGTTGGGATGATCTCGGAAGTTACCTCAATCGTCCCCGTCTCCTCGTGAGCTACGGCCACTTCGTTCCGCTGATGCCGTCGTTCCAATGGGAGTATCTGACGTCGCTCGGGTTCCTCCTCTTCGGGTACGACAGCGTTTTCGGCGCGACGGCGTCCATGATCATCAACTGGTCCGCCGGATTGATCGCCCTCCTCTCCGTCTTCCTCTTCGCACGGACATTCCTCGGCAATCGTCGCGGCCTTCTTTCGGCGCTCCTCTATTACTCGCTCCCGCTCGTCGGTCATTTTTCCTTCGCGGATATGAAGATCGACAATGCGGTCTTTGTGATGGGGGCGCTTGCGATGTTCTGCGTTTTCCTCTTTCTCTTTCCGCGCGATGATGACGATGGCACGGAGACGTCAGCTTCAGCTTCAGCTTCCGCGTTGCCCGTCTCCCGATGGCGCGCGATGCTCTCTCGCGATTGGCAGTGGCTTGCGTTGGGGGGCATCTTCATTGGCTTTGGTTTTGGTTTCAAGGTGACGTCGGTCATGGTGCTCATGGCGCTGCTCGTGACGCTCGCGGGAGCAATGCAGTGGTTTGGCGCTTTTGCCGCTCTTTTCCTCGTTTTCTTTATTTTCGAACATCAGGGAATTCTTGGTTCCGCCGCGGCTCGTATTGGTGGTCCGACAGCACAGGCGTTGCTTCCATGGTTTGGAATCTTCTCGCTCATTCTCGCGCTTGTGTTTGCCGTGTTGTTTATCGTGAAGCTCCAAAACAGGAAGGTGTCGGTTATCGGATCTCTCACCATCTTCTGTGCGGCCTTTGCCCTCGCCATCGCTCCCTGGATCACACACAACAATCTTGCTCAGGGGCTTTCCCCCTTTCATCTCACACTCGGGATGTCGGACAATCTCGTTCCCGTGATGGATATCTCGGGAACGGTGCAACCGACGCCGGGACGAACGGTCAAAACGCTCCCGAAAGATCTGGCTCTTGATCCGAAGAATGCCGCATGTACCTCCACTGCGACTGCGGAGGAACTCGACCGATACTGGGGATTCTCGAAAGGCTGGGGACACTATCTGACGCTCCCGTGGCGTACGGTCATGAATATTGATTCCGCGGGATATTACGTGACGACCATGCCTGCGCTCCTGCTCTTTCCGCTTCTGCTTCTCCTCCCGGCATTCTGGACGAAGAAGGGGAGATGGCTTCGATGGCTCTTCCTCGGGACCATGCTCTATCTGGCGGAGTGGATGTTCCTCGCGAATGGCGTGCCTTGGTATGGGATCGGCGTGTTCCTGGGGCTCGTCGTTGGTCTCGAAGCGCTCGTTGTCTATGCGCCCGATCCTCTCAGTCGTTGGCTTGTCGTGATCCTGCTCTCGTGTTCGCTCCTCAGTAATTTCGCCCATCGCTTCTGGCAATTCGAGCAGCAGCGAAATCTTCTGGAGTATCCGCTCGGAAAGATTTCCGCCCAGGCACTTCGCATTCGCACCATTCCCTACTATGACGATATTCGTGAGATCGTCACGCAGCGTCACGACGCGATGCCCGATCGGCCGTACCTCTATCGCATCGGAACGTTCATCCCATACTTCATCCCGAAGAATTCGGAGGTCATCGGCTTGAGTGATCAGCAGCTCGATTTTTTCAATTGCATCAATCAGGAGCGCAATCCCGAGCTCACGCTGAAGCGTCTCAAGGCGCTCGGTTTCAACAGCATCATCTTCGATACGAATACCACGACGATCGAGCAGGATCCCAACGGCACGCTCCACAAGAAGGCGCAGGCGTTCGTGGATTTCCTCAATACGCCGTCGCTCAATCTTCAGATTCTCGTGAGCGATCCTGCCGCGGGAGTGGCGTTTGTGCTGATCCCATGAGTCCGATGATGCTGACTTAATGGCTATTCCTTGATACGCTGCCCCTTCCATGATTCTCGCCGTCATTCCGGCATACAACGAAGAGGGGCGGATTGCACAGGTTGTCGCCGCCGCGAAACGCTACGTGGACGCCGTGCTCGTCGTTGATGACGGGTCCACCGATCGCACGGCTGAATGTGCAGTGCAGGCCGGCGCTCGTATCGTCTCGCATGCGCAGAATTGCGGGGCCGGAGCGGCGACGATGACGGGCCTCGATGCGGCGCGCATGCTCGGAGCACAGATCGTCGTGACACTCGATGCCGACGGGCAACATGATCCGCAGGAAATCCCTCTGCTTCTGAAGCCGATCCAGGAGGACAAGGCGGATATCGTTTTCGCCAATCGGTTCGGGAGAAAGAATATCATTCCTCTCGTTCGACGGGTGTTCAACGGGATTGGAAATGTGCTGACGCTCTTCGTGACGGGGAAGTGGGTGAGCGACAGTCAGTGCGGGTTCAAGGTGTTTGGGCCGACTGCCCTGCGCGAGATCGATCTGCGGATGAGCGGATTCGAATTCTGCACCGAAATCGTTCGGGAGGCGGCGGAGCACAAGTGGCGGATTGAAGAAATTCCGACGAAAGTCCTCTATTCCGAGTACACTCTTGCGAAGGGACAATCCTTCGCCAATGGGATCAAGACGGCGCTGCGCATTCTCCTTCGCTCCTTCCTGCGCTAATATTCATCCGTTATGCCCCTTACGCCCTATCAGATCCTGGCCCCCGTCGTCTCATTCCTCGCGCTCGCATACGCGTGGAATCTCGTGATGCGGAAGAAAAAATCGATCCTCGAAGCGTGCTTCTGGACGATCTTCTGGGGGGCGATTGCCGCCATCGCTCTCGATCCTTCCATTCTGCATTACCTCTCACGGCTGACCGGCATTGCCAATCAGGAGAACGCCGTCATCGTCACGTTCCTCGGCATTCTGTTCTTCATGGTGTTCTACCTCGTCATGCGTCTGGAGGAGCTCGAGCGCAAGTACACGAAAATCGTGCGGTCACTCGCGCTGCGGCAGTCGGGGATGGAGGGAGGAAATAAGGAAGACAAAGCAAACAAGGAAGACAAGGGAAACAAAGAATTCACGGGACGTGCCTGATTCATCCTTGTCATCTTTGCCTTCTCAACCTTCGTCGTCTTCTTCGTCTTCATGAAAACCATCCTCCTCATCTCTCCGTACTGGAAAGAACCGCACCGGTGGATGATCAGTTCCGTGAAGTTGGCGGAGCTGTGGCAGCGGTTGGGGTATCGTGTTGTCGTCGCATGCATGGGAACGCAGACGCATACGGAGCAACTTTCTCCATCGCTCACGGTGCATTTTCGCAAGGATTTCTTTCTGCGTGATCCCTGGAATTACGGCATCTCGCTCGGATTTTCCGGATTCGTTCTACGGCTTGTGCGTGCGGAAAAACCGGACATCATCGTCGTCAATAAGCTCCTCTTCTGGTCGACGCTGTCGCTCGCGGCGCTGCGGCTCACGGGGCATCGCGTCATTCTCCTCACCGACGCACTCGTTGGCATGACGTGGTGGCCGCGCGGGGGGATTCCGAAGGCGTGCGCGTTCCTGTACGCATGGACGATCGGCTGGCTCCTTCTCTTATTGGCGCAGAAGGTCGTCACCTTTCATCCACAACCGTCGCGTCTTTTGAAGAGGCTTTGCATCGCGAACAAGACGCAGGTCATCCCGACGGGCATCGATCCGACATTGTATGGACCGGCCAAACACGATCCAGAGCATGTCACGATCACGTATGTCGGTCGTCTGGAATCCGTGAAGGGAGTTGAGGATTTTCTTACGGCGCTCGATTCCATTCGCCCGCAGTATCCGACGTTGCATGCGCAGGTGGCGGGATGGCACGTAGAGTCGCATCCGCTGGTGGAGGCGTACCGCGATCGCGTCGCATTCCTTGGGCTGAGAGACGATATTCCGGATATCCTGGCGCGCTCCGATATTTTCGTATTACCGAGCTACAGCGAGGGACTCTCAAATGCGCTGATGGAGGCCATGGCGAGCGGATGCGCGTGCATCGCGAGCGAGGTGGGAGGCAATCCGTTCCTGATTCAAAATGGCGTCTCCGGTTTCCTCTTTCCGGCTGGCGATCGGGAGGCACTCGCTTCTCACATCCGCAGGTTGCTCGATGATTCCGTGAAGCGACGTTCCCTCGGCGAGGCGGCGCGCATGCGCATTGAGAAGATTTTTTCTTGGGATGTGACGGGCCGGGAGTATCGCGCGCTCTTCGACGCATTTTCCTCGACACGATGAAGCCGCGCATTGTCATTCTCTCGGCTTTCCTGACGCCGTTTCGCAGCGGCGCCGAAGCGTGCGTGGAAGAAGTGCCTTTGCGCCTCTTCGCACGGTACGACTTCACGATCATCACAGCGAAACTGCGCCGCGATCTCCCGCGTCGATTTCTTCTGCACGGCTCCATTCCCGTCATGCGCATCGGCATCGGACACCCGGTGGATAAGTGGCTCTTTCCCTTTCTTGCGCCGTTCGCGGCACGCCGCCTGCGACCGGACATCGTCCATGCGGTGCTGGAATCCTTCGCCGGACTTGCCTTGGTTTTCTGCCGAATTCTCGCTCCTTCTGCCAAGAGAATCCTCACCTGTCAGAGCACCAATACGCATCTCTTCATTCCCTTGATGCATCGTCATGCCGACCGCGTCACGGCGATCAGTTCCGTTCTGATGGAGCGCGGGAAGAGTTTCGGGAGAGACGACATCACACTTATCCCAAACGGGATTTCCATCGCGGAGATCGCGCATGCGCGAGGAAGGCACAAGCGACAAGCGGGCAGAATTCTCTTCGTGGGACGTCTTGAGCAGATGAAGGGAGTGGATACCCTGCTCACTGCATTCGCAGAGATAGTGAACAGTGGACAGTGGACAGTGGGAAGTGAGGGGAGAAGTCCAAGCTTAAGAATTGTCGGAGATGGTTCGCTGAGGACGGAACTTGAACGCTTGAGCCGCGAGCTTGGGATTGCGGACCGTGTCACGTTTGCAGGCTATCTCTCGCCGCCAGCACTCTACGACGAATTTGCCTCTGCGGAGATTTTTGCGGGGCTCTCTCGCTCGGAGGCGTTCGGCAACGTCTTTGCCGAAGCCCAGGCTGCGGGCTTGGCAGTCGTCGCGACGAACGTGGGCGGGATACCGGATATCATTTCGGACGGCGTAACGGGACTTCTTGTCCCCCCTGATGATCCAACTGCCGCATCAGCGGCGATCGTCAGCCTCCTCACCGATCAAGCCGAGTGCCTCCGCTTGGCAGCGGCAGGAGAAGAGAGCGCAAAAACATTCGACTGGTCGGTCATCACGGAGCGCTATGCGCACCTCTACGATGCTCTCTTCGCGCGGACGAGGGATGCGGCTCTATAGAGGCTCTCGAACGTGCCCGCGTCGATCCACTCCTCATTGAGGATGGTCGCTCCGAGGGATTTCGATGTCATGTAGGCGGCGGAAACGTCGGTGATCTCGTACTCGCCGCGCGCGGAAGGTTTGAGGGAGCGGATGATATCGAAGCAGCTGTTATCGTAGAGGTAGCAACCGGTGGCGATGAAATTCGATTTGGGTTTCGATGGTTTTTCCTCGATGGAAATCACCTTCCCTGCCCCGTCGAATTCCACGACACCGAAGTGAGAAGGATCCGGGACTTCTTTCACGAAGAGATGTCCTCCTGTTTTGAAGGAGCGAATGACCGGCGAAAGATCGTCGAAGAAGATGTTGTCGCCGAGGATAGCGCAAACTGATTCGCCTGCCGCGAATTCCTCCGCCAGGCCGAGCGCCTGCGCGATGCCTCCGGCTTTCTCTTGCACACGGAATGCGAACGAGCAGCCGAACCCGGAGCCGGATCCGAGGAACGCTGTCATTTGGTCGATGTGTTCCTTCCCCGTGATCACCGCAATATCGTGGATCCCGGCATCCAGGAGAATCTGGAGGGGATAGAGGACGAGGGGTTTGTCGTAGACGGGCAGAAGACTCTTATTCGTCACATCGGTGAGAGGTCGCAGTCTCGAACCCGTACCGCCGCAGATGAGGATTCCTTTCATGGCGTGGGCACTATACCGCCTTTCGTCTCTTCCCTGCTACTATGGCTCGGTATGCAGATTCTTGTTACGGGAGGGGCAGGATTTATCGGGTCGCACTTCGTTCTGCGACACGTGCGGGCGTATCCGGACGATCGCGTCGTCGTGCTCGACAAGCTGACGTACGCCGCCGATCTCTCGTTTTTGGATCCTGTGAAAGACAAGATTCGTTTCGTCGAGGGGGATATCGCGGATTCCCGGTTAATGACATCTTTGGTGTTGGAGGAGCGCATCGATGCCATAGTCAATTTCGCTGCAGAGACGCACGTGGATCGCAGTATCGAAGACTCCGCCCCCTTCCTCCAGACGAACATTCTCGGGATTCAGAGCCTCATCGACGTGTGCCGCACGCATCCGCAGACGCTTCTGCTGCACGTGTCGACCGATGAAGTCTACGGCGACCTGCGCGATGGTGATCTCCCGAAAACGCCCGGCGATGCGCTGCGCCCGAGTTCGCCGTATGCCGCGAGCAAGGCCGCCGGCGATCTCCTCCTTCTCGCTGCCGCGCGCACCTACGGCATTCGCGTGCGCATCTCGCGTTGCACCAACAATTTTGGTCCGCATCAGGCCGGCGAGAAGTTCATTCCGACGGTGATCCGCACCGCGCTCGCCGACAAGTCCGTGCCGATTTACGCGCAGGGGAAGAACAAGCGCGACTGGCTCTTCGTGACGGATCACTGCGATGCGCTGGAGATGGTTCTCGCGAAGGGCGAAGACGGAGGCATCTACACGGTTTCCGCGGATGCAGAGCGCGAGAATATTGCGGTGGCGAAGGATATCCTCCGCCTCCTGGAGAAGCCCGAGAGCCTCCTCGCTTTCGTGACCGATCGTCCCGGCCACGACTGGCGCTACGCGCTCGATTCCTCGTCTGTGCGCGCGATGGGCTGGAAGCCGCAGGTGGCGTTTGAAGAGGGGCTGAAGAAGACGGTGGAGTGGTATGAGGGAGTTATCAGTGAGAAGTGATCAGTGGACAGTGAGAAGTGGTACACTTTTGCGCATGAAGATCATCCTTGCCACGGGCATCTACCCGCCGGACATTGGCGGACCCGCGACCTACGTTTCGCATTTGGCTGCGACGCTCTGGGGCAACGGCGAAGATGTCACCGTCATTACGTACGCCAAGAGGCACGTGCCGGTGGAGAAATCGCCATGGAAGGTTACGACCGTTTCCAAGTGGGGAGGGCCGCTGCTGCGCTGGTGGCGCTTTTCTCAGAAGTTGCGCGCGGAGGGGGCCAATGCGGATATCGTTTACGCGTTCTCTCCGATGAGCGTGGGCATGCCACTCTTCCTCGCGCGCCTGAAAAAGCCAAAGAAGATTCTGCGGTTCGGGGGAGATTTTCTCTGGGAACGATACACCGATTGGCATGGTCGCAAATCACTGCACCAGTGGTATGCGTCGTTCCCGCGCTTGAGTGTCCTGCTCGGTTTTCTCTTCCGTCGATTCGATGTTTTGGTTTTTTCGACGCGATTTCAGGCGCAGCTCTACCATCGCTTCTATGGACGCCTACCCAAGCATGTCGTCATCGAAAATGCGCTTCCGGAAGGCGAGAGTGTTCTCCATACACATCATGAGCCTTTTCGTTTGCTCTTCATGGGCCGGTTCGTCCGTTTCAAAAATCTGCGATCGTTGCTTTTTGCGGTGGCAGATCTCCCCCACGTCACGCTGACACTGATGGGAGAAGGACCGGTGGCACGCGAGCTCTCCGCGCTCTCTGAAAAATTACACCTCAAGGGGCGGCTCGTGTTCCTTCCTCCGACGCGCGGTGCGGAGAAAGAGAAGGTTCTTCGCGAGCATGATCTGCTCATCATTCCCTCGATTACGGAAATCAGTCCGCATGTCGCGCTCGAAGCGCGGGCGATCGGCTTGCCCGTTCTCCTGACGGTGGAGACCGGATTGAGCGAGGGGCTGCATGCGGGGATGTTTCTGAGCCCGCTGAAAACCGTCGAGGACATCACACGGGCTATCCTCGATGCCGAACATCGCTACGAGGAGGTGGCGGCTGAGGCGGCTTCCCCGTTCCAGAAGCGCGGCTGGGAAGCGATTGCGGAAGAGACCAACGTACTATTCCGAAGTCTGCTATGAATCTCCTGATGATCTCCGGAGAGAGGGGGATTGTGGCGGGAAAAAAGACACCCTTCTGGTACACGCTCTCGCTTTTGCGCGAACACTTCACACGCATCGATGTGATCTGTCCTCGGACGACATCCGCATCTCCCGTGTTGCAACCCTTTGAGAATGTCTGCTTCCATCCCTCGCCATGGCCGCTTTGGCTTCAGCCGCTCTGGATCAAGCGGAAGGGTGAGGAGCTCCATCAGCAGCATCATTTTGATGCGATGACGGTCCTCGAGTATCCGCCGTTCTATAACGGAATCGGGGCGAAGCTGCTGTTTCAAAAAACGCATATCCCCTACGCGATCGAATTTCATCACGGGGAGCCGGTGCGGTTGTCTCTACGGGGAAAGATGGAGAGGATGCTGCTGCGCCGCTTCGCTGCGTTCGATGCCCGAGATGCGTCGTTGGTTCGTGTTGTGAACCCCGCAGTGGGAGAGACGCTGATGCAATGGGGTGTGCCGCGTCACAAGACGAAGGTCGTGTCGTCTCTCTATCTCGATCTCCAGTCCTTTAAGTCGGACCCGAATATCATGAAGCAATACGACGTCGTGTTCTGCAGTCGTCTTGTGGCGGGGAAGGGGTTTTCCGAACTCATCGAAGCTCTGCGCGCCATCCCTCAGGCGACTCTGCTCGTCATCGGCGATGGGCCGAAGCGTGCATCATTCGCGTCTCTCGTTCGGGACTCCGGGATGTCAGAGCAGGTGACGTTTAAAGGTTGGATTTCTTCCAATACAGAATTAGCGAACACCCTTCAAACGGCTCGCATGTTGGTGATGAATTCCTGGAGTGAAGGGAATCCGCGCGTTGCGGCGGAGGCAATGGCATGCGGCATGCCGGTGATCGCCACCAAGGTGGGTCTGATGCCGCAATTGATCGTTTCCGGGGAGAACGGACTTTTGATCGGATTGTCGGTGAAAGAGCTTGGTGATGCGCTGCAGCTGCTTCTGCAAAATGCTGCCTTGCGAGAGCGTATGTCTCATGCGGCACCCGCCGCAGTAGCAGCGTTCGGGAATAGCGAGGGTATCGCGACCTACGCAACCTTCCTCCGATCACTTTCTTCCTCGGCATCATGAGGCTGCTGATCGTCACACAGAAGGTGGACAAGGGAGATCCGGTTCTCGGGTTTTTCCATCGTTGGATCGAGGAGTTCGCTCGTCATTGCGAGAGCTTGACAGTCATCGCGCTGAGCGTCGGCGATGTTCAATTGCCTAAGAACGTCACAGTTCTTTCTTTAGGAAAGGAAGTCGGTACGGGAAAGATAGTCCAGGTGGTGCGCTTCTTTCGTTTCATCTCAACGCGTCACGCATCGTACGACGCGGTGTTCGTTCATATGACATCCATTTGGACGATTCTGGGCTTCCCTGTGTGGAAGATCCTCGGGAAGCGTTCCTATCTTTGGCATGAAGGATACAAGAGAACCATGAAGCTTCGTCTCGCGCTCCTGTGCGTGCGCAAGGTCTTCAGCGCGACATCGAAAGGCCTGCCCTTTCCCTCGCCCAAGCACATCGTCGTCGGTCATGGCATCGACACCGCATTCTTCTCTTCTTCTGAGGATCAGGAGAGAGCGCCAGGATTCCTCTGTACCGTCGGGCGCATGACTCGCATAAAGCACATAGAAATAATTTTGCGCTCTGTCGCCGAGCTTCTAGCGCTCAAGAGACTGCTCATCATCGGAGGAGCAGTGACGGCGGAGGATCGCAAGTATCAGGAAGAAATGGTTACCTTGGAACACACCTTGGACATCGCAGAAAAAGTTCAGCAACGGACTCTTCGCCAGGAAGAAGTGGTCGTGGAGTTGCGGCGTGCTTCCCTGTTCGTCCATGCCAGCGGCGGCGGTTTGGATAAGGCGCTTCTCGAAGCCATGGCGTGCGAGTGCCCCGTAGTGTCCATCTGCGAAGCGGCTGCGTCAGTTCTTCCGACTCCTTGTATCGCCACTAAGCAGACATTCACGCGGAGAATGGAAGAGATGCTTGGCAAGGCGGATGCCGAGCGGCGGCAGATGGGGAGAGAACTTCGACGCATCGTGACGGAGTCTCACTCGTTGTCTAGGCTCATTGAGCGCCTCGTGAGTGAAATGGATTCTGGGAATTGATGATCGGGACATCAATATATCTTCCGATCACAGGTCTTTCCTATCTTTCAGCTTCCTCACGAGCTCTCTGTTCGTGAGTGATATGACATCATATTTTCGAACGAATTGCAGAAATTCATTGAGATCGTTCCACATGCCGTATTGATCGAGTTGCCAGCTATGCCCCCAGAGATGGAAGAATGCGGCGTCACGTTTCAGGGCCTTCAGAAACAGTTTCTTGCTCATCGAGAGCCAGGATCCCCAGCGCCAAGGAGAAACACCGATACTCCAGAGCCTCTTCATTCGAGCGCGGAGCGGCCCTAGAGGATCGAGAATCTTCCGGACGCTGTCCCACTCTTTCCGTACAGGAAACGCCGTCGCATAGAGCGTTGTCGGGAGCGTGAAGGGATCGGAGGCATCGAAGCGGAGCTCTTCCACGGTGCGTGCCCCCTCGAATCCCGCCTCCCGCACCAGCGAAACGATGCCGGCATCGAAGTCACCCTTCGGGTAACAGAACATCGTGCATGGTCTTCCCGTAATTCCTTCGAGCCACTTTTTACTCTCGACGATTTCCCGTTGCGCCTCTTCCCGCGGCAGGCGACTCAGGCGTGGATGACTCAGTGTGTGTGCGCCGATCTCATGCCGATCCGAGAGTTTTCGAATCTCTTCCTCCGTCAACATGTGCTGTCCATGTTGGGGCCCCGGCGATACGTAGAATGTTCCGGTGTGGCCGTACGCGGAGAGCAAGTTTGAGACGTGGAGGTCTCTTTGGTAGCCGTCATCCCACGAAGTCGTGAAGTACATCCGCTCCATCATAGCGATTTTTGCCGTTCGATGCCCTGTTTTCGTCTTTCTTTGCGTTTTCCAGCCATTCTATTCTTCATGGTGGAGAGGTATTCTTGTTCTGTGCGTATTACCTATATCGGTCATTCTCGCTTTCCAACCGAGAAAGCGCATGGGCATCAGATCGCGCAAGTTTGCCAGGCAATGGCACGTTTGGGGCATGAGGTGACACTCGTTGTTCCCACAATTGTCGGAGCTCAAGGTGATCCTTTTTCGTATTACGGTATACCAAAAAAAACATTCCACGTTACCTATCTCAAGCAATTTGATTCCTTTCGTTTTCCATGGTTACCCGAATCCATCGGCGTTCCCATGAGGATGTATTCCTATCGTAACTGTCTTCGTGAATACCTGGCGGCACATCCCACTGATCTGATCTATCTTCGATCGCCGTCAGTATTGTCTCCTGCATTGGCTACGGGTTTGCCGGTGATTCTCGAATTACATAAATTGCCGTGGTGGCTTTATAAACTCGCAACGCGCTGCAATCGTTGTTTACGCGTGGTTTGTCTTTCCATGCCCATATGTGACACGATGCGTTACGCAGGAGTTTTACCCGAGCGTCTGATTGTGGAGAGTAATGGTGTCGACCTTGAGATGTTCCATGCAATGCCATCAACGGTTGAAGCAAGGGGTTCATTCAATCTTCCCACTGATCGGGCCGTGGTGGGATATGTTGGGCAACTGAGGACGATGGAGATAGACAAAGGTGTAGCCATTCTTCTTCAGGCGCTTGGGAATCTCCGTGAGACTCGTCGCGTATTTGGCTTGATCGTTGGTGGTTCATCGGAAGATCAGAAGCAGTATCGTTTGCTAGCTTCTTCGCTCGGCCTTGGTGATGAGGATATTCGTTTCATTCCTGCCGTTCCTCGTACGGAGGTGCCGGTGGCTCTCGCGGCTTGCGATGTGTGTGTCTATCCTGCACCGGCTTCTCAAGATCCTTATTTTGTACGTGATACTTCTCCGTTAAAACTTTTTCAGTACTTTGCTGCCAAACGACCGATTGTTTGTGCAGAGCTTCCCCCCGTGCGCGCACTCCTGAGTGACGCCCTTGTCCGGTTTTTCATCCCCGGAGATCCTCTGGCCCTTGCTGAGGCCATCCTCGATGTCCTCGATAACCCCGATGATTCACGCAAACGTGTCATCCAGGGGATTGCGTTTGTAGAAAATCACACTTGGGAAAAGAGAATGCAGAGGATTCTGCAGGGAATATAATGTGTATCATCCTTTACTTATAACTTCAGCTAATCGCAGAAGAAGCTCTTTCCATGGGCGGGGGATTTTTCTGACGAATCCGGTGCGACCAATATTCCTTGCGGCAAATATGAGACATGTGAGGAGCGTGAATCGTATCCGAGAGAGCGGGGCATGAATTTCTTGGGTGGCCAGTACCAGATGAACTTTGAAAAGAGACTGGTTTTGCTCGGAGGGATTGAGATTCAGATCCTTGATGCGACGTTTGGTTTGATCTGAATTCGATTGGTTTCGGTGAACTTCTCTTCGAAACCACTCAGCTTCGGGTACTGAAGCAAAAGCTCCTCTTAGAGCCATTCGTGATAGGAGGAGATCGTCGCAAGAAAGCATGGAAGGAAGAGGTGCTTGAGAAGGAAGCACACTGCGACGCCAGACACCGTGCAGAATGCTGCAACTCCGTAGATGCCAAAGTAGTTTTCCGTATCGTGAGATTTGGTTGAGGCCGCGCGTATCGAGATTGGCGAACGTATCGCTACGTATTTCTGCCCCCTCTTCGTCAATGAATGTGGTTTTGGGAAATGCGAGAATAGTGTTCGTATCTTGTTCGAGAATAGGGATACAGAGACGAAGAATATCCGGGCGCCAGAGATCGTGTCCACCTGACCAGAGGAAGTATTTGCCCCGAGCTCGCTCGAATGTGGTATTTAGACTGTGGATTGCCCCACGGTTCTCATTCTCACGAGCATAGTTAATGCGATGGTCGTGTTTCGCAAAATTAGCAGCAATAGCAGAAGCTCGATCTGTCGAGGCGTTATCAACAATGATGATTTCGAGGTTTGGGTAATCGATTTCTATGATCGATTTGAGCGTGTGTTCCAAAAACTGTCCTTCGTTGTACACAGGAATTCCTATGCTCACAAGTGGGTTATCGATGGTTATCATTGATAGGCGGAAGAAAGAGTCCGATTAGTGGGGGTCCAATCCAATTTTACGTTTCCACTTTTTTGGAATGATCCGAATAATCTTTCTTGAGAGATGAGAGAAAGGATAGAGTCCTTGTCGAACGGCAAATATGTACCACGTCAACAACGTTAACATTATTCGCATCGATAAAGAAGAGACCTCTGAACGGATGATCATGTAATGCGCGTTTCGGGAGTCCTTTTTGGATTGCCGGAGAATTCTTTTTGCTTCTTGCGCGTTTTTGCTTATTTGAGGATTAAAAAACTGTGCTATCCGTTGATCTCTCAGCGTCTGTGTTTCGGGTATTCGTACAATTCGACGAAACCATTGTGCTTCGGGGACAGAGAGAAAAGATCCACGAAGCGTCATTTGTGCGATGAGTAATACATCGGGTCCCCACTGGGATGAAAACAACACACTTCCTTCCAGTGATGATCGACGCCACAATCCATGGAGAATATTGCATTTATCGAGATTTCGAAGTACGAACACGTAACGTTGTTCTGCGGATAGGTTTCGACTGTCGAATGAAGATTCATTCATGGTCTCGATTTCCCTGCCTTCCTGATTAATAATCGTCGTTCGAGGGAATGCGAGGACGGCATCCCGGTGTTGTTCGAGCTGGTTACAGCACAATGCAATGCATTGGGGATTCCAAAGGTCATGACCTCCCGACCAGAAAAAGTATTTTCCATGTGACAGTGCAAAAGTCTTGTTCCAACTGAATATTGCTCCCCGATTTTCAGCTTCTCTATGGTAGAGAATGCGAGGATCTTGAGAGGCGAACGTGCGGCAAATATCAGGTGAGCTGTCCGTCGAGCCATTATCAACGATGATGATTTCGAGGTTTGGATAATCGATGGCTACGATGGAAGCTAAGGTTTGTTTCAGAAAGCGCTCTTCGTTGTACACAGGGATGCCAACGCTGATGAGCGGGGACTCTTTCATCATGATCATGAGTCTATCCGTTTGAGTTTTGTAAGTCATGAGTTCTTCCCATTGGAAAGGGATGGGTCTCCGTAGAAGCGCAGAGAAGAACAAACGGCGATGGTTCTGGTGTCATGATCAGTCAGAATAGTATATCCTTCTGTCATGAAATTTCTTGTCACGGGGGCCACAGGTTTTGTGGGAAGACATGTTACTCAAGAACTTCTGAGACGTGGTCACAACGTAACGGTTGTCACCCGTCATCGGGATCGTATTCTTGAAATGCCATGGCAAAGTTGTGTGGAAGTCGTTTCCTATGACATTCATACGAAAGATTCGGATGTAGCGAGTGTTCTTGGCATTCCAGATATCCTCGTGCATTTGGCCTGGCCGGGCTTGCCTCATTACAAGGAGCTTTTTCACTTCGAAGAGAATTTGCCCGCTGATTATCGTTTTCTCAAGCAGATGATATTCTCTGGAGTAAAAAACATTGTCATTACCGGAACTTGCCTGGAATACGGTATGCAAAGCGGTTCTTTGGAGGAAGAACTTCCGACCTTGCCAGTTACTCCCTATGGTTTAGCCAAAGATACGTTGCGAAAATTCCTGCAGGAATTACAGGCGTATCATCCATATATCTTACAGTGGGCAAGGTTGTTCTATTTGCATGGTCCTGGGCAGAATTCCCGAAGCCTTCTCGCTTGTTTGGATCGCGCTATTGAAAATGGCGATCAGAGTTTCAATATGTCGGGTGGGGAACAACTTCGAGATTATTTGCCAGTCGAAGAAGCTGCCAAACGGTTGGTGCTTATTGCCGAACACCCCGAATGCTCTGGCATCATTAATTGTTGTAGTGGGGAATCTATTTCAGTGAAGAATCTGGTGGAACAGCGGATCAAGGAACGTGGGGCGAAGATCAATCTCAATGTTGGATATTTTCCCTATCCCGATTACGAGCCCATGGCGTTTTGGGGAAATGTGAATAAACTCCAAAAGATCTTGGACCTATGAGTGAGATTATTTATCAGCAACTCGGCTTACCTGCTTTCCAGAACATGGTCTACGCGGATCGTGCTGAAGGTCGGAAGGCTGCGTTGGGTGATGTTGAGTTGGTGCAGTCTCAAGAAACTGGGTTGGTTTTCAATCGACTCTTCGGTTCAGTGGCTTTGGATTACGACGAACAATATCAAAATGAGCAGGCATGTTCATCTGTTTTTCGACAGCACTTGGATGGAGTGCTGAGCCGTGTTCTTCGGCATTTCGGAAACCTGCCACGGGGGATAGAGATCGGATGCGGCAAAGGATATTTTCTTGATATGTTGCTTGGAGCTGGTGCCAAAGTGACAGGGTATGATCCGGCGTATCAGGGAAATAGCCCGTTTGTGCGTAAAGCCTATTATCGAGGAGTCTTCGGCGAAGAGAAGCCGGATTACATCATCCTTCGTCATGTCCTTGAACATATTCAAGATCCCTGGGGGTTTCTCGCTCTCTTGGCAAGCGGATGCAAGAAGGGATGTCGAATCTATATCGAGGTTCCCTGTTTCGATTGGATCGTAACCCATAGTGCTTTTTACGATGTATTTTACGAACACTGTAATTATTTCACACTTGAAGTCCTCAATGCTGCTTTTGGCATGATGTTTGAATCCGAACGCGTGTTCGATGGCCAGTATCTTTCCATTTTTGCAGATCTATCAACATTCCAGAAACCCGATGCAACAAAGCTGAAGAAATATCATTCGGTGCATCTTCTGAGTTCTCTGCCTGACATTCTTTCTCAGATGAAACCGCAGCAAGCCACGTACGTGTGGGGGGCCGGGGCGAAGGGAATGACATTCTCCAATATCCTGTATCAGCAGGGAATAATTGTTGATGCATTGATTGACATCAATCCGGCTAAGCAAGGAAGGTTTGTAGGAATGTCTGGCATTCCAATCGAGTCTCCTGGGGTGGTAAAAGATTTTTCGCATGCTAATGTAATTATCATGAATCCTATATACGCAGACGAAATCGCTCAATTGATCTCATGTTTTGAACCTCATTTTATTAGCGCAATATAGATGGATCCGAATCAGCAATTCTTGGCAGAGCGCGATAGTCGCATTACTGCGAATGGCATGAATGCATCTCTATTACGAGAGAGTCAGAAATTCATGATTGAAAGCATAAAAGCAGGGTATTCGTATAATTTTGACTGGTTATCCAGACCGATTATCCAGTATCCACAGGATATAGTTGCACTCCAGCAACTCATTTGGAGTGTTAAACCGGATTTGATTATTGAGACAGGCATTGCTCATGGGGGTTCATTGATTTTAAGTGCGTCCCTTTTGGCCTTACTTGATTACTGCGAAGCAGCTGAGATGGGAGTCTCTCTTGATCCGAAAAACCCACATCGAAAAGTTCTTGGTATCGATATCGATATTCGCTCCCATAACCGTTCCGCGATTGAGAAACATCCTATGGCTAGTCGCATTTCCATGATCCAAGGGTCGTCTGTATCGTCAGAAATTATCAATCAGGTACGTGATATTGCAAAGGGTTATCAGCGTGTATTTCTTTGTCTCGATTCCAATCATACCCACGATCATGTCCTTGCGGAGCTGGAGGCTTATGCTCCCCTCACGAGCTTTGGCAGTTACTGTGTCGTGTTTGATACGGTAGTGGAAGATTTCCCTAAAGATATGGTTCTCGATAGACCTTGGGGCAAATCTAATAATCCAAAAACTGCGGTTCATGAATACTTGCGACGTCTGAGTTCAGAGGGCCGAAAGGATGCCAATGGTGCATCAATACAGTTTGAGATCGACAAAAAAATTGAGCAACAACTGCTGATTTCTGTTGCTCCTGATGGATATTTGAGACGGGTGTTGTGACGGAGAAGTCATCGAATTTCTCACTCCTCTTTTGGAAAGAATGGATAGTTGCTGTCGCGAGCATTGATTATTGAGACAGGGAGCGGCCATTTGATACCGAAAGTCGGATCATCCCAGCGCACTCCCCTTAAAAACTTCGCATCATAATTAATGGAAATCTGATAGAACACGATCGTGTTGTCTTCCAGTGTCTGAAAACCGTGCGCCACCCCTGGCGGAACATAGACTGTTTTCCAGGAATCCGCGCTCAGGGCGATGGAAACCCATTGAAGATGAGTGGGAGAATCTTTACGAAGATCCACGAGAACGTCGAACATCGATCCGTGTGTACAGGTGACTAGTTTCCTTTCTTCGTGAGGAGGGATGAGATGGTGCAGACCGCGTATGGTCCCTTTTTTGCTATTGGATGAGATGCTGGATTGGATGATCGTCATGGGAATCCCATTCTCTTCAAAGATTTCTTTGTCGAAAAATCGCGCGAAGAACCCCCGCTCATCTCGGAGAGGGTCTGGCTCGATTGTGAGAGCATCTTT
The DNA here is from genome assembly GCA_903854335.1 of uncultured Candidatus Peregrinibacteria bacterium. Taxonomy (GTDB): domain Bacteria; phylum Patescibacteriota; class Gracilibacteria; order Peribacterales; family Peribacteraceae; genus CAIKAD01. The sequence goes on along the minus strand of CAINVY010000010.1, from coordinate 167,477 downwards.
AATGGGCAAAGAAGTGAATTTCATACGATATATGGTGAAGGAACAGGAATGATGAACTTTCCCCCTCGCTTTCTGAATTCCGTTTGCTGAGCCAAGATTTCGTCGGCGAAATTCCAGGTGAGAAGCAGGACATAGTCTATCTGCTCCGTGAGCAATCGATCAGGGGAGGAGATCGGCAGATGGTTACCGGGTGTGAAGAATCCTTGTTTGTGAGGGCTGCGATCGACCACGTAGTCGACGAGGTCCTTTCCGATGCCAAACGCATTCATGAGCGTGCTGCCCTTCGCTGAAGCACCGTAGACTGCGATGCGTTTCCCCTGGGACTTCAGTTCCGTCAGGAGCTGCACGAGAACTTTCTTGAGTGCTGCGACTCGTTGGCTGAAATCTTGATAACACGTCGGTTGATCTACTCCCCACAACCTCTCTTCCTTGAGCATCTCCGTGACACGTTCACTGCGCTTTCCCGATGGAGAAACGAAGACGCGTAATGATCCGCCATGGATGGAAATGCGCTCTACGTCCCGCACAATCATGCTGTGTCTGCTGAACAAATGATCAAGTGCCGTGAGAGAGAAGTAGCAAAGATGTTCGTGGTAGATCGTATCGAATTCGCAGTTATCGAGAAGATCTTTGAGGTAGGGTGTCTCGATGATCCCCACACCTTCTTCTTTCAGAAACGCTTTCATTCCTTCTATCACGTCATTCTGGTCGAAGACATGGGCGAAGACGTTGTTGGCATGAAGCACATCCGCTTGTCCGTCTTTCTTCGCGATGTGCGTTCCCACTGCGCGCGTGAAGAAATCGCAGAGCGTGGGAATTCCCTTTCCTTCTGCGATCTTCGCGATATTTTTGGCAGGCTCGATGCCGAGGACCGGGATGCCGTGCTCTTTATAGAACTGCAACAAATAGCCATCATTGCTGGCAATCTCCGCCGCGAGGCTCTGCGGTCCCAGATTACATTGAACAATAATGCGCTCAACAATCGAACGAGCGTTTGCTACTGCGGCGTCTGAAACGGATGAGAAGTAGGGATAATTCGAAAAGAGAATCTCGGGAGCGACGGTCTCCGTAATCTGCACAAGAGTGCATGTGGGGCAGAAGACGAGGCGAAGGGGATACCGTGGCTCCGGCATGGATAGTTGTTCCTCCCTCAAGAGCGCATTCGCGAGAGGCAGGTACCCCAGGTTCAATACCTCTCGTGTCTGCAAGCTCCCGCATGATCGGCAGTGGAATGTACTATCAGGCATTCTGCGACAGAAAAGATTGGTACCATTGGATTGTTCGACGTAGACCATCTTCAAGGGAGTACTGGGCTTTCCACTTCAATTGATCGTGAGCTTTCTTCGCACTGAGATACTGCTCCTGGATTTCATGATGCGCTTCATTGTGAATATCGGGTGTCAGTTTGCTTTCAAGAATATGGAGAATACGGGAGATTAATTCGGAGACGCTAATAGGCTCTTCATTGGAAAAATTGAAAGCTTCTCCCCGGAGGTTTCGGTTTCCGTGCAAGTGTTCGGCTAGGAGAAGGTAGGCGCGTGCTGCATCTTCGGCATAGAAATAATCGCGGATAGGAGAACCATCGCTACGAACAATCGGACGTTCCCCTTTCAATGCGGAGCGGATTGTTCCTGGAATCACACGATTCCAATTGAGATCTCCCTCTCCATAGATGTTGCCGCATCGGGCAATCGCGATGGGAAGATTAAATGTGAGCGCATAGGACTGAGCGATGATATCCGTACATGCCTTGCTCGCATCGTAAGGATTGCGTGCCGAGAGCGGCATGTCTTCGGTGTAGGGGAGACGTGGTTGTTCTCCGTATGCTTTATCGGAAGAAGCGACGATGATTTCTTGGAGGAGTGGACTTCTGCGACAGGCTTCGAGGAGAGTCCATGTCCCGCGTATGTTGCTGTCGAACGTGGAGGCTGGGTTGCGATTGGCGGTGCCCACAATCGCCTGTGCGGCGAGGTGGAAAACCGAACGAATTTCATACTCATTCAATGTGCGTTCGAGCAATGCTTGGTCTTGGAGTTCTCCGCGGACGAGTGTGCATTTTTCAAATGCCTTCTCGCTCAGGAGAAGAGATTCGGGGACCCAGTCGCGGACTAAGCAAACGATGTGGGCCTGTTGGGAAAGTAACTGTCGAATAACGAAAGGACCAAGCAAGCCGCTCCCTCCAGTCACAAAGACCGGTCGATTGAGCCAAAATGAAGAGGGTAATGTACTCACTTGGATGATTGTAACCAATTGGCCCATGGGCGGTTTCCAGCGTTCCACATGGCGTTGAGATGGAGGTAGTCACGGTAGGTATCCATCGAATAAAAGAATCCTGGGTGGTGGTATGCGGCGAGCTGCCCTTCTTGTGCTAGCTTCTCGAGACCATCTGTTTCTAGGGAACAGGAATCGTCCGTCGAAAGGTACTCAAACAACTTGCGGTTGCATACGAGAAATCCCGCGCTGATGAGTCCATCGAGTTGAGGTTTCTCTTGAAAAGATCGAACGGTGACTCCATCATTATCGAGTTTCAGCACCCCGAAACGGGAAAAAGGTGCGAAGGAAGTAATGGTAACGGCCTTTCCATGTGATCGGTGAAAATCGAGGAGCTTGCCTATATCGACATCCGAAAGGCCATCTCCATAGGTAATCAAGAACGTGTCTCCTTTGATGAGATGCTCTACGCGCTTCACGCGTGCCCCCGTCAGAGCTTCTTCGCCGGTATCTGCGAGTGTGACGCTCATCGACATTTCGTTTCCTTTGTCGTGGTAGCTGATCTGACGCTGCGTTCCTCCCAATGCGATCGTGCAATCTCTGTTCATCGCTTCGTAGTGGAGGAAGTAGTGCTTGATCTGGTCTCCCTTATATCCGAGACAGAGACAGAAATCCTTCAGCCCTTGATTGCTGAAGAATTGGAGGAGATGCCAGAGGAGGGGTTTCCCGCCAACGTCGATCATCGGCTTTGGCTTGAACTCCGTTTCCTCTCGAAGGCGTGTTCCTTTGCCGCCACAGAGAATGATGACTTGCATGATGAGAGTATAGAAGATTACCTGTGTTCACGTAATGTTCAATCGGGATCAGATATCTGTGATTTTCGTATCGGGGCTATGTAGATGAAGAGAAGACTGAGTAATGATCCGAAGATACGATAGGTCAGACGGCAGATAACGGCTCCAAGAGGTCCGAAGCGAGGAATAAGAAGAACGAGAAGTATTATATATAGACCGGTGGTAAGCCACTGTATCCATCTTTGCTCTCTGATGAAGCCTTGCGCTTCAAAGAATTGACTGAAGAGCATGGAAGGCAAAGTGGCGACGGAAAGCGCCATCAGGCGTGTGAGGAGCGTGAGGCTTGCGGTGTCATAATTGGGGAAGAGGATCTGCATGATCCATTGGGCGGCTGCGCAGTACAGAGCGATGCCTACGAGCATGATGCATGTGCCCAGAAATACGATACGTCGCAGCTTCTTGCGGAGCTCCAGTGAGTCATTCGCTCTTGCTTGTCTCGAATAGGAGATGGGCATAATCGACTTGTACAGAGCCTTTACTTGCTCGGGGATCAGAATTGCGACCTGGAAGAGGGCGAGATTCTTGAGTCCGAAGAATGCGGTTACGAGAAAGCCGTCGAAGTACCATGCGATAGCAAAGGGAATGCTGTTGATGCTTAGAAATGAAGCGTAGCGGATGACTCTCCATGTTTTCTCTCTTGAGGGAAAAGTGTGGATTTCTCTTCGGAGCATCCAAAGCGAGAGAAAAGAGGGAATTCCCACGACGAGAACATAAATGATAACCGCAGAATGGGTAAACCAGAGGGCGATGAGCACCCCGATTACGACAAGAAGACTGGAGAGTGTCGCTACTTTGAGTGATTTCGTGAACGCACCGGTTCCGGTGATAATCGCTGAGAAGAACGTTTGTCCAATATTGTTCGGAATGAAGAGGAACGCTGCAGCGAAGAAGAGCGGCCAAAGACTCTGTTGATTCCAGAAATGAAGGAACGGAATAATCGAAAGGAGGACGAAGATTCCTGAGAGGCTGAGAATCGTGTTCCAGAATATGCTGAATCGAAGTGCAGCGTGCTCACGCCCTCGCTGGGAGATGTCTCTTGCCATCGCACTTTCCATTCCGGGGAGCGTGAGGAGGCTCACGATGCCTACAATGTCGATGACCAGGCTATATCCACCATAGGTACGAGGCGTGAGCAGTCGAGCAACGAGGTAGCCTGTCACCAAACCTCTGCAGACGGATAGCAGATAGCTGAGGAGCTGAATAACGGTATTTTTCGCAAAATACCGCGCATCGATCCTAAACATCCTTCCGATATACAAAATAAAGCGATGAATAAGGTGTTCGCCATTCTTTGAAGAAGTCTCTGAGCCCGATAGGTCCATGATGAAGGGATTGTATGCCTTCTTTCACACTCCAACTAGCGGAGAATCCTGGAGAGAGGGCAAAAATACCGTATTCCAAGCGCCGTCACGCACCCCCTCCACGCATCTCTCAACCGAATCTTCTTCCCCTCTTCGAGGGATCGGGGACTGTAGGAGATGGGGATTTCGTCGATGGGAATTCCTTGCAGTGCCGGGTAGCAGCAGAGCTCCGTCTCGAGTTCGAATCCGTTTGCCTTAAGCGGCAGGGATCGCATCACATCCGTGGGAAAAAGTTTGTAACACGTGTAGGTGTCCGTCAGCTTCGTTTTGAAGAGCATGTTGATGAAGAGGGTGATGGCTTTGTTTCCCCAGAGAAACCTCTTGTAGAGATTCGGATTCTTCTTGAGGAAGCGCGAGCCGAAGACAGCATGTCCCGGATGCGCGATGGCATGTGCGAGGAGCAGAGAAATTTCCCCGGGGTCATACTCGAGATCCGCGTCTTGGATGATCGTGTACGTCCCCGATGCACGCGTGAGGCCGAGACGAATCGCCGATCCCTTTCCTCCATTCTCCTTTGTGAGCACGATGTCGCTTGGTCGGATGTGCGTGTGCAGGCGCGAAAGCGATTGGTCCCTGGATCCGTCGTCCACGAAGATGAGCTCCGCGTCCGGACAGAGGTTGTGAAGGGCATCGCAGATAGCCGCGATAGTCCTCTCTTCATTGAAGAGGGGAACGATGATCGAGAGAGTGGGCATGCGGAGTGACGAAGATGATTCAAAGTGCCAAGTACGCTTTCCCGCTCGCTTCGATTTTCCTTCCGTCGAGAATCGACTTGAGATCGTAGATCAATCCGCCATCTTTGGTTGCGTCCACGAACGATTGCAGCGGCATCTCTCGATACTGCGTGTGCGTGACGAGGAGAAGGATGGCATCGAAGAGTCCTTGTTCGAGCGATCCCGGGACGAACCCGAGTTTTTTGATGGCCTCCGGCGCGAGGAACGGATCGTGAACTTCGACCTCGGCTCCCCGTCTGATTAATTCCTTCACGACCACCTGCGCTTTGCTGTTTCTCGTATCCGGGATGTCCTCCTTGAAGGTCAATCCGAGCACGAGCACGCGCTTCCCCTTCGCTCCGCCGAGTTTTTCCACGATGCTGTCCGCGATGTAGGCGGGGATGCCGTCATTGACGCCTCGCCCCGCCGCGATGACATGCGTTTGCATCCCGAGTTGCTTCGCCTTCTCGACCAAGTAGTACGGATCGACACCGATACAGTGTCCTCCCACGAGGCCGGGCGAGAAACGCAGGAAGTTCCACTTCGTTCCCGCAGCCTCCAGCACGTCCTTCGTCGGGATGCCGATTTTTCCGCAGAGCATCGCCACTTCGTTGATGAAGGCGATGTTGATGTCGCGCTGGGCGTTCTCGATCGCTTTCGCCATCTCCGCCACCTTGATCGATGGCGCGCGGTGCACGCCGGCCTTGATGATCGATCCGTAGAGCTCTGCGACCGCGTCGAGCGTTCGTTGGTCCTGTCCGGAAACGATCTTCACGATCTTCGTTACCGTGTGCTCCTTGTCGCCGGGGTTGATGCGTTCGGGTGAGTACGCGAGCGTGAAATCCGTTCCGCAGACGAGCCCCGATTGTTCTTCGAGAATCTTGCCGCAGAGTTCCTCGGTGACGCCGGGATAGACGGTCGATTCGTAGATGACAATCGTTCCCTTCTTGAGATTCTTCCCCACGGTTTGAGATGCTTTGATCACGGGAGTGAGATCGGGGTTGTTCTGATCGTCGATGGGAGTGGGGATTGCGAGGATCACGAAGTCGGCATCTTTAATGACCGCCGGGTCGCTGCTGTAGCGGATGTTCACTTCCTTGAGTTGTGTCGCACTCAGTTCGAGAGTGCCGTCTCTTCCTGCGGAGAGTTCTTCAATGCGTGATGTCGAGATGTCGAATCCGGAGACCGCGTAGCCTGCCGTGGCGAAGGCATGTGCGAGAGGGAGGCCGACGTAGCCGAGACCGATGATGCAGATGCTTTGTGTTGCCGACATGAAAAGAGTGTAGGTGAATCTGCGGGGGTCTTCCACTATTGGCGAAGTTGAGAGAGTCATTCTCGACGTCGTGCCTTGGCCACGGTATGATCGATGCATGGCTTCATTTGCAGCAAAACGCGAATCCGGTAAATATTTTTGGGATGCTGGGCTGGCGTATTTGCGTAAGCGTTTTCCCCGCCTCGCGCCGCACATCGATCAGGGACTCAAGTTTGCTCTCTCCGGAGGCGTGGGAGCCGTCATCGATCTTGGAACCCTTACGGCCCTCGTGAGAATCGCACATGTGCGACCCGAATGGGCGGCCACGTGTTCGAGTTTCTTCTCCCTGCTCGTTGTCTTTCTGATGAATAAGTTCATCACGTTCCGCAGTCGTAAAGGGAAAGCGAGTACGCAGATCTTGAAGTTCGGGATCGTCTATGCCATCGCCATTTGTTTGAACATCGGACTCTCCATCCTCTTCATCCGCCTCGGTGTTCACTACTTCTTTGCGAAGGTCTTGGCGATCGGCATCGTGATGTTCTACAACTATTTCATGCTCCATAGCTTCGTTTTCGCACATTCTGGAGAATGAATCTGCGAACGAACAGGAGATGCTCATGGCATGCCCTTTCGCGAATATGTACTTTCCCTATAGTCTCTGCCCATGGCAAAAGTCGCGGTCATTGCAGGGGCGGGGCCCGCGGGCCTCACCGCCGCGTATGAACTTCTCAAGCGGTCGGACATCGTACCGATTGTCTTCGAGGAGACGGACATGATTGGCGGTATCTCGCAGACGTACGTGTACAAAGGGAACCGTATCGATATCGGGGGGCATCGTTTTTTCAGCAAGAGCGATCGCATCATGAAGTGGTGGTTCAATATCCTTCCACCGCAGGGAGCGCCGGCAGCGGATACCGTGGAGAAGCAGCATGAGATCGACTATGCGGATGAGGTATTGATCGATTTCCTCTGCGAGGCGTGCGCCGGGGGGGCCAAGACCGTGCGCCGCCGAGCTCCCGATCCTGAGCAGGAAGATGCCGTGATGCTCCAGCGTCCGCGCCTCTCTCGCATTTTCTACCTTCGTAGTTTCTTCCCGTACCCCGTTGCGATCACGCTATCGGTCGCGATGCGGCTAGGTATCTTCAATACGTTCCTCATCCTCCTCAGCTACATCAAGGCGCAGATCTTTCCTCTCCGCGATGAAACGTATCTCGATGCTTTCTACACCAATCGTTTTGGGAAGCGGCTCTTCGAGACGTTCTTCAAGTCGTACACGGAGAAGGTGTGGGGTGTTCCGTGCAATCAGATTCGTGCCGATTGGGGCGCACAACGTGTGAAGGGGCTCTCGCTACGCAGTGCGCTTGTGCATGCGGTCAGAGATATGATTTCGAGTGATTCAAAGAAGAAGCAGGAGCAGCGCGAAACGACGCTCATCACGCGATTCCACTATCCCAAATTCGGTCCGGGGCAATTGTGGGAGACGGTCGCCACGCAGGTCACGCAGTGCGGCGGCCAAGTGCACATGCACTCGCGCGTGGTCGGCGTGCGCACGGAGGGTGGCAAGGTCGTCGCTGTGACGGTCGAGGACAAGAAGACGGGGGAGAGGAGAGATGTGCCATGCGATTACTTTTTCTCCACGATGCCCATCAAGCATCTTCTTTCGATGCTGACGCCGGAGCCGCCGAGCGATATCGCGAAAGTAGCGAAGGGGCTCGTGTACCGCGATTTTCTCACGGTCGGTCTTCTCCTGAAAAAGCTTCATGTCCTCGAACGTGGGAAACCCTCACAGGCGACGGTTCCCGACAACTGGATTTACGTGCAGGAGCGAGACGTGCGCGTGGGGCGCATCCAGATCTTCAATAATTGGAGTCCCTACATGGTCGCGGATCGCAAGAACTGTTGGATCGGCCTCGAGTACTTCGTGAACGAGGGCGATGATCTATGGTCGAAGAAGGATGAGGACATGGTGCGATTGGGCGTCGAGGAGATGGTGAAGATCGGTTTCCTGAAGTCCGAGGACGTCCTCGACGGTTGCGTCCTGCGCATTCCGAAGGCGTACCCGTCGTACATCGGTACGTACGATCAATTGTCGCACGTGCAAAAGTACACGGACGGATTCCAAAACCTCTTCCTCATCGGTCGCAACGGTCAGCATCGGTACAACAATCAGGATCACTCCATGCTCACGGCGATGCTCGCGGTGGATAACATCCTCGGAGGGCGCACGGACAAATCCAACGTGTGGGGCGTCAATATCGATGACGACTACCACGAGGGGAAGAGGTAACAAGGCTTTCCTAAAACTTAGGTGATGGTTCGTGGCTCGCTTCCTCCTTCAGTTTCTTACCGTGTCAGCCTGAGGTGCTTTTTTGCGTAGCAAAAAGCCACGAAGGCAACGCGCGAGCACCCCACCATGACACCTAAGCTGGTTGGTTTTGATGGAAAATCGTCACAATAATTTTCTCAATTCATATTCTTTGCATACCACTCTACGGATTTCTCTATCCCTTCATCGAACGAAATCTTCGGATCGTATCCGAGCATCTTTTTCGCCTTCGCAATATCCGCGACGTAGCGGATGACTTCCCCGGTGCGCGATGATTCGATGCTGAGCGTGGAAGAACTGTTCAGGATTTCGATGACGCGTTTCGCAAGGTGCGTGAGGGTGGTGCCTTCGCCGAAGGCAATGTTGTAGGTGTCGTTCTTTGAGGCGTCGAAGCGATCGATGGTGGCGATGATCCCCGTGACGGCGTCGTCGATGAACGTGAAGTCGAGGCACTTGTCTTTTCCGAAGATGACGAGAGGTTCGTTCTTCCGAGCCAAGCGGATGAAGTTCGGAACGACGCGTACGGAATCGTCGTACATGCCGTAGACATTCGAGAAGCGAAAGATGACGTGGTCGATTCCGTAGCAACGCGTGTAGGCCTCGACGAGGGCCTCCCCGGCGATTTTGCTCGCCGTGTAGGGACTCTCGCAGTTCTCCATGCGCGCCATGTCCTCCGTGTAGTGCGTGGCGGAGCTATTGCCGTAACATTCGCGGGAGGAGGCAAAGAGGAAGCCTTTGATACAATTCTTGCGTGCGAATTCGAGCGTATTGAAGATCGTGAGGAAATTGTCGCGGGCGCGATCGGGATGCTCGACGAGCTCGTAGACGCGTGCGTTCGCTGCGAGGTGAACGATGACATCGGCTTGTAGCTTGTCGGCGGCTGCTTGTAGCGCATGTTCATCGCGGAGATCGATGTGCGTCGTGATCGCTTCGACGCGCGGTTGCCACTTGTTCGGTTCCCAATCGACGCCGATGACATCCTCTCCGCGTTCGAGGAGTCGCTCGCAGAGTCTGGTGCCGATGGTGCCGGAGGAACCCGTAACGAGGATCTTCATGCGAAAGTGATTGTGCCTGGAAAGGCGACAATGGGCAAAGGACTGGCAATCTCTTTCCTCGCTGCTACGCTGTTCTCCGTGTCACGCGTGTTTCGTACAGGCTTCATCTGCGCGCTCTGTACGCTGATTACAGTCATCGCGGGAGTGCCGATGTTGTTGCGTGTTCCTTTCATGATGTCTTTTCTGGATTTTCAGGTGCGCGCAGCCGCGCCCAAGGCTGTCGCAGCGCTGCAGCGACAGGGAGTCTGGGTGCTGGATGCAGATTTACAGAGGGTCACCAAGAATGCCGATAGCGTTTGTTTCCTCTGGAGCTATCGATACAGCGCTCGGGGGAGGAGGGATCCCGCGCAATCGATCACCACATGCATCCATGCGTCGTAGCGAACGTTTCTTCCTCTGGCTTGTGATCGCGCTTGGAGTCGCACTGCGGTTTGTTGACCTCGGCGTTCCCGATCTCTTTACGGATGAAACGCAGTTCATTCTGGGAGGCGTATCCAACGGGCATCCCGCACCCGCTCTTTGGATTCTTCGCGGTGCGGAGATGCTCTTCGGGCCGCACATACTCGTCGTACGGATCACGATGGCGGTCGCCGGTGTTCTTTGCCTCCTGCCGCTCTACGGAATCGCGCGTCGGATCATGAGTGCACGCGGTGCTTTGCTCTCCGTGGCGGTCGCGAGCATCGTCCCGAGTCACATCATCTTCAGTCGCATCGCTTACCTGGATGTCTTCCTCTGCTTGGGATGGCTTCTCATGACGTTTACATTCCTCTGGACGACGGAGAAGGTAACGCCCACGAGACTCTTCCTTCTGTACCTTGTCTTTCTCATCGCATCCTTCGCGAAGACTCAAGCATTTCTTCTCACGTTCCTGTTTGTGATTGGAAGAATTTTCGTGCTTCGCAGGAAAGCATGGAAGGATCCCGTGCTCTTCCTTTTGGTTCTTAGCACGATTCCCATTCTCCTCACGGTTGCGACGCACCCGGCGATCCTCGCGAATATCATTGGGAACAGTCGCAATGGCTTATTCGGTGCTGCTCCGAGTCGCTTCCTGGCTCTCATTGGGATGTGGTGGTCTACCTCCTGGCTCTTCCTTCCCTTTCTCGCTTTTTCTGTGCCCTTCGCGAGACGCTTTCCTTGGCCGGTCTGGATGCTTTTCTCCGTCGCCTCTCTCATCGGATTTTTCTTCGGTGCAAATCATCCCTACTACGCCACCTATCTTATTGTGTATGCACTTGCTCTCGGGGTCGCACTGTCGCTCCTTCCGCGATCACTTTCCTTAGTCGTGGTTGCGACGCTCGCCGTCATCACGGTGCTCTTCGTCGGTCCGCGAGATCTCGTGCCCCGAAGCACGCTCTATTCCTGGTATCGAGAGCCTGGGTATTGGAATACGCACGCGGACATCATTAATGAGAAGCTCGATGGAGCTTCCGTAGTCACCGTCCTCGGCGATGCCGGGCATCAGGTGCGTTGGTATTTAAATCCCCGTGTTCTTGTCGGTAAGACCATGGATCCGCGGGACATCCGCGGGATGATTCTTCTTTTGGACAACAGTCAGCGGAATGTATTCCCGGATGCAACCACGGTGTACAAAGATAACCGTGTAGAGATTCTCAACCGAAAGTAATCACCCTATATCCCGTAGTACTTCCGATACCACTCGACGAATTTCGGCACGCCTTCCTGGATCATGGTCTTGGGTTCGTAGCCGAGCTCCCAATCCCCCTTCAAGAGAGCCACTTGAGGAGACGGATGATACCCATCTTCGCCGCTTGCTTATGCGCCGAAACATTTTGGCGGTTCTCAATTTCATGTCGATGGGTGTGGTAGTACTCGTACGCTTTCCAGAGCATCTGTGCGTTGTTGAGTGTGGGGGACCATTGGAGCTTCTGTTTGATTTTTGTGGTGTCGAAAACGAAACTCTCGGCGATCATCTTGTACTGGTAGGGGCCGAGCGGAGAGAGTTTCAATGCGTAGGCAAGCTTCATGGCGGGTATCGCGAGCATTCTCGGAAAATTCGCTACACGTGCTCTCGTGCCTGTTTTTGCGATGACGTCAGCGTAGACGGAGCGGAAGGATTCGACATTGTCCGATCCGATATTGAAGACATCCGTGCCGTTGAACGTGAGTGCCTTCACGCAGGCTTCGATGAGATCGCCGGCGTAAATGAATTGATACACATTCTCACCGCCCCCCACCACCCATACCTTCCTTCCTTCGTCGATGAATTCGAAGAGGATCGAGAGGAGGCCGAGCCTTCCGCAATCGATAATCGTGGGGCAACGGAAGATCACAGCTTGGAACGATCCGTCGCTCGCAGCCTCGGAGAGGATCTTCTCTCCCTCCCACTTCGATCGTCCGTAGAGCTCGACGGGGTTTGGAGGATCATCCTCGCGTACCGGTCTCCCGAATGGTTCACCCCAGAGGCAATTGGAAGATGTGAAGATGACTTTCTTAACGCCGTATTGCTTCGCGAAGTGGGCGATATTCCTCGTCCCGTCGACATTGGAGGTCCACAGAAAACTCTTGTCCTTCACGGCGTGCGCGAGGATTGCGGCGAGGTGAACGATGGCGCTGAATTTGAAGCGATCGAAGATGCTGCGAAGAGTTTCCTCATCTCGAATATCTCCCTTGATGGAGACGATGTTCGGATGGTGATTCGGATCATCTTCCAGATCGATATTCACGCAGTGGTATCCGCGTTCGAGGAGGGACTTCACGAGGAGTTCGCCGAAGAATCCCGAACCGCCGGTGATGAGGATGGTTTCCATGGCGAGAGAAATCAGATCTTGTAGTACTGGCGGTACCACTCGACGAATTTCGGTACGCCTTCCTGGATCATGGTCTTGGGGTCGTAGTCGAGCATCTTGCGCGCCTTGGAAATATCCGCGTCCGTGCGCACCACGTCGCCCGGTTGCATCTCGAGGAATTCCTTCTTCGCCTCCTTCCCGCAGCTCACCTCCACCATGCGCACGTACTCCATCAGCTCCTCCCTACGTCCGCATCCGAGATTGAAGACTTCTTCCGGATAGTTCTTGTCGATGGAGGCGACGATGCCCGAGACGATGTCTTCCACGAACGTGAAGTCGCGCGACATCTTTCCGTGACCGAAGATCTGGAGGGGCTTGTCGTGGAGGAGTGCGTCGGTGAAGAGGAAGAGCGCCATATCGGGTCGTCCCCACGGTCCGTAGACGGTGAAGAAGCGCAGGCCCGTGACGGGGATGTCGTAGAGCTTGTGGTAGACGTGCGCCATGAGCTCGTTGTCCTTCTTGTTCATGCCGTAGAGCGATAGTTGGTCGTCGGTGCGGTCTTCTTCCGCGAGCGGGAACTTCGTATTGCCTCCGTAGACTGAGCTCGAGGATGCGTAGATGAGGCCAGGAATCTTCTGTTGTCGGACTTCCTCGATCACATTGAAGAATCCCTGAATGTTGCAGGCGATGTACTCGTCAGGATGATCGAAGGCGTAGCGCACACCGGCGAGCGCGGCGAGGTGGCAGACGCGTTCGCATCCTTTCATGGCTTTCGCGAGGGTGGTGCGATCCAAGATATCCGCGCGAAGCATCGTGAAGCCCTTGCGCCCTTCGAGGAGCTTTGCGCGTGACTCCTTCAACTGCGGATCGTAGTACGGGCTGAAGTTGTCGTAGCCGATCACTTCGTCGCCCCGGTCGAGCAGACGCTGTGCGGTGTGAAATCCGATGAAGCCGGCGGCGCCGGTGAGGAGGATGCGCATATCAGGAGTGGGAGGACGAATGAATACCGATGCCATGGTACACGAGCCCCGCGGCTTCGACGTCTTTCGGTTCGTAGATGTTCCTCCCGTCGAAGAGATCTTTCCCGCGCATCGCCGACTTTACATCGTTGAGATCGACACCGCGGAAGATGTCCCACTCCGTGAGGAGCACGACGGCGTCCGCGTCCTTCGCAGCATCGAGTGGACTTGTGGCGAAGCGAATCCCCGAAGGAAAGAGCATGCGCGTATTTTCCATCGCAGCGGGATCGTGCGCGGCGACGGTGAATCCTTCTTTGAGGAGGAGCGGGATGAGATCGAGGCTCGGCGCTTCGCGCATGTCGTCGGTGCGCGGTTTGAAGCTCAGTCCCCACAGACACACCGTTCCCCTCGATGGGAGTGCCACGAGAATTTGGGCGAAGAATCGCTCGCGCTGGTGGCGGTTCACGGCATCCGTCGCTTCGAGGATGGGGAAGGACAATCCCTTCTCCTTCGCCGTCGCCAGAAACGCTTTCACATCTTTGGGGAAGCAGCTGCCGCCGTAGCCAATGCCGGCGTGCAGGAATTTCGGTCCGATGCGGTGGTCGAGCCCCATGCCCTCGGCGACGTGCCGGATATTTCCTCCATTCTTCTCGATGAATTCCGTGAGCATGTTGATGAAGCTGATGCGCGTGGCGAGGTAGGAGTTCGACGCGTACTTCACGATCTCCGCGCTCTCGCGATCCATGAAGAGGAGCGGCTTGCCGACTCTCGTGATCGGACGGTAGAGCTCTTCCATCAATGTCTTTGCCTTCTCATTTCCATTCACGCCGACGACGATGCGATCGGGCATGAGCGTGTCGGGGACCGCCATGCCTTCGCGCAGGAATTCGGGATTGCTGATGACGGGAATCGCAAACGTCTTCCCGCGCTTCTTCAGAACTTCGGTGATTTTCTCCTCACAGATGCGACCTGTCCCCACGGGAACGGTGGACTTATTGACGAAGAGGATTTCCCGCTCGGCATGTTCGGCCACGGACTCAGCCACCGAGAAGACCGCGCGCAGATCTGCCTTCGCGCCCTCCCCGGGTGGAGTGGCAACAGCGGAGAAGACCATGTCGATATCGGCGAGTGAAGAGGGCAGATCCGTCGTGAATCGGAGGAAGCCGCTCTTCAATCCTTTCTGAATTAATTCTTCCAACCCCGGTTCGTAGATCGGGCTCTTCCCTTCTTTCAGCATCGCGATTTTCTTCTCATCGATGTCAATGCCGGTCACAGAGTGCCCCAGCTCCGCAAAGCATGTCGCGGTGACGAGTCCCACGTAGCCGGTGCCGACGACGGCGAGGCGCACGGAGAGAGTGTATCGGAGGAGGTGGGGGATGTCAGGGTGGGTTGGGGGAGGACAGAGGACGGAGGACGTAGGACGGGGGACGTAGGGTGAAAATGAAAGACACAGAATAGAAGATGCTATTTGATCTTCTGTCCTACGTCCTACTTCCTAACTCCTTCCCCGATCCTCCTTTCCAAGGCACACTGTCGCCGTTCCAATCACCCACTATGAAAATTCTCGTCACCGGTTCCATCGCTTACGATCTTCTCCTCACGTACGACGGGTCATTCGCGGATGCCATCGACCCCGCGCACATCGAGGAGCTTTCCATGGCGTTCGTGACGCCGCGTTTCGCCAAGCATCACGGAGGGACGGGCGCGAACATCGCGTGGAATCTCAAACTCCTCAATCAAGATCCGCTTCTCATCGGGAGCGTGGGGAATGATGGGGGCGAGTACACCGCACTCCTCGAAGAGCGCAAGATTTCGACGAAACGCATCGAGATGCTTCACGAGCGTGCGACGGCTACCGCCATCGTCGCGACCGATTCGCGCGAGCGGCAGATCACCTTCTTCCATCCCGGAGCGGATGCGGCGGGATCCTTCCCCGACCTCAGCGATGAGCGTGAGCAGATCGCGTTTGCCATCATCAGTCCGCGCGATGCGAAACTGATGATGCGGGCGGTCGACTGGTGCCAGGAGTTCGCCGTTCCTTATCTCTTCGATCCGGGGCAGCAGGTGATTGCACTTTCGGAGGATGAGATCCTTCGTGCGATCAGCAAGTGCAGGGGTGTGATCGCGAATGCGTACGAATGGAGTCTGATTTCCAAGCGCACATCCTTCTCCATCGACAGTTTCCTCAAGAAGTCCCCGCTCCTCATCATCACGCACGCGGAACAGGGCCTCACGATCTATACATCGAAGGAAGAAATCGTCATCCCGCCGTGCCGCCCTGAGAAACTCGTGAATCCGACGGGCGCGGGTGATGCGTTTCGCGCGGGACTGCTCACGGGGTTGGCGGCGAAATGGCCGCTGAAGATGTGCGGCAGGCTCGGCGCGTCGGTGGCATCGTTTGTCGTCGAGCAGGAGGGGACGCTTCTCAATACGCTCGATCTCAACGACGTCTGTGGTCGTGCGGAAATGACGTACAGCGAGGCGTTACCGCCGCTTCCGTGATGCGGCGGAGTGGGACAGTGAGAAGTGATCAGTGAATATTTTCCATTATCAATTCTCCATTTTCCATTACACTGGCTCCATGTCCTTCGTGAAAGACGCATCATTGGCCGAGCAGGGAAAGCTCCAGATCGAGATTGCGGAGAAACGCATGGGCGCGCTCCTGAAGGTGCGCGAGAGATTTGCGAAGGAGAAACCTTTCCAGGGACTCACGATCGGCATGGCGCTCCACGTGACGAAAGAGACGGCTGTGCTCGTTTCCACGCTGACGGCGGGAGGAGCGAAAGTGGCGATCACGGGATGCAATCCGCTCTCGACTCAAGACGACGTGGCCGCGGCGCTCGCCGAGCAGGAGAACGTGCTCGTCTGGGCGTACAAGGGAGAGTCGAAGGAGGATTACTACCGTTTCCTTGCTGCCGTGCTCGATACTGCGCCGCAGATCACGATCGATGACGGCTGCGATCTTATCTCCGAAATTCACAAGAATCGTCCCGAGCTGATCCCCGCGATGATCGGCGGGTGTGAGGAGACGACGACGGGCATCATCCGCCTCAAGGCGATGGAGCGGGACAAGGCGTTGAAAATGCCGATGATCGCGGTGAACGACAACAAGACGAAGCACTTGATGGATAACTACTACGGCACGGGACAATCGACATTCGACGGGATTCTCCGCTCCACCAATCTCCTCATCGCCGGCAAGACGGTGGTCGTTGCGGGGTACGGGAGCTGCGGCAAGGGTGTGGCGTTGCGCGCGATGGGTCTCGGGGCGCAGGTGATCGTCACCGAGGTTGATCAATTCCGAGCGCTCCAAGCGGCGATGGACGGACACCGCGTGATGACGATGGCAGAGGCATCTCCTCTTGGCGATCTCTTCATCACGGTGACGGGCGACATCCACGTGATCCGCAAGGAACACTTCGAGAAGATGAAAGACGGCGCGGTCCTCGCGAACTCCGGGCACTTCGATTGCGAGATTGATCTCGCCACGCTCGAAAAGTTCGCGCGCCGCAAGCGCCGTGTGCGCCACTACCTCGACGAGTTCCTCCTGCCGTCGGGCAATGTGCTCTACCTCGCGGGCGAAGGTCGATTGGTGAATCTCGCGTCGGCGGAAGGGCACCCGAGCGAGGTGATGAGTCTCTCCTTCTGCGGGCAAGCGCTCGCGTGCGAGTACCTCGTGAAAAATAAAGCGAAGCTTGCCGCCGGCGTCCACACGCTTCCGCCCGAGATCGACGATTTCATCTCCGGGCTGCAGCTCACCGCGATGGGCATGACGATTGATCAGCTCACCGAGGAGCAGAAGAAGTACCTCGCAAGCTGGGAGGAGGGGACGTAATAGCTCTTTCTTGACTTCGCAGAGCGAATCTTTACAATGCGCCAAATTGTCCTACGATGACTTTTCTGCTCTTTGAAAGCATCGAGCGATAGAGCATCTGCACTTCGTTTCATCTCTTGAAACAACCCTCGAAGTTACTTAGAAGCGGACGGTTCCGCTCTTGAGTGATTTCAGATGAATCGAGCTGCAGGTAGAGACCACACTAACATGGAAACGACAGTTGAACGTCCGACAGCGGAACATATTGCGAAGATGAGTGCATGGCTCAAGGTCAACAAGAAGGAAGCCGAGAAGCTCCTCCATAAGGAGAGTCACAAGATTCCTCTCAACGCCAAGGAGCGAGACCTCATCAATACATTCCGTTCCAGGACGAAGCTCGTCAAGGAATTCGGAAGGGGCAGATAGCTGCTCCGGTCTCCTGCCGGACCCTCCTTCGTGGGGGTCCGGCAATCTAAAACGAGTGCAGGTGTTCTCTCGCTAGTCTCTCTGCGCATCGACGGCGTATCATCTTTGCCGTGCCCGGGAAAAATGCGGACATCTCATCGGCACTGTGGCAAATCGCCGCGCTCCTCGAGGAGCAGGGAACGAAGTTCAAGCCCGCCGCCTATCGTCGTGCCGCGAAGACGGTGGAGGATTTGGAGAAAGACATCGGCAGCTTCAAGACTGAGAAGGATTTGATGACGCTCCCCGGCATCGGCGAGGCGATTGCGGGCAAGATCCGCGAGTTTCTGGAGACGGGGCACATCCGCATGCTCGATGAATTGATGGCGTCGCAGGGCGCACTTCCGCCCGACCTCCTCGCGATCGAGGATCTCGGTCCCGCGCGTGCGCGAGAGCTACAGAGGCAGCTTGGCATCACGTCCGTCGCCGATCTCATCAAGGCTGCCGAGGGAGGCAAGCTCCGCATACTTCCCAGATTTTCCGAGACGATGGAGAAGAAAATTCTCGAGAATGCGCGACGAGTGAAGGAGCGAAGTCGAAGATTTCCGAGAGCGGAAGTGGTCGACGATGTTCGGATGCTGCTGAAGACGCTTCGAGCGGTGCCGGGTGTGGTGAAGGCGGAGGCGGCGGGGTCGTTTCGCCGGAAAAAAGAGACCGTCGGTGACATCGATATCCTCGCCATCGCGAAAAACAGAGAGAAGGTTTCCGATGCCATCGCGCACCTCCCGATCGTGAGGCATGTGGTGGCGCACGGTGAGACGAAGCTCTCCTTCGATCTTCTTTCTGGTCTGCGCGTCGATATCCGCTTCGTGGATCGTGATCAGTGGGGTGCGGCGCTCCTCTACTTCACCGGCGACAAGGAGCACAACATCGCGCTTCGAAAATTGGCGATCAAGCGCGGATGGAAACTCAATGAGTATGGACTCTTCGAAGGCGAGAGAGTCATAGCGAGCAAAGAAGAGAAGGATGTATATGAGGCGCTGGGTTTTACGTTTGTTTCGCCGGAGAGGAGGAGGGGAGATATTTTTTTACTGTGATGACAGCAACGTGTCATGGTGAGGTGCTCGCGCCTAAGCCTTCGTGGCTTTTTTGCTAAGCAAAAAGCACCTCAGGCTGACACGGTAAGAAACTGATGGAGAGAGCGAGCCACGAACCATCACATTGCGGTTATTTGCGTGTCGCCCTTCGCCACGGCGTTCTCGAACGCCGTGGCTTCGTGACGATTTCGCTTCGCGAAATCCCTCAGGGTGACACGCGTGTGTGGCAAGAGCTTAATATTTCCTCGGAATCCTCTCCTCCATTCCATCATTCCCTTCGCCACTCTTCCTACGTACAATATCCTCGGTGGGATGGCCGAGTGGTCGAAGGCGCGCGACTCGAAATCGCGTAACCCTCAAAAGGGGTTCGAGGGTTCGAATCCCTCTCCCACCGCCATGGCGTTCGCGAACGCCATGGCACCGCCATTCTGCTTCGCAAGCTTCGCAGAATTCCTTAGGTGCTTCGAAAGAGATTTTGATACAGCGTGTCATGGTGAGGTGCTCGCGCCTAAGCCTTCGTGGCTTTTTGCTATGCAAAAAGCACCTCAGGCTGACATGGTAAGAAACGGAAGGAAGAAGCGAGCCACGAACCATCACGTTTGCTACGTAGAATCGCACGATATTTTTTGTTTCCAGCAGCGAGGCGGACGGGACGGTTCGTTTTCGGAAGAGCATCCCATTCCCCGATTCCATGGGTTTTTGGTGTTTTAGAGCCACGAAAGGTTTGACGGACGGCGGAGATCATGGGAACTCGACGCATGGAAAATCGTTCGATTTTCGCTTCTGGTAGCCAAAATCACGAAATACGACCACGGAGACCGCGGAAGGTACATTTGCGATTTGTTTGAGAAATTTCACTTGCAAGGCCCTTTTGCACCCCTACAATCCTTTTGCTTTACCTCTTTTACCCCCATTCCTATGAGTTACGTTGTTGCATCAGCGATCAAGGACTACCTCAAGAAGCAGGGCATGATGACGGCCGGTGAATTCCCGGAGGCCGCGTCTGCACACCTCGAGGCAGCTCTCAAGGAGGCCGCCAAGCGCGCCAAGGACAACGGCCGCGTCACGGTCCGTCCTTACGATCTTTGAGAAGTTCTTTTTCTCGAAACAAAGAGTGCCTCCGTAAGGAGGCATTTTTTTTTTATTTCTCTCCTCTCGCTTCCCTCTTCAGCTCCGCGTCGATGAATTCCTGGATGTCGCCGTCGAGCACGCCGGTCGTGTCGCTCGTCTCGGTGTCCGTGCGCAGATCCTTCACCATCTGATAGGGATGGAGGACGTAACTTCGGATCTGCTGACCGAAGTCCGCGGACGCGCTGGCCCCGCGCAGCTCCGTCTTCTGCTCCAGCTCTTCGCGCCGCTGCTTCTCGAGGAGCTTTGCGCGCAACATGTTCATCGCCTGTGTGCGGTTCTGGAGTTGTGAGCGTTCCGTCTGACACGCGACGACGATGTTGGTGGGGAGGTGCGTGACGCGCACGGCCGTCTCCACCTTGTTCACGTTCTGTCCTCCCGCGCCGCCGCTGCGGTACGTGTCGATGCGCAGGTCTTTATCGGGAATCACGATCTCAGCCGACTCCTCGATCTCCGGCAGCACCTCGACGAGCGCGAAGCTCGTCTGTCGGAGATTCTTCGCGTTGAAGGGCGACTGTCGGACGAGGCGGTGTGTGCCTTTCTCACACTTGAGATTTCCGTACGCCATCTCGCCGAGCACGTGGAACGTGACGGATTTGACGCCGGCCTCCGCCCCGTCGGTCTTCTCGAGCAGCTTCGTCTCCCAACCCTTGCGCTCGCAGTAGCGCAGGTACATGCGCGAGAGCATCGACGCCCAGTCCTGCGCCTCCGTGCCGCCTGCGCCCGAGGTGATCGAGAGGTAGCAGTTGCTCATGTCGAATTCCCCGCCGAGGTAGAGCTGCACCTCCACGACTCTCCATTTCTTTTCCAGAGCGTCGGCTTCGCTCTCGAGGCTCGGCAGGTCCGAGGGCTCGGCTTGCTGTGTGAGTTCGAGGAGATCATTCACGCTCGAGAAAATTTCCATCACCGGATCCCACAATTTCTTGAATCCTTTTAATTTTGAGAAGACGGCTTGCGCGGCCTTCTGGTCGTTCCAGAAATCGGGAGCTTCCGTCAGGCTCTGCAACTTCGCGATCTGATCGGGAAATTTCTTTGCCTCAAAGAGAGTCCTTGCCCGTGTTTACGGCAGAGCGCAGCTGATTCAATTTCTGGAGGAGCTCTTCCACGGGAAAGGGGGGAGGGAACGCGACGATCGTACTCTTCTCTCGTCTGTGTTGTCACTCACGCAGAAAACCGGTCGCCGCGAGGAGCAGCGACCGGAGTTCTTTGGTTTGGGGTTGGCAGGGGTTAATTCGCCGGGTGGAGGTACTCGTTGACGAGACCGTTTATGCATTCTTCGCATCCACTCGGCAACTGGATCGTCGGGCCGTACTTGTGTGCGGCGTTGATGATGTCGTCCGAGTTGATGCCGTTGGCAACCTGCTTGCCGAAGTCGGTATTCCAGCCGGCGTACAGGGTGCCCTCGGTGATCCGGTCGAGGATCCTGTCATTGCGGATCTGAGCCGCCACCTTCGTGGCGATGGCCCAGGTATCCATGGCAGTGACATGGAGCCAGAACGGGTCTTTTTCATCAGTGGATTCCCGACGCAGCTTCATATCGAACACCAGGTTTCCGTCGAACCCATACTCGAGGAGCAGAAGCATGACGGGAACCAGTCGGATCACGGTATGTGAGCCCTCGTCCACATCCCATCCTATGAGCTTATCGCCTTCGTTGGCGTCCAAGCTCCCGAGTTTTCCGGCGGCTATCGCCATCATCACCTCGAAGGCGAAGTCCAAGCCGGCAAGGCCGGCATGGTTCTCCTCGAGGTTGAGTTTGACGTTTTTCCGTCCCAGCAGGCCAGCTTGTGACAGCAGCCAGAGGGTGGTTTGGACGTCGCTCTGATATTGGACCTTCATGGGTTCCCGTTTTTTCGGCTCAAACATAATGTTCCCCTCAAAGCCGATGCTGTCCGCATAGTCGCAGACGCTGCGGCCGAATTGGCCGTAGCGTTCGAGAACGAACTTCATCCGCATCAGAATGGACATGATCTGACGGAGTCCTTCGCGTCCGCCCCAGGCCACAAAATTGCGACCTTTGAGCTTCTTCGTGATCTCCAACATCTTGTACACCTCGGCGAGACCGTATGCATACACTTCAGGCGAAACGCCCGTGGCCACACCGAGGCGATACCTCGGATGGCTGAAGTGGTCACACGTTCCCCATGCCAGTCCGATGCCCGTTGCCTCTTGAAGCTCGGCGAGGTGATCGGAGATGATATCGAGGTTGATGTGGCTTTCTTCGAGCGTCGCACCTTCCGGCGCGAGATCGTAGTTATGCCACGAGTAGTGTCCGATGCCGAGTTTCTGCAGCATTTCGAACAGCGCATCGCAGCGCTGTTTGCCGATGGTGATGGCGTCTCCGCCTTTTTCCCACGGCGTGGATCTGGTACCTGTTCCGCTGAACGGATCTTTGCCATCTCCTCGAATGCCATGCCAAGCGACGCCCGCAAAAGGGCACAGCTCAGCAAGTGTTTTTCCTGTCCCGAATACAACCTTCTTGGGGTTGAAGTGGCGGAATACGAGTGACCCTTTTTTTGCCGCTGGGTCGAACGGGATTTGTCCCACAGTGGGGAACCATTTGTTGAGCAATTTCATGTTTTCGTTATTGGTTATTTGTTGGTACTCGTGCGTACTCCCGCGGTGATCATAGATCGTTCACGGGCAGTAGCGGGGTGGGGGCGTATCACCCGCACGCTGCTACCGCCTGCAAACGGTAAAAAAATCCCTGCCGATCCTTCCAAAGAACGGATCCAGACAGGGTGGCCGCAGGGCCGTTTCTATCTGGTCGCTGATTATTCATACATTACGTCTATACGTCAATGCTCGCTTGTGTAATTCCCCATCATCAAGCTCCTTCCGTAAAGTCTCATTTTCCGCTATACTGTACGGAAAACATGAACACTCCTCTCGAGCCCCTCGATCGGCAACCGACCTGTGCGTCAGACGGTCTCCGTCGCATCGCATTCTTCCTGCTCCTCTTCTCTTCGGTGCTTTGCGTCCTGCTCTTCCTCTCGCGCACGTTTCTCCTCCCGCGCATCGCGCAGATCGACGTGAACGGCACGCGCATGAATGCGAGCGATCTTGGGAAATCGTACGACAAGCTCGTCTCGGATATCACCGTACAGGAGCAGGCGCGTGACGCGTCGATTCTCCCGCTCCAGGATGCCACGTACGATGCGCTCAAGCAGGATCGATCCGGTCAGCCGTCCCTGACGACGCTGCGCGATGAAATCGTGCGAGAGGCGAACGCACTCGTCTCGAAGCCGGATGCCATCCACCTCTCATCCGCGGACCTCGATGTTTCTTCGAAGACGCTCGTGCTTCAGGGCGACGTGCGCAATGTCGGTCCCAGCTCGGAAACAGTTCTCGCCAGTTTCGTCGCGCTTCTGCACAAGCTTCCCTTTGTTTCCAGCGTGAAGGAACCGACGTACCAGCGGCTCTCGGACTCTGCGGGATCGTTCCATTCACCCTTCACCATTTCACTCTCTCTGAAATGAGCATGCTCTCCTCCGCACGCCGGCGTCTGCTCATCGATCTCTGCCTCCTCGCGCTCAGTGCGATCTTTCTCGTGTCCTCGGCGCAATTGATCGCGGCGCACGCAAAAGTCATCGGTGATATGCGGCACACCGCCCTCCCGATCGCATCGCGCATGCCCGCACTCCAGGAACGGCTCGCCGTACTGAAGAGTCAGGTGCAGGCGGCGAAGGCCACGGAGGCAGGCAAGTCCGGCCCGCTGCGCGAGAGTCTTCGCGCCTACGTGTTGCCCTCGGACGGCGTGAAGCGGTCGGTGGCGACGGTGAGTGCGCTTGGCGACACACTTCGGAGTTTGGGGGAACTGCGATCGCTCTCTTCGATCTCCGTGGGAGATACGGAGGCGGCGGATCTGACGCTCACGGGTGCCACGCTCAACATGCGCACGCTGGATGTGTCGATGGAAGTGACGCAGGATGGATTGGAGGATTTCCTGCATGCGACGGATCTCTCGGGGCTCCTCACGGTTGCAGACGCACTCTCGAAAGATCAGATTACAAAACTCCTCGCGCTCACGGAGCGGGAAAATCCGATGGGCGTCATCGCGCTTCAGCAGTACTTCTCGACGGATCTGGTGGAGTATTTGCGCCATGCGGATCTCTACGATCGTCGGCTCCTCGCGGGATTTTCCTCCGGCACGTTCGCGAGCGATTTCGCTAGCATCGTGCACCCCGCGTTCGTCGACGGTCAGGCGCTCGTTGGGAAGAAGGGGATTTCCGATCTCTTCTCGCAGCAGGGATTTTGGCCGATGCCGTTCCTCGAAGTGAAGAAGGCTGAGGTGAGTGATCTCGCGGACGGGTGGTTGACGCTTTCGCTGCATCTCGTGGTCTTGGGGTCCGCTTCCTGAAGGGCTTTCTTGACAGCAGAATGGCTTTTCTCGTAGATTAGACGGGCTTTCGTTCCCCCTCTCTTTTCTGCGACAACGTCATCGTTACGAGCCGTTAAAAAAACAACAGGAGAAGAGACCGCGCACGAACGAGCAGATCCGCGTACCGGAAGTGCTGCTCATAACGGATGGTGTGAGCGAAATCTTGCCGATTGCCACGGCTCTTGAACGCGCGAAGGCGCAGGAGCTCGACCTCATCGAAGTGTCGCCGAAGGCGGTTCCGCCGGTTGTGAAGATCGGGGAGTTCGGGCACTACCTCTATCAATTGCAGAAGAAGGAGCGGCGTCAGCGCACGCACAGCAAGCAGGTGGAAGTGAAGATGCTGCGTTTCGGCTTTCGGACCGACAAGCACGATCTCGATCGGCTTTCGGATCGGGCGCGGGAATTCTTCCAGGAGCGTCATCTCGTGAAGTTCTCCGTGCGGCTCCGCGGCAGGGAACTTTCGAACAAGGAATTCGCCATCGAGAAGCTCAAGCACCTCATGACGGGTCTCGCCGACGTGGCCGATACGGAGCAGGAGATCAAGCGGCAGGGGAATCAGTACATTGGGATCCTGAGGCCGAAGAGGTGAGAGGAGAGAGTGAAAATTCTTTTGCATTGCCCTCAATTTGCGCTACACTTCCCCGTCCCCATGCCCAAGCTCAAGTCCCACAGCGGCGCCAAGAAGCGCATCCGGAAGACCGGAAGCGGTGCGTACGCGTTCAGGCGTCACAGCCGCAATCACCTTCTCTCGCAGAAGAACAAGCGCCAGAAGCGTCTCTCGCGTACGGTCATGGCTCATCCCACGAACGTTCGAGCGATCAGAGGTCTCCTCCCCAATCTCTAAATCATGCGCGTCAAGCGAGGTATCGTTCGGCATCGCAGACACAAGAAAATTCGCACACTCGCGAAGGGGTACCGCGGCATGCGCAGTTCGACCTACGTGAAGGCGAATGAGGCCGTCATCCGCGCCGGCGTGAATGCGTACAAGGATCGTCGTATCAAGAAGCGCGATTTCCGCAGTCTCTGGATCATCCGCCTCAATGCCGCGTTGCGGGCGAACGGCGTCACGTACTCTCGTTTCATCAAAGCTATGAAGGAGAAGAATGTCCTGCTCAATCGCAAGGCGCTCTCGGAGGTGGCAATCGCTCATCCGACGGTGCTCGTGCAGGTGATGAAGGAAGTGGGGGTGATTTGATTCCCAAGCCGAAGGAGAAGAAGCCGTTGATTTGTTGAAGGTCGATGATTGATTCGGGTATCCTTTCTGTATGTCATCTCCATCTCCTGACTCCATGGACGAGCTGGAAATCCAGCAACGGTGCGAACAGTTCTTGCGGGAACTCGGACGGCCGGGGTTCATCGTCTTCGGTTGGCCCAAGAGCGATGATGAGTTCGGCGTTACCTACTCCTGCCACGAAATGCCGCCGCAGGTGGTGATCAAAGGACTCGCATCCGTTCTGAGCGACTACACGGCGAAGACGCTGACCTGAGTTACTTGCGCGGAACTTCGCGCAGATTGCGCAGGCTCCCGAAGAGCGCGACCGTCGAGAGGACGAAGAGTACGGAGAACGACGTCACGATCACGGAGCGCAGGAGTGCGCCGAGGATAAGCGGGATCGGCGAAAGGGACGGTAGAAAGTATTGCAGAGCGGCGGAGAGGATCGAGGAGGGAATGAGGGTACAGAGGCTGAGCACCAACACCCGCCAGAGCAGTGGGAGGATTTTCCCCGAGACGAGCTCGCTGCTGCGTCGAAGGGCTTTGCGGTACCTGACGTTTTCGCTCACGAGCACGATCGACGAGAAGAACGTTTGGAAGTAGTACAGGATGCTGGGAATGAGCAGCGGCGTAAGCGCGAGGAGGATCCAGGGAAGATGCTGAGGCGTGAGGAACGGTGCTCGGTAGCCGAGAGCGAGGAAGAAGAGGACGAAGCCCGCGGGGACGAGATAGAGGAGGCTTCGGTAGAAGAGGAAACAGAATTGCAAAAGCGAAGTGAGGAAGAGAGGCACGATCAGCGGGAGTGCGTCTTTGCGTACGGAGCGAAACGACGTGCGCGAACGACCGGCCTTGTTCTGGATCATCCTCTTACCGATGAGCAGCACGCAGGCGCCTCCCCACAGCACGATGATGCTGAGTGCGATGGAGGCGAGGATGCCGAGGAATTCCGCCAGCTGCCATTCGCGAGAGGCGGTGAGGAGGAAGGGTGACGGGGCGTCGGTATTGCTCAGGAGGATCTGGAGCGTTTCGGGAATGATGAAGAGCCACACCAGAATCGTCTGGAGCGCGCGATGCTTCCAGAAGTACTTCCACGATGTGCGCAGGAGGGTGAAGGGAGAGGCGAGGGTGGCTCTACGCATGGGGCAGGGGGAAGTCGACGGGGCGCGTCAGGCGCTCCTCTTTACGCGGATGAATCCGGCGATTTCGATGACGTCGAGCTTCTTCTCTTCCTTCATGAGCTTGTCGAGGAGGAGGTTGATGCCGATCGCATCGGAAGCCATATGGCTGCACTGCACCATATTCACGTGATGCTTCTTCGCTTCTTCCAGCGTCTTCTCCGTGACGTGCATCGAGAGGATCGTGCCGACTCCGGCGCGCGATTGTTCCTCCAGGAATTCCTCGGGACCGTTGGTGCCGCCGGTGAATTCCGACGCCACGATTTTCCCGGTTCTTCCGCTCCCAGAGCCGTTGACGATGAGAGGCGGATTCCCTTTCTTCGCGTAGGCGGTGTACTCGGGGATGTCGCGGATCGCGCTCACGAGCGCATCGAGATTCTCGTACTCTTTCTTGCAGATCGTCTTCTCCATGAAACCCCAGACGAGGTTGTCGGTGATGGTGTGGCAGTTGAAGGCGGGGATGCCGAGGAGTTCTGCGGTGCGTTCCACGCGGAAGAGGTTGTCGGCGTGGATGGCGCGACGGATGCGATCCATGCGCGGGCGCATCTGCGCTTCGGCGCGCGTGACGGAGACGCCGGACTGCATGAGGACATCGACCTGGAGGGGCATGACTTGCTGCAGATCCGCGAGGGCCCGGCCCTCCGGGTGGTGGATCATCACGGCGTCGATCTTCCTTCCCATTTCCCGTAGGTGATCGATGAGGAGGAGTTCGGGTGTCTCAACATCGATGCCGATGACGAGGGTGCGGATCTCCTCTTCGCCGGTTCCATTGATGATGCGGGAGTCACCGAAAGGATTCCACAGTCGCTCTGCATCGAAGAACTCCTTCTCTTTCGCATCGAGTTTTTCGAATTTCTCCTTCTGTTTCTTGAGCATTTTCTTGAGGGCTTCCTTGCCGCGGGGATCAGCTTCGATGCCCAATTCGACGGCGCGGGCGAAGAGTTTACGGAGTTTCATAGATGAGGTGGGGAATGTCTCTTCCTGAGACGAGAACTCAGTAAAGCACGGCGGAGAGGCGGGGGCAAAACGTTTTTGACAGGTTTTGATCAATCTCTTCTTCTCAAATCAACATCTTCATTGCATGTGACCCCCCTCTTTCTTTGTCAGGCGCGACAAAGAAAGAGAGAAAGAAAACGCTGGCGCGCCGAAGCTCATCATCTGGCTCTGCGCCTTTGCTCCGGCTGCTCCAAGGTTTTGCAGCCGTCGCGTCGGCGGAATGCCACGGCGTTTCGAACGCCGTGGCACAGAGCCTCGCCTCGACTTTCAAAAACTAGTTCTCGTTGATTAAGCAACGGCGCGCGACCGCAAAGGTTGTTCTCTGTTCTCTTAAACAGAAAAAACCCACACCCATCAGCCGGAGCGCGCAACACGGGGTGGAATAGTTTTTCAGAGGAAACATTTCACGAAGCATTGTTGCGCGAGCCTGCCTGCCGGCAGGCAGGCACTTTCTTTCCGCTTTTCTTTCTTGCCCTGAGAAAGAAAGGCGATATCCGTTTTCTCGCCTTGAGAAAGAAGGACAAGAGTCACATCCTCACCCCCCACGAAAGAAATTCATTTCTTTGTAAACATCGCCGCGCCCAGCGCCCGGAAGAGAAGAATCGGATGCTTGGCGAAGAAGCGCAGTGCCTCGGAGGCCGAGGAGCCGCCGACACCGCGCTTTCCATCATCGAATCTTTTGCGAAATTTGAGCGCCAAGAGATCGACCTGTGCCTGCAGCGCCTGTTCGATCCTTCGCCTCTCCGTACTGTCCGACAGAAGCGAGAGGAGGACATCGAAACAACGGAGCCTGTCGAAGAGCCCTTCGCCGCTGCGATCATTGCGCATGCTCGCTCCTCCGGCATGCACGCGGAAAATGCCGAGCGATTCCCTCAGCACTTCGATGTCCGTGTGCAGGAGGCATCGCACCCAGTACTCGAGATCCAATCCTTGCCTCATATCCTGCCGAAACGTCCCCACGCGCTTGACGAGCGAGAGTCGCAGCATGACGAAGCTCGGCTCACCGATGAGGTTGGGCCAGAGCCCCTCCTCTGCCCATCGCATCAGAAACGCTTTCCCATTCCCCGCCCGCATCCGACTGCGCCGCTCCTCTTGCACGCGCTCGAATCCTCCTTCCGTAAGGAATGTCTCCGCATCTTTCCCCTCAGCTTTATACGTATGGAAAGAGCTCACCAATCCCACCGACGCGTGCCCGCGGAAGATGCTTACGTTCTTCTCCAGGTACTCGCGGTACCACAGGTCATCTTGGAAGAGGAACTGCACGAATGCTCCCTCGACACTCGTGAGGCAGGCATTCCAATTTCCGCCGATGCCAAGTCGCCGCTCGCTTCGAACGAAGCGGATACGCGTGTCGCGCAGAAAAGGTTCAACAAGACTTCGGACATCGGTATCGGAAGCGTCGTCATGGATAAGGAGCGTCCAGTACGGATACGACTGGCTCTGCGCGGATGCCACCGCGGCCCGCAGGAATGCGGGATCGGGATTGAATGTCGGCATGAGGATGCTGACCGTGGGTTGGGACATGATCGTAGGTATGTTAGCTTGTAGGTTATTAGGTTATTAGGGGAAGTTTCAGACGATCATAAGCCTACAAGTTAACAACCTACCACCTACAACCTCAGAACCTTCCCCAACCCCTTCCTCCCGTCTGCGTTTTGCGTCATCATTTCCCTGTGCCCCGCGTTTCTCTCAAAATCGTCGGCGCCTCCGGTCAGGGAATCAACTCCATCGGAGAGATTCTCGCGAAGGGTCTCAAGCGCAGCGGCTACTGTGTGTTTGGGTACCGCGAGTATCCGTCGCTCATTAAGGGTGGTCATGCGAGTTATCAGTTGGATATTTCCCACGAGGAGATAGGGAGCACGGAGCGGTCAGTGGATATTCTTGTCACGCTCAATCACCACGGACTCCAGAAGAATCTCGGTGATCTCAAAGAGGGGGGCGTCATCATCCATGCGGTACAGGGGTGGGAATTCTCCGAAGAGGAGAAGAAGACGCTGCGTGAGCGTCGCGTACGCGTCATCTTCCTTCCCGTCGAAGCGATATTGGAGAAACTGAAGGCGAAGGCGATCCTCGGCAACGTCCTCATCTCCGCATTCGTCTGGGCGATTTTGGGAAGGGAGAAGGATTCTCTCAAGACGCTCGTCGGTGAGCGCTTCAAGAAGAAGCCGCAACTTCTCGATTTGAACATGCGGTGTATTGAGGAGGGATTCGGTTTTTTGGATCCCGCCGGGCCCGCCTCGGTTTCGCTCCCGTTGCCTCAGGATCGATGGAAGGAGTGTCTCCTCATCACGGGGAGTCAGGCGCTTGGGCTCGGGGCGTTCGCGGCGGGCGTGCGATTCTTCGCCGGCTATCCGATGACGCCTTCTACGCCTCTCCTCACGTTCATGGCGGACATGCAGAACAAGACCGGCATCGCGATTAAGCAGGCGGAGGACGAGATCACGGCGGCGCAGATGGTATCCGGAGCGATGTATGCCGGGACGCGCGCGTTTACGACGACATCCGGAGGCGGCTTCGATCTCATGAGCGAAACGGTTTCGATGAATGGCATCATCGAGAATCCCGTCGTGTTCGTCGTCGCGCAGCGTCCGGGCCCCGGCACGGGTCTTCCCACGTGGACCGCTCAGGCAGATCTCCTCATGACGGTGTACACGGCGCACGGAGAATTCCCGCGCGCGGTGATCGGCGTCAGCGGGAGCGCCGATGCGTTTGCGCTCTTCGCTGAGGCGTTCAATCTTGCCGAGGAGTATCAGATTCCCGTCATCGTCCTCACGGATAAGCAGCTCATGGAGGGGCTCTACACGCAGGAGCCGTTCGATGCCTCGACCGTTTCGATTCGGCGCGGAGCTCTCGTGACGGATACGGCGGCGCTCAAGAAACTTTCGTCGACCGACCGCTACGATCCCTCTATGAAGGACGGCATCTCTCCGCGGTGGCTTCCCGGCAGCGAGGCGCAGACATTCTGCGCGCAAGCCGACGAGCACGCGCCGGACGGATCCACATGTGAGAGTGCGGAGGGAGCGCGGTTGCAAATCGCGAAGCGTCTTTGCAAAGGCGATGCGTTGAAGGCTGCGTTGCCCGAGCCAGAGCTGATCGGCAGCATAGATCCGGAAATCCTCCTCGTCGGATGGGGGAGTGCCAAGACAGCAATTGCCGATGTTCTCCGTGATGAGCGTTTCCGGGGAAAGGATATCGGGTACCTCCACTACTCCTATCTCTGGCCTCTCAAGACCGATACCTTTGCCAAGTTTGCAAAGAGCGCGAAGAAGGTCGTCCTCATCGAGGGCAATGCGCAGGGTCAACTCGGGAAGCTCCTGCGTCAGGAGAGCGGCGTCGAAATTCGAGACAAGATCCTGAAGTTTGACGGTCGACCGTTCTTCTACGATGAATTGATCGATCTCCTCTCCCCGTTTGTTGCCGCATCATGAGTATTCCCCTCGATAGCAGCGGCCCTCTCATGAAGGATTACGCTTCGACCCAGGCGTGCACGTGGTGCGATGCCTGCGGCGATTACGGCATCTGGACGGCGATCAAGCGCGCGCTCGTGGAGCTCAAGATTCATCCCTGGCAGGCGCTGTTGTGCTTCGACGTCGGGTGCCACGGCAACATGGCCGACAAGATCGGCGGCTACCGCTTCCACGGGTTGCACGGACGGGTCATTCCATTCGCGACGGGCGCGAAGATTGCGAATAACAAGTTGCCGGTGATCGCGGTCGGCGGAGACGGGGCGAGTTTCTCGGAGGGGGTTGGCCACCTCGTCCACGCGATCCGCTCGAACTATCCGATCGTCTTCATTCTCCATAACAATGCGAACTACGGTCTCACGACGGGGCAGGCCAGCGCGCTTACGCCGAAAGGGCAGAAGATGAACGTGAGTCCCAATGGCATACCCGAGCGCACGTTGCCGTCGATGGATTTCGTCTTCTCTCTCGAGCCGACGTTTGTGGCACGGGGATTCTCCGGCGACATTCCGCAGCTCACGCAGATCCTCAAGACCGCCATTGCGCATCGCGGCTTCGCGTTCGTGGATGTGCTGCAGTCGTGTCCGACGTACAACCATTTCGCGACGCATGACTTCCTTCTCGAGCGATGTTTCGACGCGAACAAAGAGGGGCATGATCCGAAGGATCTTGCGAAAGCGCGGCAGCTTGCCACCGATACGTCGAAGCGCATCGCCACCGGTATTCTCTACCAGAATGAAGATGTACCGAACTTTTGCGAAGAGCTTGTGCCCAGGCAGGGGAAGGCCACGCAGCTGACGGAAGAGGTGCGGTGTATCGATCCTTCGATCTTTTACGAGGATTTCATTTGAGAAGCTGACATCGAATCTCTCCACCACACTGCGTATGCACATCGATGTTCTGACACTCTTCCCCGGCATGTTCACGGGGCCTCTCTCCGAGAGCATCCTCAGGCGTGCACAGGATAATGATTTGCTGCAGGTTCACCTGCACGATCTGCGGTCGTTCGGTATGGGGAAGTACAAGCAGGTCGATGACTCCCCGTACGGAGGTGGGGCGGGGATGGTGATGCGGGCGGATGTCATCGTCGCGGCGATGGAGAGTATTGTGGCAGAAGATAAGAAGGGGAAAAAAAGTAACAAGACGAAGAAAGCTCCGTGGCGAATTTACTTCTCTCCTCGGGGAAAAAAATTAACGCAGACGCACGTGGAGCAACTGGCGAAGAAGGAGCGGCTCCTGCTTCTGTGCGGACACTACGAGGGAGTTGATCAACGGATCTGCGACGGATGGATCGACGAGGAGATTTCCATCGGCGACTACGTGCTCACGGGCGGCGAACTTCCCGCGATGGTTTTGATCGATGCCGTGGCGCGCCAGATCCCGGGAGTGCTGGGCAAGGAGGAGTCCGCGGCGGAGGAGAGCTTCTCGAAGGCGCTCGATCGCAAGAAGGAGTATCCCCACTACACGCGGCCCGAAGTCTTCCGCGGGAGAAAAGTCCCACCCGTTCTCCTCTCCGGCAATCACAAGGAAATCGAGAAGTGGCGCAGGGAACAACTGCAATAATCATGCTGACCTCTCTTCGTAAGACACTGGCACAGGAGGGGAGCGTCTCCTTCTCGTTGCGTGTCCGCCCGAATGCGCGTCGCACGGAAGTCGTTTCGGTCCTCGAGGATGGCAGCGTGAAGATTGCACTCGCGGCTCCTGCGGAAGATGGCAGAGCAAACGCGGCGCTGATCGGATTTCTGGGTGAGGAATTCGGAGTTCATCCCTCTCGTGTGGAGATTCTCGCCGGGGGGAGCGGTCGACGGAAAGTCGTGCGGATTTCTCGATGATGTTGGAGACAAATGGTTCGACTCATCACTTGTTTCTCGAGAGGCGGCTGACGACGAAGGAGGAAATGGCCACGGCGATCAACGCAAAAAATATCGTATTCTCTATGGGGAAGTTTCCCATCCAGATCCCCATCACTCTTCGTTCGTCGAAGAACCAGGCGTGCCACTTCTCTGCTATGGGATCCACAAGTAGTTGGTAGAGAACGGCTATGCACGCTGTGAGGGCGATCACGTGGCGATTCCTCCAAAGCGCGTGCGGATAACGCAGCCAGAGAACGCCAATCGGTATCAGTGTGAAGATCAACATCCAGGCCAGGTACGAGTATTTGCCAAACATCGTTTAGAGGGGGTGGCCGAACCGTTTCCATAGGAGTGCGCAGATGGTTGCGAAGAGAAGCGTTACGAGGATGATGAAGAGGTATTCTTCCACAGGAAGCCCGAAGAGCCACACGCCCATTATGAAGGGGGTGCGAAAGTCCCAAATGTGTTCCCGAACAGAGATGATGTCCCAGGGGACGGAGAAGACGAGCGCTCCCAGTGGGGCAAGCGCAATCGTCTTTGTGTGTCTGCACAGTGTGTGTCCGAAGAAAAGCCACAGGGCCACAAATGGCAGTGCCACGAAACAGGAAAGCCAGATGATGTAGGCATATGCCATAACCAGCCCCATAATATCATTTGTTTCAATCTGGCCTAACAGGTGCGGGAAAATGATGTGGCGATTACTTTTCCAGCTTCACTTCGATCCATCCCCGCAGATCTGCGTACGATTGAAGACCGACTTTCTTCTCGCCCTCGAGGATCAATGTCGGAGCGAGCGTGATCTTCCATTTCTTCTCAAGCGCCTGCTGCTCGTGCAGGGAGGTGGAAGCTTCCGGGGATGTGAGGCAGGTGCGGAACGTCGGAACATCGAGGCCCAGTGCTGTCGCCGCATTCAGTAGGGCGGCATCCGTGTGTTGCGGAAGATCGAAGAGCGCCCCGTGCATCTGTGCGCCCTTCCCCTGTACGGCGGCGCAGTAGAGTGCGCGTGCCTCCTGTTCGCTCTCGGGATACTTCTTCATGGGAAGCGTCGCCACTTCCAGGCGCAGCGTGCCGGGAGTGATGAAGTCCGCCTGCAGTCGCGGGACGTCCTGTTCCCAGAATTCCCGGCAGTACGCGCACGAAGGATTGTCGAAGAGGAGGAGGGTGATGGCTGCGCTGCCGCTGCCGATTTCCAGAAGACTGCCCGACGCGGCGAGGGGGGCGGAAGATTGTACCCGGCTTCCCGAAGCGGTTTTCGGTGGCGTAACGGACGTGCTTAGCGGCAGGGGCGCGCACGCGGCGAGGAGTGACGCAGTCAGGAATACCGGGAGGAGGAACTTCTTCATTGGTGCGAGGATAGCGCAGCCTTCTTCCTTATCCAAAGTATCGGTCGCAGTGTGCTAAACTGCGGTCGTTGTCGGGCGCAAATTTCGATGCACCGGCGAAAGTGACGCTCCTGGGTATTCCCATCGACGCGTTGTCGATGGACGAAGCAGTCACGAGCATTCATCGTCTCCTCACCCAACACCGCCAACATCAAATCGTGACGCCGAACAGTGAAATGCTGGTGGAAGCATCAAAGAATTCCGCATTCCGTTCCGTCCTCCAGCGCAGCAGTCTCAATTTCGCCGACGGAGCGGGGCTTCTCCTCATGGCGCGCTTCACGGGTCAGAAGCTCGCGCATCGCGTGACGGGAACGGACACACTCCAGCTGCTCTGCAAGAATCTCGGACCGGAGTATCCCGTGTTTTTGCTCGGTGCGGCACCCGGCATCGCCGAGCGTGCGGCGCAGGAACTGAGAGCGAGAAATCCGCGCTTGAAGATCGCAGGCACGTTCGCGGGCTCGCCGGATGACAGCGACAGCGCGGATATCGTGGCGCGGATCAATGCGGCGGATCCAGCACTTCTCTTCGTCGCATTTGGCGCACCGCGTCAGGAGATGTGGATCGCGAAACATCTTTCTTCCTTCACGAGCGTGCGGGTGGCGATGGGGATCGGCGGAGCGTTCGATTTCATCGCGGGCGTGCAGAAGCGCGCGCCTTCGCTTCTACGATCCATGGGTTTGGAGTGGCTATGGCGCGTGATACGCGAACCGAAAAGGATCGGGCGCATCTGGAATGCGGTCGTTGTCTTTCCTCTCCTCGTGCTTCGGCACGGGAAGGAAGCCCCCCGCTCACTTTAATGGCTCATCCAACTCTACGAACCAGTTGTTCGGTCCTTTTTTGAGGCGGATGAGCTTCTGCCCGTCCTTGGTTTGCGCGAGGTAGTCTCTCTCGTTCCCTTTCTGCCGGAGCATCGTGCTTGAGCTGATCTGCTCTTCGGGCAGGAGGAGATAGAGCGCGATGTCGGGTTTCTCCGTGAGTGCCGCTGTCACATTGAAACTCGCGCGCGCGAGCGTCGCAGCCAGTCCGACGATCAAGGCGCTGAGGAGAACCGCCCAGAAGTACGCGTGCGTGAAGCGCAGTCTCGTGAAGAATTTGATGTTCATGTTCCAGACTATTATAGCGCAAATCGCCTCTCTGCGGTAGTGTGGAAGTACGTGAAAAAGCTCTGCCTCATTATTATCGACGGGTTCGGCGTTGCGCCGCCCGGCCCCGGTAATGCGCGTCTGCTTGCGAAAATGCCCACGATCGAGCGGATGGAGAAGGAAGTGCCGAACGTGATCATGGCCGCCTCGGGCAACGCCGCGGGTTTGCCGAAGGGTCAGCAGGGCGCGAGCGAGCCGGGCCACCTCGTGATGGGTGCCGGTCGCATCGTGTGGCAGCCGCTGGAAGAAATTAATCTCGCCATACGATCGAAGAAATTTTTCGAGAATCCCGTGCTCGTCTCCGCGTGCGATCGCGCTCGTGAAAAAAAAGTTCCGCTTCACCTCTTCAATATTTTTTCCTTCGGTGGCGTGCATGGCCACATCGATCACCTCTTCGCCATGATGGATCTGGCGAAGGAGCGAGGGGTCGAAGAAGTGATCCTCCATCTCGTCGGCGACGGTCGCGACGTTCCCAAGCAGCAGTTCAGCAAAGACTACGATGTGTTGTGTAAGAAGTTGAAGGAGATGCCTTTTGCGAAGGTTGCGTCTCTTGTTGGACGGTACTACGCGATGGATCGAGATAGGCAGTACGCGGATCGCACACAGCTCTCCTATCGTTTGCTCGCGGAGGGGGAGGGGGAGGAGGTAGAGGATCTCTGCGACGGCGTGAAGCGGTGGTACGACTCTGCCCCCGAGGATCAGAAGACCGATTACTACATCCGTCCGCTGAAGACCAAAGAGTTTCAGCCCGTGAGGCCTGGCGACGTCTTCGTCGATCTCAATTTCCGGTCCGATCGTCAGATACAGATCGTCTCGGCACTGAATAATGAGACGTTTGAGGAATTCCCCCGACCGATCCGCATCGAGGATGTGGTGTGCATGGGGCCGTACTCGGATCACCTTTCCGTCGCGTATCCTGCGACGCCCGTGCCCAACACGTTGGGAGAAGTGGTGTCGAAGGCGGGGCTGAAGCAGTTGCGGATCGCGGAGACGGACAAGATTGCGCATGTCACCTTCTTTTTCAACGGGCAGCGACATGAAACGTATCCCGGTGAGGATGTCATCAAAATCGAATCGCCGAAGGTTCCCAACTTCGCCGAGGCTCCGGCCATGAGCGCGAGTGAACTGACGGATGCGCTCATCGGGAAGGTGGGGACGAACACCTACGACTTTATCGTCGCCAACTACGCCAATCCCGATCTCGTGGGGCACGGCGGAGTGCTTAGCGCAGAGATCCTCGCCTGCGAGGCGGTCGATCTGAGTCTCGCGCGCCTCCTCCCCGCGCTCGAAGCGAACGGGTACGACTGGATCGTCACGTCGGATCACGGCAACGCGGAGGAGAAG
This sequence comes from uncultured Candidatus Peregrinibacteria bacterium, assembly GCA_903854335.1. Taxonomy (GTDB): domain Bacteria; phylum Patescibacteriota; class Gracilibacteria; order Peribacterales; family Peribacteraceae; genus CAIKAD01. Next base: position 130,611 of record CAINVY010000010.1, on the reverse strand, counting down.
TTTCTTCCCGGGACGACCGTCGTTTCGCCCAGCCACACGTCAAACCCCGTGCAGACCTTTGTGCATTCATCGCTCATCGCCTCTTCGGATCAGTTGAAGCAATGCACGGGTATCAAGGACATCGCGCCGCTCTGCTTGAAGATTCTCGGTCTTCCGGTTCCTGTCGAAATGCGCTGAGGGGAGTCGGAGGAAACAATCGTAACCAATTTCCTTTCGCGTACGTCCGACGCTATTCTGGAGCCGATGCAGGAGATTACGTATCGCACACCGAAGTTTTTCGATGAGCTGCAAGCGCGCGAGGAGCGGCACGTCCATGTGATTCTCATCGCGACGAAGCCGGATATCATCAAACAGATTCCGATGTATCGCGAGCTGAAGAAACGCAAGCACCTCGTGCTCCTTGGGCACACGGGACAGCACTACAGCGAAAACCTGAGCGGCGGGATGCTGAAGGAGTTCGGTGTGGAACCGGATTTCAATTTGAATGTCCGCGGCGCCCCCTATGAAGTCGTGAGCCAGATTATCGGACGGCTCGGGTTTGTGTTTGCGGAGATGAAGCAACGCGGGAAGATCGTCATTCCCTACGTGCATGGAGACACGACGACCGCCATGGCCGCGAGCAACGCCGGATTCTTTCACGGATTCGCGTCGGTGCATGTGGAGGCGGGAATCAGGACGCTGACGCCCGCATATGGCGAATGGAAAATGGATAATGGAAAATGGACAATGAAAGATGTGTCTGAATGGAGAGAGTTTCTGAAAGATCGCAAGAACTGGGAGGGGGGAAGTCTTGAGCCGTATCCCGAGCAATTCAACACGCGCTGTAGCGAAGCGGCGACGGGATTGCATCTCGCGCCCGTCGAACTTGATCGAGAGTTCCTTCGCGCGGAAGGATATTCCGCCGATCGCATCGCCGTCGTGGGGAATTCGGTCGTCGATGCGACGCTGGAAGCGGTGGAACGCTCCGCGGATTCGAAGATCTTCGATCAGTATCCGATGCTGAAGGATGGAGATTTCGTACGTTTCTGCATTCATCGCAGGGAGAACTGCGGTTCCGACCGCCGTTTCCTCGCGCTCTACGGCGCGATGAAGGCATTGATTCTCGAGGGGCGAGGCGTGCTCCTCATCTCCCTCTTCCAGACGGAGGATGCGCTCAAGAGGCTGGGACTGAAGGAAGAGATCGAAGCGCTCGCAAAGTCGCATGAGAATTTCTTCTACTCGCCAGTGTGGCCCAAGTACGGCGATGTCATTGCGGCGATGCAGAAAGCCGCGGTATGCGCGACTGATTCGGGTTCGATGCAGGAGGAGATGAATGTGCTCGGCGTTCCATGTGTGACGCTTCGCTTCGGATCGGATCGAAGCGAGTCGATCATGAACGGCGGCAATATTATCGCGCCTCCCATAGCGTCGGATCTCGTGAAACAGACGATTCTCTACGCTTGGAACAACGATGAGATGCGCCAGGCGCCGAAAATCTACGGGAAGGGGGTGAGTGAGAAATCGATCGATGTCGTCGAGAACATTCTGAAGAAAGGAGAAATCTTCCGCGCCGATGAAGAGCGCCTCCACCTCTGAATATGTCTACACTCCAACGTCTCCGCGAATGGCTCACGACTCTGCTTATTCTTCTTCTGCCGTTCCACGCATTGTTTGTGACGTTCGGAACGAAAGTACTCTTCGGACAGGACCTTCCTCCCTCGGTGATTCTCGCGCTCTGGAAGGACGTGCTCCTTGCCGTGATTCTCGGTCTCTCGATCTTGGAAATCCTCGGTGCTTCGAAGAAATTCGCCGTCGATCTTCTCGATATCCTTGTTGGCATTCTGATTCTACTGGCGGTCGTTCTTGGCTTCGTGCTGCACGAAGCTCGCGGCCCCTTCCTCCTCGGATTCCGGTACGATTTCCTGCCGCTGGTTGCGTTCCTTTTGCTGCGGCGCGCGTCTTGGTCTGACGCCTTCGGCGCGCGGTTGATGAAGGGCGTGCCGATCGTTGCGGGTGTGATCGCGCTCATCGCGCTCGTCAGCTTCTTTCTCCCGCTCTCGGTCTTCCGCGCACTTGGATACTCGTCGCTCCATTCGCTCTATGTCCCGAACGGCCCTCTCGCGCCGTATCAGCAGATCGGCGAGTCGATGATTCGTCGTGTGCAGGGGACGATGAGCGGACCGAATCAACTCGGAATTTGGTTGCTGATTCCTCTGGGCATGCTTCTCTCTTCGTTTGTCGTGAAGCGGGGAGATGAAAAGGGTGATTCTTGCTCTCGCTATCTTCGCCCGCCCGATCCGAACCGTCGGATCGTTCGGGCGGGTTGTATTCCCTGTCTTCTTTGTCTTCTTCTTTTCCTCGCTCTCCTCCTCACCTTCTCGCGCGCGGCGTGGTTGGCTGCCGCCGTGATGACTGCGGTGGCGTTCTCTCGGAGGTTTTCGGCGAAGAAATTCAAGCGGTTCTTTGTTTGGGGGGGGCTCTCTGTGGTTGGTGTCTTCGTGATTGCAGCGGTGATTTTCCCACAAGTTGTCTTCCGCCTTTCCTCGACGCGCGGGCACCTGGAGCGACCGATCGAAGCCATAGCGCTCATGGCACATCATCCGCTTGGGATGGGACTGGGGACGGCGGGACCGGCCAGCAATCGCTTCAATGAGCCATGCGTCTTCCTGCGACCACAGGACGATCCCTCTTGGGCGAAGAGCCAGCCGTCGCTCTGCGTGTTCGTTGGCCCCAAGCAGGTACAGCCGACGGATCACGTTTGCAGCTGCCCCTTCCTCCCGGAAAATTGGTACCTCCAGATCGGCGTGGAACTCGGAGTCGTGGGAATGGTTCTATTCGTGGTGTTGGTGGTGATGGTTCTACGGCGGCTGGGAATGAACAATGAACAATGGACAATGGACAATGGGTCGAGAAATTATCCATTATCCATTATCCATTATCCATTTATCTTCGCTGTCTTCCTCTCCTTCCTCGGCATCTCCATTGCCGCGCTTTTCCTGCATGCCTGGGAGGATGCGGCCGTGGCCTACGCGGGATGGATACTCGTTGCCGCCGCATTGCCCGTATTTGGGTGCCACAAGAACGCGGAAGCGCGGTGATTTCTTCCTTCGCCGCCTGCTACACTGCTTCCATGAGTTCCGTTCGTCCCGGCTCCATCGTGGTTCTCGATTGCGGCGGGCAGTACGCTCACCTGATTGGCAATCGCGTGCGAAGACTTGGCGCGTTTTCCGAAATTCGCATCGCGGAGACGAAGGCGCAGGAGCTGAAGGGCGCGGCGGGCATCATTCTCTCCGGTGGTCCTCAGAGCGTGTACGAGGAGGGAAGTCCGCAGCCCGACCGCGCGATCTTTGGTCTCGGCGTTCCGATTCTCGGCATTTGTTACGGTCACCAGTGGCTGGCGCATGCGCTTCGTGGCACCGTGAAGCCGGGCAAGGTGAAGGAGTACGGGAGCGCAGTCTTCCATGTTCTCGAACCCGATTCCGTTCTCTTCCAATCCACGTCCAAAAGTTCCGGCGTGTGGATGTCTCACGGCGATGAGGTGACGGTTCTGCCGCCGGGATTCCGTCACATCGGAAAAACCGAAACGTGCTTCGTCGCGGCGATGGAAGATCCCCTGAGAAAAATCTTCGGCGTGCAGTTCCATCTGGAGGTGACGCACACGAGCGAAGGCATGACGATGCTCGGGAATTTCGTGCGCCTCTGCAAGCCCGCTCCGTGGTCGATGGAAGGATTCTCAAAGAGGATCGGTGAGCAGATCAAGACGGAGGTGGGGGACAGGAAAGTATTTATGCTCGTCTCCGGCGGGGTGGATTCCTCCGTCGCGTTCACACTTCTCAACACCGTCCTCGGCGTCGATCGCGTGCAGGGATTGCTCGTCGATACCGGTCTCATGCGCAAGGACGAGGTGAAAAATATTGGAGTTGCCTTCGATCATTTGGGCATTTCCAATCTTCACATCGAGGATGCGTCGGAGGAATTTTTTAGAAATTTGGAGGGCATCTACGATCCTGAGGAGAAACGCAAAGTCATCGGACAGACATTCCTCGACGTGCAGAAGCGCGTGAGCGAGCGGATGGAACTGCGGGTGGAGGATGGATGGATGCTGGGACAGGGCACGATTTATCCTGACACGATTGAGACGAAGGGGACGAAGCACGCCGATCACATCAAGACACACCATAACCGCGTCGCTGCCATACAGGCGATGATCGAGAAGGGGCTGGTGATCGAACCGCTCAAGGATCTCTACAAGGATGAGGTGAGAGCGCTCGGCGAGGAGTTGGGGTTACCCAGTGATTTTGTCTGGCGGCATCCCTTCCCGGGGCCCGGCCTCGGCGTGCGCATTCTCTGTGCTCTGGCTCCGAGCCTCCCGAAAGAAATCGATACGCTCGACCTCCCTCACCTCGTGCTCCCCGTGCAGTCCGTCGGCGTGCAGGGAGATGGCAGGACGTACCGTCATGCGGTTGCGCTCTTCGCCGAGAAGACATCCGAAGTCCCCGACGCGTTTCGCGCCTCGGCCACGACGATCCCCAACGCGGTTCGCGCTTTCAATCGTGTCCTCTTCTGTTCGTCACACGCTTCTCCGCCATCTCTCGTCTTCACGCCGGGATACCTCACGCGCGAACGAGCCGATCTTCTGCGCGAGGCGGACGCTATCGTGGACGAGGAACTGAGGAGCGCGGAACTCTACGCCGTCATCTGGCAGTTCCCCGTCGTGCTGCTTCCGTTCGGGACGAAGGAAGGGGGACAGTCCATCGTGCTTCGGCCCGTGGAGTCGCAGGAAGCGATGACCGCGAACGCAGCGCCTCTGCCGCCGCTTGTTCTACGGCGCGTCACTGAGCGACTCCTTGCGCTGCCAGGTATTGATATGGTTTTTCTCGATCTCACGAGCAAGCCGCCGGGAACGATTGAGTGGGAGTAAGGGATTGGCGAGGAAGGTAACTAAGTGTGTCACCCTGAGGGATTTCGCAAAGCGAAATCGTCACGAAGCCACGGCGCTCTCGAACGCCGTGGCGAAGGGCGACACACAAGTCGCAACGTGATGGTTCGTGACGCTCCGTGCGCGGAGCTCCTCACCATGACACGTTGTTCCGCCGCGCGCGGATCCCACCCGTATGCTGTTCATTGTTTGTTTTATTGAGCGAAACCAGCGGCGATTACTTGAATATTCCTCGAAATTTTGCTGCATATGGGGATGGAAGGGAGTGGAAATTGGTATATGCAAAAAGGGGGTATGACACTTGGGAAGTGATGCATGCAATACTTGACTCGAGTAGTTCTTCTATGTAGATTCTCAATCTATGAATACTCCAACAACATCGGAACAAGCTCTTGTCAAGAAGATGCATATGGCGCTTGGCGCAGTCGAGAGAGCATTCGCTGAGGCATGTCCTGAGCCAGAAGGGGCGGAGGAGGGTCGTGGATTAGCACAGGAAAAGAAGGAAGAACCGGATATTTCAGGTCCCCTTGCCGGCATTCGCCGACAATTTTTTGCTGCGCTCTCGTTACGAGATAAAGGGATTGGGCCGCTGACGGAAGATATGGATCAAAAAATCGCAACGTTGTTTGAGGATATGCACAGTAAAGATATTCGCAAATCTGCGGGTCTCTTGCGAGAGGCTGTTGTCGCTTTGATTACTGCGAGGCGTTTGAATATTGCAGAGCCACAACACAAGCTCTTGGGGGATGAAATTGTTCGTCAATCGATGGGCATGGGGCAGGCGTATCAGATTCATCTTCGAGTGAATGGAGATAGGAACATGAGTGTTGCCGCTCGTCTCAATGCTGTGCTCTCATGCGCACAACAGTTCTTTCCCATTGCATCATCTGAGCACTATCAAGGGATCCAACAGGTTAAGGAGAGAGTTCAACAGCTTTCCCAAGGATCGGATATCAGGGAACTCGGCAAAATATAGTTTCCTGTGGCAAATAGGCAGAGAAATATTGCTGCATATGGGGGGAAATAGGGCTACGCTGTGCTTCCCGTGGGATCGATCAGTATTCCTCTCTTCGGCGCCGAGGATGAGACGGAGGAGGTGAAGGAAACATCCGTCGCATCCGATGCTCTCCCGCTCGTCACGAGCGAGGAGCAGTTGCAGACGCTCATTCGTCGCGCGCAGGAAGGGGATACGGAGGCGTTCGGCATCGTCTACGATCACTTCTTCATGCCGATCTATCGGTACGCATCTTTTCGCGCTCCCAGGGAGCTTGTGGAAGATCTCGTATCGGATATTTTCGTGAAGGCGTGGGAGAAGCTTCATCTGTACAAGGTGCGCAAGGGCGTGCCGTTTGGGGCATGGTTGTTTCGCATCGCACGTCACACGGTCATCGATGCCTATCGCACGCAGCGATCGTTCGAGGAAGTTTCCGAGGAGCTGCCTGACCCCGACACGCTCAATCATGCCGACTCGCATGTGCGAAGCTCCGATCTCCTGAAGGCCGTTCGCTCGGCGCTCGATCGGCTCCCGCGCCGCTACCGCGAAGTGCTCCTTCTCTCATACATCGCCGAGCTTTCGCATGCGGAAGTGGCCCGTGTGATGCACAAAACGGAGGGAGGAGTCAGAATTCTGAAGTTTAGGGCCCTACGCAAGCTTTCGACCCTCCTCCCCCCCGAGTTTCACGAATCTCCGTAACGGATCGGCCCTTCCCTCGTTTTTCTCATTGAGATGCCTTTATTCCCTTCTCGTGAATCGGCCAAAGAAGACCGACTGAACCGTGCCCTCACCGGCGCAGCACGAGGTGTCATGCCCGCTGCGGGGCAGAAGGAGGTCATCAAGAAACGCATGCTTCGGCAGATCTCCGTGCCAGAGTCTCTGCTCAATGCTCGCAAGGAACTTTCCGCTGCGAAAGCCCGCGCTCCTTTCCTCTGGAAACATATTCTCTCTCGCATCGCTCCTCTCCACGACGTGCGTCTCTGGGAACGTCTGCGCAGTCTTGCCGCTGCCCCCGAAGAATTGCGGCTTTTTATCAAGCGAAAGTTGATGCGTCGTCTAGAGCCGGTCTCCGCGTCTTCCTTCATGCGGATCGGCGGGTATGTGGTGGCGTTCGGTGTGTTTCTCCTGGTGATGCGAGCGAGTCCGATGCTCGTCCTTCCCTCGCACACCCGCGCCGCGTCTTCCGTGGTTCTTGTTCCGGAGCAAGGCGATGTTTCGGTGTTGCGTGATGGTCTCTGGCAACCGGTGACGGGAGAGATGACGCTCAAGGGGGCCGCGCGCATTCGCACAGGGGCCGCGAGCTTGGCTACACTCATCGTTCGGGACGACGGCGTCCTGCGTTTTGGTGCTAATACGACGGTGGCCGTTCCGGATTTCCCGGAAATTGCACAGGGCAAATCCAGGTCGCTTCCCGCCGAATTCTCCTTCGAAAACGGCATTCTTTGGATTCAGGGGCTGATGCCGGACACGGCACAGGGATGGGTGATCGATGCGGACGGATCCGCCATCGCTGTCCATGAGGCGAGCGTTTCTCTTGAGCAGAAGAATGATCGTGTCGCTGTCGAAGTTTGGGATCGCATGGCGGATGTCTCGCAGGGGAAGAGTGAGATTGCGCTCGTATCGGGGGATGGTTTAACCGTGCGTAGCGGCCTAACACCGACGCAGGGAGCGATCACTATCCTCACGCAACAGAGTCCGTGGGTGTTTGATAATTTAAAACGCGATGCGGTTCATCGGCGCGAGGTTGCGTTTTTGCAGCAGGAGCGTCTCGCGAACAACGCGGGGATTCTTCCCACGTCGCCGCTCTATCCTGTGAAGCGCGTGGCGGAGGCGATGGACATGATGCTGACCTTTGGCAGTGATGCCCGGACGCAGAAGCTCCTCGACCAAGCGGATTCGCGTCTCAATGAAGCTGCCGCTCTCCTCACCAGTGGGACCGGAACGCAGGTGGCAGAAAATGCGCTCCAGGAATACAAAAACACCCTCCTTGCTGTCGCGCAAACCACGGGGTCAGGATCGCAGCAGGATCTTCTCAATCAACAAATCACATCTGATGTCGCCGACGTCTCCGCCGCACTTCCCGATGACGCATCCTACATTCTCAAGAGGACAGTCCTCGAGGCGGGGGCATCCCTTCCCGGCAGTCAGCTGAAGCCGGAGGACGTGGCGGGGACCATGCTGGTGGACACACTCTCCTCTCTCACGCTTCAAGCGCAGGAGGGGCACGCATCGGATTCGATTGCCGCTTTCAAGGGTCTTTCCACCTCCATCGCACTTCTCGAGAGTTCCACGTCGGGCCTCACGTCGCAGATTCGCAAGGAAGCGCGTGCGTCCCTCACTGTGCTGGCGCGTGCCATCGAGAAGAGCGATCAGTCCGGCGGGACCGGTACCGTTCTTGCCTCAAGCGGTCTGGAGCGTTACCTTCCGTCGCCTGTCGGTGCGGCGGCGGTTCCACTCACGGATGCCGAGGTGGATGCCTATGCGCAGGCTATCAAGAGCCGCATTTTCCTCTTCAAGATGCCGCGTTCACGCTACGATCAGCTGCTTGCGGAGAGTCGCGCGCTCGACGGTAATCCGGCCCAAGGACGCATCCTTCGACGTCTCTATTACATCCTGCCTCCCAACGGGCTTGCGCAGTATGTCCGCACGGAATTTCAGAGGATTCGTAAGGACAAGGGAGGCACGACGTAAGTGAAGTGAAAATTGATAAGGTATCAATGAACAGTGGGCAATAATAAACCACTGCTCACTTCATCCCTCATCATCTGTTGACGTAATACTTTTCCCCCTGCACACTTTTCGCCCATGTACACGATCACCGATCTCAAACCTGGCCGCGCCGTCACTCTCGACGGACAACCCTACCTTGTCGTTTCCTCGCAGTTCGGACGCAAGAGCCAGAGCAAGGCGAACATGCAGTGCAAGTTGAAGAATCTCAAGACGGGCGCAGTCGTCGCGCGCAATTTCCAGGGGAGTGAGAAGATCGAGGAGGCGGACGTCGGTTTTCGCCGCGTGCAATTTCTCTATGGCGGTGGCACGCAGGGATACACGTTTATGGATCTCGAGAACTACGATCAGTTCGAGCTCACGGCGGACGTGCTCGAGGATATGCAGCAGTATCTGAGTGAGGGGCTGGAGGTGGATGCGCTGCTCTACGACGGCAATCCGATCGGCATCAAGCTGCCGTCGACGGTCGTACTGACGGTCAAGGAAACCATCCCGGGCGTACGCGGAGATACCGCTACGGGCGGCGGAAAACCGGCCACGATGGATACGGGCCTCGCCGTGACGGTTCCGCTCTTCATCAACGAAGGCGAGAAGATCCGGGTGAATACGGAGACGGGGGCGTACATGGAACGTGTGAACAGCTGACGCCTCAGGAAATCTTCTTCATCAAGATCTCATTGACGATGGCCGGATTTGCCTGCCCCTTCGTTTCTTTCATCACCCACCCGACGATCGCGCCGAGTGCCGCAATCTTTCCGGATTTGTAGGATTCGATTGCTTTGGGATTTGCTGCGATAGCTTTATCGACAAGTGTATCGAGCGCGCCCGTATCCGAAATTTGTTTCATCCCCTCCGCTTCGATGATCTCCGTCGCGGATTTCCCGGTCTTCACCATCTTCTCGAGCACGTCTTTGGCGGCGTTCGCGGAGATTGTTCCCTCATCCACGGCGGCCGTCAGCTCGAGCAGGTGCTCCGTCGACGGTGCATCCGCGATGTCCTTCCCTTCCGCCTTGAGGAAGCCCTGAAGCTGTGTGAGCACGAGGCTCGCGGCGCGCTTCGCGTCTCCTTTCTTTGCCAGCGCGTCGAATCGGTCGCGCAGAGCCGCCTGTTCCACGAGCATGAGTGCCTCCGCCGGGGAAAGCCCGAACGCGAGATATTTCTCCTTTAATTTCGACGGAAGCTCGGGCAGAGACGCGCGAATCTTTTCGACCATTTCTTTGGAGAAGGACATCGGGGGAATGTCCGGCTCGGGGAAGTAGCGGTAGTCGTCGGCATTTTCCTTGTCGCGCAGCATTCTCGTGCGGCCTTCGTCGTCCATCCAGCCGACGGTGATATTCCCTTTCAGCGGCCCACCCGATTCCGTCCACAGATCGCGCAGTCGCTGCTCTTCGAAGGTGAGGGCGCGTTCGAGGGCGCGGAAGGAATTCAAATTCTTGATCTCACTGCGCGGATTGAGCGTCTTCGATCCCTTTTCCCGAAGCGAGATCGACGCATCGAAGCGCATCATGCCCTTGAACATATCCGCGTCGCTCGCACCGACGGCAATCAGGATGCGGCGAAGTTCCTCGACGAATGCTACGGCCTCCTCCGCGCTTCGCAGATCCGGTTCGGTGACGATTTCCACGAGCGGCGTCCCGGCGCGATTGTAGTCGCAGAGCGTGACGGCTCCGGCGTGCGAGAGCTTGCCGGCGTCATTCTCCATGTGGAGGCGCGTGATGTCGCAGGTTTTCTCTTCGCCCTCCATCTGGTATGTCACGCACCCCTTCGATGCGAGCGGGAAGTCGTACTGGGAGATTTGGTAGCCCGCGGGGAGGTCGGGGTAGAAGTAGTGCTTGCGGTCGAAGTGGCTCTGAGGATTGATGTGGCAACCGATCGCCAGAGAGGCGGAAATCGCCTTTAAGATCGCCTCTGCATTGGGAACAGGCAGGGTGCCGGGATGACCCATGCAAATCGGGCACACGGTCGTATTCGCCTCCTTCTGAAACGCGTCATTGTCGCATCCGCAGAACATCTTCGTCTTCGTGTTCATCTGCGCGTGGACTTCCAGGCCAATAATCGCTTCCAGTTTGGGCATGGGGAGAGGGTAGCGGGCGTCGGCAGAGGGAAGCAAACGTCAAATTGTCACCGTATCCTTCTTTCTTGCGACACGCAGAACGCTTTCGGCGTAGTCCACGATGAGTTTTCCGTCGAGGTGATCGAGCTCGTGCTGCACGACACGGGCGTTGAAATCCGACAGCTGGCGTTCCTTCTTCTTTCCCTTCGCATCGAGATAGGAAATGGCGATCCCCTTCGCTCGTGGGACGGGCGTCCAGGATTCCGGAAGGCTCAAGCACCCTTCCTCGCAGATGACGGATTCCTTGCTCTTCGAGAGGATTTTCGGATTGATGAGCGGTGTTGGTTTTCCGTCGATCGTGGCGATGCAGATCCGAAAGCTGACGCCGATCTGCGGAGCCGCGAGGCCGACCCCCTTCGCATGATCCATCGTCTCGCGCATGTCACGCAGCAACTTCTGCACATCCTTCGTCACCCGCTCCACCGGTTTCGCGCGAGCGCGGAGAATCGGGTTGTCGTCGCCGGTAAGAATCCTTAGAACCGCCATTGGAGGCTATTGTACTTGTTTTTCTTTGTTCGTCACGATTGTAAAGGGAAAGAAGTGCCTTAATCTCAGTCCGAAATTTCCTTTCTGTCAGGGCAAGGGTTGCCGCCTTTCTTCCTCAGGGCAAGTAAAGAAAGGCGGAAGGAAGGTAAGGGTGTCACCCTGAGGGATTTCGCGAAGCGAAATCGTCACGAAGCCACGGCGTTCGAGAACGCCGTGGCGAAGGGCGACACACGAGACGCAACGTGATGGTTCGTGGCTCGCTTCCTCCTTTTGTTCCATCCCGTGTCAGCCTGAGGTGCTTTTTGCGCAGCAAAAAGCCACGAAGGCTTAGCCGCTCGCACCTCACCATGACACGTTGCTCCACGTAGCGCGGCTCCGGCTGATGTGTTTTTTTGTTCTGTGACGGAGAAATAACAGTGTTACATCACGCGACGAGCTGTCGAATGCTTGCGAGTTTACGCAGTTTCTCCAGGGAATCGATGTTTCCTTCCTGCAGCATTTTCTGGAGCGCCTGTGCCGCGAGCACGGCGTCCGCGAGCGCGCGGTGACGCAGTTTCGGCATTGTCAGACTGAATCTTCGTGAGAGGACGTCAAGATTGTGGCGGAATTCCCGCGGATACAGATTTTGGCTGAGACGCATGGTGCACAGCACTTCCGGCAGATCGAGGTATCCCCAGCAGTATTCCTTCTCCGTCTCCAGGAATCCCAAATCGAACGCTGCGTTGTGCGCGAGGAGAATCGTCCCCTGCGTGAATGCGAGAAATTGGGGGAGAACGGCTTCGATGGTCGGCGCGTCTCGCACGTCTTCATCGCTGATTTTATTGATTTGTCTCGCTTCGGCGGGGATGTCCCGATTGGGGTTCACGAACATGGCGAAGCCCGCCTCTTCCAAGATGGTCCCGTTTTCCACGCGCACGCCGGCGATTTCGATGATGCGATGTCCCTTGTTTGGGTCGAGACCTGTCGTCTCCAAATCAAAAACGGTCAGAGGTGGGATCGGCGTCATGGGGAGGACACTATAGCGCAGCAAGAGATCTCTGCGAGAGAGTTTGCTTGTCATCCCTCTGTCAGGATGACGTACACTGCATCCATGCCACGAAAAGGCGTTCCCACGGCGCAGGTGCTCAGGATGCTCGAAGAACTCTATGATCCGCCGCGCTCCTTTCTGCAATTCACAACACCCCTCGAGCTGCTGATTGCCACGGTCCTCTCCGCGCGTTGCACCGACGCGCAGGTCAATCGTGTTACGCCTTCTCTCTTCGCCGCGCATCGATCAGCGAAATCGTTTGCGCAGACATCTCAACGCGATCTTGAGAAAGCAATTCATTCCTGCGGTACCTTCCGGATGAAGGCGAAGAACATTCGAGCGCTCTGTAAACTTCTTGTGGAAAAATTCGATGGTGAAGTGCCGCAGACGATGGAGGAATTGACGGCGTTGCCGGGCGTCGGTCGCAAGACGGCGGCGATCGTGCTCTATGGAGCCTTCGGGAAGAACGAGGGCGTTGCGGTGGATACGCACGTGCAGCGGCTTGCCCTACGGCTGGGGCTCACGAAGAAGTCTACGGCGGACAAGATCGCGCTCGACCTGCAGGAGCAGGTGCCGCGGGCGAAATGGGGAAGGATCAATGCGCTTCTCATCAGTCACGGTCGCGCTGTCTGCACATCGAGGAATCGCAAGTGCGATCAATGCGTGTTCGAGCGCCATTGTCCTTCTTCCCTCCTTCGGGGATATCGAGATCTCTCCGAGAAATGCCACTGATTGCTTCCGCTTCGCACGAGGATCGGATTGAGGACGAGTGTGGCGGGAACGGGAATCGATACGGTGGTGCCGACCGAAGAAGGATGCGTCTCTTGCGGGTAGGCGAGGTTTCCGTGTTCGCCGATATCCACGCCTTGCACTTCCGATGCCTCACTCACGCGTAGTCCCACGAGCGCCTTCACGATCAGCCAGCAGATCGAGGAGCCGACGACCGTGAAGGCACCGATGGCGGCGACACCGATCAGCTGGCTCCACAGCAATCCCGTGCCTCCTCCGTAGAGGAGGCCATTGAGCGTTCCCACCGATCCCGCCTTTGTTGCGAAGATGCCGACGGCGAGCGTTCCCCATATGCCGTTCACCAAGTGCACGGAGAGCGCGCCGACGGGATCGTCGACGTGGAGACGCTCGATGATCGGGCCGGAGAACGTGCAGAGCGCGCCGGCGATGACACCGATGAGCAGGGCGCCGGTCGGCGAGACGGCGTTGCATCCGGCCGTGATGGCGACGAGTCCGGCGAGCGTGCCGTTGAGGATCGCGCCGATGTCCGTTTTCTTCGTGCGGAGAAGGGAGAGGATGAGTGCCGATGCCAACCCCGCCGATCCCGCGATCATGGTCGTCATCGTGATGTGCGCGATGGCCCCGCCATCCGCTGCCAGGGTGCTTCCGGGATTGAAGCCGAACCAGCCGAGCCACAGGATGAGCGTGCCGAGGGTTGCGAGTGACATGTTGTGGCCGGTGATCGTGACGGGCTTTCCCTGTTCATCGTACTTTCCTTTTCTTGCTCCGAGCAGAATTGCACCCGTGAGCGCCGCCCATCCGCCGACGCTGTGGACGACCGTCGATCCCGCGAAATCCTGGAAGGGGATGGCGAGGGTCGAGAGGAAGCCTCCGCCCCACGCCCAGTGCCCCGTTACGGGATAGAGGAAGAGCACCATGAGGATCGAGAAGAGCATGTAGGCGGAGAATTTCATGCGCTCAACGACGATGCCGGAGACGATCGTGATGGCGGTGTCGGCGAAGACGAGCTCAAAGAAGAACTTCGCCGCAAGCGGCACGCTCGCCCACTCAAGGGATTTGAAGAACGGAGACGCGCCGACGAATGTCGGGAACAGTCCGTTCAATCCGACGAATGGCGTTCCGTTGCCGAACATCAACCCGAATCCCGCCGCCCAGAAGGCAAGTGTCGACACCGCGACTACGGCGTAGTTCATCGCGAGCACATTCACGGCGTTCTTCGCGCGGCTGAAGCCGGTTTCGAGAAGAGCGAAGCCCGCGCACATGAAGAATACGAGGCAACCGGTGAAGAGCACCCAGACGGTGTCGAGGTTCGATTTCAGGAGATCGAGCGTGAGCGGCATGGGGAAGAGGAGTGGAAAAAGTAAAGTAGATTACAAATCGAAGTATCGAAAGAATTCCGACGGTGTTGGACGCATGGACTCCTCCGCAACTTCCGCGCGCTTTCCCTCGATGAAGGAAGCGATGAACTCCTCGGAGAAGACGCCGCTTGCCGTGAGGAAATCATGATCCTTTTCGAGCGCATCCAATGCTTCGCCCAGAGATCCGGGAGCGTGAGCGATCGCCGCGAGTTCGTCGGCAGTCATGTGGTACAGGTTTCCGTCCGTGTGCTTTCCCGGTGAGATGCCCTTCTCTATGCCGTCCATGCCGGCCAAAAGGAGTGCCGCGAAGGCGAGGTACGGATTGCAGACGGGGTCGGGCATCCGGAATTCGATGCGTTTCGCTTTCGGATTTTGCGAGTACATCGGGATGCGGATTGCCGCCGAGCGGTTGCGAGCCGAGTAGATGAGATTTACCGGCGCTTCGAATCCCGGCACGAGCCGTTTGTAGCTGTTCGTCGTCGGGTTGCAGATCGCGGCGAGCGCCGGAGCGTGCTTGAGGAGCCCCCCGACGTAGTGCAGAGCCATGTCGCTCAATCCGGCGTAGCTTTTTCCGGCGAAGAGCGGCTTGCCTTCTTTCCAGAGGCTCTGGTGCACGTGCATGCCCGATCCGTTGTCTCCCCAGAGCGGCTTTGGCATAAAGGTCGCCGTCTTCCCATGTCTGCGCGCGACGTTGCGGACGATGTACTTGTAGCGAATGAGCTTGTCCGCCATGGTCAGCATTTCATCGCGTTCCATGTCGATTTCCGCCTGTCCTGCCGTTGCCACCTCATGGTGATGCGTCTCAATCTTGATGCCTGCTCGCTCCATTTCGCGCACCATGTCCGCGCGGATATCCTGCTGCGTGTCCATCGGTGACGTCGGGAAGTATCCCTCCTTATGACGGATCTTGTAGCCGAGGCTGCGCTCCGTCCCCGAGTTCCAGATGCCCTCTTCGGAATCGACGACGTAGGAGGCATGGTTGCTGCCATGCTTGTAGCTCACCGAGTCGAAGATGAAGAACTCCGCCTCCGGACCGAAGTATGCAGTATCGGCGATTCCACTCTTCTCCAGGTGGGCGACGGCGCGTTTGGCGATCGTTCGCGGAGAGTGATCGTAGAGATTGCCCGAGAGAGGATCGGTGACGTCACAGAGCAGGGCGACGGTCGGTTCGGATGCGAAACCGTCGAGGATGGCGGTCTTCGGTTCCGGGCGCAGCAGCATGTCGGATTCCTGGATTTCCTTGAAGCCGCGGATACTGCTTCCGTCGAAGCCCGCACCGCCCGTCAGCACATCCGCGAGCTCATGGACGGGCTTGCTGGTGTGCTGGAGTGTCCCGGGGACATCCACGAACGTGAAATCCACCATGGTCGCTTGCATCGCTTTCGCGAAGTTTAGGACATCGTCGGCAGAGGAGAGGGCCGGAGTGAACGACAGATCCGGTCCATCGAATACTGGTCTGAGCAACTCGGCATGGAGATCGAGCGGGGCGGGACTCACGGGATTCATGAATGTGGGGAGGAAAGAATGTGTCGTTTGTACTCCGCGAAAATCGCTTTGCAAGGACCGAATCCTGGCACTTTTCCATTGTTCTCCTGTAGGACGGCTGAACAGTCTTTGGACTTTTAATCTTCACGAAGGCCCATCTGACCAAAACAGTGTTTGGCGTTTTTCCCTCGGAAAATATTCTGTTGTAAAAAATAATAACAACTTGATATGATGCCTTCGTCATGGCGAAAGACCTCCTGTCCGTCCTCCGCAGCATCGGCCTCGATGACAAGGAAGCGCAGCTCTATCTGTGCGGTCTCCACGTCGGTTCTGCACCGGCCTCCGAGTATGCCAAGGCTTCCCGTCTCAACCGCATCACGTCTTACAACACGCTTGAGAGCATGGTACGCAAAGGACATTTCACAGTTGTGAAGAAAGTGCGCGGCAAGTTCTACGCGCCTGTGGAGCCGGAATACCTGGCGCTCGAAGCGCGCAAGAATGTCGATACGCTCGAGAGGACTGTGCCGGAACTTCGTTCGCTTCGGAAGGCGAAGGAACGCAAGCCCAACGTGCGATTCTTCGAGGGGTGGGAAGGCGTTCGTCATGTGTACGAGCACACACTCACGGCGAAGACGGAGATCATCAACTTTGCAAACTCGGCCGTCGTACGACGCTTCTGGCCCAAGTACGATGAGGAATATGTCGCGGAGCGCGTGAAGCATAAGATTCCCCTCCGCGGCATCGCTCCCGATGACGAGGCGGGTCGATGGGTGCACGGGGAAGACCGCGAGAAGCTTCGTGAGATTCGGCTCGTGCCCGAGAAGGACTTCGATTTCCGAAACGAGATCAATGTCTACGATGACAACGTGGCTATCTGCTCCTTTGGCTCGTCGAAGGACATGTTCGCTGTCATTATTGAGAGCAAGGAAGTGGCCGAAACACAGCGTCAGATCTTCGAGATGGCATGGCGGTACGCCGGTCTCAAGAAACGGACATGAAGGAAGTGGCGTCGTCGGTGTTTTTCTGCTACAATAATGGGAATTCTCAACAACACATTTCCACTTCATCTATGGTTTGCGATCCAATCTCTGAGGTACAGTCGAGCGTGCATCTGATGATAGAAGACATTCTTCCTCCACTGGTCTTGGCTCTTCCGGAAGGCGAGCCCGTTTTGTTGCTGGCGCCTCCTGCCCCCAGAGCATTCGATCCCTATTGGTTATTCCTTCCGTTGTTTGCGCTCTTCGGCCTTCTGATTGGGGAGTTTGCGTTGGCGCGAAGTATCGATTCGTATCCGCAGGCCGTGCGACCGCACGCGACGACATCGACGACGAAGACTCCTTCCCCTCGGACGACTCCGCGCATACGTCACATCGCACCAGTCGAAACCAAGAGCGCAAGCGCAAGCGGGAGCACCGATGCTTCTCCAAAGAACATCCATGATGAAATTCTCCAGAGCCATGGAAAGGGATTCCTGAAGATACTGGAGAAGCAGGGGACGGGCAGGATTCTCATCGAAACGGCTCCCCAAGTTCGCAGCGACACGAAAACGGGTATGTATCTCGGAGCGGTGAGCGTGGCGCGACCAGATTTTCTCCAGCAAACCATGGATGACATCGTCGCCCAAGGCGGCAATGCACTGGTCATTGAGGTGAAGGGGGGTGACATCTACTTCGACAGCACCTCCGCGATGGCGAAGAAGTTCGGATCGATCCATAACATCTACAATCTTCCCGATGTCATTGCCGCCGCTCATGCCAAGGGGCTCTATGTGATCGGGCGCTTCGTATCGCTGAAAGACACGCCTCTTGCGGATGCCGATCCCTCGACGCAGATCCGCAACCCGGCGACGGGTGTGAGCGTCGGTGACGCGTGGGTGGATCCGGGAATGCCGGATACGATCGAGTACAACAGGGAGATCATCGATGACCTGCTTCGCGCCGGCATCGACGAGGTGAACTTGGATTACATCCGTTATCCTACCGAGTATTCCATGGCCTCGATCGGTCTGGCGACGGATCAGAAAGAGTCGCGTTTGGAATCCTTTGTCCGCATGGCGCGAAGTGAGATCGATGCGTTGCGTCCGCAGACGAAGCTCGGCATGAGCACGTATGCCATCCTCGGTTGGGATTTCCAGATTAACGACAATGCGCTCGGACAGAACTTCGTTCGCTTCGCCCCCCTCATCGACGTCATTTCTCCGATGGCCTACCCCTCCTCCTTTACGGATCCGTCGTACTACGATCCCGCGAAGAACGAGGGCAGCCGCGCTTATCACCTCGTGTACCGCACGCTCACGGGATATAAAAATCTTCTGCCGCCGGATCAGGTGTCGAAGATTCGCCCTTGGCTTCAGGCGTACTCCATGACACCCACGCAAATCACGGACGAAATCCATGCGGTCTACGATGCGGGCATGTGCGGGTTCACCTTCTGGAACGCGAGCAATAGCTACGCGCCCGCCTATTCGGCTCTCTCGGCATCGCAGGCGTTTCGACCGAATCGGTGCAAGTAGTAATTGGCTTCCTCATGGGGAAAGAGGGAACTTGATGGAAATATGAAAAAGTTGTATAATATGAATATGATCAATACACACATACAACCAGAAAGAAGTCCTGAGAAAGCGAAAGCGGTTCCTGATTCAACGCAGGAGGCAGTCGCTCATTCTTTGCAGGCGCAGCGTGGCATGAATCGCCAGTTACTAGATTCCTATATTCAAGAAGGTGCTGATGCGATGCGTGAGGCGGAGCCACGAGGAGTCACGGAGGAGCCGCAACGAACGCATCGGAGGAATGAACGTATCGTTGCGCATCCCGAAAGCACACAGACAGTTGGTCCTATCAGATCGACGCATGCCAGAATATCCTTGCCCGGAGAGCAACCGAACGAATCTCTATCGGAGGGGGCCTGGGATGCGGCAATCGGAACGGCTGCCGTTTCCGGAATAATGGGATCTTCTGCAACTTCGATTGCACTCTCGGCGTTCCCATACGCATCTTCTTCCAGCATTCTTGCGTTGAGCGCGGGCGTTCCCGCAGCGACGGGCTTGGCAGGGTATTACATTGGGAAGAGGATGGGACATCCTGCCACTGGGGCATTGAGCGGTACGGCTCTCGGGGCAGTGGGTGCGATGGCGTATTCCTCTTTCAATGTCGGCGCTCTTCCAGCGGTGGCGTCAGCCTTCGCTACAGCTGCAGTGGCTTCCACGGCGGCTTCGATGGCGTTTGCCGGTGGAGTGGGAGGTGCGGTCTATGGTCTTGGCCGCTGGCATGAAAGTGTGTGGAAGAGCAAGCCGTCGGGAATCCTTGGAACGTTGGCGCGCGGCGTTATCTCTCCTGTTTCCATCCCGTTGGGATATGCGCGGAAGAAGCTGGAAGCCGTTCCTCAGAACTGAGGAGACAGCGATGAGCCGAGATTGCCGATTGCACATGCTTGGATGCGATCCTATGATTCTTTTCCATGCGACAGTACCTCGACCTCGTCTCCGCTATTCTCGAGAAAGGCGCCCCGAAAGGCGATCGAACGGGGACGGGAACACTGAGCACGTTTGGCTACCAGATGCGGTTTCCTCTTGCGGACGGGTTTCCCCTCCTCACGACGAAGAAGCTGCACACGCGATCCATTTTTCACGAGCTCCTCTGGTTTTTGAAAGGGGAGACGAACATCCGATATCTGAAGGAGAATAACGTCACGATCTGGGACGAGTGGGCGAATGGCGACGGCGATCTCGGGCCGATCTACGGCAAGCAGTGGCGCAGTTGGGAGGGGAAGGACGGCAAGCCGATCGATCAGATCGCAGCGGTCATCGAGGAGATCAAGACGAATCCGAACTCCCGACGTCTCATCGTGAGCGCATGGAATGTCGCCGATATTCCGAAGATGGCGCTCGCGCCGTGCCATTGTTTCTTCCAATTCTACGTCTCGCAGGGTCGCCTGAGTTGTCAGCTCTACCAACGCAGTTGCGATGTCTTCCTCGGTGTTCCCTTCAATATCGCCTCCTACGCGCTTCTGACCCACATGGTGGCGCAGGTGACGGGGCTTGAGCCCGGAGACTTTGTCCACACGCTTGGCGACGCGCATTTGTACGTCAATCATCTGGATCAGGCGAGGGAGCAACTCACCAGAGAGCCTCGTCCGCTTCCGACCTTGAAATTGAATCCCGCCGTGCAATCCATCGATGCTTTCACCTTCGAGGATATCGAAGTCGTGGGATATGATCCTCTTCCGGCGATTAAAGCTCCTATTGCCATATGAAAATCTCTCTCGTTGTCGCAGCGGCCGAAAATAACGTCATCGGCGTGGCGGGCGGATTGCCGTGGAAACTGCCAAATGATTTGAAATTCTTTCGAGAACTCACGATCGGCAAGCCCGTCATCATGGGGCGAAAAACGTTCGCATCCATCGGCCATGCGCTTCCCGATCGTACCAATATCGTGGTGACGCGAAGCAGGGAAGCGACGGACGGATGCATCACCGTTCATTCTCTGGAGGAGGCGTTGAAGGCGTCGGAAGCGTCCGGTGCCAAGGAGGTGTTCGTTATCGGTGGCGGTCAACTGTTCGAAGAAGTTCTCCCTCTCGCTGATCGCATCTATCTCACGCGCGTCCATGCCGTGATCGAAGGCGACACGTACTTTCCTGCTCTTGATGCGGATACCTGGGAACAAGTATCGATGGAGCGGCATGACGCAGATGCCCGGCACATGCACGATTACACATTCTTCCTCTATGAACGAAGGAAGAACTCGGTGTAAGGGGCACGGGCGTTTCCTCTCACCGCAGCGCAATTAATTTTCGGGAGATTTTGTCCATTCTCTGCTTGTTCTTCGGGAGCATTCGACGCACACTCTGCGCACAATGTCTGCTCCAACTCTCGCGCGGCAGATCTACCAAGAGGAGGCTCGCCGCCTCGAAGGTCTGCGTGCTCACGATCTCTCCGAAGCCCTTCTCGTCAGGGCACGCTCGCTTCGTCTTCATGACATGCAGACGGAAACTCATGAGAGCGCGCGGGACGTACTCGATGGATTGGAGCCGCAAGGTTCTTCTGAAGGAGATTTATCCGTTGCTGCTACTCATCTTGAGCGTGCGAGCCGCGACATCGAGGAAACGGTCGGAAAAACAAATGCACTCAATCTTCGGCTACCCGAAGGCGTTGCGGGGCAGGCTCGATTGGGAGCAACGGGCTCCGATTCCTTCGATGCACGATCGTTGGAAGGCGAGGAAGGCGTCGTTGATGTCGAGATGGCAAAAGGGTTGGCCGCGCATGAACAATTTCATACGGAACAGTCCGAGCCGGATGCGGAGGAAGTGACGCTTGGTACTGGCGAGAAAATCATGGCTCATGATTTCATCGAGGCGGGTGCGATTGCCGCACAGGAGAAGGTGGCGCCCGGGAGCATACGAAAGCTCTCGCTGGGCTATCAGGCCCTCTATGCGAAGGTTTGCCGTTTCGGATCGAAGAATCGAGTGGAGGAGCTGTCGAGGAAAGGGGAGTTGCGTCGATTTGCATCCGAGATAACCGCTCAGGCCGCTTAGGATTTCATGCGGATGAGGTCGAGAAATTCCTGTCTCGTGCGCGCATCCCGCTTGAAACTGCCTTTTACGTGGCTCGTGACGGCGATATTTCGTTGCTTCTCCACTCCGCGCATCATCATGCAGAGGTGGCTCATCTCCGTGACGATGCCGATCCCCTTCGGCTGCAGGATCTCGTAGAGCGCATCGCAGATCTCCTGCCCCATGCGTTCTTGGACCTGGAGGCGGCGAGCGAACATGTCGATGATGCGGGGGATCTTGCTGAGTCCGATCACGTGCTTGTCCGGAATGTATCCGACGTGGACGCGTCCAAAGAACGGGAGCAGGTGGTGCTCGCAGAGGGAGTACGTCTCGATATCTTTGATGATCACCATGCCTTCGGTGTCGGCGGGGAAGAGGGCGCCGTTCACGATCTTCTCGATATTCTCCCCGTAGCCGGAGACGAAGAACTTCATCGCCTCGCTGTAGCGTCTCGGCGTGCCGCGCAGGCCCGGCCGCTTGGGATTCTCTCCAAGCTCCAGCAGGAGCTTTTTGATGAGGTCTTCCATGGGGAAAGACCTTACGTCCCTCGCTTTATTTTTGCAATTCGTTCTTATTTCGATACCGCAGCGATGGCTGTTTCCACCTCTTGCGCGGACACCGCACCGGTAATCGTTTGTAGAGCCCCCGTTTTGCGATTAAGAACGATGGTCGTGGGCGTGCCGGTCACGGTAGCTTCCACGCCGCTTCCTTGATCTTGGACTTTTTTCACGATGGCGGGGTCTTTCATGCAGGAGGCGAGAGAGGCATCAGACATGCCGACTGACTTCGCAGCCACGGCATACTGCGCTGCTCCGTCTGCGAATACGGCATCGACAAATGTCCAGAATCCGCCGTTGCCAAATGTCTTTGCGACACATTCGGAGGCCTCCGCTGCGGGAAGAGCATTCTCGTGGAATGGAAGCGGGAAATGACGGTAGACGATGTTTACCTTCTTCCCTTCGGCCTTGAAGACGTCTTTCAGCGTGTCATGGAAGCTCTTGCAGAACGGACACTCGAAATCCGAGTAGACGATCAGTGTCACGGGAGCGGTTCTTCGACCGAAGATGTGGTCTTGAAGGCTCACGCCCGGCACGGGGAGCGTGGCAGCGTACGACTTTGGCGATGCCAGAAGGAAACAGATGGCCAAAAGCGGGAGGAGTGCGATGAGGCGTTTCATGGGCGGATGGAATGAAGCTTGCGTATCCTATCGGACTTCGAGGTGAAGGGGAAAGAGTTCGCACGTTTGTTCCTGCGTCGCATCGAGGAGTTTCGACCAGGTTTGGTGGAGCGAGGGGTGACGATCCTCCGGAGAGATGAGATCGAGGAGTGGGGCGAGCACGAAGCGTCGCTCGTGCATGCGAGGATGGGGGAGCGTGAAGGCAGGATCATGCAAAGTGAGGTTGTCGAAAAGGAGGAGATCGAGGTCGATGGTGCGTGGGCCGAAGCGGAAGGGGGTTTCTTTCTTCAAATTTTGTTCGATGGATTGGAGTTTTTTGATTATTTCCTCGGGAGGTTCAGTGGTTTCCATCATCCCCACGGCATTGAGGAAGAATGCCTGTTCTTCATGTCCCATCGGAGCACTGCGATACACGCGGGAGAAGCGGGTGTCCGGCCAGAATGCGCGCAGAGAAGCCGCAGCGGAGAGGAGATTTGTTTCAGGTTCGATATTGGAGCCGAGAGCGATGAAGACGCGAGACATGAGGGAGTAAAAAAGAGTGAACGGTGATCAGCGAACAGTGGAAAGTGAACTGTGATCAGTGATTTTTGAGACGCACGATCGTTGCACTCACCTCTTTCACTCCGAGGGGCGGGAACTTCTTCACCGTGACATCGACGCTCTTCGCAGTCGATCGGCGAAGCAGGAGGGAGGCGATGTCCTGCGCAAAGCGTTCGATCGTTTTTCGCTCCTGCAAGCCAAGATCGCGAATGCTCACCGCCAGCGCCGCGTAGTCGAAGTCCTCGGAGATAGCATCATGCTCTGCAACGCTTGAGAGATCGCATTCCAGGGAAAACGAGACGAGGAGGCGCTGCTCGACTTGTCGTTCCTCTGTGTTGACCCCGATGCGAGTCCAAATCTCCAGATCGGATACGCAGAGTCGGTCGCTCATACGTCCGACTCCGTAAACTCCGTATTCTCAGAGCGGGAGATGCCGCCCACGAAGAGTTGGATGTGATCGGCGATGCTCGTGGCGGCGAGGTGGCGCAGCAACCAACGCGTGACGGTCACGGCCGTGAACAGCGAGAGGAAGATTCCCATGCCGAGCGTGATGGCGAAGCCGCGAACGATCGACGAACCGATGATGAAGAGGATGCAGCAGGTGATGAGCGTCGAGACGTTGGAATCTCGGATGGCGGGCCATGCATGCTTGAAGCTTGCTTCCACTGCGGTCTTCACGAGTTTGCCTTTACGCAGTTCTTCCTTCATACGCTCGAAGACGAGAACATTCGCGTCCACGGCCATGCCGATCGAGAGGATGATGCCTGCCATGCCCGCGAGTGTGAGGACAATGTAGTCGTGCATGAAGAGCAGAAGCGGGAGCTTGAGGAGAGCGAAGAGCATGATCGCGTACATGCCGAGGGCGAGGTCGGCCATGACGCCGAGCATGCGGTACATGAGGATCATGTAGAGCATGAGGATCAGCGTGCCGATGAGCGCGGCCTGGAGGGACGTGCGCAGGGCTGCGGCGCCGAGTGTGGCTTCAATCGTGTACTGGCCGACGAGGTGGATGGGGGCGGGGATCGCTCCGGTATTCAGATCCTGAGCGAGCTTCTTCGCTTCGTCGAAGTTCGTGCTCCCCGTGATCACGGCGGTGCCGCCGGCGATCTCCTGCTGGACGACCGGTGCGGAGACGAGCTGTCCTCCGACGAAGATCGCGATGCGCTTGCCCACATTGTTCTTGGTGAGTTCCTGGAAGAGCTGTGCCCCTTCGGTATCGAACATGATCTGGACCACGGGGACGTTCGTCACGGGATCCACGGCAACCGACGCGGTGCGGAAGTGCTTGCCGTCGAGCGTCGTGTCCTTCCAGCCGCTGGGTTGCAGAGAGAAGAAGATGAAGCGCAGCGACACGGCCTGCTCGTTCGACTTCACGTCTCCGTTCTGCAGACGGGTGAGGAGGGCAGCGGCGCGCGCTGAGGCGCCTGTTCCTGATACCGTCAGATCGTCATAGCTCGCAGAGTCGGGGGCGGATGTGATCGGACCGTTGACGCGGATGAGGTGATACCCGAACGGCGTTTCGACGGGGTCGCTGACCGTATTGGGTTTTTCCGAGAACGCGGTGGCATCAAAGGCGGCGGGCATCGTGCCGCGGGTAATGAGACCGAGGCGGCCTCCGGACGCGCGCGAGTCCTTTCCATCCGTCTCCTTTTTCGCCACCGTATCGAAGTTTGCGCCCGCGTCGATCTGTGCTTTCAGTTGCTTCGCTTTTGTAAGTGCCTCAGCTTTCGTACGTGCCACGGAGCTGTCGGCGTTATCTGCACCCTTGTAGGCCACGAGGATGTGACTGACATCCACCTCCTCCTGTCCCTTATCCAGTTTCGAGAGGAAGAGGATGTGTGACGATCCGTCGGTGGTGGAAGCGGACTTCAGTTGACCGGCAGTCATGCCCTGGAGTGTGCCGGTGATTTCGAGCGGAACCTTCTTGTCCAAGGGGACGGAGGAATGCTCGGCATAGCTCGTATGCGGCTCCGTCTTGGCAAGGATCGAGAAGGCAAGAGGGGCTTGGTTGATGACGCGGCCCGTTGCGGTGGGAGTGGAAAGGACCTGCACGAGGAAAATCCCCGGGATATTCTGTGTCGTCACCTTTCCCGAGCTGTCTTGTTGCGAGGAGGGCACGGTGCCCTGTCGCTCGAAGATCTGCGAGCTCGGACTTTTTCCCCAGAGATCCTTCAGTGTCGCGGGGAGCTGATCCTGGAAGAAGGCGTGGGATGCTTGGTAGGAAACGCCGAGCTGTGAGCCGAGATTCTCTCCTTCTTTCTGGAGGCTGGAACCGTTATGCGTGATGTTGCTGAGCGTCGCATCGGCTTTGGCTTGTACGCTCTTCTTGAAGTCTGCGGTTGGTTGGGTGAATTCTTCCTTGAATTCCAATTGGATCGTCTTCCCCACGACGTTGATGCATTGCTGCGTATCCACCACGCCGGGGCATTCTACGAGGAGATGCTTCTCATTGCCGACGTACGAGGGTGTGATGGTGGCTTCGCTTACGCCGAGAGCGTTGATGCGTCGCTCAAGGACCGTGCGAATCGCTTCCACCAAGTTTTGGTGCTGTTGCTCAATGCTGAGTTTCTCCGATTGCAAACGCGCGATCTGATCCGCGGGAGCTTTCTTGCTCTGTGCATCCGCGATTTCCTGCGTAAGTTGGAGCACTTGCGCGCTGATCTCGTCCTCGGAAATGCGGAAATCCAATTGCGTTCCTCCGACCAAATCGAGTCCGAGATGGAGGGAAGGGGCGCGGAGGAAACTCGGTGCCCAGGATTTCCATCCTTGCGGGAGGGCAATGAGGAGGATGCAGGCCGCGATTACGACGGTGACGACAGGCCACAGAAAGAGGCGTTTCTTCGGCATAGGGGGGGGGTTGGTCAGCGTTACTGCGAGGAAGTGAGAGGGATGAACGTTACATGAGTGCCAACGTTCATGTCATCTGTGAAGGCCTGGGCCATCGCGGCATTGGGGGCGCCGGAGACCGTGACGGAGCCATGCTTGCAGTCACTACTGCCGACGGTGAAGGTCGATACGAGATGATGGCGTACGGTGAGAGCGATGACCTTTCCCAGATTGTCGGCACACACTTTTTTCAGCAGGGCTGCGCCCTGGGGCGTGAAGGAGATGGTGGCGGAACTCGTGCCATCCTTGCTCGTCGGATTGACCACGGTCTTCGAGACATCCTTCTCCGTGATGCCGCTTCCCTTGAGTGCGCCGAGCTTCTCCACCGTTATTTCCGCCTGAGCGGCCGGAACTTGTGTCATCACGCTGAAATTCAGAGGGGCGGTGAGTTGTTTGGTGAGCTCGTCAGCCACATCCGATTTGAGGATGATACTGATGATGGAACCGGAGCTGTCCAGCACGGCACTCTTGGCGCCTGCATCCTGCTTGAGGGCGTAGAGCCGTCCTTGCACGGCGCGCAGTGCGGCGGGCGAGAGCTCGTTTTTCAGAGCGGGGTCAGAAAAACGGAGTTGGTACGAGACGCTTCCGCTTTTTACACATCCCGTGAGGAGGAGCAGCGTGCCGAAAACGAAGACGAAGCGTTTCACCCGCCGAGTCTAGGGGCAAACTGGGAGCAGTGCAAACGCATGTTCGATCTACGTCAAGCGCAGAACCGTGCCCTCCCGCAGCATTTTCCCCGTCAGGTCGACACCCGTGAGGCGGCAATGATTATCGATGACGCAGTCGCTCAGATTGCAGTCCGTGATTTCGCAGTCGTCGAAGATAATGCAGTCGCTGATCTCGCTCTTCTCGATCCTACTTCCCTTCCCGATAGCGACACTGCCCTGGCAGACGGAGTCGATGACGTGGGATCCGTCGGCTACGAGAGTCTTCTCTCCCACGAGGAGGCGATGCGCGGCGAGGTAGGAATCGAAGGAGCCGATATCGAGCCAGGGTTCGGTGAAGGTGAAGCAGCGCACGGGGATACCCTTCCGCAGAAATTCCTCGAAGATGCCGCCGATGTTGTCGGGATGCGACGCCGCGAACTGCAGCAGGACGGGAATCGTTTCTTTCGGGATGACGGAGCATCCTGTGGAGACGAGCGTCGTCTGCGGATTGATCGGCTTCTCCTCAAATCCTTTCACGAGCGCTGCGTCCGCCGGATCGGTGATCACGGTTCCAAATAGGGATGCTTTCGAGAGATTCTTCAAATCATGCGCCGCGAGGAGCGGGATGCCCGTGCGGTAGGCGGAGAGGAAGTCCTTCATCGAAAATCCGAGATAGTTGTCTCCGGTGAGGAGGAGAATGTCTTCGGTGATCTGTTCCTTTGTGATCCATTCCGCGAGTGCGCCGAGTGCCCCCGTCTTCTGCCGATCCGATTTGCTCTCCTCCACGACGAGGGAAACGGGCCGCTGCAGTTGTGCGATCCAGGATTGAAACCCCTGCGCGAACGCGGCGTTGGTACTGATCGTCACCGGAAACTCCGTGGGGAGTGCCGTGATCAAGTGCTCGACGATCGGTCGTCCCGCGAGCGGGAGCAGCGGCTTCGCGCGTTTCTCGGTGAGCGGCCACAGCCGCGTCGCGAAGCCTCCGGCAAGGATGAATGTTTGCATAAGAGAAGGTTAGGTCGGCAAACCTTGCGGTCTCACGACCATAACGGCGACGTTTTCGAGCGATTCCACTTGCTCGTCTCTCTCCACGATGCCGAGAACCGATGGAAGAAGGAGATAGGTCAGAGAGCGATTGCGACAAACAGAGAGGAGATTGAGGGACTGTTCGATGTCGCTGCACTGAATGAGGTGAGAGATGTGGTGGCGGTCGAGCGTTTCCTCCAGCTTGTCGAGCTTTCCGATAATCGGGACGCCGTGCAGCGCCTTGAGCGTCGTCCCCCTTCCATCGAGAATCGCCACGGGTCTAAGCGGGTTCTTCTTCCTTTGCAGCGTTTCGATGAGTTTGGCAGCTTCTCTCGTTGCGCCGATGATCAAGGTCGGGAAGGCCGGTGGATCTCTCCAGAGGGAGCGGCGGGCAAGGGCCGTGAAGAACATGTGCCAAAACCAGAGGATGACGGTGGAAAAGAGAAATGCTTCGACGAGCAGGAGTCGGCTGAAGAAGAGGTCATAGACGAAGAAGTACGCGAGAGCGAAGAGCGCGACGCCGACGATGTTCGACCAGAGGAGGGAGAGGAAATGTTTCGTGTCAGCCTGCGTGTCCGTCAGCCGAAACGTTCGTTGAAACATGAGAATCAGGAGCCAGAGCGGGGTGGTGCCTATCACCACAGCCAGAAATGCGGCGAAGGGAAAATTTGTGGAGAAGATCCATCCGACACGTACGAAGTACGCGAGGATGAAGCTCACGATGAAGAGCAGTGCATCACTGCAGAGCCACAGAACGATGAGGAGTCGATGGCGTGCCATGATCGTAGAATATCACGTATTTCACCGGGCCAGTGCGACCTTCGCTGGAGCGATCCACTTGTACGAAAGTTTCGTTGTGTCCCAGGGAATGGAATCCGCATGCCAGACGTAGGTGCTGCGGGCGTAGGAAGGCGTCGTAGGAAAGACGTAGGTTTGAATCCATTGAAATTTCTGCGCCAGGATGGGATTTGTTTTCGTCATCTTCTGGAATGCGTCGCGGTGGAGCAGGAAGAAGGTCGTGCTCTCGGCCATATCTTCGAAGGGGTCGGCGGTGTAGGCGTACCCGGAGACGAAGTCCTGGGATCTCGCATCGGATTTTCGCTGCGTGGAAGAGGACCAGGAGATTCCATAGAAGAGGGTGCTCGGATCGTTGTTCCAGATCGGCTCTTTCCCGTCCGTGAATACACTGCGACCATTTTTGGATGTTCCCTGGAGGCAGCCGAGATCAGTGACGTGTCCGAGGATTTCGTGGACGAGGAGCGCGCGGAATTCGTTATCGGGGACGTTCCCGCTCACGATCACCGTGTCCTTGCCCGCCAGGCCGCGGTCGGTGGGATTGTCGTAGCGAACGTAGAAGTTTCGGATGTTTCCCTCGCAACCGGCGGGGAGGAGCGACAAAATCTGTTCGATCATCATGCGCTGATTAGGCTGGATGTCATTCTCTCTCGCGACCAACGTAGAGAGGGGAGGATCCGTTGCGTTTCGTATGATAGAAACGATACTTCCGCTTGCGGAATAGGGGCCCTGTGCTACGCTCACCGGTAGGAGGAGCGTCATAGAAAGGAATGCACAGATGGCGCCGGAGAGGAAGGATTTCGTATTCATGAGGAAAGAAAGTAATAATTTATATACTATTTATTATTAGATGTCAATACCCTCACAGGTTGTGCCAGGACAGTCGCATAGCGTCACTATTGAGAAAGTGACGTTCGGCGGTGCGGGCCTCACGCACATCGACGGCCTCCCGATCTTCGTCACCGATGCCATTCCCGGCCAGGTGGTCGAAATTGTGATTACCAAGCGCAAGGATTCCTTCGCGGAGGCCAAGGTTCGTTCGGTTGTGCGCAAGGCCAAGGACGAAGTCCTCCCTCGTTGTCCGCACTTCCACGACTGCGGCGGATGCGTGTGGCAGAACCTTCCCTACGACAAACAGATCTCTTATAAGGAAGACATCGTGCGTGAGACGCTGTCCCACCTCACGCCTATCGACGAGGCGGATAGGAAGAATCTTCCCGGGCGCGTCCTCAATATCATTCCGAGTCCGCAGGTGTTTCACTATCGCAACAAGATGGAGTTCAGTTTCGGGTACGAGGAGATGCGCTCGGAGGACAAGGGAGGAAAGCGCGTCTTCATCGATGAAAATCCGACGATCGGTTTTCACAAGCCCGGCCAGTGGTCGACGGTGACGCCCGTGACCGAGTGCCACCTCTACGATGAACAGGTCGGGATGCTCCTCGGACAAGTGCGTACGTTCATGCAGGAGACGAAGCTTCCGGTGTTCAATCCCAAGACGCAGAAAGGCATGTTGCGCACGCTCTTGCTTCGGCGCGGCGTGCACACCGGTGAACAGATGATTTGTTTCCTTGTGCAGGCGCGCAAAAAAGAACTCGAGCCTCTCTTCCAAACGTTTATTCGATTCTTCGGCGGGCGATCGCACCTGGCGTCGCTGCTCGTTGTGGAACACATGGGGGCTAATGACAAACCGGAGTTTCCGAAGGTGCATTGTCTCTACGGAAAGCCGACGATCACCGAGCGGCTTTTCGATCTTTCCTTTGAGATCTCGCCGTTCTCTTTCTTCCAGACGAATACGTTTGGAGCGGAAAAGCTCTACCGTGCGATTGCGGAAGCCGCGGACCTCACGATGCGCGATACTGTGCTCGATGCCTACTGCGGTATGGGCACGATCGGCCAGTACCTGGCGCGCTTCTGCCAGAAGGTTGTCGGTGTCGAGAGCAATCCCTCCGCCATCGAAGATGCGCTGCGCAGCGCGGGCAAGAATCGCATCGGCAATATCAGTTTCTACAAGGGGAAGGCGGAGCAGGTGCTTCATCAGCAGCTGAAGGCCGGAGGCAAGTACGCATTCGATACCATCGTCGTCGATCCTCCCCGGCCGGGCCTCCATCCCGCGGCGCGGGAGGCGATCATCGATCACAAGGCTTCGAAAGTCGTCTACGTTTCGTGCAACACGGCGACCTTCGCGCGCGATCTTGGCGAATTCCTGAAGGCGGGGTACGAGCTGCGCACCGTGCAGCCGGTAGATCTCTTCCCGCACACGTCGCATATAGAGACGGTGGCGCTGTTGCAGAGAAAATAACTTGGTGAGGTTTGTATATCGACTTCTATTCGAGGGGAGGCAAACTCGTTTTTTTTGATCTTCTTTCTGAGGGCAAAAATAATGATTGTCCTTTTTTCTCAGGGGCTTCTGTTTCTTTGTCAGGGCAAGAATATCGTTTGTCCTTCTTTCTCAAGGCGAGAAAGAAGGACGAAGAAAGCGCTCCGCGCGCCAACGCTCCTCCGCTCGGCTCTGCGCCTTCCTCGCGGCAGCTCCAAGGTTTCGCTG
Source organism: uncultured Candidatus Peregrinibacteria bacterium (assembly GCA_903854335.1). Classification (GTDB taxonomy): domain Bacteria; phylum Patescibacteriota; class Gracilibacteria; order Peribacterales; family Peribacteraceae; genus CAIKAD01. Next base: position 99,590 of record CAINVY010000010.1, on the reverse strand, counting down.
CCGCTTGTCGGCGACGTGTCGCTTGCGCGACACAGGGCCTCCCCCACCACCCCCCTGGCGCGCGGCTCCGACCGATGGGTGTTTGTTTTTTGTTTCGCGCCGCAGCGCAACAAACAACAAAATTCCATGGTTCCCACTGGATATCCCACTTCCAACTCTGATAGTTCCAAAGATTGTTACCGTTAGGAGGGTAACGGGGGTGTGGGGGGTGTAGGGAACCGAACAAGGTTCCCTCACCCCCCACGAAAGAAATATATTTTCCGCTTTGAGAAAGAATGACATTCCATTCTGGACAATAGTGCTATCCTGAAGCCCGTCTTTCTCTTTTCTTCCGTGATTCTTCGAAAACATAAGGAGTCGCATACGCTCGTGCTTCTTCTCCTCGTTCTCCTGCCACTCGGTATCCTCCTCGTATCTTGCGCTTCCGCATCGTCTTCAAAGGCGGGGGAGACCTATCGAAACGATACGGGAAAGTTTTCGATCGATTACTCTTCTTCCTTGGCCGTGCGCGAATATCCGACGACCAAAGACGGTGCGGGCTTTCGGCCTGTCTCAACGCCATCGGATCCGGCGAACGAAGTCATGATGATTTCCTTGCTCGATTACCCGTCAGCCGATACGCCTATCGTGCGTTCATCGTTCGATAGCAAGGGCACGCTCTTCTCCGAGTACGTGAAGGTCATCGGGACGAAAATGATCGAAAGTTTTATCGCGCTTCAGTCGATCAAGCCTGTTTCTTCGACCGCTGGAGGCACTTGCTACGAGACAACATGGCAGCAGCGTCAGCTCCCCGGTGTGGAGATCAAGGAGTCGCTTCCCATTGTCTACTGCTATGCGGACGCCTCGCACGTGATCCAATTCGGTCTCGAGAAGAAGGAATTCCTCAGCGCGTTCGAAGAGATGGCGCGCAGCATCAGGTTGGAGAAATAGCAAAAATTTGCGAGATCGCGGATGCGGGATGAGGGTAAGATGCGTGCATGCGCCGTGTCACATTGCTCTGCGTCGGTCGTCTTTCCTCTCCGTGGATTGCGGATGGGTGCCGTCAGTACGTCGAGCGTCTGAAGCCGCTCATTTCTTTGGATGTGCACGAGCTCGATGCGAGCAGGGAGAAGGATGCCGCGCGGCAAAGCAAGGAGGAGTCGCTTCACCTTCTCTCCGCTATGGCGAAGCACAAGGGAGATACGATCCTATTCGATGAGCTTGGCACGTCGATGACGTCGCAGGAATTTGCGAAATTTCTCGAGCAGCTTTTCGACAGGGGTGAGACGGCGGAATTCGTGATCGGCGGTGCGTATGGGGTGGATGACACCGTGAAGAAGGCTGCGAAGAAAACGATTCGTCTCTCGGACATGACGTTTCCCCACGAACTCTGTCGCGTCGTCTTCTTCGAGCAGCTCTATCGGGCGCTGCAGATCATGAAGGGGAGCGGGTATCACCATTAAGCATGAGAGACAAACCTACGGTTTTTCTCTCATGGGCTCTCTTTTCCCTATGAGGTGCGGCTTCAGCGCGGGGCCCACGAGACCCGCGCTTCGCCGCGGATTGTTTATTGCTGTTGTTGTTTGGGGAATGGCTTTGGATGAGAATTGCATTTGTTGCCCGTGCGAATTTCCGTATACTTTCCCGTGCTCGCGCGCGCTCTTTCAAGATCTTCGGCCCCATCGTCTAGTGGCTAGGACATCAGGTTCTCATCCTGAAAACCGGGGTTCAATTCCCCGTGGGGCTGCCACTACTGGCTATGGTCAAAAGACCGCTAGGGTTAGCCAAAAACTCAATGTTCACTATGGACAGTTTTGCGCTCCCCACACGGGCGGGAGTTTCTCGGAGATCCGCATGCCCCCTGTGAGGCGCTCATTGCAGCCCGCAGGATGCGGATGGTAAGTCTATCTGTTGGGCAATAGTATGCTCGGCAGCTCTTCGATGGATTCAAGTATTTGGCATCGTGGATCAAATGCGCAGTGCCGCGAAAATTTTGTAGGAATGATGACAACGGGCACACCTGCTTTCAATGCTTGCTGGTCGTAAAGAGAATCACCCACATGGAGACATTCTTCCGGCGATACTCCGAAATGCTTCGCAATCGTGAAGAAGTATTCAGGATTGTCCTTTCTTCTAGGCACCGTCTTCCCGTGTCCGATGAAGGAGAAATAATCTTCAATGGAAAAATGGCGGAGATAGCGGACAATTTGCTCTTCTGCTTCCCCCGAACCTATCGCCATCGGGAAGGATGAAGAGAGACACTTCAGTGTTTCTGAAACACCATGTCTCATGCGAACATGCGGGAGAATTTCATCGCTGTAGTATCGTGTACGAATTTTCTGCAGAACCGCATCGAGCCGTTCTTTTGATAAGCCCAATGCATAGACACAATCATCATAGTCATGATTCGCGAAAAACGATTCATCAATGGAAACACCCGACTCCGAAAGTGCTCGTTGCAGTTCGATGAACATCAATTCATCGGTGTTGAACAGGAGGCCGTCGACATCGAAGATGATAACTTTCGGTCGTAGAGTGCCACCGCTGTGTTTCCTCGGCATTGGATTGAAATGATACATGATTGCCACATGAGAATTTCGAGTTCATTTCCCTTCGATTTTCGAGACGCTTCCTCACCGAAAGAGAGTTGCATTTTGTCGATGGTGAATTCGCAAAGACGACTACACATTCGCCTCTGCCTACGCTAAATTGGGCTCGCTACCCATGTTCTCAGTATTCCCATAATCCTGTCATTTTTAGCACTTCAGTGTCGTAAGGGGCAACCCTGCGCAGCCACTGAACGTGCCGACAGGCATGGGAATGTGGGTAGCCTGCCTCCGGGGTTGTCCCTTTTGGGATGCTCGGGGTCGGTCTTATCCACCTTCCCTTCCTCCTTATGGATCATCCGATCCCATTTTCGAGGCTGCTCATTGTTTTCGGGAGCAGCTTCTTTTTCTTCCTCTTCGCATCGTCCGCGTACGCACAAGCTGGCTGCTGTTCCCGTCATGGCGGCGTAGACCGCTGTAATCCGAACACCGGCTACTTCCTTTGCAATGATGGTAGCCAAAGTCCCAGCTGCACCTGCGAGGTGCCGAAGGCTTCCTCTGCTTCATCAAGCGAGGCCCCGTCGCCCGTAGAGCCGACCCCGAGTACGACGTTCAGCGACGTCGCCGCGTCCTCCCCGTACGCCACTGCAATCAGCTGGGCGAAGGACACGGGCATCATCCAAGGATATAGCGATGGAACCTTTCGTCCCGACAGTTCCATCAACCGCGCGGAGTTGATGAAGATCCTCGTGAAGGGTGGTCTCAAGATGGATCCGACAACAGCCGCCGGGTGCTTTCCGGACGTCACAGAGGGATGGTTTACGTCTTACGTCTGCTACGCGGCAAGCCAGCAATGGGTGAAAGGGTACCCGGACGGGCAGTTTCATCCGGAGAACAATCTCAATGACGCAGAGGCATTGAAGATGATCGTCGTGAGCCTCGTAGCGGCGGACAAGGTCTCCGCCGGATCCGAGTGCGACCAGAGCCAGTGGTACGGCATGTATCTCTGCACCGCCGAGCAGCAGCAAATCGTGACCGCAGATGAGTTCAATGCAGGTGAGATGATCTCGCGCGGCAAGGTCACGCAGTGGTTGTATAACGCACTCAATGGAAATCCTCTTTCTTCCTCGAATGATCTTTCCTTCCAGCCAGATCCCCGGACGAAGACGTCCGGGTGTCTGGTGAACGGCTCCTACCCCGATCATGCCTGCACGCCGGGAGCGGTATTCAGCGTGACTGCTGATGAGGTCTGCACTCCCGGCTATTCAAGCGGTGTGCGTTCCGTCTCCGAGTCGACGAAGAATCAAGTCTATACAGAATATGGTATCCAGACGCATAGCACGGGTGAGTATGAAGTCGATCACTTCATCAGTCTGGAACTCGGCGGATCAAATGATATTGCGAATCTCTTTCCCGAGGCCGCCGAACCTTCTCCCGGTTTTCACGAGAAAGACAAAGTCGAAAATTATCTCCATCAACAGCTCTGCAGCGGCTCCATGACGCTTTCCGAGGCACAGCGGGAGATCAGTACGGATTGGGTGAGCGTCTATCGAAGTATGGGCCAGTAGATCCTGCATCAGGACTTTGTAAGTTCCAGGATTCCATCCCTCAGCACCAGTTTGCTTTTTAGGCAGGAGAGCAGCTCGCGTTTTTCCTCCATCTTTCCCTGTTGCAGGATGTACTTCGCGTAGGTCTTGATATCGACCTTTGGCATCTTCGCTCCGACTGTCTGCCCCAAGACTCCTGTCGTGAATTTCTCGTAGCGTGCCACCTCCTCTTGGAGGCGCTGTTTCATCCCCAGCTTATCCAGGTCCACCTCGTCGATGATTTCTAGCAGTCGCTCCAGTAATGCGTCTTCCCGTATCGATCCTTCTTTGCAGGTGAGATCCTTCGCGTGACTGCAGCGGTAGTACACGTACTTCCGTATGCTTCCGTCTTTCATCCGCTTGTGCTTCTCCTCGGCGGTGATCCCGGATCCGCATTGTCCGCAGATCATCATCTTTGTGAAGGCGAATTCCTTCGTGCCCCATTTCTTCTTCGGTGCCATATCGAGTACCTTTCCGACCTCTTCAAAGAGATGCTGAGGGACGAGCGGTTCGTAGGTGCCCTGATACCAATTCCCGCTCCCGACCGGGTACTCGAACTTCCCCGTATAGAAAGAGTTTCTCAGCATCCTGTAAATCATGCTCAGTGTAATGACCCTCCCTAGCTTCGTTGTGAATCCCACCTCCTGCATCCATCGATGGAGTTGCCGCCCCGATGTATGCTGATAGGCCACCTTCTCAAAGGCCTGTCTCACGAATGCTCCTCGGATTGGATCAGGGATGACTCTGTTTTTCTTGTCCTCCGGTCGCTTCTCCAGAGCATAACCTAAGGCAGGGATACAGGGGCGATGTCCCATCTCGGCCCTCGTCTTCATGCCCCGCTTCGTATTGATCCCTCGATTATCGTTCTCGAGCTTCGCCTGGCTGCAAAGAATCATGAGTAGAAATTTCTCATTGGGGTTATTGGTAAACCGCTGACTGTGGCAACGGATCTCAGTTAAGTGACCTTGATCCATGAGATCGATCACGCTTCCAAGGTCTCCGGCGTTTCGAGAAATTCTGTCTGCAGCCCACGTCAGCAATCCGTTGAACATTCCACTCCGGATATCAATGACGAGTTGGTTGAACACCGGACGCCCGCTCGTTGCTTTCGCTGAGTGGCTTTCTCTTCGTACCTCCGCAATCTCGAGCCCTTCCTTTTTGGCGAGTTCCAACATTGCCTTCACTTGGGAATCGATACTGAGCGCCTGTCGCTCGTCATCCTCGCTCGATTTCCTTGCATACAAGCAGTAGCGCACTGCCCCTGTCGACTTGTCGAAGGGGGGCGTGAGATCGATGTGAACCGTCTCGATCGTTGGTGTTTTTTGAGCACGTCTCTTGTTGAGGGAGGCGATTTCCATAGGAAATGTGGGAAGGAAATAGGTACTCACAGCAATGCCGCAATATCCCCTTGGTATCCAGCGCAAAAGCCCGCTTTGAGCATCGAAATATCGCTCAAAAGCCGCTTTCCGTCAGGAAGCGGCTTTGATGTTTGAATCCTCCTTTCATTGCCCTTAAAACTCCTTCCAATCTAGTATTTGCCACGCACACTGTCCCATCCGTGCACGGAGCCATCGAATCCGATCATGCAGAATCCGACGCTCGTTTGTCGCTCCTCAAGCGCCTTGAGAATAAGCAGTGAGAAGGCATCAGCCAAGTCGTCATGCTTCTCAACGCCGAAATGCACGAGCTGGGCGATCAAGTTTTCTGCCCCTTCCCTCGGAAAGAGCACTTGGCCGGATTGGACGGCATGCGAGGTGAGCGCGAGCCTACCCCTCTTATCCTGCCCCTTCACCTTCACTGCCTCGGCTTCATTGCCGTTCTCCTTCAGATGCTCCACCAAGGAGGACTGATAGCCGACGTCCTCGATGTAGAGAATGGACTTGTCGCCGCCGCCCGTCATGTCGGCCACCTGCTTGGCACGCTCGAGGGTATCGAGCGCCGTGAGGCGCTCGTTGATGGGATTGGGCAGGATGAAGATGCGGATTTTCCCATCGATGAAGTAGAGCTTCGCCGACACCATCGCGGTGAAGTCCGCGCTGTCATTCAGGGAGATGGCAAGGTCGATGCCCGTCCCCGTACAGTGGAAATGGCAACCATTCTGTTCAGCCGGGAATTGCTCGTAGTACTGAATCCATCCGGGATGAATGACGCACTCGGTGTCTGCGAGAATGCGCAGCAAGAATTCCCTATGCCATGCCGCCTCACTCCCGATGCGTGATTTCTCTTCGAGGATGGATGCCTCGGTCGGGTACTTCCCGGGCCACAGCGCCTTCCCGTGAGCATCGAGTAGCGGATACTCTCGGTAAACTCCACTCATGGAGCCGTCTTGGATGTGCCGCTCAAATTTCTTAAGCAAGCAATCTTCGTGCAGGAGGTTTCCGATGAGAAACGTCCGCGTCTTCTGCCCTCCCGCTGGGATCACTTCGCCCATGAGCCACTGGTAGGTCTTGTCTCTCCCTTCTCTCGTTTTCACCGACTGCAGGTCTTCGATGTCGTCGCAGATGATGAGCTGGGGGCGGTACGGTCCATGTCGAATGCCTCGCACACTCATTTCAGTCGATGCTGCCGTGATACGTGCGCCGAGCAGAGGCAGCACAATGGACGAGGAGTTCCACTCATCCTCGCGCTCCTCAAACGGTCCGAGGTCTTTGCGGAGGAGGGCGTTTCGTTCGATCTCATCCTTCAGGTTCTTCAGGTGCTGGCGAGCTTGCGACTGCGTCTGTCCAAGGATCAACACAAACTTCACGCCGGGTTTGCCGAGGATTGCCCAGAGAGGGAATGAGAGCGAGATGATGGTGGACTTCGCAGAGCCTCGGAAGGCTGTGATCGCCGTGAGCTTCTGGGATTCATCTTCGGTGAATCCGAAGATTTCTTTTTGGAATGCAGCCGTGGGTGACGTCACGTAATGTCCGAAGTAAACGTGGAAAAAACAGTAATGGTTCTCCCGCGTGAGCGCACGCCGGAAGATTTGATCGGTCAGGATGCGCTTCTTGATGTCTGGGGTGAGGTGATCGGTGGTCATACAAAAAAGGGGAAAGAAAGAAGTAAAAATTAGAACCGCTCATTGAGAATGTTGGTGCCGTGAAGGGGGCCGAGCGCACTCTGTCCCCACCAGGAACCACCGTCTCTGTCGTCGCTGTGATCGGGATAGAAGAAGCCGCTGCGCTTGCGCTCTTCCTTGAGCTGCTCCTCCTTCGTGAGCTTGTCATTGAGCTCCCAGACCCATGCATGCGATCCGCCCTGCCACTCGAGGCACGGCAGGAGCAGGACTGCAAAGGCATCGGCGAGGTCGTCATAGCGCTCACTTCCGAAGCCCGTGAGCTGCGTGATGAGCGCCTCGCAGCCTGCACGAGGGAAGAGCACCTTGCCGGACTGGATGAGGTGCGTGACGAGGGCAAGTCGCGCACGCTTGTCCTGGCCTTTCGGGGGTACGCCTTCGACATGAAAGCCGTCGAATTTCAATTGCTCAATCAATGCCGACTGGTAGCCGACCTCCTCGATGTAGAGCTTTGTCCGCTCGCCTCCGCCGACGGCGCGAGACACGTCCTTCGCCCTCTCGAGTGTCTGAAGGTAGGTCAGCTGCTCGTTGACGGGATTGGCGAGGATGTAGAGCCGCATGTCGCCCCCAAACCCGTAGAGCTTCATCGAGACCATTGCCGTCTTGTCGGCGCTGTCCTTCTGAGAGATCGCGAGGTCGATTCCCGTGGCAGCGAGGCGAAGCGGTTCATCCTCGGTATCAGTCGGTAGACAGTCGTAGTACCGGATCCAGCTGGGATGGATGAGGCGCTCGTGGTCGGGGAGGATCGTGAGCAAATACTCCCGGTGCCATGCGGAAGCACTGCCGATTCTCTTGCGTTCGGCATCAATCGCTTCCGGAGTCGGATACTTGCCCGACCACAAGCACGTTCCGTCTGGACTCACGAGTGGATATTCCCGATACATGCCTTCCATCGCTCCACTTTCAATCTCCTGCTGCAATCGCTTCAAGAGGCAATCCTCGTGGAGCAGATTTCCAATGAAGACGGCTGTGGTGTCCGTGTCTCCAGCGGGGAGGAGTTCGCCCTTCACCCAGCGGTACGTTTTGTCCCGCCCCTCAAGGGAGCGGACGGAATCGAGGTCTTCGATGTCATCACAAATGATCAAGTCCGGTCGGTACTGTCCATGACGAAGTCCCCGCACCGCTTGGTCGATACTGACGGCCATGATCTTGGCACCGAAGTTTCGTATCACGAGTGAACTGTTTCTCCACTCGTCTTCCACTTCGCGGAAGGGCCCCAAATCTCGATGAAGAATCTTGTTATGTTCCAATTCCTCCTTGATGTTTCGAAGGTGCTGCCGCGCTTGGGCTTGGGTCTGCCCGACGATCAGGACGAACTTCTTTTTGCGGATACCCAGGATCGCCCAGAGAACGAACGACATGTTCATGATCGTCGACTTGCCTGACCCACGGAACGCCGTGATGGCTATGAGTCTAAGAAGTTCGTTCTCCGTCATCTGGAACATCTGCCGTTGGAAGGCGGCAGTCTTGTGTTTGACGTAGTGATGGAAGTAGAAGTGGAAGAACCAGTAGTGGCTCTTGCGAACGACCTGTTTGCGAAAAGGACGATCATGGAGCATCCGCTCGCACATTGTGCGCACGAAAGAACTGAACCTAGGCGTTGCCATTGTCTGGTGAGGGAAGAGAAGTAGAAGAGACGTCGTCCTCGGATGTGAGGGACGCGAGGCGTAAGGCCTCCGTGATCCCGGCTTCCTGCTCGGGTGTGAGCTTGTCGTCCTCGCGCCTGAGCGTCGCCGTGACGATTGATTCCTCGGGGAACTTCTCCGGTTACGCATGGGGGGACAAGGTTGGGTGGATCTCCTTCAATTGCAGCAATGGCGGAGGCTCGTGTTCTCTCTCGTACAAGGTCTCGACGGACTGGATACCGCTAAGCGCAAGGCCCTCGACTTCCTCATCTTCGACCCCTTCTGCGCCCAGTACTGGCGGCAGCAGAGGTACGACTGGCGGGACGAACAGAAATGGAACGGACATCGGGGGAACTCCGGTGGTAAAGGGGCAGCAACAGAACCTCGCTCCGACCAGTGCTCCCGGGGCTCTCCAGCCGACAGGGGCTCCCTCTTCGCTTTCACCAGCAGAGCAACGTGCGCTCCTGCGTAGGCAGCAACGCCTTGCGCAGTCGGGGGCTTCTTCCGTTCCCACGCTTCCCTTCCATTCCGCATCGCAACCGTTCCCGGGCGTTTCCGCTGGTAGCTGGTATGCGCAGGCTGCCTCGGAAGCTGTGAGCAAGGGGTGGATGACGCTCGGAGCCGATGGTGGTTTCGATCCGGCCGGGACAGTCTCGACTGCAGATGCAAAGGCGGCATTCACTGCACTGGGTATTGATCTCTCCTCCATCGACGATGCTCTTCCTTCGGACGGGTCGGTCGTGACGAAGGGGCAGTTCCTCCAGGCTCTCGCTAATGCGTACGCAGACCGATTGCAGCAGATCTTGAAGTCGAAGTCTCAGGTGGAGTACACCGCAGTTTGGAATGCCATTCCCGCCTCGGTCTCCCACGCGAACTCTGTGCGCATGGCCATCCTCGCAGGATGGATCAACATGCCGCAAGGATCTTTCCACGGAGCCGCCTCCCTCACGCGAGCAGAGATGGCGCAAATCCTCGCGAACGTGATGGGGACGATGGCAAAGTGAGCGCCCCCCTCGCCTCGTGTGATTCAGGATTCGGAAATGGGTGAATATAGGATGGCGGAAAACAATGCGTATTGTGAGTCAACTGGTGCAATATATTGGCTTTCTTAAGCCAAAATACTGAGTTTGTCCAGCATGAGACACCCCCCTATTGTACTGTCTCAAATGTCTCATTTGACCGACCGACCCGTTGGCCTTCGGGTACTCAAAATGACCCCCTCAAAAACCTTGTCTGGGACTCATGTATTATGTTGTCAGACCCGTTCGTTCTGCCATCCAAACTACTGTCTGACAAATTGATTTAAGGTGCCAACTCTTTTCTCAATGATTGCAGCTTCTCTTTCGTTGCGGGGGTGAGGTTGGAATTATTCTGTATTTGCCAATCAATACCCTTGATGAACTCCCCCAATTTGTCTTGCTTCACTATTTTGAGGAGAGCCAGATTGCTCATGAGGCGATCAACCGATTTTGAAATAGTGTAGTCAGCACCTTGCTGTGAAAGAATAAGCAGATAGGAAACCTCCGTATCAAATTCATTCGATAGCCACTTTTGCTCAGCCTCTCGCGATTGCCCTTCCATCGTTTTTCGATTTCTCTGCTCTTGGGCTCGTTGTTCTTTGATATCTTTCAGGTGTTCAGCTCCGAGGCGCAAGACCTCCGCATGCTCTTCATCGGTATCGAAACGATTGCGATGAGGATAGAGCTCTCGTATGTACGTATTGTGCGTGAGGGAATCATGAAGTTCGGCAATCACTTGCTGTAGTTCAGAGGTTATAGCTGTGCGCTGCGTCGGATCTGCCTTGAGCTTTGCGAGCAACGTCGCTTCGATCTCCCTGTACTGCTTGATCCGATCCAGAGTTCTTGTGGTGTTTTTTGAATATTTTTTCTGCATTTCTTGAGATACATCGCCGTATTTTTCCAGGAGTTGCTTTACGGAAGTCTGCAAATTCTCAAATGTTTCCTGCGGCTTTTCTCCGCTTCCAGAAACTTCGGCAGTTCCATTGAAGAAACAGAGACGACGTTCGGCAATCATGAAGGTGCGCATTATTATTTTTGTGTAATAAAATTACAACAAGTATTATATCAGAATCGAGCCGCCATTGCAAATCTGCTTTTCTAGCGCCTCTTCTCGATCTTCGCATACTCCTTCTTCGTCACGAGCAGGAAGATGATGGGCAGGATGCCGAGTGAGTTCACGATCAGAAGTGCGATGAACCACATGTTTTTCCCCATGCGCGCGGCGCGCCACATTCCCCATCCCTTCATCGCGGCATCGAAGAGTGCCAGGACGACGATGAGCCCCGTGAGCTGCATGAGATGAGCCGCGGAAATCAGATGAAGTGCAGAGGAGGGAATCACAAGTGAATTGTACAAGATAATTCTGTACTGCGCGAGTAACTCGCGTTACAATCGTGCTACTATGAAAAAAGGATTCCATGCCAACATCGAGCAAGAAACGATCAGCAATGAAAACTTCCGCAAGGTGCTCTACACGGCACATCATTGTCAACTCGTGCTGATGAGCCTCAAGCCCCTGGAAGAAATCGGTATGGAGGTCCATCCGGACAACGATCAATTCTTTCGCTTTGAGAAGGGCGAGGGGAAGTGCATCATCGACGGAAACGAGTACGCGGTGCGTGATGGATCTGCGATCGTGGTACCGGCGGGGGCGCAGCACAATGTCATCAACACCTCTGCCACCGACGACTTGAAGATGTATACGATCTACTCTCCGGCGCACCACAAGGATGGCATCGTCCGAGCGACCAAGCACGACGCCGAGACGAATGAGGAAGAATTCGAGGGTGAGACGACGGAGTGAGGAGCGAGTTTTCCTTTCTGGAAGACGTTAATCCCCTTAACGCGTTCTTAAGGGTTACCGTGGGAAAATAGTCGTGTACTTTTTCCCCTCTCACCTATGAAGAAATTTTTCATCGGAGCGATTGCCGGAGCAGTGGCTCTCACCTTGGCCGTTCCTCTTCTTACGGAGATTACGAGCGCACAGGCAGATGGATCATCGTCGACTTCATCGGCACGTCCCGCGCTCACTCAGGCGTGCGTCCTCGCCATGTCCGGGCTTGAGGATACGTATTTGGCGCATTTCGATGTTTTCTCAGCGGCTCAGAAGTCCGCGTTGCAGGCACGAAGTATCGCTCTCAAGGCTGCGGCAGCGGTTGCGGATGATACGCAGCGTCAAGCGGCGGTGAAGAAGGCCAATGATGATTTCGTGGCGGCATCGAAGACGGCGTGGCAGACGTCGGCAGCGGATATGCAGTCGGCGATGAGTGCTGTGACAACAGCGTGCGGCAATGTCCATGGATGGAAAGGTCTCGACGGATTTGGGCTCGGCATCGGCCCGATGATGGGTGGTGAGGGTATGATGCGCAGTTCGGGAGGAAAGCCCGATGCGGGTTCCGGCTCGATGATGGGCGGACGCGGGATGATGGGCGGATTCCACCCCTTTGGCGGTGGCCTCAAGAATCCTTTCAAGACGGGTTCCGGAGGATTGATGTACCGGCAGCAAATGCGATGGCAGAAACGTTTCGGCTCGAGTAGCTCGACATCCTCGCACTGAGAACAGACAAGACGAACGAGAGGGCCGCCCGGGGGCGGTCTTTTCGTATGAGGGCTTGAGCATCGAGACTCCGTAATACTTCAATGGGTTTTTATCCCCTCAAGAAGTTCTCGGATGCGGGCACGTGCGGATGTCAGTTCAGATTGGAGCGCGCGATTCTCATGGTTGCGGAGGCGAAAGGCATGCTGCCTCGGATGGGTTTCCCGCAACCTGGCGAGATCAGCTTCCTTGTTTCTTTTCTGTCGACTTTCCGCAAGGTCGAGTGTGCTTTGAATAATTTTTTCTCTGATGGAAAGGAAGTTTTCTTCTCCTAGAAGATCGTGTTCATCTGTCTCCACAGCATGCAAAATTCCTTCCTCAAGCAGTGCCCCGCCGCCCGCCATAGAAGGAATGAAGTTCTCGGGGAGCGTGGCGCGAATCTTGGCGAGCTTTTCTCCTCGCTCTCTGTGTGGTAAGAGCGCGAAGTCCTGTCGTTGTTGCCTTGATGGCATACCGTATCTCACGAGCACGCGCTCGTCGTCGTAATCGAGGGATGTCCTCAGACTTTCGTTCGTAGAAACTTCCCGTTGGAAGGAGGCGATGGTGCCGTCGATGTGTGCAGTATCAAGCGGCGTCTTGCCGCGGAGGTACAGGACGAATTCATCTCCTCCCGTAGCCATGGGAATCACGTCGATGCCGTCCTCCTGAAGGCGACTGCGCGTGGGACCGTTTGGATCAACCAGAATTCGCACGATTCCCCGGAGGAATCGCGTCGTGTGTTCATGTGATGTGCAATCTTTGAAGGAACGCAGTCCGTTCACATCGAACATAATCCAACCGAATTCCTTGAGACGATCGGGAGAGGGATCTTCCGCCATGAGTGTGCGTAAATCGTAACGAAACATCGATGATCCGTACGTCGCAGCGTGGATGGGGGCATCGTGTGTGGACAGCGTGGATTCGAACCAGTGTTCCCGGAACATTTCCGCAGTCACATCTTGTTTCATGGCGGCGATTTCTCGCGCCAGTCTAGCATCGTCCCATTGTTCTTTTTCCTTCCCCTCTGCCAACCGTCTTGCTTCCTGTCTGATGAGTGCGCGGTGTGCTCTGCGCGTCGTCTCTCCGATGATCTGGCTGCTCATTCCTTCCATGATGCGCTCATGATCACTCTGCTCAACTGTGGAATCCGCATGCAGCGCCTTTATGCGCTTTAGCACGCGGTTGAGGACTTCGGATTGCCGTTCTGGTTGCGGTAAGACTTCGAGCATTGAGCTGTGACAGGAGATGGGAAAGCGGAATGTGTGGCGGTCCTCTATAGGGGAGAGTCCATTAAGAAATGATTAACTCAATGGAGGGGGATTTGCAATGCCCCTCGATATTCTTGAGGGGCATGGGATTTCGCAGCGATGATGCGACGGTCGAGCTTACCTCCACCACTGAGGACGCTGGTGTTGGAAATACTGGTAATGCGGGTAGTTCTGCTGATAGTACGGCTGTCTCCATGGCTGGGAGTAGGTCGGCTGCGGGTACGGAGGGAGCTGGAAGACGGGGATCGGTCTTTGATAATTGTAGGAGCCGTAATAATTGTAGTTATTGTAGTAATACGTTCGCGGATTGATCGTCTGATTGAAAATGGAGGATGAGCTGCTGGAGTTCCTCGCGTCTCCGTTGTACCGGGCGACGATGCCATGAGCGCCGACGGAGAGTGAAGTGGTGAATGTGGCCCGTCCGTCGCTCGTCAGGCCGGCGGTGCCGATGCTCGCTCCGTTATCGTAGAAGGTCACCGTGCCCGACGGGTACTGGCCGATGACGCGTCCCGTGAACGTCACGAGATCTCCGTCCGAAGCGGGATTGCGATTGGAAGTGATGGTGACGCTCGTTGGGGTGTTATAGTACGTATTGTTGTAACCATTGTTGTAGTAACTGCCGTTACTATAACTCCAGTTGTTGTAGTAATTCGCATTGTTGTAGTAGGAATTTCCGATCCCCACGTTCTGCTGAAACGCGTTGGATCTCATGGTCGGGTTCATGCCGTCCCCGTTGTAGGTCGCCGTGATCGTATGGTTGCCGATGCTAAGCTGCGAGAGGCTGAATGTAGCGGAGCCATTCCCCTGTACCGGTACGGTCGCGAGGCTTTGGGAGCCGTCGTAGAACGTCACCGTTCCTCCGAGGTAGTAGGCGTTGACGAATGCCGTGAAGGTGAGCACGTCGCCGTAAGCGGACGGGTTTTCATTTGATGTCACGAGCATGGTCGCGCTCTGGGCGTTGGCTCTTCCCATAGGCACACTCGCAAGCAGCATCGTTGCGACGAGCGAAGTGATGATCGCAGAGAGAGTCGGTGTGCGAGAGAGGGGAGAGCGCATGATATTAAGAGGAAAGAATACCGGACGAGACAGGTGTACTTATAGACATTATTTGTATGTTTGTCAATGTATTTCCAATCTATTCCCCTTTGGCTTTCTTCTGGAAGCCACGGCGCAGCAGCGCATCACGCCTCTCGGCGGGAAGTGTGTCGAGGTAGGTGAAGTAGTCGCGTACAACGGGATTGTCGTGGGCGCGACGGAAGGTCATGTTCTTGTCGATCCCGTAGAGTCCCTGGATGCGCTTCTTCACAAGAGCGAAGGTGTTGGGGATCGGTTGCCCTCCTCCTCCGATGCAGCCTCCCGGACAGGCCATACATTCCACGTAGTCGTAGGCATTTTGATCCTTGGCGATCTCGCGGAAGACCGGCCAGAAATTCTTCGGCATCGCGACGACGGCGACGGAGACCGTTCTCGTTCCGATTTGAATCTTCGCGCGCTTGAAGCCGTCGAATCCTCGTACCGACGTGAACTCGATGGAAGGAGAATCCTCTCCCGTAAGCATGCGGTACGCAGTGCGCAGCGCGGACTCCATCACGCCGCCGGATGCGCCGTAGATGGCGCCCGCTCCCGAGTACATGCCCTCGCGGTCTACCTCGCCTTTCTCGAGGCGGGGCAGATCGATCTTCCGTGTTTTGAGCAGCGAGATGAGTTCGCGGGTCGTGAGGACGAAATCCACGGGCTTCATCCCGTCAATCTTGAGGTGTTCGAAGGTGGTTTCGTACTTCTTCGACGTGCACGGCATGATGGAAACGACGACGATCTTCTTCGGATCGATCCCTTCCTTCTCCGCCCACCATGTTTTGTACGCGCCTCCCGAATGGATCTGTGGTGAGCGCGCGACGGTGAGATTCGGGATGAAATCGCTCTTGTAGAATTCCACGAACTTCACCCAGCCGGGGCAGCACGAGGTGAACATCGGCCCCTTCACGGGAGGATCCTTGCGTTTTCCTTCCTGGAAGTCCCACTTGTGCCGCAGCCTCTTGATGAGTTCCTCCGCTTCCACCATCGTGGTGATGTCCGCGCCCATGTTCACGTCGAACACTCTATCGAAGCCGAGCATGCGGCAGGCCGTGACGAGTTCTCCGGTGAGATCCGTGCCCGGCTCGACGCCGAAACCTTCCCCGATGCTCGTGCGGATCGAGGGAGCGGATTGCACGATGACGATTTTGTCCTCATCTCTCAGTGCTTCGACGACCTGTTCGAGATGGCTTTGCTCGCGGATCGCTTCCACGGGGCAGTGCGCGGTGCACTGTCCGCAGTAGATGCAGTCGTTTGCGGGATCGGGGTTGAAGTCGACGCGCGTCTTGGAGCCCCGGCCCTCGAGGCGCAGGTGGCAAATGCCGATCATCTGGCAGGCCTCTACGCATTTGTTGCACGCGATGCAGAGCGCGGGATCGAACTCGGCGGCCGAGCCAAGTTTGTGAATCGGGCGACGGGGATCGTCGCGCTTGTACTGCTCTCCCGTGATGCCGAATCGCTTCATCTCCTCGAGCGTGCGGCTGTAGTACCCGTGGCGGATGCGCGGAGAATTACTCTGGTAGTCGCCGAAGAGGAGCTCCATATTCTGCGTGCGAAGTTTAATGACCTGTGGTGTGTCCAGGAGGACGCGCAGTCCTTCGGTAGCGCGCAGACTGCAGGAGGTGACGACGGTATTCTTCCCTTCGATTTCTACCAGGCAGGTCCGGCAGTTCGCGTCGATGGGCAGGTCTTCGTGTGTGCAGTAGTGCGGAATATCGAATCCCTCCCGCAGCGCGACGGTCAGAATGCTCTCTCCTTCCTGTGCGTTGCAGGACTTTCCATTGAGGAAGACAGTCACCTCTCTGCCGGTGTCGAGCGGGATCGCTTTCATGATTGTCGTTGAAATACGTTTCGATAGTAGCTCTGCACGGGTAGGGGAACCGACCGACCCAGCGCGCAGAAGGATGTCTTCTCGAGCACGTCGAAGATCGGCGTCATGCGCTCCCAGGGAATTGCGTCACTATCCTCCATCAGACGGACGAGCTGGTAGGTGCCTTCGCGGCATGGCGTGCACTTGCCGCAGCTCTCTCTCTGGAAGAATTCCAGCCACGAGAGCACGAGTCCTCTCGCGTCTTCGTCGCATCGATGCACGATGATTGCGCCGGCTCCACGCACTCTCTCTGTTTCCAATTGCGTGCGATTGAAGACTGCACCGCTCCCGCCTCCTCCGAGTTGCGCAAAGAAATCGCCCTCGGGCAGGTTACCGGTCTCCGTGAGAACCTGGAGCGCGGTGAGCGAGGAAGGCAGGTGAAACACGCCCGTGTGTTCGACGGCGCCTGAGATCGAGTAGAACCGTTTGCCCTCGAAGGTGCCATCGGATACGCACGCGATGTCGTAGAGCGTCTCCACGTTGTGGATGAGCGTCGGACAGCCGTAGAGGCCTTGCTCGGTGGGAAAGGGCGGGCGCAGTCGCGGCTCGCAGCGTCGTCCTTCGATGGCGTTGAGCAGCGCCGTCTCTTCGCCGCCGATGTACGAGGGAAATTCTTCGAAAATGCGGATGGCACATCCTTCTCCCTTCGCTTTGGCGATGAGCGTCGAGAAGGTTTCTTTTAGCTTCTGCGCGTATTCCGCATTGAGATTGAAGATGCCCTCCGTTGCGCCGACGGTGGTCATCGCGAGGGTGAGTCCCGCGAATACTTTCTCGGGTTCATGGCTTAGAATGTGGAAATCCTTGAAGACGGCCGGCTCGCGTTCGGAGGCGTTGCAGATGACGTACTTCGCCTTTGCCGTCGCATCGCGCACTGCCGCCCACTTCTGATGAGCCGGGAATTCCGCCCCGCCCCGCCCGATGATGTTCGCCTCTTTCAGGCGCACAATGATGTCAGGCACGGAGACGAGTGAAAGAGAGGATGGCGAGAGCGATCGCCCCGCCCACAAGCGCGGTGATTCCCTGCATACTTCCCATCATCCCGGATGCCAGGTGCAGGGAGCTTGGCGGCAGGAGCGTGGTGGCGAGGAAGCGGGAGGAGAGCAGGAGGAAGAGATATTTCGCGAGCGAACCCGTCACGATGCCCACGATCATATTTCGCTTTTGCAAGCGGGAAAATACGATGACGTAGAGTGCGTTGGAAATCATGATGAACGGCAGCATCGGCGCGAGCGGCAGGGGGAGCAATCCGCTCACGAGCGCCGTGGGGCTGGGGAAGAGTCCGAGGATGACCGCTTGAAGGGGGCCGACCAGCACGCAGGTGAGCAGGAGCATGGCGTTCACGAGAGGGCCGGTGAGCCACTGCGCATGGATCATCGTGAGAGGAGCGAGCGTGATTGCAGCGAAACAAGCGAAAAGGAATACGCGCGACCAATCCTTCGTTTGCGGAAGACTCAGGGCAGTGTCTTGCATAGGAGACTAGCGTAGCAGAATTTTGTCCTTCTTTCTCAAGGCGACACATATCGCCTTTCTTTACTCAGGGCAAGAAAGAAAGGCGAAAAGAAAGTGCCTGCCTGCCGGCAGGCAGGCTCGCGCAACAATGCTTCGTAAAATGATTCCTCTGAAAAACTATTCCACCCCGTGTTGCGCGCTCCGGCTTTGTGGGTGTGTGTTTTTTCTGTGAAGCAATATATACAACCTTTCAGTCCGCGCGCCGTTGCTTATCACACGAGAACGAGTTTTTGAAAGTGGAGGCGAGGCTCTGTGCCACGGCGTTCGAAACGCCGTGGCATTCCGCCGACGCGACGGCTGCGAAACCTTGGAGCAGCCGGAGCAAAGGCGCAGAGCCAGATGATGAGCTTCGGCGCGCCAGCCTGCCTGCCGGCAGGCAGGCGTTTTCTTTCTCTCTTTCTTTGTCGCGCCTGACAAAGAAAGAGAAGAACTTCGAGAAAGAAAGGAGATATTATCTCTTCCCATTCACGATGATCTTCGCATCGAGGATCGTCAGTCCCTTTTCCGTCACGAGCACGGGATTCATATCGATCTCGGCGATTGCGGGACACTCCACGGCGAGAATCGACGTCGTACAGATGAGATCGGCGAGTGCGGCGGTATCGAGCGGTGCTTTGCCGCGCATGCCCGTGAGAATCTGGAAGCTTCTGAGACTGCCGAGCATCGGGTAGGCGACGGAGAGCGACACGGGCGCGAGTCGGAAGGAGGCATCGGCGAAGAGCTCGGTGTAGATGCCACCCAGTCCCGCCATCACCAGCTGCCCCACTCCCGGGTCTTTCAGTGTTCCTACGATGAATTCATTCCCGGGAGGAAGGAATTGTTGGATCAGGATGCCATCTCTTTTAGCGTTCGGTGCTTTCGACGCAACACTGGTCCAGATGGCATCGAACGCTTTCTGGACGTCGTCTTCCGTCTGGAGATCGACGCGCACCCCGCCGACATCCGTCTTGTGCACGATATCTGTGGAGCTGATCTTTGCCGCCACCGGGAAGCCGATGTCCCGAGCGATCACCACCGCTTCTTCCTTGGTCTTGGCCACGCGTCCCTTGGGCAGCGGGAGAGCGTAGAGGGAGAAAAGTGCTGCGGTGCGATCTTCGCTCAGGAGGCCGGGACCGGCCTCGGTGAGGATTTGGCGCGCTTTCTCGGCTCGTTTCGCATTGAACGGGACATCTTCATCTTCCGTGGGAGCATCGATGGGCGAACGAAGCATCGAGAGCATGTGCACTGCGATTTCCGGGCAGGAGAAATTTGGGATGCCGTGCTGATGGAGGAGCGTGATCGCATCGCGCACGCCTTCCTTTCCCATGAATGACGTGACGATGGGGAAGAGAGGGTGATTCTTCTTTGCGGCGATGATGGTTTCGGCGATTTCCTTCGTCGGTGTCATCACTTGCGGCGTTACGATCACGAGCGCGCCATCCATATTCTCATCTTTGGCAACTGCTTGGATCGCGTGTTCGAAACGATCGGCGAGGGCGTCTCCGATGACATCGATGGGATTGCGGATGCTCGCCGTGGGCGGAAGGATGCTCTTGAGATGCTCTTCGTTTTCGGGAGAGAGTGAGACGAGGGAGATGCCTTCTCTCTCCGCCGCGTCGGCGGCGAGGACGCCGGGGCCGCCCGCGTTCGTGATGATGCCGATGGAGGACGAGAGGAGGGCGGGTTGCAGCGAGAGCGTGCGCAGCATGTCGAGGAATTCTTCCGCGGTAAGGGCTCGTCTGATGCCGCTCTGGCCACAGATCGCCTGGACGGCCGCATCGGAGCCCGCGAGTGCGCCCGTGTGTGAGGAGACGGCGCGACGTCCCCGTTCCGTCGTTCCCGCTTTGAGCAGGATGATGGGCTTGGTGCGGTTGATGCGTCGTGCGAGCGCGAGGAAGTGACGGCCATCGCGGATGTTTTCCAGGTAGAGGCCGATCACTTTCGTTTCTTCATCGCGTTCGCAAAGCTCCAGGAAGTCGCTCTCGTCCATTGTCGCTTTATTTCCCATGCTGACGAACAGCGAGATTTTGAGTCCGATGCTCCCCGCTCGATCCATGAATGCCTGTCCGAGTGCGCCGGACTGGCTGAGGAGCGCGACGGATCCGGCGGGCGGCAGATGACTGCCGAACGAGGCGTTCATTCCGATCGACGGTCGCATGAGTCCGAGGCAGTTGGGACCGACGAGATCCATGTCGTAGTGCTTCACGATCTCCTGAAGTTTTTCCTCCCGTACCTTTCCTTCTTCCCCGCTCTCGCGGAAACCCGCACTGATGACGACAAGTGATGGAACCCCTTTCTTTCCGCATTCCTCAGCGAG
This sequence comes from uncultured Candidatus Peregrinibacteria bacterium, assembly GCA_903854335.1. Classification (GTDB taxonomy): domain Bacteria; phylum Patescibacteriota; class Gracilibacteria; order Peribacterales; family Peribacteraceae; genus CAIKAD01. The sequence goes on along the minus strand of CAINVY010000010.1, from coordinate 79,185 downwards.
GGGAGCGACCGTCTCGGCCGGCGTGACGATGATCGCGAGATCCACGTGTTCCGTGATATCCCCGATGGACTTGTATGCCGCGTGTCCGAGGATTTCCCCTCCCTTGGGATTGACGGGAAATACGTTTCCGCAAAATCCCTGCGTCAGAAGATTTCTTAAAATCAAATGTCCCACTTTTCGTTCATCTCCCGATGCACCGATGACGGCGACGGATGTGGGATGGAGAAGAGACATCGCCCGTCATTCTAGGCGAGTGCGTGTTCCGTAGCCAACGTTATCGTCGCTCTGCACGTATTGAATAATTGAGTTGGTGCCAAGAGTTCACATAACTCATCGCGGCGAAGCGCGGGTCTCGTGGGTCCCGCGATGAAGCCGCACTGCTAAGGGAAAAGTGAGTTCGTGAGAGAAAAACCGTAGGTTTGTCTCTCACGCTGTATTACTCATATCTGAGTGCTTCGATCGGTCGCAGGCCCGCCGCTTTGAATGCGGGGAGCATGCCGAAGAAGATCCCGACGCCCACCGAAAAGCCGAAGGCGAGGATGACGGAGGAGATGGCGATGGTAGCGTCGAGACTTGCGTACGTCTTCAGCAGCCAGGAGCCGATGACGCTGATGAGAATGCCGATGAGTCCGCCCATGACGCTCAAGACCGTCGATTCGATCATGAATTGAAGCAGGATGTCGCGTTTCTTTGCGCCGATGGCTTTGCGGATGCCGATCTCTCTCGTCCGTTCCGTGACCGACACGAGCATGATGTTCATGACGCCGATGCCGCCGACGAGGAGCGAGATTGCAGCAATGCCTCCGAGGAGGAGCGTGAAGACATCCGTGACGCTGTTGAGCGTGGAGACGGCGTCGGCTTGGTTGAGGACTTGGAAGTCCGCATTCTTCGCATTCGTTATTCTATGCGCGTTCATGAGCACGGCGGTGATGAGATTCTGCGCGTAGACCATATCGGTTTGGTTCTTCACCGAGACGCTGATCGACGTCAGCACGTTCTTCCCCGTGATGCGTTGCTGCATCGTCGTGAGCGGAATCAGGATCATGTCGTCGGCATTCCCGAGCCCCGTTCCTCCTTTGGATTGCATGATGCCAATGACGGTGTAGATATCGTTGCCGATGTGGATGGATTCTCCGATGGGAGTGGGATTGGTCGGGAAGAGGTCGGTGACGACCGTCGCGCCCAGCACCGCGACGCGATCCACGTTGGTGAGATTCTGCTGCGTGATGAAGGTGCCGACGGCCAGAGGTGCGTTTCGGACCGTCACGTACGCGGGCACGGTTCCGACGATGCTCGTGTTCGTGTTCTGATTTCCGTAGATGGCCTGCTGGCGGCCGCGCAATTCCGGTTCGATGCCGCTCAAGAGCGTTCCTGCATACTGTTCGATGGCATCCGTGTCAGTGGCCTTCAGCGTGGTGCTCGCGCCGCCTCCGCCCCCTCCGCCGAAGCGTACATTCGTTTGGCTCGCGCCTCCGGGTGAGATGGAGAGGAGGTTTGTGCCGAGACTCTGGATGCGCGAGGTTACGGATCGCTGCGCTCCTTGGCCGATGGCAACGAGAAGCACGACCGAGGCGACGCCAATGATGATGCCGAGCATCGTGAGTGCCGATCGCATCTTGTTGGAGCCGATTGCGCCGAGCGCATTTCTGATATTTTCAAAGATGTTCATGAGCGAGAGGAAGAACTCCGACTCTCGGAGGCATAGCGGCGCTGAAGCTGGGCTTGGTCGAGTTTCTGCGAGGGAGACGCGGAGACATCCGGTTGGATCAATCCGTCTTCGATGCGAATGGTGCGATGAGCGAAGCTCGCGACCCGCGGTTCGTGCGTGACCATGACGATGGTTTTTCCACTCTCCGAGAGCTTCGCAAAAATATCCATCAACTCATGTCCCGTCTTTGTATCAAGAGCGCCGGTCGGCTCGTCGGCGAGGATGATGGCGGGTTTGGTGACGAGGGCGCGCGCGACCGCAACGCGCTGCTGCTGTCCACCGGAGAGTTCATTGGGATTGTGCGAGAGACGTTCGGTGAGTCCCACGATGTGGAGGGATTCCCGAGCTCGCGCTTCCGCCTCCTCGCGCGTGACACGCTGGTAGAGGAGCGGTTGCATCACCTGCCGCAGGGCATCCATGCGCGGGAGGAGATTGAATTGCTGGAAAACAAACCCGATGCGCTTACTTCGTACGTCTGCCTGTTGATTCTCCGTGAGATTCGCGACTTCCCTGTTCTCCAGAAGATACGAACCTCCCGAAGGTGTGTCGAGGAGGCCGATGATGTTCATGAGCGTGGACTTGCCCGATCCCGACGGTCCCATGATCGCCACGAACTCTCCTTCGTTAATCGTCAGCGAAACACCTTTCAGCACGACGAGCTGTTCTTTGCCGAGCGGATAGGCCTTCGTGATGTCGCGCAGGTTGATCATACGTGGAGGGAATTAACCGCCTCTGGCTCCGGTAGCACCTGCTCCGCCGGTTCTTGCAGTTCCTCCTGTCGGAGGTCCGCCAAAGCCACCCCCGCCACCTCCGCCGAGCCTGAGGAGATTGAGCGCGCTGTTTCCTCCGCTGCTGCTCGATGCGGTGCGCGGGATGTTCACGGAAGCGATCTTGTCGCCTTCGCTGAGGCCCGAAAGGATCTCGGTGTACTGACCGTCGGTGAGGCCGGTCGTGACGACGACGGATTCCCCGGTGGATTTCTGCACCGTAATGGTGTTGCCGGTCGTCTTGAGCGAGAGGTTCGGAACGGCGAGGACATTCTCCTTCCTCCCCGTTTCAATCGAAACGGTTGCGGTCATGCCGGAGAGGATATTGAGGTCTTTCGGTGTCGGGAGCTTAATTTGGACGTTGTAGGAGACGACGCCCGACTGCGAAACGGGAACCGGATCGATCGAGTCGATCGAACCCTGGAATTCCTGCCCCGGCACCGCATCGAATGCGATGGTCGCGGCTAAGCCCGTTTTCACATGGACGACGTCCACCTGATCGAGCGGAATCGTGACGACGATGTAGTCGGGGTTCTGAAGTACGACATTTTCCGTATCGCCAGTGTCGAGGAGATTGTCTCCGACTTTATAATCGATGTGCGTGATGACGCCGTCGAAGGGGGCCGTCAGCTGATAGTCCTGAAGCGTCACGCGCAATTTATCGAGTGCGGCAACCTTCTGCGACACGTCGTTCTGTTTCAAAGAGATGCCGATATCCGTGTTCTTCGAGGTCTGATTGTAGGTTTCCTGCTGGGACTGCGCGGCATCTTGTGCTTTCTTCAGTGCGTCCTGCTGCTGCTGCAGGCTCACGGGGTTCTGTGTCTGGAGGAGGGCGAGATCATTCTGTGCTTGCTCGAGCGCGTGCTGCGCGTTCGTTACGGCATCGCTCTTCTGACTCAATGTCACACTCGGGGTGAGATTCTGCTTCGCCGTGGAGCGGTTACTGTTCACGGTTGAGCGAAGACTCGTCAGCTGAGAGGCCGTGAAGGTCGAGTAATCCGTGGTTGCTCCTTGGAGCATGACATACACATCTTCGCCGAGCGTGTAGAGACTCTGTGAAAGCGTGTTCGTGTCTGAGAGCGCTTGGTTCAACACGACCAGATTTGTCTGCGTCGCGAGCGTCGCCCCGTACTGATTGTGCATCTGATTGCTGGCATTCTCCGCGTTGAGAAAATCCGTTTGGACCTGTTGTTCGTTCGTGACGTTGTTGAAGAGGTGCTGGTCGATGTTCACGCCGAACGTGCTCTGCTGCGGACGCGATCCCTGATGCAGGGTGAGGATATCGTAGAAGGAATCGAGGAGTCCGTCCGAACTGCCGAGCTCACTCTGTACCGTGTTGGCCAGATTCTGCACTTGATCCAGCTTCGCCTGATCGAGTGCCGCCTGTTTCTCCTGGACAGCTTGTTTCGCTGCCGCGAGATCCGATGGGAGTTTCTGCTTGGAGATTTCCAGATTGCTCTGTGCTTGCTGCGCTGCTTGCTCTGCCTGCTGTGCCGCATTCTGTGCATCCGTGATCGTTTGATCTTTCAGCGCCTGCTGTTGCTCCATCTGCAATGCGCTGGCTCCGATGGAAAGTTCCGCCTGTCGGATATCCGCGAGCACGGAAGATTCGTCGAGCTCCGCGATGATGTCACCCTCCTTCACCTTGTCTCCCTGCTGGACGTTCACTTTGGTCACTTTTCCTCTCTGGTTGAACTTCAGCGTCTGTTCGCTCGAGAATGTCACGGTTCCCGCCGCGCTGATGGATGTGACGATCGTTTGCTTGCTGACGGTTGCGATGCCGGAACTCGTCGCGGTCGTTTGACCGCTGCCGCTCGTGAAGTAGAGGTATCCGCCTCCGATGATGATCATCGCGCCAAGGCCGTAGAAGTAACTGCGCCAGTCGATCCTCGCCCGGAGTGCCGTGATGCGATCACGGAGCGTCAGACGTCGGGGTTGGGCGGAGGAGGGAAGAGATGACATTTCCATGAGCAGATATTTAAGGAGGAGGAACTTTCATCATCAAATTATTGTATTATATCACAATTCTAGTCGATCTACAATATCCTCAGGATGAAGGGCTTGAAGACTTTGGAACGGCTTTTGCACCGCTGGAAGGAGAAGAAACCGGAGCGCCACTTCCGCTGCGTATCGCACCCGTTCCCGCAGATGATCCATTGCGTCGGCCGCCGAATTGCACGCCATGTTCCTGCGCGATCTGTTGGATCGTCTTGCCGCCGCTCAGCTCACTCTGCAGCTCCGATTGTGTGATGCCGAATCTCTGTGCCATGCGAGCAAGGTTGGGACTGTTCGCTCCGCCGGAAGATTGGCCGAACCCGAGGAGGTGTAGTCCGCCTACGAGCAGGATGAGGACGATGAATCCCGAGAGGATTCCGAGGAGAAACGAGAGGGGATGGATGGATTTCATGTGCACAGAATAGAGGAAAAGCCTTAAGGACAGATTAAGAATCCAAACGCTTCACGGGCATGAGTCAATGTCCTGGCATTTTTTGTCATCCCTTCATTCCGTCAGTATCCTATTAACATCGTCTTAATATTCTTCTTCTATAATAGAACCGTATGAAGAAACACCTCTCCTCGTTTTTCCTTATTTTGATATTCATCGTCTACGTGGGCTACCGACGGTTGCTCGCGCCCGATGTCGTTCCTGTTGTTGCTGCGCCTCAACCCGATGTTACTTCTCCCGTGACATCGTCCGAGCCTCCTGTCCCGACATCGACCGTTTTCAAACCGAAAGCGAAGAAGAAACAGGGATTGTATCGCGATGGCGTGTACACGGGAGCGAGTGCGGATGCGTACTACGGATCCGTGCAGGTGCAGGTCACGGTGAGCGGCGGACAGCTGAGCGATGTTCAATTCCTCCAGTATCCGAGCGATCGCGCGACATCGAATCGTATCAATACCAGAGCGATGTCGTCGCTTCGCAGTGAGGCCATCGCTTCGCAGCATGCTCCTGTGGATGTGGTTTCCGGTGCGACCGAAACGACGGGGGCGTTCAATGTGTCCCTGGATTCTGCCCTATCGCAGGCGCAGTAGTAGCTATGAAGCAGACGCGTCCCATCATGGGCATGCCGATTACGGTCGAGATCGCGGATGCATCTGCTCGGGAAGGCGACCTGGAGAACGTATTTTCATATTTCCGACGCATCGACGAACAGTTCAGTCCTTTCAAGGAAACGAGCGAAGTCTCCCGTCTCAATAGCGGACTGATTACTGAGGAAGAGTGCAGTGCCGATCTGAAAGCCATTCTCAAGCTCTGCGAAGAGACGCGCCTTATCACAAATGGATACTTCGACATTCACACGACGGACGGTCGACGCAATCCTTCCGGCCTCGTGAAAGGTCTGGCTATCCAGGACGCCGCGCGCCTCCTCTCGGATGCGGGCTTCCGCGATTTCTACGTGGAGGCGGGAGGCGATATTCAGGTGCGAGGCGAAAGCCCCGATGGGCCGTGGAGGGTGGGCATTCGCGATCCGTTTTCTCTGGGGAAGATCGTCAAGATTATCACGTTGAAAGACCAAGGCATCGCCACATCGGGAACGTACATTCGCGGGCAGCACATCTACAATCCGTTCGATCCTGACAAGCCGATTACGGAGATCGTGAGTCTCACGGTGATCGGGCCAAGCGTCTTTGATGCGGATCGTTTCGCCACCGCCGCGTTCGCGATGGAACGAGCGGGGATCGAATTCATCGAGGGGCTCGACGGGTTCGAGGGGTATATGATCGACCGACATGGTATCGCTACTATGACGACACACTTTCCTTCTTACGTTCATTTGCCATGAATTTCATCGATGCCCTCCTCAATCGTTACACGATGTATCGGGTCGTTCTCTACGAACTGATCGCCCTCTTCTTCGTCGCGCTGATTCTCAGTGCTATGGGCGTGTTGCCGGTCCAGCCGCTGATGCTCCTCTTCTCTCTCGCATGCATCACGATGCTCTGTTGGGCGGCGAATGTCTTCTTCTCTCTTTCCTTCAAAGCGCCGACGAATGTCGAATCGTTCATCATTACAGCGCTCATTCTTGTCTTCCTCATCACGCCGCCACAGTCGATGGGCGACGGCACGTATTTGGAGATTGCATGCTGGGCATCGATCTGGGCGATGGCGTCGAAGTACATCTTCGCCATCGGTCGCAAACACATTTTCAACCCCGCGGCGTTCGGCGTCGCCCTCACGGCCCTCACGCTGAATCAGTCCGCGAGCTGGTGGATCGGGACGTTTCCCATGATGCCGTTCGTTCTTGCCGGAGGACTCCTCATCGTTCGCAAAACCCAGCGTTTCGATCTCTTCTGGGCGTTCATCGTGACGGCAGTCGTCGCGATCATCGGCACACGTATCACGGACGTAGCCGCGCTTGGCGGGATCGTATGGAATGTGCTCACGGTAACGCCTGTCCTCTTCTTCGCCACCGTCATGTTGACGGAGCCGCTCACGATGCCTTCCAAGAGAACGCTTCGTGTTCTTTACGGCGTAATTGTCGGCATCCTCTTCGCGCCGTGGATACACATCGGTACTTTCTATTTCACGCCGGAACTTGCGCTACTTCTTGGGAATGTGTATGTCTACATCGTGAGTCCGAAGCAGAAGCTCCTGCTGATTCTCCGGAAAAAATTACGCGTCGCCTCGGGGATCTACGATTTCTGGTTTCAATCGTCCGAGACGCTCGCGTTTCTGCCCGGGCAATACCTGGAGTGGACGCTCGGGCACGATCGTCCTGATGCGCGCGGCAACCGTCGCAGCTTCACGATCTCTTCATCGCCGACGGAAGATGGCATCGCGATGGGCGTGCGTTTCTATGAGAAATCGAGCACGTTCAAGCAGCGACTCCTCGCCCTCGAACCCGGTGACAGCATTATCGCATCGCAGCTCGCAGGAGAGTTTACTCTTCCAAAGAACACGGGAGAGAGGCTCGTCTTCATTGCGGGCGGGATAGGCGTCACGCCATTTCGCAGCATGATCAAGAATATGCTCGATCGAAACGATCGGCGCCCGGTCACGCTCTTCTATTCAAACAAGCGTACGGAAGACATTGCGTATCGTGATGTGTTTGATACGGCGAGAAAACGCATCGGGACGGACGTCATCTACACGCTCACGGATCCCTCCGCGATTCCTTCGGACTGGAAAGGGGAGACGGGACGCGTTGACGAGAACATGATCCGGCGATGGGTTCAGGAATGCGAGGAGTGCCATTACTATCTCTCCGGAACGCATGACATGGTCATCGGCACGCAGCGCACACTTCGAAACATGGATGTTCCCCGCCATCGCATCACCACGGATTTCTTCCCGGGATTCGCATAGGAGCGACAATCCTCAGCCGCCGATGAGCGTGCGGAAGAACGTGTTCTTGGCAGGAGCTGCCGATTTCTTGTCCCACTTCTTTCCCCAGATGGCGAAGCCATCGAAGACGCGGCGCAGATCCATGCCTTTTTCCGTGATGGTGTAGACGATGGTGATGGGCTTCTTTCCGCTCACGGTTCGCGAGATCAACGCTTCCTTTTCCAGCTCGGAGAGCCGTTGCGACAGAATGCGGGAATTGATCTTCGGGAGAGCTTCCAGGAGCGACGAGAAGCGAAGCGTGCGCTTCTCCGTGAAGGTGTGAAGAATCAGGAGCGTCCATCGCTTCGAGAGTTTTTCGATGATGCGTTCCGTGGGAGAAGCGGCGGGGCTTTTGCGGGGAGGTTTCATAGGTGCTGATCTTAAGGCAACCCGAAAGACTTCGCCAGCGGTATTCACTTTACATTCGTAAGCCACTAAATCTCTATAACAACTCCGAAAGTTTTCACGCAGGTGCCATTCCCGAAGTTTGCGTGAGAAATGATCAGGTACTATTTGCGAAACGGTACAACTGCTTTCGGTTTCCCACTCTCGCATCGCTGCCTATACTAGGGTGTCGCTTCCTCGAAGCATTTTCCCTCCCCCTTTCCTTATGTCCAAGTCCGCAAAAGTCGTTCTCGCTGTGATCATCGTTCTTCTTGGCATCGCTCTGGCGCTCGCCTACTCGAGCAAGAAGATCTCTCTTTTGCGTCCTGCCACGAAGACGACGCATACCGTCGTGAAGAAAAAGCCGACGACGCCCACCACCACGAAGAAGACCGCATCAACAAAATCGTCTTCGTCGAAGAAGGCTGTGGCCAAGCCCGTGGTGAAGAAGTAAGCGTCTTTCGTTGTTTTGAAGTATTCGAAACCCCCGAGCCGTTGCCGACTCGGGGGTCTCTTTCACTTCGATGGATTCATGGATCACTCGACACCGGTCTTAGTTTCGACCAGATTCACTTCGCCAAGGGCCACTTCATCTCCGTTCCGTTCGGCACTGAGGACATTCGCCTCGATGAACTGGGTGATGTTTTGGCCCGCGTCGTTGATGGTCGGCACTGGCAGATACTTGCACTCTGGAAGATGGGCACAGATAGAATGCTGCATGCGATTCCAGATGTTGACGGCGATGGCTTCGAAGAGCGCTTTCCAATACTGCGGCCACCCTTGGACATGACCGCCTGGCGTATCACCGAAGGAGTCATTCACTTCCGAATCGAATACAGGCGAGTGCCCGCGGAGGTGTGGCGTCCAATCACTCTGACGGTCTTCGTTCGCGTCGCGCACGTTGCTGACCCAGAGCGTTTCTGCGCCCCACGCCATCCGCCACATGTAGCGAACACCATCCGTCATGGTCATCACGGCGTAGATGTCGTCGGCATGACCCGGACGGGCCTGGTCATACTCGATAGTCCCGCCGATGCCATTTTCGAAGATGACATCGGTGGTTCCATGGTCGCTGAACCCCCGCACTCTCGCGAAGGGGCCCTTGCGATTCATGCACGCACCCGAGACCAGCTCGATCCCCGACCCAGCGATGAAGCTCGCAAGATCGGCAGCGTGGCTGCCGATGTCGAGGAGCCCGCACCGTGGATCAGCCACGCGCCAGTCGGCCTGTTGGCCGGACTGCTTGTGTGTCAACCAGTCCTGGAGAAACGCGGCGTCGATGCACTCCACATTATCCGGAGCTTCCGCAGCGATGGTTCGCATTTGGAACACGGGGCCGTTGTAGCGGTGGTTGAAGGTGACGTACACTTGCGCGTCGCCAGCCTTTTCCATCGCTGCTTGGATCCGGCGGAGTTCCGCGATCGACGTGACGAGGGGCTTGTCACTGATGATGTGCTTTGCCCCCGCCTCCAGAGCTTCGCAGATGTGGTCGGCATGGAGGCCGGTCGGGGTGCAGATGCACACCACGACTTCATTGATGTGAACGCGTTGGGTGGCCAGGCTGATCTGGTCTTTGATGCTGTAGGAGACATTGTCCTCGGGGAGGCCAAAGTTTCCACAAGCCCACAGACGATCATCTTCGTTCCCGGGCTGCACGACGGCAGCACCGATTCGGAAGAGGTTGGTGCTCAGCAAGTTTGGAATCCACGCGCTGTTGATGATGAAGGCCCGTGGGCCCGCACCGACGGCGATGGCATAGAACTTCGTGGGCAGTAATCCCGCCTTGATGGCGCTTTGATTGTAATACATGGTGTGTTTTTCTATTTGATGTGGACCGCAAGGTCCGGGTTGATTTCCGATACCGGGTGAGACAGTTGTCTTATCTGACATCGGAGCTCCGAGCACTCGCAGTGCGCGGGGACCGATGTCAGAGAGAATCCATTGTTGTGAAAGAGCTTCCGGTCTTTTCACAGGGAAAAGGTCGGAGAGGCATTGTGCCAAGTTTACTTTCCTAGTCAATGGCACCGCGCATGCCAATAGTGTCGTTTTGCGCATGTAAATGGGCGATATTCCACGCTTGCCGATGTAAAGGAAATAGGACAGGATACTCTCCAAATTCGATTTTCGAGTTTGGAGTTCTTTGGCAGCACAGCAAACGATACTTCTTCGACGGTGGTGCGGTGCGCCGTGCGCGACGCAGTGCACCACTGTCTGAGGAGAACATCGATCGTCTCGAACGACGACCGACCTTTCACCGAAGCGGTGCATTAACAAGAAACAACACAGTTAACTAACAAAAGAAAACACAATCGTATGAGTAGACCAATTACACTATTCACCGGCCAATGGGCCGATATTCCACTCACCGCACTCCTGCCCAAGGTGAAAGCCATGGGTTTCGATGGTGTCGAGTTATGTTGTTGGGGCGACCACTTCGATGTGGTCAAGGCTCTCGCCGATCCCGACTATGTCCAATCGCGCTGGGATCTTCTGGAAGCCAATGACCTTGGCTGCTGGACGATCTCGACACATCTGGTCGGCCAGGCCGTTTGCGACCTGATCGACGCGCGGCACGAGTCCATCTTGCCTCCCGAAATCTGGGGCGATGGCGAGCCCGAAGGCGTGCGCAAGCGCGCTGCGCAGCGGATGATCGATACGGCGAAAGCTTGTCGGAAATTCGTGGATGCCGGCAAGGAATACATGGCCACCAAACGCGCCGGTTCCGGCAAGGCTGTGGTCAATGGGTTCACCGGTTCGTCGATTTGGGGCGCTCTCTACGCGTTTCCGCCGACCAATCAGGCGTATCTTCAACGGGGCTTCGACGACTTCGCGGAGCGCTGGATTCCCATCCTCGACGCATTCGAAGTTGAAGACGTCGACTTCGGGTTGGAAGTCCATCCCACTGAAATCGCGTTCGATGGCGCCTCGATGAAACGGGCGATTGAGGCCGTGAAGGGCCACAAGCGCTTCCGCATCAAGTACGATCCGTCCCACCTCGGCTATCAGCATGTCGATTATGTGAAGTTCATTCGCGATTTCGCGGACAGAATCGCAGACGTCCACATGAAGGACGTGCAGTGGGGCAAAGGTGACGGCAGTGTCGGAGTTTTCGGTGGTCACACCGACTTCTGCGACGCGCGTCGTTACTGGGACTTCCGTTCTGTCGGTCGTGGCAACATCGACTTTGAGGCCATCATCGTCGCGCTCAACGATATCGGCTACACAGGCCAGCTCGGCATCGAGTGGGAAGACGGTCGTATGGACCGGTTCCATGGTGCAAAAGAAAGCTGCGAATTCGTTCGCCGGCTCGACTTCCCGCCGTCCAAGGTCGCGTTTGACGCGGCTTTCGATAACCAGGCTCAGGAGGCTCCCGCAGCCTGATCCTCGATCAATCGTTTGCTAAAACCCTGTCAAAGAAGGGCCCCGTGGTTTACTACGGGGCCTTTCAACGAATCATCAATTCAGGATCGATTCCACGATGATATCCAGCGAGACGAGTGTGACGATGATACCGATGAAGAAGTATCCCCAGGGTTTTGGCGCGCGCTTCCTGCCCCAGGAAAATTGCCACCAGCTTTTGCGCGCATCCAGAACTTCCGAGAGTGCTGCGTACTCCCGGGAGAAGCATGCGAGCGGGATGCCCACGAAGAGGAGGAGGGCGAAGCCGATTGCAAGGAGTGCGGGGCGGGGGATGCCGTCCGTGACCAGCACTTGAAGTGTCGCAGGGAACGCCAAACCGAGGATGCTCTCGTAGAGCAGGAAGATGCTCGGGATGACGACGATGGAAGCGAAGAGCAGTTTCCTCTTCGTCGTGAGATCCTTCATGAAGATCACGCGAAAGAGATTGATGATGTTGAGTGCGCACAGCAGCGCAATCGCGATCCAGAGAATTCGTGTCACCCAATCCATAGGCAGGGAGGAAGCGTCTTCCAGTATTGCGGATCTCTTTGGAAATGCAATTGCTGATCGTGTGTCATGGTGAGGTGCGAGCGGCTCGAGCCTTCGTGGCTCCTCACTTCGTTCGGAGCACCTCAGGCAGACACAGGTATTTTCCTTGAAAAGGAAGCGAGCCACGAACCATAGACATATTGGACAAGCCGCATATCACACGATTCCAACCGATGATGAATATTTTCTTCGCTCACTCAATCCACAGCAGCAGACTCTTCAGATAATCCACTTCGGGATGGTAGATATTCACGGGATGATCGAAGGAGAGGCGATGGCGCTGGAGGATGCGTACGGAGCGATTCGCTTGCCGCGCTGCGTGAAAGACGATGGTCTGGAAGAGTTGCGCGTCCACTTGGAAGCTGCACGAGCAGGTGAGCAGAAGACTGCCCGGTGGGAGATGTTGCATCGCCATGCGGTTGAGGTCCGTGTAGGCGCGCTTGGCGGGGTCGATATCGCTCGAACGTTTGGCGAAGGCGGGAGGATCGAGGACGATGAAGTCGTATTCGCGCGGGAGCTTGGGCGCGCGCAGGAAATCGAAGATGTCCTGGTCGTAGGTCGCGAACCGATCCTCCGAGAATCCGTTGCGCGCCATGTTGTCCTTCGCTTGTGCGAGTGCGTCGCTGTCGTAGTCCACGGCGTCGGCCGCTGCCGCGCCTCCACTGAGTGCCGAGAGTGCGAATCCTCCCACATAACTGCAACAATCGAGCACGGTGCGTCCGGGGGCGAGCGAAGCCACGAGCGAACGCATCTCGCGTTGGTCGAGGAAGAGCCCCGTCTTTTGGCTTCCCTTCAATGAAATCAGGTACTTCACGCCGCGCTCCTCCACCTCGATCGTATCGGGCCCCTTCCCGAGCAACCACCCCTCCCGATTCTCGAGACCTTCCTTCTTGCGGCCGGGGCCGGAGGATTTCTCGAAGATGAGAGATGCGCCGCAGAGCTCCGTCAGCGTTTGCACTACCCACGGACGCAAACGATCCATGCCGAGCGTCGTGAGTTGCACGACGAGGACGTCTCCGTAGCGATCGACGATCAATCCCGGCACCGCGTCGCCTTCCGCATTGATCAGTCGCACGGCGCTTGTGGAGTTGAGCTCAAAGAATTGGCGGCGAAGATCCACGGCGCGTTTCATCTCCCGTCGCAGAAGCGCGAGCGGATCTCCCTTCTCGAAGGCGATGGCCCGTGCGCAGATGTAGGCGCGGCGGTTGAAGGTCGCGTAGCAGAGGAATTCCCCCTCCGCGGAATGCACCTCGACGATGGAGCCGTTCTCGGCGTCGGGAAGCGTGCCGAATGCCGTGCGAAAAATCGCATGGTGGCGGTTGCGCGTATGGATGTCCTTCTCGGGCTTGAGCGTGAAGATGGGGTATGACATTGCTTAGACGGTAGCATTTTCTTTTCGTGGGGGGCCAGGGAACCTTGTTCGGTTCCCTAGGCCCACCCCCCGTTACCCTCCTAACGGTACAATTTGTGGAGCTATCAGAGATTGCGAAAGGTAATTCCAGTGGGAACCGTGGAATTTCTTTGTTTGTTGCGCTGCGGCGCGAAAGTAAAACGAGTTACGTTACGAAGGCCTCGACGATTGCGTCCCCCGCCACTTCCAGAAGTACCGAAACGCGCTTGCGAGGTGGATGCGGACAGTGCGTTTCGTGAAGAAGGAGAGGAAACCGCCTTCGCTCAAGCGATGCTTGCGGTCAGTCGCGTAGGCGAGCGGGAAGTAGACGACGCGCTTCCCGGCTTTCCAGCAGCGGCGGCAGAGATCGGTATCCTCGAAAAAGAGGAAGAACCGCGGATCGAATCCTCCAAGCTCCTCGAAAAAGTCGCGGCGGATGAGGAGGCAGGCGCCTGCGAGCCAGTCGGTGTCGCGCACCTGCGTCGTGTCTTGCCCATGTTGCAGATAGCGGCGCATGCGCGTCGTGAAATATTTTCGCAGGAAGGTACGCTTGATGAAGACGTCGAGGATCGTCGGAAAGGTGCGGTAGGAATCACGAATCGTGCCGTCCTCGTGGAGCAGTTTCGGGCCCAGGATGCCGATGCTCGCGTCCGCTTCCATTGCGGCTGTCATGCGCTCGAGGCCGCTTGGCTCGAGTTCGTTGTCGGGGTTGATGATGAGGAGGAAGCGTCCGTTTGCGCGCTTGGCTGCCTCTGCGTTTCCCTGCCCGTACCCGCGGTTGCGCGGCGTCTCGAGAAAGCGGACGCGCGGTTCATCCCTGAACGTATTGCGGAGAAAGCCGATCGAATCATCCTCGGAGCGGTTATCCACGACGAGGATTTCGATGTCATCGGCGATGGTTTGCTTCAGCAGTGCGCGCACGCAGAGGATGCAGTCCTTGGGCGTCTTGTAGTTGAGGACGATGGCGGAGACGAGGGGGGAGGGCATAACGGAGGATCCCGAGGATTCCGAGAAAGAGAATACCATGGTTCGTTTAAGAAAAACCCCGCCTCAGGCGGGGTTTTTGGATCCAAATACGGAACTCTCTCACATGAAGAGCGCTGCGAGAGCGAGCGTGAGCGTGGAGAAGAGCTTGATCAACACGTGCAGAGACGGACCGGCCGTATCCTTGAACGGATCTCCGACGGTGTCTCCCGTGACGGCTGCTTGGTGGGCCAAACTGCGCTTGCCTCCGTGCGCGCCGGTCTCGATGAGCTTCTTCGCGTTGTCCCATGCGCCTCCCGCGTTGTTGAGGTAGGCGGCCATGAGCACACCGACGATGGTGCCGACCATGAGGAGACCCGCGACGGCCTCTTTGCCGAGCAGGAGTCCGATGGCGATCGGAGAGATGACGGCGACGACGCCGGGCAGGATCATTTCCTTCAATGCGGCCTTCGTAGAGATGTCCACGGCGGCTGCGTAATCCGGTTCCTCCGAACCGTCCATGATTCCCTTCTTCTCTCTGAATTGTCTGCGCACTTCTTCCACGATCACCGACGCGGCACGGCCGACGGCGCGGATCGTGAGCGAGGTGAAGAAGAAGACGACCATGGCGCCGAGGAAGGCGCCGACGAAGACGCGCATGTCGGCGAGGTTGACGGTGGTCATTCCTTTCTGCTCCATGAAGGCGGAGAAGAGGAGGAAGGCTGCCAGAGCGGCGGAACCGACGGCGTAGCCTTTCGTGAGCGCTTTCGTCGTGTTGCCCGTCGCGTCGAGCTCATCGGTGACCTTGCGGAACTCCTCCGGTGCTTTCGACATTTCGACGATGCCTCCGGCGTTGTCCGTGATCGGTCCGAACATGTCCATGGCGAGAACGTAGGCGACGACGGAGAGCATGCCCATCGTGGCGATGGCCGTGCCGTAGATACCGGCAGCCAGTGCCGCGGGACCTCCCGTGGGAACGGTCTGCATGCCGCACAGGTAGCTCAGGTAGAGAGCAGCACACACGGCGATGACGGAGAGAGCCGTCGATTCCATGCCGATAGCCGTACCCGAGATGATGTTGGTTGCGTGACCCGTCGTGGAAGCCTGAGCGATGGCTTCAACCGGACGGTGTTCCTTCCCCGTGTAGTAATCCGTGATGTAGACGAACGCAGCGGAGCAGAGCACGCCGCAGAGTCCTGCGAGGAAGTACCACATGGCGGCGTTGTTGGGGCCGCTGAGCAGGAGTTTCGTGGTGAAGTAGAGGGCGATGGTGGTGAGGAGAGTCGTGATCCAGAAGCCGCGCTTGAGCGCTTGCATCGGAACTTCGTTGTCCTTCGCTTTGACGGTGTAGACGCCGATGATCGAGGCGATGAGACCGATGGAACGCAGAACCAAGGGGAACATGATGCCGGGGAGGCCGAACGTGGCGACACCGAGAATCATGGCTCCGATGTTCTCCGCGGAGATGGATTCGAAGAGGTCTGCGCCGCGTCCCGCGCAGTCACCGACGTTATCGCCGACGAGGTCCGCGACGACCGCGGGGTTGCGAGGATCATCTTCCGGAATGCCGGCTTCGATCTTGCCGACGAGGTCTGCGCCGACGTCCGCCGCCTTCGTGTAGATTCCTCCTCCCAGCTGTGCGAAGAGGGCGACGAAGCTCGCGCCGAATCCGTAGCCGCCGATGAGCTTCGGGATGTCCGTTGACGTGAATCCGAAGGCGAAGCGGTAGACGAGGTAGAGACCGCTGATTCCGAGCAAGCTCAGTGCGGTGACGACGATGGCGGAAACCGCGCCTCCGCGCAGGGCCATCTTGAGTGCGCTGTTGAGTCCGCGCTGCGAGGCGCTGGCGGTCTTCAGGTTCGCTTTCGTCGCGACGATCATGCTCACGATTCCCGAGAGTCCCGAGAGGAATGCGCCGAGGAGGAAGGCGATGGCGACTTGCGTGCCGTGTGTCCAACCGGCTGCTTTGTCCGCGAAGCCGTAGACGAAGAAGATCAGGAGAGCGACGGCGACGGAGAGCACCGCGATGGTGCGATACTGGCGCTTCACGAAGGCGCGTGCGCCGGTGGAAATCGCATGCGCCACCTTTTGCATGGCGGGGGTGCCGTTATCGGCGCTCGTCACTCCATTCCAGAAGACGAGGCTGTAGAGGAGGCCGACGATGGCCACAACGGGAGCAAAAAGCTCAAGAATGAGAGAGTGTGTCATAGAAAATATGGGAGGGAAGACGGAAATCTGCGGAAAGCCGCATATCCCCCAGAGAGTAAAAGATTTTGGATGGCCTGGCAATGGTTACATCCCTCCTAAAACCAAATCTTGGCAAATATCGGTATTTCTGCTATAATTTCAAGATTTATTTCACCCACATCCTATGAAAAACGCTGAGGCTCCAAAGCAGGACCACCTGCATCCCGTTTCCCGCGAAACGCGGAGGAGAATCCTCGAATTGGGACCTCCACTTCGCAACTTCATAGATGGGTCGGGAGATGTGGCGGTTTTGGTGGCTGATGGATTGGGATCGCTTACTCGCAATAGTCTGAAGGTCGGGAGAGCCGCGCTGAGCGGTCTCCTTGGCACCAAACCTCTCCAGAGTGAAGTTCCCCGCAAAGGAGAAAAACATTCTTCTTGAAATCCAAATTATTTTTCCTCTTACGATATGAGTTCACAAACATCTCCCGTCGAAGTCGTTACCGAACTTTTGAAAAAGAAAGATGTTCCTGCCGAGCAGCTCGAAACCAGCCTGAATGGCATCGAGGAAAAAGATCGTCAGAAATTCGCAGAGGACTTCAAGAAGAAATTTGATTCTCTTGAGGAGACCGAGAAGCAATTGATTAATGAAAATTTGCGATCTCTCTCCATCGAGAAGGTGCAAAATCAACTGAATGCAATGCGACGCGTGACGGAGACGCTTGCGCCGAAAACAACGGAGAAGCCTGCGCAACTTCCTCAGAGTAAAGCGGTCGAAAAGGCTCCGGTGACGCAGACCAAGCCGGAAACGAAGAAGGGGGGTGACTCCTGGCTTCCGCATACCTGGAATCCGCACGAGTGGACGGCGAAGGAGATCGCCACCGCTTCCGCGGTTTCGCTTGGGGGTATCGGTCTTGTCGTTCTCGCGCGCAAGCTCTGGAATTTGGTACGGGGCAAGAAGAAGGAGCCGAATACCGAGACGAAGAAGGGGCTCTTCGGGAATCTCCTCTACTGGATTCCGGGAGTCGGACTTGCGATCGTAGGTCTCGTTGCCGCGCACGAAATGCTCAAGAAGTTCGATGGGTATGCGAAGTTGTTTGATGGCGTGGACAAAAAAGTGAATGAATCATTAACGTGGATGAAAAATCAAATCACGCATCCGATCAGCGGAGCCGAGTGGACAAAATGGGATCTCACGGAGGAGGAATGGGGGAAAGCACAAGAGATCTGTCGGCGGACTCCGGAGAAAGATCGACGTGTGGGACTCGAAAAAATATATAACGCAAGGCATCGAGAGGCTCGTTTTGAGGATTTTCTGAAGGCAATGAATGAAAGACATCAGGACAAGCTTGAAGATGGCGTTCACTACGCACGTGCTTCCGTTGCGATACGCAACTATGAGGACAACATCGCCTCGGCTGTTTCGGAAGTGGAACGATGGGTTAAAGATCACGAAGCGGCAGTCCTTGCGGGAGTACTCGTGAGCACGGTTGTTGTCGGACAATTAGCAGTTCTCCGAAAAATTTTAAGTGCAGGTACCACAGCTCTTGTCACGGCAAAGAATTTGGCAAAAGCGATGTTGGAGTGGGGAATCGATCATCCCATTATTTCTCTTCTTGGGTTGGCCGGAACGATCGCAACATTGAGAACGCTCAAAGACTCTGTCTGGTTGCCGAGAAATCTTGAAGAATTTTCCAAGGTTTGTTCGAACGAGGGTAAAGCAGCACTGAATGCGGTTGGTGATGAGCCGCGCATTGTTACTTCCGTTGCATCCGAGGTTCGGAAAATGGGGTTGATTGATGGGAGCTATGTCGACTGGATAAAAACGAAGTTGAGTGAAATGTGGAATTTTCTTACGAATAAGGTTCCCGAAAAACTCACAACGACTCCCGAAAAATCAGCTGAAGACAATATCAAGCGTGGTATTGAGTCTCTCCGGGTGTATTTGGCACAAAGAGCAAAGCCGGGAAACAACACGAATCAGGAGATGCAGGATGGCGAGATATTGCAGTATGACGAAGCGCTGAAATGCTTGAAAGAATATGAGGAAACGTACATCCGTGAGCACAGTGGTACGGTGGTGACAGGGACGAAGTCAGGGGAACTCTTGAAGAAGCTGGAAGCGGTACTTTCGAAATTTCCGAAATCGCCGGTTTCCTTGGAAACCAAGGATGGGATAGTACGCTGGAAAGATCCGAGCATGCCGGAGGGATTCGACCTCAGTGTCGATCCGGCAATTATCGATACGCAGCGGATCCACGCTCTTTCGGATCAAATGATGCAAAGCGAACCGTATTATGAGCACGTCTATACTAGGGCGAAGGAACAGTTTGAAATCTTACAGGGAGAAGCGATGAAGAGAGGAAAGCATATTGCCAAAAACGGTACCGTCGCCATGCTTCTGGGAGATTTGCTCGTGTGTGTCGATGTCGTCGATGGCATTCCGCACTATTTCAAAACACAGAAAGATGCTTCCTGGGGTGAAATCATGAAACTTGTTCATGGAGAAAAGACCGATTTCGTTTGTAACTTCACGGACGGAGCAGTCGCTTGCACCATGTTTGCCCTTAGCAAGGAGTGCTTTGCTCGAATAAAAAGATTTATGGTGGGTGGCGGGCCCACAAACCGGATACGGCATGCGGTTCGATCAGCGACGCCGTTAGTATCAATGGTGCAGGACATAAGAGATGTCGGTCATGTGTTCGATGAACTCCAAATATTCAAAAAATTTCCTTTGCTTAAGGCAAGAGAACTGAGCAGGGTCTGTGGAAAGTCTCGCATTCGTGCTCAGTGGGTTAGCATCGTTCAGACATCTGATGATTTCACGGAATTAGAAAAAATCGGAAAAGAGATTGGAGCAAAATTCGACAAAGACATCAAAATCTATCGGGAGCATATTCTTGACGCGATGAAAAAGAACGTTGAGAAGTACGGAACAACTCATACGTTCCGAGATTCATTACAAGATTTTGTACGTTATAGATGGGGAAAGCTTATTCGAGGTACTCCTTATTCCTGGAAAGGCTTAATGAAAGACCTGAGATTCACCTTCGCTGATATCGAACATTTGAACGTTGAGCGATTGCTGAGCGACGGAACAGCGACAGCGAAGGAATTGTTTGAGGCAGGCGTGACGCCCGAAAGACTGCTGCGCTCCGGTGTGACGCCGGAAGAACTCGTAGCGGCGGGAGTGGATCCAGCAGATATTCCTTCCCTAACGCCCAACCCCCCCGCGGGATCACCCGATCCTTCTCCGGATCCCACTCCTCGAGATCCATCTCCAGCCAACGAACCTCCGAAGCCCGCCTCTGATGAGCCGCCGCAGCCAGAGCCAACTTCCCCAGAGCCGCCCCCACCTGAGCCGAAGACGCCACCAGCGGATCCCGTCACTCCCAAACCTACTGCCACGCCAAATCCTGAAGAAGTGCCCCCGACAGAACCACCAGCTTCAGGGAAGGATACTGCTCCTCCGAAGCCAGCAGAGCCAAGTCCCGCGCAAGCGTCTCAGCCGCAACCAACGGGGCCCAAAGAGAATCCACTTTCTCCAAACCCAGTCAAAACGGAACCCGTTACCGAACCACCGAACCCCAGTCCCAATGCAAGACCCGCGGTTGAAGTATTTCCTCCTCTCGCCGACGCGTGCAATCAGGCGCTCAAGAGCAATGTTCTCGATGTTGTCGATTCACAAGGAAAATGCAGATACTTAATCGGGAAATCATCCGTTTCCGTTCTCGCTCTCGATGGGACATGGGAGATGATGATCGATGGTGCGCAAGTGAAGCCTGTGAAAGGCAATCCACCACTCGACGCGCCTCAGCGAGCCGCGACCATCCTCGGGCAGCTTGGGAAGGTCAGCCCTCTTGTCCTTGAAGCAAAGGAAGGAGTGAAGATTAAACTTCGATTGGCCAGTGTTCCTTCGGGCGAACCTCAAACGCTTGATCCTGCGTTCCCAACACAAGGAGAGGTGGATACGAATAATGCAAAGCGTGATGTTGATCCAAAAGGACCGAAGGAAGGTCTCAATGGCAAGCCGAAGGAAGGTCTCAATGGCAAGCCGAGGAAGGACCCTAGATTTTCCCCTGAACCACCTCGTCCTCCTGCCGGTTCGGGAGGCCGCATTGGTCCTCGAGCGCCGGAAATAGAGGTCCCCCGTGAACTTCCCAAGTTGTGATCGTTGAGTGCCTGTGATTTCTATGGCTGAACAACCAGAACGTCAAACGGCAAACTTCGCTCCCGAAATTAAGACTCTTTCTGAAAAGGAGATCTTGTCTCTCGAGAGCGTATTTGCTTCCCTCAAACCTGAGGATCGAACGTTGCTCCTGCAGATTGCCAAGGACACACAGCCAAAGCCATCGTTGCCTGCAAAAACCCTTTCGTCACTTGTGATCTCGAGATATCACGATGAGTATGTTGAAATACAACACGAACAGCCGGCGAAAATTCGAGATCTTCTTCTCTTGATACCCACGCGTCCCGAAGCTGAGAAAGGAGAGCTTCGCGGAATCTTGCAGAACGCTCTCGCCGCCTATCAGAAGGCGGCATCCGCATGGGAGGAGAAGATGCGGAATGTGGGAGATGATCCCGTCATCGATACTCCTTTACTCACTCAATTCAGCAAGGAGCTTCACATCCCGAGTGGAAAGGATGAGAAAGGGGAAGAGCTCATGGGTGCGGATGACACGCGCAGATTCCTCGGAGAATTCGAGCTGCCCCTATCCCCCGTGCCGGAGGATGACAAAGAATTCGATGAAGAGTGGGTGCTCCATCTGAAAAAAATGCACACATTCTTGACGGAGCAGCAGAAGGAAATTCTCGATGATCCCGGCGGCGTCCGCTCTCTCTTGGTGAGCATGCGAAAGGGGGAGAAGATCGATCCCTCCGCCTTCAAAATACTCCTGGGGCGCATGATGGTGTATCTCCAGGAGCGTGATTCCTACGAAGCGACCGTGCGCCATATTCCGAACGCGAAGAAATGGTATGGCAATGCCACGCAGTTCATCACGTTTGGTTTGGAACTCCAAGTGGTGCAGAAGCTGTATGCCCTGATCAAGCCGCCTCCTCCTCCCGAACATCGGAAGTTTTCGGATGCCGAGATGGAACGTCTGAAAAAAGCGGATATTGAGGTCCGAGCCAAGTTGGAAGCGAAGGGTGTCGATACGAAAAAATTTCCGAAGCTGGAAGAGCTTCTCGAGAGGCAGAATCTCTACAACGAAAGAGGCGAATTCGGGAATATCGCGAACGATTTAAAGGAGGGGCTCATTCACTTCAATGCAGTCGATTACCTGCTGTTTTGCTACATCATGCATTACGCTGAAAATAAGACCAAAGCAGGCATCGAATTCGCCATGTATTTCGCCGTATGTTCCGGTTCGAGTGTGCTGATCGGTGTCTTTGAGCGGGCTTTCACTGCACTGGCATTAAGAGCCGCAGGTGCCGGGTATGTACGTCTGGGTCGGGTACTCAATTTCTTTTCGAAGGCTCCGGGACCGGTCAAATTTGTCATCGTGATCGCCATTATGTTGGGTTTATCGAAATACATTGATGAATGGGCAACCTGGATTGATAAGAAGATTCCCGAGAGCAGGGCGAAGCTCTATGCGGGGCACGGCCTTAATATCTTGGCGTTAGGCTCTGCTTTTGACGTTATCACGTTGTTGGATATAGCCAATGGTGGGCTGAAGGACAAGGTGGAGAATGAGACGACGATGATGAACACTCTCGGGATGAAGATGGGGAATTCAAGGGAGTTGACGTTTGATCAGGACACCTGGGATAACTCGGTCCAAGCTGCTGAGAAGAAGCAAGCATCGCCGATCATAGAGAAAATATACGATCTGGAATTAATCAATCTTCCGACCGTCGGAGAGCGCGATGCGATGCGCAAGCGCAATGACGGGTCGTGGGAGGAGGCATGGAAGGAAAATGATCGCGTGCGCATGTGGTCTTTCGATGCCTTCAGGACGGTGCGGTCGCTGCGTTCGGAGGAAATCGAATTGCAGAATGATCTCCAGAAAGAGGGCATCGTTCAGTCGCCGTATCAGATGCCGAGCATCGTCGGATTTTTGACGGATGATACGACGCCATTTACCGCGGGGGAGACGCTTGATACCCAGCTTGGTTGGGCTTTGGCCGGAAATTCCAATTATTCGAGTAATCATCCACTCTGCAAGCTGAATCAGCGCATTCGCCAATCCGGCAAATCGGAAGTGATCAAGAAGTGGGATTCTCTGATTCAGGAATCCTGTGCCTTTGCGAAGGACTTGAGCGTCTTCCGTCACTTGCAGGTATACGATCGCAATACGTGGTTCGGACCGTCAGAGAATTTTCGCCAGCTTGAAACCCTTGGCATAACGGAATTTGCTCACTCGGGGTTGGAAGCAAAAGCTGCATACGTGATCAAGAAGCATCAGGCACTCGAGTATGCCGGGGCGGGATCCGTTCCCGATTTCGCAGTGGATCTCGCTCGTCAAACGCGGCCGGTTCAGGAAATAGATGGTTCTCTCATTCTCAAAACGTTGACGGATTTTGCGGGGATGATCGACTCTGTGCTCAAGAACTTCGATAAATTTAATATGAAGCATCCCATTGATTCTTTTGTTCCCGGTGTTGTTGGTCTGTATGACCATTTTAAGGAAAGAGAAAGTGAGGAACTCATAGAGCAGGAAATGATTCGCATGAAGGATGGTCTGATGCAATCTTCGAAGGATCTCGGTGAGTATTTCCGTGGTGCAAAGTATGATGAAAAAACCGCAGAGGAATTCAATCGCATACTGGAACCCGTGAGCGCAATCGTTGCCAGGTTCGCGGAACGTCGTCCGACTATGACGGAGATGCGGGGTGCTCAGGAAGCGATCACCCGCGCAATTTCCTTAGCGAGCCAGAAGGAGGGCGGCAAGCTTGCCCCGGTGCCCGATGATCTTCGGAAATATCTTCCTCTGACTGCTGAACAGCCATGCTTTATCTCCGGAGGATATGATCTTGGGATTAGGGCCCTCTACATACGGGCATTTCAAGATTCCGAAGATTTGAAGCCGGCTCTTGGTCGCAAATTAAATCTGGTAGTCCTCAATTCGTCGCGTCATGAAAGTGTCGTCACCGCGAGTTGCTTCTCGTGCGATACGGTTTCGCGCAATGGTTGGATGGTGACAACCCATACGGCACAGGAACGGTGGGCGATGGATGGCACTGGCATCGGAACTATACATTCGCCAGAAATGGAATTCACGGATTGGGTGAAGCAATTTCCGGATCAGGCCAAGCAATTGGAGCCTACATTTCAGAAATTATTTGAAGAATTTCAGCAATCTATTCTTCCGCCTTCCAAGGAAGAAATCGAGAGGCAGAAGCACAGGCTTGATAGGGCGAACTTCAGTTATGATGAATTTCGAGAGATCGATAACCAGACAAAAAAAAATCGTATGCTCTATGATATTGGTGGGAAACAGGTGGCAGTAGACACTACAATAGGGGGTGCGTTCAATGAGCCTGAAATGACGCCTGATGGTTGGGTGAAGGTAAATCATCCATTTCGATTCACGATCGTGGATACAGGCATATCGTGGAATGTCTATGGCGGATTCTGGAATCAGAAAAACCTCAGCGATGAACAGAAGTCGATGATTCGAGGAGTTCTGACGACGCCACTAGAAGATCGCGATGACGCGCCCCTTCATCGTATTTTGAACATCTACCCCTCGTACGTGTACACGCCATCGGCAGTTACGTCGTTGATTTTTTCGTCTCGTAATTACAAAAGGGAGCTCTTCGACGCTGTCAGACCGCTCTATCATTCGCTGCCTGCCGAGAAAAAGAAGAAATTCCTCGACGAGCTTTGGCGAAATTTGGAAGCGTGGGGAAAGATTCATGGGGGCTCTGTGGATGACATAGTGAAGGATTTGAAGAGTCAGGATTGGAATTAAAAAATGCATGGAGTTCCAGGATCTCGTCGCCTGATTTTTCGGTATGATTACTCCGTGCCCCGAAAGCTCCCTCCGCCGAAGAAGCACCGCGTCTCAAACGATCGACTGAGCGTGCTTCGTCGGCGCATCGCGTCGGCTCCGCAAAGTCCGGGCGTGTACCGTTGGCTCGATGAAAATGGCAAGGTACTCTACGTCGGGAAGGCGAAGAATCTGCGCAATCGGCTGCGTTCCTATGTGACGAAGGATAGCGCCGCGGGCCCCTGGAAGCAGAGCTTCCTCCAGAAGATCGCGGACTTCGAAGTGACCGTGACGAACACGGAGATCGAGGCGCTCATCTTCGAGACGAACCAGATCAAGGAGCTGCGTCCCAAGTACAACGTCCTCATGAAGGACGATAAGAACTACATCTACGTCCGCATCACGCGTGAGGAATTCCCGCGGGTCGATACCGTGCGCAAGATTGAGGAGAAGGATAATGCGCTGCATTTCGGGCCGTTCCTTTCGGCGGGTGAGCTGGAGGCGAAGCTCGCGATGCTGCGGAGCGTGTTCCCTTTCCGGACGTGCAGGATGGGGATTGCGTTGAGGGGGGGCAAAGAACACAGCGAAGGCAATATTGACGGAGATTCGGTATTGCCACTTGATGTTGAATGCCATCACAAGGATCGGCCGACTCCTTGCCTCGATCATCACATCGGCAAGTGCGTTGCACCGTGCGTTGGCGCGATTTCGCCGCAGGCGTACAGAGAGCAGTGCATCGACGGCGTGATCAGATTTCTGAAAGGGGACTGCGAGAGCATTCGTCCGCTCCTGGAGGAGCGCATGAAGAAGGCTGCGGCTGATCGTAAGTTCGAGCTCGCGTCGCAGTTCCGAGATTCCCTCGCTTCGCTCGATCGTCTGCAGGGCAAGCAACTCGCTACCGATACGTCGGGTGAGGACATGGATATCATCGCGGTTTCCGTCCTCTCCATGCGCGCGGATGTCGTCGTCATGCAGCGGCGAAACGGTCGTCTTATCGGCGACACGTTCTACTCCCTTGCGGGCTCCGCGAACGATGGCGGAGAAGTCCTCGAGCAATTCCTCCCACAGTACTACGAGGACGGTCAGGAGATTCCGGATGCGGTGGTCGTGTCGGATGATATCGACGATGGCGACGTGATCGGGAAGTGGCTCACCAAGAAGAAGGGCAGGAACGTCGAGCTCGTGCTCCCCCAGCGCGGGAAGCGATCGCATCTTCTGCAATTGGCGGAAAAGAACGTGCGGGAGAAGGCACGTCAGCGTGAGCTCAAGTGGGAGTCGGAGAGGAAGAATACGGAGGATGCGCTGCAGCAGCTTCAGAACATTCTCGCGCTTCCCGCCTCTCCGCGCCGCATCGAGGGGTACGACATCTCACATCTCGGCGGTACCGAGACCGTCGGAAGCATGACGGTGATGAAGGAGGGGAGGACGGCGAACGACCAGTATCGATCCTTCACGCTGCGATCGCTCAAGAAGGGGGAAGTGGACGATTACAAGTCACTGAAGGAAGTACTGCGACGCAGATTGCGTCACCTCGCGGAGGCGGTGAAGGAAGAGGAGCGTTTCTGGAAGAGCGAGGGCGTAACGTTTGGCCATGCGCGGAAGGAAGAGCTCAAGGAGCTGAAGGTGAAGGCGAAGCAAGCGAAGGAATTCCTCCTGGCGAGACGAGAAAAGGAGCGCATCGCTCAGTGTCGATTGGAGCGTCTCCCCTCGGGGCTTTTCCTTCTTTCATCATTCTCGGTTTCCCCCAAGGAACGCGGCGCGCATCTCGGTCAATTTCTCCTCCGCAAAATTCTACGCACCGTGAAGAAGGGAAAGGTGTACATCATCTGCAAACCGGAATTGGAAGAGTACTACGCGGAAGTCGGTTTTCGACATGTGCGCAAGGCGCCCGTAGCTCTCCGCAGGAAGGTGAAGCCGGGACAGGAGGTGTTCATGCGGGAAGCGGCACTCAACAAGATCGATCCCTCCCTCGCCGCGCGCCCGGACCTGCTCGTGATTGATGGCGGCAAGGGGCAGCTTGGTGCCGCGTTGGAAGTGCTGAAGGCGATGGATATCGCCATTCCCGTCATTGGCTTGGCGAAGCGCGAGGAGGAAGTGTTCGTCGCCGGCAAGGCCGTTCCGGTCATCTTCCCCTCGGATTCTTCGGCGAAGTTTCTCCTCATGCGACTGCGCGATGAGGCGCACCGCTTCGCCAATAGGCATCGTGAATCTCGCGGGGTCAAGGCGGCGAAAGAATCGGCGCTCGATGGGATTCCCGGCATCGGCGCGGAGGCACGCAAGAAGCTCTTCAGGAAGTTCGGGAGCGCGGCGGGCGTGCGGGAGTCAGCAGATGCGCAATTGCGGGAGGTACTGAGCGAGGAGCAGGTGCGGGAGGTGAGGAAGCATTTATAAGGATTCCGATAATTATTTTGGTAACTATTCCCTGAAGCCTAGGTGATGGTTCGCACCTCACCATAACACCTAAGCGTCCTAGCTTTGATGGGATACCCACTGTATTTTTTGATCCTAGGCATCCTCAGTTTCTTCGGAATCGTTCTGTCATCTCTTTGCTCTTTTCCCCTCCCGCTCCTATACTTCGTACCTCATTCCCCTTTGTACTCATGAAGAAATTCTCCCTCCTCCTCGGCACACTCGGCGGCGCGCTCGCCGGTTATCTCCTCAGCAATGAGAAGCTTCGTGGAGAATTACAGAAAGCGAAGGATCCCGAGACCGCTGCCAAGCTCCTCGGTAAGCATTTGCAGGCCGATGGCGCCAAGATGGCGAAGGAGGCGAAGAAGTTCGTCGAGAGCGATGACGTCCAGAAGAATCTCGGTAAGGCCAAGAAGTATGCGACCCAGAAATTGAAGGAGGCGAAGAAGGGGATGGAAACGCTCGTGAAGAAGGGCGAGAAGGAGGCACAGAAAGCGATGAAGAAAGGGGCGAAGGCGGCGAAGGAGGTGATCAAAGGAAGCTGAGGTTCGAATGTTTCGCGCGAGCGGCGAGCGTCGTAAGCTCGTCTTGCCTGCATCGGAAATTCCACTACAATATGTAGCGGGCTCCCGTGGTGAGATACGTCATTCCACCCCCCCGAGGACTGCCCATTTTCTTTATGATGAATCCCGCGAAGAGTTCCGCACCGAAGAGCAGCAAAGAGCCACGTTTCATCATTGTCACCGGCGGTGTGTGCAGCTCACTGGGAAAGGGAATCGCGGTGTCATCGATTGGAGCGATCATGAAGGCGTGCGGTTTCAAGGTGTTCGTGCAGAAGCTTGATCCGTATTTGAATGTGGATCCGGGCACGATGAGTCCCTTTCAGCACGGCGAGGTGTACGTCACGGATGACGGCGCGGAGACGGATCTGGATCTCGGTCACTACGAGCGTTTTATCGATGAGCCGATGAGCAAGCTCTCCACCGTGACGACGGGGCAGATCTATCAATCGGTACTCAATAAGGAGAGGCAGGGAGACTTCCTCGGGAAGACCATTCAGGTCGTGCCTCACATTACGAATGCCATCAAGGATCGTATGATGGAGGCGGCGAAGAAGAGCGGCGCGGATCTCATGCTCGTCGAGATTGGAGGTACGGTGGGGGATATCGAGGGTGAGCCGTTTCTGGAGGCGGTGCGCCAAATGCGCTCGGAGATGGGAGAGACCAGGATTTTCCACGTGCATTTGACGCTCCTTCCCTACCTCGAGGCGAGCAAGGAACTGAAGACCAAGCCGACGCAGCTTTCGGTACGGGAACTTCGTCGCATCGGTCTGCAGCCGGACATGATTCTCGCGCGCGCGGACAAAAAAATCCCGAAGGAGCTCCTCGACAAGATCAGCCACTTCTGCGGCGTCTCGCGAGCGGCGGTGATCCCCGCGCAGACCGTGACCTCCATTTACGACGTGCCGCTGCGATTCCAGAGTTACGACATGGCGCAGATCATTGCGGAGAAATTGCATCTGGGAGACGTGAAGCCCGACATGTCGGCGTGGGAGGATGGAGAACGGCGCTACTTCGCTGCCACCGATGAAATCTCCATCGCGATTGTCGGCAAGTACACGCACCTCGACGACGCCTACCTCTCGGTCATCGAATCCATCAAGTCTGCCGCCGTCTTCGCCGGTCGCAAAGCGAAGGTGGTCTGGATCGATTCCGAGAGGCTCGAGCAGCAGGACGAGGAAACGTGGAAGGAGCTGCGCACCTGCGCGGGGATCGTGGTTCCCGGCGGCTTCGGCAAGCGCGGCATCGAAGGCAAAATCCTCGCGGCCAAGTTTGCGCGTGAACACAAGGTGCCCTACCTCGGTCTCTGTCTCGGCGCGCAACTCATGACCATCGAGTTTGCTCGTGCAGTCCTGAAGGATCCTCTGCTCACGAGCGAGGAATTCGATGAAGAAGGAACGTTGCCGCCCGAGAAGTACGTGGTGCACTTCCTGCCGGGTCAGTACAAGGAGCGCAGCAAGGGCGGCACGCTGCGTCTCGGCGCGTATCCGTGCAAGCTGAAGGAGGGGACGCGGGCGTGGGAAGCGTACGGAAAAGTCGCGGAGGTTTCCGAGCGGCATCGTCATCGCTACGAATTCAACAACGATTACCGCGAGCAGCTCGAGAAGAACGGTCTCGTGATTTCGGGGGACTCACCGAAGGGCGATCTCATGGAAATCGTGGAGATCAAGGATCATCCGTTCATGGTCGGAAGCCAGTTCCATCCGGAGTTCAAAAGCCGTCCCCACCGCCCGCAGGCGCTTTTCGCGGCTTTCCTCAAAACAGCCGTCGCGCTGCAAAAATAGCATTTTCATACGACATGCACACGTCAGTAGACTTTTTGCTATCATGATGTCATGACAGATTTTCGCAGCGAACGAGACACCATGGGAGAAGTGCAGGTTCCGCGCCTTGCGTACTTCGGAGCGCAGACGCAGCGTGCCGTGGAGAACTTTCCGATATCCGGCCAGAAGATTTCCCCTGCCCTCATTCATGCGCTCGGTCTCATCAAGTGGGCGGCGGCGTGGGCCAATCATGATCTTGGCATGTTCGCATCGGGTGCGAAGAAGCTCGCATCGCGGGAAGTTGATGCGCTCGTGAAGGCCGCGAAGGAAGTGGCGCAGGGAACATTCGACGATCAATTCCCCGTCGACGTGTTCCAGACCGGATCGGGAACGTCGAGCAACATGAACGCGAACGAGGTCATCGCGCATCGTGCGACCGAGATCCTCGGCGGAGATCGCTTCGCGCAGACGGGCCTCATTCATCCGAACGACCACGTGAATCTCGGACAGAGCACGAACGACATCTTCCCCTCCGCCATTCACATCGCCGCGGCGAAGATGATCCGCGATGCTCTGCTTCCGTCGCTTCGCGCCTGCGAGGATGTCCTCCAGGAGAAGGCGCGTGCGTGGCAGAATGTGTTGAAAATCGGACGCACACATCTCGCGGATGCCACGCCCATGACGCTCGGGCAGGAGTTCTCGGGATTCGCCAGGCAGGTTGCACTCTCCCGCGAACGCGCGCAGCGGGCGGGGGAAGCGCTCCTGGAGCTCCCCGTCGGCGGCACTGCAGTCGGCACCGGTATCAACACGCACTCGAGATTCGCGCAGACGGTTTGCATGATTCTGCGAGAGGACACGGGCCTGCGCTTCCGGGAGGCGGACAATCACTTCGAGGCGAATGCGCAGCGCGATGCGATCGTGGAATGTCACTCACTCCTGCGCACCGTCGCCGTCTCCTTCCATTCCATCGCCAACAATCTGCGCTTCCTCGGCTCCGGCCCCCGTTGCGGCATCTACGAAATCATCCTCCGAGACCTCCAACCTGGAAGCTCCATCATGCCGGGCAAAGTGAATCCGGTGCTCTGCGAGAGCGTGATGCAGGTGTGCGCCACGGTGCTCGGCAACGATCAGACGATCGCTTTTGCGGGTGCGAACGGCGGCCAGTTTCAATTGAACATCATGATGCCGGTGATGGGGGAGAAGCTGCTTGAGAGCATCCGACTCCTCTCGTCCGTCATTGCCGCGTTCACCGATCTCTGCCTGAAGGGCCTGGAGGCGAATCGCGCGGCATGCGAGGCGGGCGTGGAGAAGAGCCTCTCGCTCGTCACGGGCCTCGTGCCGCTGATCGGCTACGAGAAGGCGGCTGCGATCGCGAAGGAGGCATTCGCCTCGGGCAAAACAATTCGGGAACTCTGCAGCGAGAAGCAGGTTCTCTCGGAGGAAGTCCTGAGCCGCGCGCTCGATCCGTGGAAGATGACGAAGCCGCAGTGATTACTCGAACGTGAGCGAGCGCAGTATTTCTTCGAAGACGGCGGATTCCTTTTGCGGGTCGTAGACAGGGGGGCGCACGTCCGGAATGTCGGGATTGAAAGCATGAAGAACGAACGAGAAGGTGATGCATAAGCCATTACGGACGATTCCGTAGTTCGTACTATTATAGATTTGACCCGCTCCCACATCGCCGCCTTCCTGCCTGAGAAAAGAGATGTTGTTGATGAGCACGAGTTGAGATGGTTTGGATGGTCCTCCTCCCAGGTTGGCATCGGAACAGGTGGAAGAAGTAATCTCGGAGATTGTCAGAGTTTTCTCTGTAAGATTTGTGCCGGGGATGAGGATGGGAATCTGGAAGGACGCTGTGCCATTGTCTCCGAGGAATTTCGTGCCCGCCGGCAATTCAATTGTGAATCCGTACAAAGAGTTACGGTAGAGAAGATCGTTTGATGGCAAAATCGACGTCGTACCTTGATCGACGAAGGTGAACGAATTTATGATTTGCGTGAAGATATATTCGAACGTCTGTCTATCGAACTCGGGCGGTGCTTTTGGCAGGCCAGAGTATGTATCCATGCGTCGATAGTTCCATTCGAGCGCCATGTAATAGCACTTTCCGTGCCTCATAGTTGCGTAGGTAGAGACTTCCGTGCCGTTCCCAAGTTGTGCGTCATCAGCAGCGAACCAGGTCTGGAAATCTACGCCATTGATGGAGATCGTTGTTCCCGAGGGGAGAGCGTTACAAGGGACGGTTGCGACATTAACAGATGCGTTCTGGAGATTCGTGCCCTCGCTCAATCGCGATGGGAATGCCAGAACTGATCCTTGTGTGAATATACCGTTCTTCAGGTCAACGAGGACATTGTCCCTAAGCCTCGTCACTGCCATGTCTGACGGGTAGGTGAATTGGAATCCGTCGCCATGATTGCTGTAGATACTTTTCTGAGGGGTTTGCGGCAGGGAACCGTTTGAGATCCTCACGCTATTCAACACATCGAAAAAATCGGGTTCAACATTCATCTTTGTATTGAACGAGAAGGAAAATGTGTAGGTGTTGCCGTTGGACGCTATGAAGGGTTTGACGACAACAGTGCGGATATCGCTGTTGTGGTCTTGTAGCTTCTTCGTATCGACGATGTGCAGTGAGCCATCTCCATTCTCTATAACGGAGAGGATGGCGTCTGCGCCGTCTGGCCCGTATCCATCCGGATTCACTTCGACTCTCAAAGAAGGCTTTGCCGGGCTCTCTGGATCGGACAGATCGATGCGATACCAGTTTTTTCCTGAAGAGAACTTCTGTTGGATTCCGTCTGTGATTATTCTGTACGTTGCGGGATATTGGAATTGAATCGATTCGTTCGTATTCGTGTACGTTTGGTGCTGTTTCGTGAGGTTGTTATAGGTATTCGATGGCAGATTCCTCTGAGTATCTTTCAGTCTCCAAATCATCTCCGCCATCTCGCCGCGCGTAATGACTTGGTCGAGGCTCTTGATACTCGTGGGAATCGCATGAGCCTCGCTAAGGAACCTCACGTATCTGCTGTACCATGGTCCGCCGTCATCGGACGGAAGTATGGGGTCACCGGCATTCAGCGTGGCCGTGAGGGCAATGATCTTCGCTGCTTCCGAAAAATTAATGTTCTGCGCGGGGCGGAATGTTCCATCAGGATAGCCATCGATGAGATGTGCATCTTTCGCTCGGCAGATGTATTTCCCGTACCAAGCGTCGAACAAGAGATCGGAAAATTGCATGTGACTCCCGCATTTCTCAACCATATCGGCACCGAACTTATAGAGCGTTACGATCTTCGTGAACTCCGCACGGTTGATGGGATTCTCCGGACGAAACGTGCCGTCGGAGTATCCGGAAATCACTCCGTTACTGGCGAGATTGGTGATCGCCTGTGCGTACGGAAAGTTCGGCGGGACGTCCGAGAAAGGGGTGCCTGTTGCCGAGGCGCAGAGTGGCATCAGTAGAAGCAGCGTGATGAGGAGTTTGCGCATGGGAAATGGGGGAATCATCATTGATCCTATCAGGGATTCATTTTCCTCGCATTCTTCGTCCTCGTCGTTCGTTTGATGTACACTTCCCTCCATGAAACTCCTGCAGACCGTTCACGGGGTCACCTTCCAAAACCCCACTGTTCTCGCGTCGGGAATTTGGGGAATCACGGCGGCAAGCTGGCGCAGGGCGGCGGAGGTGGGAGGCGCGGGAGGCGTCACGACGAAGTCGATCTGGTTGCATGAACACAAAGGGCATCCCAATCCGACGATTATTTCCACCGAGCACTGGACGCTCAATGCCGTCGGCGTGCCGGACGCGGGTCCCGAGAAAGCACGTGAGGAGATCGCGGCGTACATGGTGCGAAAGCCTGCCCCCCTCATCCTCAACATCATTGCCGACACCGTTGAGAATTACGCCCTGACGGCGGCGGCTTTGCTGCCGATGAAGCCGGATTTCTTGGAGGTGAATATCAGCTGTCCGAACGTGGAGGATGAATTCGGCAAGCCCTTCGCCTGCTCCGCGCCCGCCGCAGCTGCCGTCACCAAAGCGGTCAAAGCGATTGCCGGCAAGACGCCCGTCTTCATCAAGCTTTCGCCCAATGCGCTCTCCATCGCGGAGATCGCGATTGCATGCGCGAAGGAAGGTGCGGACGGCTTCACGGTCATCAATACCGTCGGGCCGGGCATGGCGATCGATATCCGCAGCCGCATGCCGATTCTCTCAAACAGAGTCGGTGGCATGTCGGGGCCGGCTATCAAGCCCATCGCGGTGCGATGCATCGCGGACGTCTACGCCGCGACCGAAGGAAAACTCCCGATCATCGGGACTGGCGGCGTCCATACCGGAGAAGATGCCATCGAGCTCATGCTCGCCGGAGCGACACTGATCGGCATCGGCACCGCCATCGGCACGCGGGGATTCGATGTCTTCGCCAAAGTCGCGCGCGAGATGCAGGAGTGGGGAGAGAGGGAAGGAGTGGAGGATTTGGAGGAATTGGTGGGGGGAATGCACAGGCAACTACGGAAGGGAAAGTGAGAGACTTCTGTAGCGTATCGATGGTTCGTGGCTTGCTGCTTTCACTCAAGTCCCTTCCTTGTCAGCCTGAGGTGCTTTTTGCATAGCAAAAAGCCACGAAGGCTTAGGTGTGCAAGCACCTCATCATGACACGCTGCTATCTTTTCGCATTATCTCTTTTTTCTCCGTATACTCTGAGTGTTCTATGTGTGCGAATAGCATTCCTCTTCAGACTCGCTTACCGCGAACGGTGCGCATCGCGCAGGTGCGCAAAGAAACCGACATGGTCACGACGTTCATTCTTCCGATTTCGCTCGGCTCTCTTCCCGGCCAATTTGTGATGCTCTGGTTGCCCGGGAAGGATGAGATTCCGATGAGCATCGCGCTCGATGACGGTGAGAACCTCCACGTCACATTCTTCGCCGTCGGTGACATGACGAAAGCGCTGCAAAAGCTCCAGGCGGGGGAACTCGTGGGGATTCGTGGCCCCTTCGGCACGTCGTACGCGTGGGAGAAGAAGCAGCGTCTCGGGCTCGTCGCGGGTGGCTACGGAGCGGCACCTATGTTCTTCGCCGCGTCGCAGGCGGCCAAAGACGGTTGCACGCTCGATGTCATCATCGGAGCGCGGAGCAAAGAGCATCTCCTGTATCAGGAGACGTTCGCATCGCTACCTCGCACGACCGTTCACATCGCGACGGATGACGGTTCGGCGGGGCACAAGGGGCACAACGTCGCGGTGCTGGAGCAGATGCTCGACGACGGGGAGAGATTCGATCAGATCTTCGCCTGCGGTCCGGAGCGGATGCTGGTCGCAGTGTGCGCTCTTTGCGAGAAGCGGGGGATACCTTGTCTGCTTTCGCTCGAACGCTACATGAAGTGCGGCTACGGACTCTGTGGTAATTGCAGCGTCGATCCCCTGGGCATTCGTCTCTGCGTCGACGGTCCCGTGGTGAATGGAGAACTGGTGCGTCAGATCTCGGAATTCGGCACCTATCATCGAGATGAGCTCGGGCGGAAACATCTTTTCTAAATGGCATGCGTGTCACCCTGAGGGATTTCGCTCTGCGAAATCGTCACGAAGGGCGACATGCGAAGAATTCGCAACGTGATGGTTCGTGACGCCCCGCATGCGCGGAGCTCCTCACCATGACACGTTGCTTCACCATCTCTGTGAAAATCCCGACATATTTATTCATGTTCCTTTCGTCGTTTCTCTGTCGAATATGTTGTTCTTGTGCAGGGAAATTGGCACTCACTGTTTCAGAGTGCTAGACATTTCCCTCTCCATCCTTTACAATGCATGCGTATCTTCTTCCCCAAAAAATTATGATCAGTGGTCCAGGTTGTGGAAGCTGTGGGTTCGGCCCCGGCTGCGGTAGTTGTAGTTTTGGCCCCGGTTGCGGCAGCTGCAGCTGATCGTTACGTTCCAAAAGAGGCGGCTTCGGTCGCCTCTTTTTATAAATGGAAATTCGGGGAGCCTTCGCTATACTCTCCCTGCCTGATTTCTTGCAGCCCCACCCGACTTCGCCCCGCTGCGCGGGGCTACGCCGGGCGAGAGGTTCGGGGAAATCTTGTTCGGTAGGTTTCTGTTCATTTATACATTCTGGCCCCATCGTCTAACGGTTAGGACACAGGATTTTCATTCCTGTAATCGGGGTTCGATTCCCCGTGGGGCTGCCACTACGCGCACGTGACCGTGCTGCCTTTGTTGAAAAGGCTACATTTATGGCTCAAATGGTCGCTATTGTTGCAGAGTAGGTTCACGATGTCTTCCATGCACAAATATCCATGGTTCGGCACAATCACGATTGGAATAACGGTAGCTTTGGTCGCTTGCCAACAGTCGGCAACGCCAGTGCCGCCCGCAGCGTTTGATCCGGAGAATGCAACCTACACCTTCGACGGTAGACCGATCACGTTGGTGAATGGCAAGGCTGTTGAAACGGCATCCGGGTCTGAGGTTGCCGTGACAACGACGATGTTCGGGCAGCCGATGGGCGGGGATTTGAATGGCGATGGTACGGATGATGCCGCAGTAATGCTCGTTCGTGACACGGGTGGCAGCGGAACATTCTATTACGTTGCGGCGGATATCAATCAGGCTGGTCTGAATCAAGGTACGAACGCCATATTACTCGGAGATCGCATCGCTCCACAGAATGTGGAAACTGCCAGCGGCCAGGTGATCGCGAACTACGCCGATCGCAACATTGGTGAGCCGATGACTACGCAACCTTCTCTGGGTGTTTCAAAGTACTTTACCGTTACGGCTGGCCAGCTTGTACCGGTACAAAGGCTGTCTACGATTACGAATCGCGCTTGGAAGTGGATACATACGCAGATGAACAGCGGCGCGCTCGTTTCTCCGAAGAAAGCAGATGCATTCACTGTTACATTTCACGATGATGGGAGCGTAACCGGCACCACCGACTGCAACAGCTTCTTCGGTCGTGCAACGGTTGCCGACGGCAAACTGTCTTTTGGTACCTTCGGTGCAACCATGATGTATTGCGAGGGATCTCAGCAGGATATTTTCCTTCAGGATCTGTCGAACACACAGCTGTATCTGATGAATCCGGATGGTAGCCTTGTGTTGCAACTCAAAATGGATTCCGCAACGATGCTCTTTCGCTAGGAATTCGAATCTCGAGTGCGCTGTTCTGCCAGTTGAGCATCAGGACATGGTGCTGTTTGCTGCGAAATTTTGTTTATGAACTGGGTGCGCAGGAAGAAATTCCTTCTATACTTGAATCATGAATCCGGCGAAGGCTAAAGGCACGTCGAGCGCAAGCAAGCCACAGAGGGATTGGCGCAAGGAGACCTTGGCCCGCATGCGAGCTCTTATCTTGGAGGCCGTTCCCGAGATGATCGAGGAGCGGAAATGGAAGAAGCCGTCCAATGCGATGGTGGGGGTCCCGGTGTGGTCCTGTAACGGTGTCGTTTGTACCGGGGAGACGTACGCGAAGGTCGTGAAGCTCACGTTTGCTCGGGGTGCCAGCATTCCAGACCCATCGCACATCTTCAATTCCAGTTTGGAAGGCGCTACGCGTAGGGCGATCGATATCCATGAAGGGGAAAAGGTCGATGCCCGCGCGTTCAAGGCGCTCGTGAAGGCCGCGGTGGCCCAGAATGGCCCAACCGTGGTGGCCTAAATTCTCCGGGGCCCACTCCCTCAAAATCGTTGTCTAGGATTCAGAGTCGTAAGCTCACGATCGAGCTGTTCTGCCACGTAATCACAGCGATCTGCCGCCGAGATCCCCCAGCATCGTCGATGCCTCTTTGACGAATTTCCCATCAACGTGGCGAAGGAGCTCTTCGGAAAGAAGGTCGGCATTCTCCAGTGCTTCCTCGAGTTTGCGTCGACCTCCGGGTGCCAACAGCACATAACTGACGCGCGCATCGTTCACATGTTTTTCCCTTTTGATGAGACCGACTTTCTCCATTGGTGCGAGCAGACGCGTGATGCCCGAGGCAGTGAGACCGACTTTCTCGGCCAGATCCACTCTTCGCAGTTTCCCTTCACGGGCCTGACTCAAATGAACAAGGATTTGGAAATCACTGAAGCTCAATCCTTGGAGCCCGCTATCGAAACGGCGGCTCACAACGGACTGAACTTTCGCCAATCCGATGAAGAATTGCAGGGGTGTGCTCAGGTGTTTCATATACTTTCAATATACTTGATATATCAAGTATTAGTCAATCAAATACTCGTTTGATGCGTAGTCTATCCCCTCAGAACGTTCTCCAGAATTCAAGATTTAATAACCTGACCGCGCTGTTTCACAAAAAAAGGGCAGGCGAACCTGCCCTCTTTCTTCCCGTATTACTCTCCCATGGCTTTTTTCATTTTTTCCATCATCTCCATTTTCTTCGTCATTTTGACCTTCTTCATTTCGTACTTGCTCATGAGCATCTCGACTGCCAAATCCGCTATGGCATCGAGTTTCTTGCCCATTTTCTTCTCGAGCCGTTCCTTGATCTTGTCTTTCAAGAGGCTCTTCTTGGCACACGTTACCGTATCCAGGAGATCACCTCCTTTGCAATTCTCGCTGGCTCCGCAGCCGCAGGAACACGTGGTAGGAGACTGACAGGAATCTTGATATTGGCAGGGGCAGGAACCCATCTGGCTTTGACAGCCTACGGGGCCACACGCAGTACCGGAACATTGCTCGTACATAGAATTTGGGGGTAAGAAATATGATTGGTAAGACGCGATCGTACGGTAGTTGGTCTTAAGAGATCGTTAAGGTTGCTTCATTCATTTTTGGCAGGCTGAAAGATCATTCTTTATCGAGCTCCCATTCAGCGATAGAATCGTGGTTCATGGTTGAACGCGCTTCCAGCAGAGCAATCATGCCCGTCTTGTTTCTCGGGCACGGCAGTCCGATGAATGCCATTGAGGAGAACGAATTCACCGAAGGATGGCGAAATGCGGCGAGGACGATTCCGCGACCGACTGCCGTTCTTTGTATATCGGCGCATTGGGAGACGGACGGTTCTTTTGTCACAGCGATGGAACATCCGCAGACCATTCATGACTTCGGCGGATTCCCGGCACCGTTGTACGATGTCCAATATCCGGCCCCGGGCGATGCT
The DNA here is from genome assembly GCA_903854335.1 of uncultured Candidatus Peregrinibacteria bacterium. Taxonomy (GTDB): domain Bacteria; phylum Patescibacteriota; class Gracilibacteria; order Peribacterales; family Peribacteraceae; genus CAIKAD01. The sequence continues at coordinate 40,734 of CAINVY010000010.1, read as the reverse complement.
TCCTTGGCACACGAGGTACGAGCAATCGTGAAGAGTACCGAGATTCGTCTCGATGACGAGTGGGGACTCGATCACGGATGCTGGAGCGTGATGAGGCACATGTATCCCGATGCAGATATTCCGATTGTTCAGCTGAGTCTGGATGTGAGGAAGACGCCGCAGGAACAGTATGCGCTGGGGAGGGCGCTCGCGCCGCTGCGCGAGAGGGGCATTCTGATCGTCGGCAGCGGAAACATCGTGCACAACCTCGGGTTGGTTGCATGGGAGAAGATCAATACGCAGTATGGATATGATTGGGCTCTGGAGGCGAAGGAGCAGATCAATGCGTGTATCGCGGACAGGGGCCATGAGCGTCTTCTGGCGTATGCATCGCAAGGCGAGTCATGGAATCTCGCAATTCCTTCTCCCGAACATTTCCTTCCGTTGCTCTATGTATTGGCGCTGCAGAAGGATGACGAAGAGGCGAGCATCTTCAATGATAAGGCAGTCGCAGGTTCACTCACCATGACATCGTTAAGAATCGGGTAATGGGATGGTGACGACGGAAGATCTTCAGTGTGCGATCGTTCAGTCCGGCTCATCCTTTTTTCAATGAATGTTGATTCGCAAAATGGAAGTGCAAAAAGATGATGACACTGAGAATCGCGGCAAAAAAGCACCAGACCGAAATAAATGCGTGCTCGTAGAACTGAAACGCCACGAGAGCGGAGAGAAGGGTGACGACGCCAAACAGATTAATGAATCGGTGACTTGAAATATAGCAACTTGCGCACGTCGCTATGGTGTATGCGGAGAACATGGGGATTGCGGAGAAGTGCGGTGCTACATAGGAGATGCAGAGATTCACGATTTCCGCTTTCACCGTTTCCGTGCAAAGGAAGTAGGCGTAGTACAGGCTTACGACAATGCCGATGGCGAAAAAGACGCGGAGGATATTGCGGCGCCAGGGCTTTCGTTCGATGAGGAGGATGGAAAGCGGAATCCACGTCGGCCAGAGCACGTTGGAAAAGAATAGATAGATACTAGTCATGACCGACAGCAGGATGGGATGTTGGAACGAGAGCCAAATCACTCCTTCCGTCAGCTGTTGCACGCCGAAGAGCAGCGGGATCGCCGCGAAAAGTATTTCCGATTTCCGTCGCACTTTCGCAATGGTTACTCCTCCCATCGCGCTGAGAGCACATCCGGCCGTGAAGCTCGCAGTTGCAGAGAAGCACATGGGATATTGACCGTAACAGAGGTTGTGTGGCAAAGATATAAAGAAAGGGATGCAATGTTTGCTTGTATCGAATTTCGACAGAACTCGATTGCGTGGAATGCAAGAAATTGTCTTCCATCGCGTTTTGGCGTACAATAGAAAGCGCAATCTCTATGAATAAAACTCGCTCAAAGCCCGCTTCTCGCCTCACGCATAGCCATGTGGGGCTCACGCAAAAAGAAGCCAAACGGAGGCTGCTGCGCTTCGGCCCGAATGCCGCAACCTTCGACAAGAAACGGTCGTTGCTCTTTCAGTTCCTGCTCCTGCTGCGCAGTCCGCTCATTCTTCTGCTGATCGCATCGGCGAGCGTCTCCGCATACTTCGGCGATGTGCGCAGTGCTTTGGTCATCTTCGCGATGGTGCTTCTGAGCTCGCTCCTCGATCTGTTCAATACGTTTAAATCCAGCAAAGAAGCCGAGAAGCTCAGAGAATCCATCAAGGTGACTGCGACGGTCATCCGCGACGGAAAAGAAGTGGAAACGCGCATCGCCGAGATTGTCCCGGGCGACTGCGTGCTCTTGCGGGTGGGGGACATCGTCCCAGCGGACGGAAAGGTCTCCGAGATCCGACATTTCTACGTGAACGAATCCGTCCTGACGGGAGAATCCTTCCCCCTTCCCAAGAATAACGATGATGAGGTGTGGATGGGCAGCAGTATCACCACGGGGGAGGCGATCTTGACCGTCACCGAAACCGGCACGAAGACGCGCTTCAATCACATCGTTGCGGGTTTGAGTGCCGTGGATACGCCGACGGAGTTCGATCATGAGATCCGGGATTTTAGCATGCTGATCATCAAGGCGACGGTCGCTCTGATGCTCTTCGTCTTCGTGGTGAATGCGGTGCTGAAAGGGAATTGGTTGGAATCCCTGATGTTCGCAGTCGCCCTTGCGGTCGGCATGACGCCGGAGATGATGCCGATGATCATCACCATCAATCTGAGCAAGGGGTCGCTCGCCATGGCGCGGCGTGGCGTCATCGTGAAGCGCCTCTCTTCCATTCAAAACTTTGGCAGCATGGATTTGCTGTGCACGGACAAGACGGGGACGCTCACGGAAGATCGCATTGCGCTGATCAAATATGTCGATGCGTTCGGGAAGGTGGAAGAGGATGTGCTCAAGTACGCGTATCTCAACAGCATGTTCTCGGAGGGATTCAAAAATCCCCTGGACGAAGCCATCCGCGATTTCCGTCACATCGATACCGCGTCATTCACGAAGCTCGACGAAATTCCGTTCGACTTCAATCGGCGCAGAGAGTCCGTGGTGCTCGAGCACGATGGCAAGGCTCTCTTGATCTGCAAGGGCGCTTCGGAAGCGGTCTTCCCGATCTGTACGGAGATGCATCGGAGTGACGCGCAGGCTACCGGTGATGTCTTGAAGGCTGCCGAGGAGATGTACCAATCCATGAGCCGCGACGGGTTTCGCGTGTTGGCGCTGGCGTATCGGGAGATGCCCACACAGCAAGCGTACGACGTCGAAGACGAAAGCAATCTGCGTTTTCTCGGGTTCCTCGCTTTCCTCGATCCGCCGAAGAAATCCGTCTCTGAGACACTGAAGAAAATGCAGGAATTCGGCATCGGCATCAAGATCATCACCGGAGATAACGAACTCGTGACCAAGCGGGTTGCGGAGGAAATCGCTTTCCCCGTGACGGGAATATTGCTCGGAAGCGAGATCGACGCGTTGAGTGACGACGAGCTCAACGAGCGTGCGCATGGCGTCAATATCTTTGCGCGCGTCAATCCCGACCAGAAAATGCGTATCATCAAGACGCTGCAGAGGCACGGGCATGTCGTCGGTTTCATCGGTGACGGCGTGAACGACGCGCTCTCGCTCAAGGCCGCCGATGTGGGTATTTCGGTCAACAATGCCACGGACATTGCCAAAGAATCCGCGGATCTCATCATGGTGCGCAAGGAATTGGATGACTTGATTCAAGCGGTGATCGAGGGTCGCAAGACCTTCGTGAATACCATGAAGTACCTGATGATGGCGCTCTCCTCGAACTTCGGGAACATGTTCTCCATGGCGGGCGCTTCCGTGTTCCTTCCGTTTTTGCCGATGCTTCCGGGGCAGGTGCTCTTTAATAATTTGCTGTACGACACATCCCAGTTCTCTCTCCCCGCGGACCATGTTGATGAGCGCGATCTCAGGAGCCCGAAGAAGTTGCAGCTCGGTATCGTCAAAAAATTCATGGTGATTATCGGGCCCATCAGCTCCATTTTCGATTTTCTTACGTTCATTCTCTTGGGGGTGTTCCTCCATCTTCCGGAACATCAATTTCAGACGGGCTGGTTCATCGAGTCGCTCGCAACCCAGATTTTCGTTGTCTACATCATTCGCACGAAGCTCATTCCGTTCGTGCAGAGCAGGCCGAGCGTGTATCTCGTGGCGGGAACGGTCGTGATGGTTGCCGTCGGCTGGATTACTGCACTTTCGCCGCTTCGTTCTCTCTTTACGTTCGGGCCCATCCCATGGTTAGCCATTGAAGCCATTATCGGGATGGTGGTGGTGTATCTTTTCCTCGTGGAAGCCGTGAAGCGTTGGTTCTACGCATCCATGGTGAATGCGGAGGAACTTGCGAGTATGTAGTGTCGGACGATTTGTCTCCTGGAGGACAATGGAGAATACTGATGTGCGTTTCCCCCTGTTCTCCCATGCGTTTCTCTTCCTCGCTTACGATCGGTCTTCTCTGTTCCCTTGCACTCTTTACGGTTGCTTGCGACAGAAATCCTTCGAACACACCACCCAAGGATGGTGCGACGACGGGTTGGACCGTTCCTTCGGATTGGCCGAAGGATCTTCCCGTGTATCCGGGAGCGAAGATCAGCACGTCGGCGGCGTTCAATCCCGATTCCACGAAGCCCGGCAGCATGCTTTCGATGGAGACGTCGGACACACCGAAGCAAGTGTCGGCTTTCTATGCGAAGGCGCTCAAGGACAATGGATGGACCGTCGATGGAATCACGGACGGAGGCAAGTATACGGCCGTAATGTGTACGAAGGCGGCACGTATGGCAACGGTGCATGCGACGACGAGTGATGGAAAGCTGACGAGTATCTTGATTGCGACGGGGGAGAAGTGAGCGAGGGGGCACTGAGAACGTCTCTTGTTCTTCACAGAGTTTTGCCCGGTTCCACGATGCCGTGGTACTTCCTTTTTCCCGTGCTCGTACGGGGAGGGCGATGCTGCGCGGGCGATCGATCGTCGGGGGTCTGAGAAAACACAGGGGGATATCTCAAGCTGGTTGTGAGAGCGATGTCTTCCTCTGCGCGCGCGAGGCGGGGATTGCTCCTCACTTCTTCATTTCTTCCCCCTTCTCTCTATGCCCCTCTTTCCACAAGCGAGGGAATGCAGATTCCGGCAGGCTCGGCGCGTTTCTTCCGTGGCCCTCGTCGTCTTTCTCTTCTCCACATTCTCTCCCATCCTCTTCGCGCAGCAGGAGCCCAGCGCTTCGATCGCGCAAACACCATCATCGGCAACCACTCCTTACACCGTTCTCTTCTCCATCCCCAAGGGAGGGAAGAGCGGAGTCACGTACGCTCATGAGAACACGCCGGAGATGCTTCCCCAAGGGCCGCGGCGTTTGATGATCACAGACGACGGCACATTCCTCGTCTTTGATGCGGCGGCGAATCGTCTGCTTCGCTACAGCTCTTCCGGCACGTTCCAGGGGACGCTGGAACTTCCTGCAACCACGCTGTTTGACACGATTATCTATGGGCATGAGCTCTACGTCGTTGGGTTCCAAAATGATCAGTGGAAGCTCATGCACCTCTCAATGGATGGCAAAGTGCTGGATGCGAATCCGATCACACCTCCAAGGAGCAGCGGCATGCAGGTCTTCGATACGCTCAAAGTGAATGCCAGCGGCGATCTTGTTCTGGAGATCACGGATTCCGCTCTGCGATCTACGGTGGATGTGCCGCTCGTTTCGGCTTCCAATGTGAAGAAAGCCGCGATGAACGCGGCGGTGGAGATTCATTCCAAGGATGCGCAGACCGATGAGCTGAACGTGAAAGGTCGTACGATCGACACGATCGGGTTCCACTCGCGGATGCATGCATTCAAGGTGTTCCCCGCGCACGAGAACGGTGCGTTTGAGGCGCGAACGACGGAGGTGACGGACAATTCTGCCATGCCTGTCGATGACGTGATGCGCAGTTACGGTCCCGACGGGAAACTGCGCGGAATGGCACGGCCTCCGGTCGCCGAGAATTACATTTCTGTTCCGGAAAGCGTCGCCTCCGGCTCCGATGGCACGCTCTATGCGCTCATCACACGACCAGACGGCGCGAATATCGTTCGTTTGTCGCTCCAGAAGAGTCTCTCACCTGTCGCCGTTCCATCGGCAACGCCAGCCACCGCACTCACCGCCTCGGTTACAGTCGATTGCAGCGGCAAGACGAACCCCGATCTCAAAACCCGCACGCGTTCCGCGATGGCAACGCAGGCGAATGCCTATTTGAGCAACTCCAAATCACTGACCATGCGCAACATGGACATCGCCGCGCCGACGCGATGTGACAAGCAGAGAACTGCACCCTCGCAGTTTGTAGGCAAGAAGACGACAACGACTTTCCCATCGGTTCCGTATCTCTGGGGAGGGTATGACCTCCCGGGCACATTCAATAGCGCAATGGATAGTGACAGGGTGGCGGGCAATTCGGGAATGACTTATCCATCTTGCTTCGGTACATCGCTAGCCGGCGTTGACTGCTCAGGTTTCGTTTCGCGTGTGTGGAATATTCGTCAGCAAACGACAGCTTCTCTTCTGAACTTCAGTACGTCCATTAATACATTCAATCTCAGCACGGGTGATATATTGGATTATCCGGGGAATCACGTAATGCTTGTCGATCGCATTGATGGTAATGGCGCGTATGTGTGGGAGTCGACTGTTGGTGTCCCGGCGTACGGTTACGGAAAGTTCGATGGAGTTTCGTATCGCTATTATTCATGGAGTTATTTCCTCGGTAAATATCAATCATACAAATATCAGTGTGTTTCATAATTATCCCCCCATTTCTAATGCCCCGCTCTCTTTCCATCATTGGTCTTTGTTTCATTCTTCTTTGTACTCAGGGTTGTAAGGATTCAGGAAAAAATTCTGATGTAGAGCGTGCGCGTGATGCACTGATCACGTATTTCAGACTTCTTCATGACCATCAATACAATGATGCGTTGCGGTATCATGGGGGAGGATTTGAGAGAATTAATAATGGGGCTCCTGACATAAGCCCTGATGATCATATCGCTTTGCTTACGTATAGTTGTGAACTTTTTAGGTGTCTCGAGGTGAGAAATATTCTCAGTCAGCGCCAACTTTCGCAAAAGGAATTCCTCTTTCGCGTGCAGTTTTCGAATGAAGACGGAACGCTCTTCACGCGTGGTCCTTGCTGCGGAGCAACGGAACAAATGCAGCCAACCGAAACGGCATTCGATTACCATGTCGACAAAACGGGTTCGGGATTCCTCGTCATGGATCTTCCCCCGTACGTTCCCTAGGTTAGGTTAAATATTTTTTCTTTTGGATGGAATACCCCCGGCTCGTACTTCAGGCGGGCCGGGGGCAGCGGGACTGTACCGTCGGGCTACCGGTTCTTGATGCTCCCTGAATTATTCACCTGTATGATAGACGAAAATCTGTGGATCCCATGCAATGAATCTTTTCTGAGCTCCCCCTACCTGCATGCCGAAACCTCTCCTTCAGCGCATCGTCGAAGCGCCGGCCGCCGCTCTCGGACGTACGATCAACAGTTCCGGACGTTTGAGCTACGGCATCGCTCTTCCGATGCGCAAAGCCGCGCAATTTTGGAAAATTCTCGGACCGGGCCTCACCACCGGCGCGGCGGACGACGATCCTTCGGGCATCGCCACTTACTCGCAGACGGGAGCGCAGTACGGCTTTCAGCTCCTCTGGATGGCTGCGTACAGCTTTCCTCTGATGGCGCTGATTCAGGAGATGTGCGCCCGCATCGGGCTTGTGACGGGAAGGGGATTGGCCGGAAACATCCGTCATCATTACCCGCGTTGGGCGCTGGATGTCTGCACGTTGCTTCTCGTCGGAGCCAACACATTCAATATTGGAGCGGATTTGGGTTCCATGGCGCAGGCAACGCAACTGCTGACGCCGCACGTGAATCATCTCTTGCTCATCGTCTTTTTCACGGTCCTCATTCTGGGTCTCCTCATCTTCAGTTCCTATCGGCATTTCGCGCGACTCCTGAAGTGGTTGGCAATGATCCTTGTCTCCTACGTCTTATCCGCATTCCTCGTTCATCCGGATTGGAGCGTGATCATGAGGCACAGTTTTTTCCCTGCGATTACCTTCTCGAAGAATCAGCTCATCCTCATCTGTGCCATCCTCGGCACCACGATCTCCCCCTATCTTTTCTTCTGGCAGACATCGCAGGAAGTGGAGGAGGAAATCGAGAAGGGGCAGACGACGCTCAAGCTCCGGCAGGGCACGACGGATGAGGAAGTCCGGCACATGCGGATCGATGTTTGGACGGGGATGTTCTTCTCGAATCTCATCATGTTCTTCATTATTGCCGCGTGTGGCGCGGAGCTGCATACGCATGGCATCACGAATATCGTCTCCGCAGCCGATGCCGCCGCCGCGCTGCGTCCGCTCGCCGGCAACGCCGCCTCTCTCCTCTTCACGCTCGGCATCATCGGCACCGGCCTCCTCGCCATTCCCGTCCTTGCCGGCTCTTCCTCCTATGCGTTGGCGGAAAACTTCGGGTGGCGTTCTGGTCTCGATCTCAAGCTCAATAAAGCGCTCGCATTCTACGGTGTGATTATTCTCTCAGTGGCATTCGGATTCTTCATGAATTTGATCGGGATGGATCCGATTAAGGCGCTCATCTACTCGGCCGTGGCAAATGGGGTCGTCGCCCCCGTCATGCTGGCATTCGTCGTGCTCATCAGCAGCAATCGCAAGGTCATGAAGGATCGTGTGAACAGTCGCCTGACGACCGCCATCGGATGGATCATTACGGGAATCATGGTAGTCGCCGGCGCTGCGGCGGTTACGTCGCTCTTCCTGTAGAATATCCTTTCTATGCATCTCTCGCAGAAACGGCTTCTCCAATTCTTCGACATCAGTATCGCGCTGAAGGGGATTGATGGAGTTTTAGAAGTCATCGGGGGAGTACTTGTTCTTCTCCTGAGCCCCGCGCAGATGGGTGGGTTTGCCTCCTTCATCACGCACACGGAATTGTCGGAAGATCCTCATAACTTTCTCGCCAATATCATCTTGAAAACACTGACGCACATCTCGCCGCATGCGAAGCTCGTCTCCGCAATTTTTCTTTTGGGCCATGGTCTCGTCAAAATCTTTCTCGTGTGGCAGCTCTTCCGCGGCAGGCTCTGGGCTTACCCGCTGGCCATCGTCATTATTCTCTGTTTCATCGTCTTCCAGATCATTCAGATTGTGCACGGTCACTCCTTGCTTCTCGTGGGCCTCACGATGCTCGATGCGATCATCGTCGTGCTCGCCTGGCAGGAATACAACGTGAAGAAGGCACACGAATTGCATTCTTGAAACGTCGCAATGATCTCTCTTTCATTGAGCGGAGCCTGTCGCTTTATCAGATTGCTGCTTGAGGAGAACCGCGGCTAATTGGTCGCGAATTTCGTACACTTCTTTCCCAATTTTTGTGTGATCGACTCTCCAAATGAGTTCTTCTCTTTCTGTATTCACTCGTCGATCAGCCGTGTAGTGATCGCCTGTATTGTTTTGAAACAGTTGATTCCACTGTGGTCCAAGTCCTCTGAATGCTGCTTCCCATTCTTCCGGCGTTGAGACTGTTGCGACAGGTCCGGACTCCCATGTATTTCTTGCATCAGTACCGGGCTTTTTGACGCGCATTGAGATGGATCCCGGGCGCGCGATAACGGCGTGATCGTTGCCTGCTTCGGTATTTGTCCAAACGATTCTTTCAGGAGTTTCCGGCATGGGTAAGGGGAGAAAGGGGGATATCGAACACCAACGGGGGCCTCATTGTCAATGAGGCTGTATACTGCGGTCATGGATACGATCACTCTCATCCCGAAAGAAACGGCGCTCGTCCTCATCGATTTGCAGAAAGGCATCGCATCCTTTCCGACGGAGCCCCTTCCCGCGGAGAACGTCCTGGAGAATGCCAATGTTCTTCTCAAGGCGTTCCATGAGCGGGATGCGTTCGTCGTGTTCGTGCGCGTGACGGGGTCGGGTGACGGGAAGGATATGCTCTCTCCCGACGCCGATGAGCCGATGGTAAGACCGACAAAACCGACGGCGGATTTTGCGGATCTCATGCCGACCCTCGATCGCAAGGACGGAGACTGCATCGTCACGAAGCGCCAGTGGGGAGCGTTCTACGGCACAGAACTCGATCTCCAATTGCGACGCCGTGGCATCAAGACCATCGTGCTTGGGGGAATTGCGACGAACTTTGGCGTGGAGTCGACGGGGCGCGACGCGTTCGAGAGGGGATATCGGTTGATCTTCGCATCCGATGCGATGGCTTCCCGTACGGCTGCGGATCACACGTTCGCCATTAGTCGCATCTTTCCGCGCATCGGACGCGTGCGCACGACCGCGGATATTGTCGAGGCTTTCGCTTCGTGACGATCCTCCTCTGCGGTCGAGAAAAATGTAGACACACCTCGAATCGCCCCATATGCTGAAATCCATGGTTCCATCTGTTCTCTCGTCGAAACGGATCATCGTGATCGCGGGGATCCTCTTGATGGGGATCGGGATCGGCGCGATCGTCTACTACGGAGCGGGGATGTTCGATACGTTCAGGGAGATCCGGTTCGCGCACATGCATCATTTCTACGGGAACAACCCCGACACATCCGTCGTGCGCCCTTGGATGAGCGTGGGGTTCGTGTCTTCCGCGTACCACATACCTCAGGAATATCTCTTTCGGCGGATCGGAGTGCCGATGACGGAATCAAACAGCGTGCTGTCATTTCGGCTCTTGAGCGACCAATACCATTTCGGTTCAGGAGACAACCTCTTCATGCTGTTGGATAAGGTGCGTAAAGCGATTGATTTATACCGGATGAGATTCCCCCCGCCTCCCCAGATGTACGGATCGGGAGGTGATCTGAGACGTTTGGGAGGTTCGGGCAGCACTCCTCAGCCGTCGCATGACTGAGATCGGCACATTCATCGTGAACGCGGTGACCATGTATGGTTTACCTTTTGCCTGCGCCATCTTATTCATCGGTTCGCTCGGAGCGCCCTTCCCCTGCACGATCATCGTCATCTTGCTCGGGGCGTTTGTGCGAGACGGCATTCTCAACCCCTACATAGCGTCGTCCTTGGCGCTCGTTTCTTGTGTTAGCGGAGATCTGATTATCTATGGACTTGGACGCATGGGGCGCTCATGGATTCCGAGGCGTATCCAGTTTTCCGCGAAATGGATCAACGTGGAAAACGCCTTCAATCGGCACGCAGGCATCGCGGTCTACATGACGCGGTGGTTCATGACTCCTCTCGCATTCCCGACCACTCTGATTGCCGGGAACGGCGCCTATTCCTTTCCGAGATTCCTGTCGATCGATGCCCTTGGCCAAGCGACATGGATCGTGATGTTCGGAGGCTTAGGATATGCATTCAGCAGCCAGTCGGATCTTATCAGCGAGATCTTCTCCAGCGTGACGGGAGTGATCGTGGGCGCTTTCCTTGTCCTTATCGGAGCCTATGCGCTCTTCAAATTTTCCTCGATGAGATTGCGGAAATAACGACAATCGGATTGTTTTGCTTCACCTTCTCTTCCATCTGCTACCCTCCTTCCATGAAAGAATATTTTCGCCGCACGTTCTCCTCATTTCGCATTCGCAATTACCGCCTCTTCTTCATCGGACAGGTGGTGTCGATGTCGGGAACGTTCATGCAGACGATTGCGCAGTCGTGGCTTGTCTTGAGCCTCACGCATTCGGGTTCGGCACTCGGCTTCGTCGTGGCGTTACAGTTCCTACCGGTTCTTGTTCTCGGTCCGTTCGGCGGTGTCATCGCAGATCGCTTTAACAAGCGGAAATTGCAGTACGTGACGCAGACAGCGGCGGGACTCCAGGCGCTCATCCTCGGGGTGCTCGTCTTCACGGGAGCGGTACAGCTCTGGATGGTGTACGTGCTTGCCGTCATCTTCGGACTCATCAACGTCGTGGATAACCCGACGCGACAAACCTTCATCTTCGAAATGGTGGGAGGCGCGGAGTTGAAGAATGCCGTTGCACTCAATGCTTCTCTCTACAACATCTCACGTATTGTCGGGCCCGCCATTGCCGGCGTTCTGATCGCGACGGTAGGGCTGTCCTTCTGTTTCCTCATCAATGCGTTTTCCTACATCGCCGTTCTCATTGTTCTTTTCATGATGCGGACGGATGAATTGCACCCAGTCAAACGCTCCAAACAGAGTAACGGGCTTCTTCGGGAGGGGTTTCGCTACGTGCTGGCCCATAGAGAAATTCTCGATGCACTTTTGATGATGGCTGTGGTGGGGACGTTTACATACGAATTTCAGGTGACGTTGCCGCTTCTGGCGGACAACCTCTTCCATGCGGGCGCGAGCGGGTATGCGGGCATGACGACGGCAATGGGCGTCGGATCGATCGTGGGGGGATTGGTGATTGCGAGTCAGAAGAAGGGATCGATTTCTCTCCTCATCACTTCGGCTGCGCTCTTCGGCGTCGTTGTTCTCTTGGCCTCGGCGATGCCCACCTACATGCTGTCTATTATCATGCTGATCATCGTCGGCGCGTTCTCCGTTCACTTCACATCGCTCAGCAATAGCATTCTCCAGCTCAGCAGCGCCCCCGAGATGCGCGGGCGTGTCATGTCTCTGTGGACGATTGCGTTCCTCGGCTCCACGACCATCGGCGGCCCCATTGTCGGATGGGTCGCGGAGATGTTCGGACCGCGCTTCGGATTGGCCATCGGAGGGGTCGCGGCCATCGTTGCCGCCGCCATCGGCATGCTGACTCTGCACAGGCGCAGCTTCGCCATCGAATCCTCCGATCCCGTGGTCGGTGCCGCGAATATCCGCGCCGAAGAAGACGTGCGTATTCCGTAGAGTTCGAACAATGACCTGTGGGCTATCTTCCTCCGCCGCTTCGTCGTCCCCTTCCTCCGTACGAACGCCGGAATTGCCTTCGATTGTCCGGATGATGAGCGGGAGTCGAAGGTGGCGTGGAATGATTGGGGGTTTCCTGACGATGGATTGGGAGCGTGGGATTCGTGAGCGGTCGCGGAGAGGTGCGGCGACGAATGGGGGAGCGGATGAGACGCTCGATGTCGCGGATGTTCCCCATTTGTTCCGGCGTGGCAAAGGAGATGGCGCGGCCTTCCTTCCCCGCGCGCGCGGTGCGACCGATGCGATGGACGTAATCAGCTGGATCGTCGGGGAGATCGTAGTTGATGACGATGGCGATGTTCGAGACGTCGATGCCTCGTGAGGCGATGTCCGTGGCCACAAGGACCCTGTATCTTCCCGATTTGAAGCCTTCGAGGGCTTCTCTGCGCTGGGCGAGCGAGCGGTTGGAGTGAATCTCTGCGGCGCGGTGTCCCATGTCCTGCACGGAGCGCGTGATCTTCTTCGCTCCGTACTTCGTGCGTGAGAAGATGAGGACGGATCCCTGGTTTTCGGTGAGGATCGTGGTGAGGAGCGGCATCTTCTCCTCGCGCCTCACGATGACGAGTTCCTGCTCCACTTTGGCGGCGGTCGTGCCCGTGGGAGCCACTTCTATGCGAAGAGGAGATCGCATGTGATGATTCGCGAGTTGAAGGATCTGCTGCGGCATGGTGGCCGAGAAGAGCATCGTCTGACGCTCGCGCGGCACGTGACGCAGGATGCGCTCGATCTGTGGCTTGAAGCCCATGTCGAGCATGCGATCCGCCTCGTCGAGCACGAGAACGACGACTTCTTTGAGCGTCACGGTTCCCTGTTCGAGGTGATCGTTGAGACGCCCCGGAGTCGCGATGAGAATGCGAGGGTTTCTCCTGAGCATCTCGCGCTGTTTGTACATCGAGGCGCCTCCGATGAAGACGGCGGTGCGGATATTCAGGACCTGAGCGAGAGGGAGGAGGGCTTCTTCCACCTGTGTGGCGAGCTCTCTCGTCGGGAGGACGATGAGCGCTCTTCCACCCTTGGAAAGTTTCTGGAGAAGGGGAATCCCGAAGGCCAGAGTTTTGCCAGTGCCGGTCTGCGCAATGCCCACGACGTCTTTGCCTTCGAGGGCGATGGGGATCGCCTGACGTTGAATGGGAGTCGGAACCGAAATCCCTCGAGCCAGGAGCACACGTAAGAGGACCTCATCTACTCCGAGGTCCTGGAACGTGTGTCCTGATGGCGAAAGGGAATTATCCATTGAACATCATGCGGGTCTCACGTTTTCCGCTTTGGGGCCCTTCGGTCCCTGACCCATTTCAAACTGCACAGCCTGTCCTTCCTGCAGCTGATCGAAAGTCACTTCCTGGCACGCGCTCGAGTGGAAGAAGACGTCCGGCGAACCTTCGACGGTGATAAAACCAAAACCCTTGTCTGTTTTCTTCTTAATAGTGCCTGTAGGCATGTAAGGGAGAGAAAAAAAATGAAAAAACGCACACGCGTAAGGTCTCGAGGATACTCTCTTTCGCCATTTGTACAATCAATAGTCAAAAGAAACAGAAAGAGCTCATATCTGGGAAATGAGGCGTTCCTTCCCTATGATCCGATCATGGACACGCAAAAGGTGAACATCATCTTCCTCCACGGCAACAACAGCGGCGACGGTGACGGAGGCGCGGCGCATGACTACTGGTTTCCGTCCGCCAAGAGCGCATTCGAGGCGATGGGGTTGCGTGTCATCGCGAAGGACTTCCCGGATCCGAAGGTCGCTCGGATGAGCATCTGGTTACCGTTCCTGAAGGATGTGTGCGGAGCCGATGAGCATTCCATTTTGATCGGACACAGTTCCGGCGCGATTGCCGCGATGCGCTATGCCGAACACAATCATATTCTCGGTTCGGTGCTGGTCGGTGCGTACTACACGGACACGGGAGACCGATACGAGAAGATGAGTGGGTATTTCGATAAGCCCTGGGATTGGCGCGCGATCCGGGAGCATCAGCAGTGGATCGTGCAGTTCGCATCCGTCGATGATCCTTACTTTCCGACTGAAGAGCCGAGGCATGTCAGCGAAGCATTGCATACGGAATATCACGAATACACGAACAGAGGACACTTCTTCGATCTGGATTTTCCGGAGTTGGTGGAGGAAGTGAAACGAAAATTAATCTGAGGATCAGTGATTTCTTTGCGTGGCGTACAATGATAGGAGCATGCCTTTCTACTTCTACTTTGCACGATGCAGCGACGGCTCTCTCTATGCGGGGTCTTGCAAAGACCTCAGCGCGCGTGAGAAAAAGCATAATGATGGCACGGGGGCGAAGTACACACGCTCTCGCGGGCCGGTTAAGATCGTATACAGCGAGGAGTTCAGGACGTATCCCGAGGCATTGCGAAGAGAAGCGCAGGTGAAGACCTGGCGAAAGGTGCAGAAGGAGGAGTTGGTGGGTCGTAAAAGGACGAAGAAGCGCGTTCTCAGTGTCCGATCATCGTCTGGAAGAACGTCTGGGTCGCGGTGAAGCTCAGGCGGACGAGCTTCGCAGTCTTTGTCGCCGTTTGATCGTATTGATCGAAGATGAAATTTCCCACGCCTCGGAAGATGGGCGCGCCTCTATACATTTCCATGTCCCCGATCACATGACTGTGAACTGCGATGACCGCTCGTGCGCCGCTGTCCACGAAACTGCGCAGATATTTCTCCTGCGATGCGGAGGAAAGCGCTTCATACTCCGTTCCCGAGTGCACGTAGACGACTTGGGGTGCCGAGCCGCTCCCCGCACGCAGCGCTTCGAGAACGCGGCGATACTGTCCCTGCAGGTCGGCACTGTTTGCAGCGGCCACGGGGTTTATGATATTCGTGAGGGCAAAAATTCTGATGTTTTCGACAGTTATACCTTTGTCGCTTAGGGCTTCTGATCCACTTCTTTTAAGTAACTCGATTGTATTTCTAAATCCTTCTTGGCCTTGATCGAGTTTGTGATTATTCTCGATGTTCCAAATCGTTGCAATGCTCTTGATGCTTATCCAGAGAGCAAGCGGATTGCAGAAAATGAATGGATTCGTATTGGACGCACACTGCTCTGCCAGCGGGCCTTCCAGATTGGCTACCCTTGCACCTTTTCCTGACCAGAATTTTCGTGCGCTTTGAGGCGGGGCAAGAGCGGATACGGATGGCGATCGTGTGAGCGTTACATCACCGCCGAATGTCACATCCTCCGAGGGGAGATCGGCGTTGCGGTAGAATGCGATGGCGAAATGGCTCGTGGTTGATTGCACTTTTTCTTCTTTCAGGATTCGGGCTGAATTTGTATGGAGGAGCACGGAGGGATTGAAGGCATCATCGACGGATGCGATGTTTGCTGCCAGCCAGAGGCAAGTGGGACAATCGCTCTGTGAAGGATTTGCAAGATTCTCCAGTGCCTTTGTGTCATCGGAGAAGAGCGCCAGCGCCGTTTTCTCATCGGCGGCGTCGGCAAGTTGCAGGGGCAAGTAGTGCGAGAAATCACTGCTCACGACGAAGGCTGTTCCACTGGCAGTCGTGTTCTTGAGAAGTTCCAGAAGGCTTGCTTCCTGCCCCTTCCAATCCGGACGTTGCGCTATCACCACCGGAGTTACGAGAGTTTCGGGTAAGAGCTTTTGAATGAAGGGGATGAGTGCGGTGATGCCGTGCTCGTTTTCGAAGAGATGGGGATTGTCTCCCACGAGCGGGGAGGAGCGTAGGAGACTCTGCGTACGTGGATCCGGATTCGTCGTTCCAAACGGCGTCTCAAAACGGATATTCCCGGTGCAGAGGAGCGACGAGCAAGCGTGGAAGTGATCGGGGGAGAGGAGGAGGATCGAGGATGGATGCTTCGGTATCAGCGCCTGGAGGCCCGCGGCGATCGTCACGGCTGCTGTGAGGTGGTGGGGAACGATGAGAACGGGGATCGCCGGCGTCGTTCCTCGCGGCAGAAGCTTGGTGGCATCGAATAATCCCTGCTCCGTTGTGCGCAGCGCGTCTCCTTCCAGCGGGAGCGTGATGGTCACTGCTTGCCCTGCCCCTCTGCAGGAGCTAAGCGCGCAGGTGACGAAGAGGAAGAGGATTCTCTTCAATGTGTGTTGAAGAGTGTGCCAAACCAACTGTTGAGCTTTGGCCATGCGGAGGGAGCGGTGTAATCGAACGGGGCGTTGTCGTCGGTACCCTTATAGAAATTCTGCTGCCATTGCTCGTCCGTTTTTCTCTGTCCCCCGTACGGTTCGGTTGTTTCGAATTGTGAGTAGGTGAAGCCGATCGCGAGGCGCGGTCCGTTTGTGTCCTTCACGGCGACGAGAATCACGTAGGGGATGCCTGTTCCTTCGTAGAGAATACGGGTCGGGTGAGCGGAGTCTCCGCCGGTATGGACATCAGCAACGATGGCCGCACGTTTGTCTTTCACGGAGAGGACCGGCCCCTCGACGGGGATCGGCAGCGCAGCTTTCAGATCATTCACCAATTCTTTTCGCAGCGGTTCCCAGTCACTGCGATCCACGTTATACCAGATGCAGTCGGAATCGTTGTGTTTGGAGATGCTTTCCGAGAACGCTTGGTCAGAGAGTTCCTTCTGGGTGTACCCGATGACCGTATCCATGGTGGAAATGTACGTTTTCAGAGGTACGAAATTCTGTAGCGCGAAGCCGAGATCCTGGAGACCGGTGAGCGTGCGCTCGGCGAGGTAGCGCAGACGCGTGTACGCAACGAGCTGCGGCTCGATGTAGCCCTTCGCAGGTTCGGGGACTGTGCGCGTATCGCATGGTCCTCCGCCACCGAGTTCCGCGAAAGATTGTTTGGCGTAAAGGAGCACGGTGTGACGCAGCTCCGTCCAGAAGCCCGCTCCCGATTCGAGGACTTCCGCCGGCCACGCATCACTCTGCATGAATGATGGAAGTTCAAAACGGTGATCTTGGCTGAAGGAGAAGAGGCCGCGAACCACCCACAGCGCCGTAGTGTACGCGTTCTCACGCCAGTCATTCTCCGTCATCGCCTCCGTTTCCTTTCGCAGATCGCTCATGGCTTGATCGATGGCCTTGGCATTATCCGGCGTGTAGAAATCTAGCGTCGGGATCTTCTGTGTGGCATATGTGGATCCGAGAAGCGAGAGGACTTCGAGAGAAGAGGCCATAGGCGGAAGCTTCTGCGCGTAGCCGGGGCGAGGGGCTTCGTCTCCCTGTGTCAGATAGCCCGTCCAGTACGAGTCGAGAATGAATTTTCCGCTGAAGAAGCGCATGCCCTTGGTGGCGGCGAGGACATCCGCAGATTGCACTTGGCCGATCGACGGGTAGGAGGCGGGGAGATTTTTGATGCGGGGGCTCTTCATCTTGAGGAGGGCTGCGCGGATCGCCGCCGCCTGATCGCTCTGTCCTTTCGTTTCCTCCAGTGCCGTGAGGTAGTCGGACGGCATGAGATCATCACTCGTGCCGACGAGGAAGTTGACCGTGGCTTCCAGGAGTCCGTAACTCTTCTGCTCCTGCGGGTGTTCCGCCATGAGCTGGCTGATCGCAAAGGCGTACGTGGTGAGAGGATCGCTCTCGACGAAGAATGGCAACTGGATGTACCAGTTCATCGCGCGGAAGTACTGTCGGCGCAGGCTCGAGCTCGTGTAGTGGCTGCGGGGCGTGAATTGTGAGAAATCCACACCGAAATCGATGTGCATCTTTGCCGTATACGCATCGTATTCCGGCTTGAAGATCGCGGGGGTGTCTTTGCCTCTTGCCGCGTACACCGTTGCGAGATCCGAGAGGACGAGGCCTTCGCTCTCCTTATCAAGCTTCAGAGAGGTGATGAATGCCTTTGCGGCATCCTCTGAGTCGGCATTCTTATCCTTCTCCTGGAAGTTCGCCTGAACCGTCGTGGGATCGAGACTGTTGCCATTGGCTCCCTGATAGTCTTTGTCGGTCAATGTCGGGAGGGAGGTCGAGAGGAGCGCGTAGGGAACGGCGAAGTAATTGCGCACCTTTGTCCACTTCACACGATCAGCGTCGGATGTTGCCTGCGCAAGATGAGCAGAGGCGGCTTCGAAGAAGGCTTTCGAGAGCGTTTTCATCGATGGGGCGAACATCGTGTTCTCCATTTCCTTCAGTAATTCCGTCTCGAGCAGCGAGTAGGAGTGGAGAAAGATGTCGGAACTCCAGAAGAGGGTATTGGCTTGCGTGCGGGATTTCTCGTCTCCCCCGGAGACGGCGTTGTAGAGTCCGAGGAATTCTCGATCCCGGTCTCCGCTGAGGAGCGGTTGAATCGATGTATCGGGAAGGCGCTTCATTACGAACTTCCGCTCGGCAAGAAGTTTCTTATCATCCGGGGAGAGCGTGATGCCGTAGGCTTTCGTGATGGCATCGATGTTCTTCACGTCAGCGATGGAGAAGTCCTTGGCGAGATCGGGATTGATGGCGACGGTCGGTTCGCTGTAAGGCGTTTCACTGCCGAAGACGGCGGCGTGCGCCGTGAGATCCGCCCCAGACGCGATGGTTGGGATGGAAAAGGATGCTCCGGATCCGGTGGGGGATGTGGGATTCCAGAATCTCGAGCATCCGGAAAGCGTAATGGCGAGCAGGAGAACAGCGGCAACGGATTTTTTCATAGTGTCGCCAGTATAGGACTGTTTGGTTTCTATGCCCAATTCTCTTTATTGCGTCGTAGTAACGAAAGCGATGTCAATGCGTTGAGGAGGAATGCCGTGAAGGCCATCAGCGGAATCGAGATGTATCCGAACAGGAATGAGATTTGCGTTGCGGCGCACGAGATGCCGCTGGGATCGCAGGCGACGAGAGAATTCCCGATCGCAACGGGGTGCAACACCGCCTGAACCTGTTCGCTGTAGTGTGTGACGGAAAATGCCATGCCGATCAGGGAGAGTGCGAGAATGGAAACAGCGATACCTCTGTCTTTGCGCCACAGAGCGATGAGAAGGAGGAGTGTCTGCGGGTACATGAAGATGCGCTGGAACCAGCAGAATTTGCAGGGGAGGAGCCCGGCGATTTCCGAGAAGAAGAGGCTTCCGCATGTTGCAACGAGCGCGACGACGAACATGAAGAGGAGGCCGCGACGCGAGAGGAGGCGTGTGAGGAAGGTGGAACGATCACGTCGCATTGCCTGCCAGAGCAGGTTTGCGAGGAAAACCAGTGCGATCGCCTGACCGAGGATGGTGAGGAGAGCGAGGGCGGAGATGACTTGGAAGGTGTATTGCATAGGAGGACGCAGCATTCTAACACGATATTTCTTTCTCATGGCGCAATGAACTCCAACATAGATAGCTGCCCCTCTTTTTCGTCATGGATTTTTCGTGGGGGACCAGGGAACCTTGTTCGGTTCCCTAGGTCCCCCACACCCCCTTTACCCTCCTAACGGTAACAATTTGTGGAATCTGCAGAGTTGGCAGAGGGAGATTCAGTGGGAACCATGGAATTTTGTTGTTTGTTGCGCTTCGGCGCAGAACAAAACATCACACACTGACAAAGCCGGAGCGCGCAACACGCAGCAACGTGTCATGGTGAGGAGCTCCGCGCACGGAGCGTCACGAACCATCACGTTGCGATTCGTGTGTCGCCCTTCGCCACGGCGTTCTCGAACGTCGTGGCTTCGTGACGATTTCGCTTTGCGAAATCCCTCAGGGTGACACACTTACTTTTTTTTGTTTTTCTTTGTCGCCCTGGCAAAGAAAGAGAAGAACCCTGAGAAAGGAAGGCTTGAGATAGACGGACATCCATTTACTGTATAATAGTGAGACCTTGCTTCTCCGAGATACATCACGAGCGGCGATGCGCGGAGTTCTCGCAAACAAATCACAAGCATTCCTCACGATGCTCGGCATCATCATCGGGGTTGCGTCGGTGACGATGATGCAGTCGTTGGGAGCCAGCTTTCAAGGATTCATTTTGGCGCAAATCAGCTCGGTCGGAGGTCAGACGATGGGCATCGTGCCGAAGGGTGTGCGGGATTTGGGCGCGGACTTGAACAGTCTCACCTACGAGGACTATCTCGCGATCCGCCGACTTGCGACGGTGACGAGCATCACACCGGGGATCATCATCCCGCAGAAAATCCTCTACAGGACGGAATCCTCCTCCCCGTATCTCATCGGTGCGCAGAAGGAGCTTTTCACAAACTATGGGATGAAGCTCGAGAGCGGTCGCCTCCTCGACGCCAATGACGAGCATGGGGCGAGTTCCGTCATCGTCATCGCCCATCAGACGGCGAAAGATCTCTTCGCGGACGACGATCCTCTCGGGAAGCGTGTGACGATCGGGGGAGCGAGTTTCACCGTCGTCGGCGTGCTCAAGGAAGTCGGCTCTCCGGTGCTGCGCGAATTCGAGGATGCCGTCGTGATGCCGTTTACTCGGGCGAAGGCATTGACCGGGCAGAAGGCACTGACACTTATTTCACTTCAATCGACGGGCGATGTCGCGCTCACGAAAGCCGATATCACGCAGGTTTTGCGGCAGCGGCACAGCATCCAAAACCCCACCAACGACGCCGCCAAGGATGATTTCGAAGTGCGCAGCGCGCAGCAGGCGGCGGACATCATCAAGACGGTGTCTTTCTCCCTCACGCTTTTCCTCTCGCTCATCGCGGGCATCTCGCTGGTCGTCGGCGGCATCGGGATCATGAATATCATGCTCGTTTCCGTGATGGAGCGCACACGAGAGATCGGTCTTCGCAAGGCGGTGGGAGCGCGCAAGAGAGATATCCTCCTCCAATTCCTCTTCGAAGCACTCGCCCTCACGCTCATTGGAGGGCTCATCGGCCTCCTCCTCGGGGCGGGCCTCGCGTGGTTTATCACGCTGATCGGTTCGCGTTTCCTCGGGGATTTCCCCTTCGTCCTCAAGCCGAGCGCGGTCCTGCTCTCGCTCGGGATGGCGGTGGGAACGGGCCTCGTCTTCGGGATCGCCCCTGCGAAGAATGCCGCGGATCTGCGACCCATCGAAGCGCTGCGGTACGAGTGAGGAGCAAGTTGTTTCCTGATGGTCGGGGCATGATCTGTTATGATGCATCCTCCTTCTCTTATGCCAACTTCTTCTCCATCTCCGCGCATAGTTTTCCTTGATGTTGACGTGGAGGATCGTCCTCTCGTCCTCAATCACTTCCCGTCCGCGGCGGTCTTCGGCGCGTTGAAGGAACAGGAAATCATCGAACAGTGCAGTGATGCGGAGGTGATCTCGACATTCATCACGGTTCCTTTCTCTCGCTCACTCATCGAGAAACTGCCGAAGCTGCGACTGCTCTGTACGCGATCGGTGGGGTACGATCACCTCGATCTCGATGCGTGCAAAGAGAAGGGGATCACGGCGTGCAACGTGCCCGACTATGGTTCCCATGTGATCGCGGAGCACGTCTTCGCGTTGCTATTGAGCACGCTTCGGCGTGTCCTGGAAGGAAACAAACGGGTGCAGGGCGGCACATTCGATTATCACGGACTGCGGGGCATGTCGCTTCGGGGCAAGACGCTTGGCATTGTCGGGACGGGGAAGATCGGACGCAAAGTCGCGGCCATCGCGCACGGATTCTCGATGAAGATTCTCGCCGCGGATCACTGCCGCACGATCGAGCTCGAGGATCTCCTTGGCGTGCAGTACGTCCCGCTCGAGACATTACTTTCCGAGAGCGACATCATCACGCTCCACACGCCGGCGACCGCGGAAACGGAACACATTATCGATACTGCCGCATTTGCGCGCATGAAGGAGGGCGTCATTCTCGTCAATACCGCTCGCGGTTCGCTCATCGATTCTTCCGCGCTTCTCGTGGCACTCGAGAGCGGGAAGGTGGCCCACGCGCTGCTCGATGTGCTCGAGCATGAGCAGAACTTCCAGGAGAATCGCGCGCTCATCGAGCACCCGAACGTTGTGACGACGCCGCACATCGCGTTCTACGCCGACGACAGCATGCGCAACATGTTCCTCGACTGCTTCCAGTCCATCACGCAGTGGATCGCCGGAGCTGCTCCGGAGCACACGGTGAAGCCGGTACAGGTTGTCTGCGACCTTCCCCCGCTTCGCAGGAAGTGACTCCTTCGCAGGAAGCGTTATACTGTCCTCGATGGCTTCGATTTCGATCATCTACGCTTCCACGAGCGGTCACACAGAGTATGTGATGCAGATTCTCGGCGACGCGCTTCGGGAAGCGGGACAGGAGGTGACGACAACACGCTGCGAGAAGGCGATGGCAGCGGATTTAACGAAGGGCGATCTGACGATTCTGGCCTGTGGGACGTGGAATGCCGACGGGGTGGAGGGGCAACTCAATCCGCACATGCGGGCGTTCTTCGATCGCGTGAAGGAGGCAGATGTGAGCAGGACGACGCTTGCGATCGTGGGGCTCGGCGATGCGCGTTACCGCTACACCGGGCGGTGCATCGAGCACCTTCAAAAATTTCGCATGGCCAAGAAGGCGGCGCAGCTCCTCCCGCCGCTCCTCATCGTCAACGAACCCTATGGTCAGGAGGAGAGAGTGCGAGGCTGGGCGCAGAAGGTGATCGCAGCGCTCTCGGCGAAGAAGTAATTTAGCTCTGGGCTGTCAGATTGTTCTTTTGGAGGAGTTGTTTTGCAGACTCTACAATAGGTTTCAAATCTGGATATTTTTCTGTCATCTTATCTATATTTATTTCCAGTCGATCACCCGATGGGTTTTTGATGAGATTGTAATAGCTGAATGTTGAAATGATTGGGAAATCGGTTTTTTTTGCATCAACGTAGGGCTCGCCATCCATTTCTGATGCGATTGCAAGTTTCAATTTATTGATGGTCATCTCCAATCTTATGCCCAATATGGAGCCGTCTGCGGCCTCATTGAAAGAAATTTTTGCGTCGGGCGGAACAACGTTCTTGATTTTGGAAAGCATGGCCCCTTCGGACTGAAGGTGAGTCAATACCTGCTTGTCTTGCTTACTACGCTCTTTCATAGAGGTAAGCTTTGTTTCCATGACGTCGATGGCTTGCTGCAGTGCGGCAATCTGATCGGCGGGAGTGGATGCGGTCTTGAGCTGGGCAAGTTTGTTTTTGTTCTCGGAGTTATCCCGCTCATCCTTGGCGATGCTTGCTTCATCCGATTGGATTTTTTGCTCCATATCCTTTGGTTTCTTTTCTCGTTCTTGTATCGCTTCATTGAGCGAAATCTGCTTCGGTGCCTCCTTGTTCTTTCCCGCTATTTGTTCTTTGCTTGTTTCGTCCGTCTTTTTTTCGTCTTCTTTCTTCTTGGATTCGCTATCGAAGGATACTTTGCCCTTGCCGAAAGCCCCCAGAGTGACCATCGCGAGCATGGCAAGTTCGATTCCTGCGCTCACTTTCTTATCTTCGGGAGCATTTTGGAATTTTTTCCACGCATCTTCCATCCTCTTCATCAGTTCATCCACAGTCGGCAGTTTTTCCTTGGAGGTTGGCTGCTGAGCCGCTGGCTTTTCGGGGGTTGGTGCGGGCGTTTCCGCAGTTGTCCTGGGAAGATCGACCTTGTCCTTCTTCGGGTCCGGCTTAGGGGGCTCTTTGTTGGCGGCGTTCGCAGTTCCTCCCGTTGTGCTGACGTCCCCGCGCGCCTTCTGCGCCTCTGCCATAATTTTGTCTACATACGTCATGACATGTGTCACGGATGCGGAGTCTCCCTCTACGCTTATCCCGGTTCTCATATCCGTCACTCGGACGAATTCTCTGCTCAATCCTTTGTCTGCTTTTTGCGTTCTATCAGTTGTTTCCTTCTGAGGATCGACGTTACCGTTCTTGGGCTGTCCTTTGTCTTGAGGAGCTTCTTGCTGTGACGGAACAGCATCGAGATAAATCAATCGGTGCTCTCTTTCTCGGTGACTGGGGAAACTTGGTTGCATGGGAAAGGGGATTAGGAACGCGTGGATAATTGGGATTCGATGTTTGAAAGGAGTGTCGATTCCGCGTTTTTATCCTTTTTCTCCGCTGTCGTGAGAGCCTCCTTGCGGCACGCGGTGACGAGCACGCGGAAGTTCATCATCCATTCTTCGGCCTGTCGGTCGTACTCCTCGTACGCTTTCCGGTAGCGGTCCATGCGCGCCGCATGCTCCTCGGTCGTTTCACTTTTATATTTTTGTGTGAGGAGCGGAAGACGCACCGTTACGAGGTCGGGCTCGATTGCACCCATTAGCGCATCG
This sequence comes from uncultured Candidatus Peregrinibacteria bacterium, assembly GCA_903854335.1. Lineage (GTDB taxonomy): Bacteria > Patescibacteriota > Gracilibacteria > Peribacterales > Peribacteraceae > CAIKAD01. The sequence goes on along the minus strand of CAINVY010000010.1, from coordinate 16,246 downwards.
TAGAGATCCGTTCCCGAAGGGACGGCAAGTGCCAAGGTCGAAGGTTCTGTTTGTGTCATATTTCACTTAATTATAGCGCAAATCGACTGCATTGTACAGTTTCCTCGACGCGTAAGATGTTCTCCTTTCACTGCATTCTCTGCCAAATTATTGACGCTCATGATCGGCAGTCATTAAAATTCCCTGCGAACGACGACGGAGTGAAACCGCTTTGTGTCCATCCTTCATTCCTTTCCTGCATTCCTATGAAGCCCGTTGTTTCGAAAGCAGTCTTCAGTATCGGCGTTCTCTCTTTCCTCGCCTCGTTCTTCATCGTGATCGGTGTCCACGCGGAATTTAAACTTTGGAATCCATGGGCGACCGTCGCTTCGACGTCATTGTCTTCATCCGTGTCATCGTCATCATCGTCCGGAGTGGGAGGAGGGCTCGGGGCGGGTGAGCAACGCATTGTGGATGTGGTGAAACGCGCGGATCCCTCCGTGGTCAGCGTGATCATCAGCAAGAAGCTGCCGGTGCTCCAGCAAAAATCCGTTCCTTTCGACAAGGCATTTCCCGGTATGAACGATCCTTTCTTCCAGCAATTTCAAATCCAGGTTCCGCAGTACGTGCAGAAGGGGACGAAGACGCAGGAGGTGGGCGGAGGCACGGCATTTTTCGTCACGAGTGACGGACTCCTCATGACGAACAAGCATGTCGTGGAGGATCCCAAGGCGCAGTACACGGTGCTCCTTAACGACGGACGGAAGCTCTCCGCGAAAGTCGCCAGTATCGATCCGGTCAACGACATCGCGCTCCTCAAAGTCGAGGGAAGCGGCTTCACACCGCTCACGATTTCTTCCGAGGACACCGCTCAGCTTGGGCAGACGGCGATTGCCATCGGCAATGCGCTCGGCGAATTCCGCAATACCGTCAGCGTCGGTGTGGTATCGGGACTTCAGCGATCCATTCAGGCGGGGGGATTGCTCGACGGGAGCAGCGAGCAGCTCGATCAGATTCTTCAGACGGACGCGGCGATCAACGAAGGGAACTCGGGTGGACCGCTCCTGGATTCGCGCGGCGAAGTCATCGGGATGAATACCGCCATTGCCGCCAGCGCTCAGAATATCGGTTTCGCCTTGCCCGCAGTCGAGCTGCGGCAGGTGCTGGCGAGCTTCCAGAAGAACGGTCGCATTGTGCGTGCATACATCGGCATCCGCTACGTGCCCGTGACCGCTGACCTCAAGAGCAAGTTGAATCTTTCCTATGATTACGGCGTACTGATCTCCAGTGATGATTCGCAGAATCTGCCCGCAGTCGTTCCCGGTTCTCCCGCAGCGAAGGCCGGTTTGCAGGATGGGGATCTCATTCTGGAGGTGGACGGCCATCGTCTCACCGCCGATGTTTCTCTCCTGCACGTGATCGAGGCGAAGAATCCCGGCGACACGATGACGTTGAAGATTGCGCGCAGCGGCAAGGAGCAGAACGTGACGGTGACACTGGTGGAGTGGAAGCAGTAGCGCTTGGTTGCGCTCGTCACTCGCTCTTGAAAGCGCTTGCTTGCGACTCTGCCTGCGAAACTTGGTCCGCCGTCAGTTGGGGCTTGATGATGGCAATGGATGTCGAGGCTCGCTGGTTGCCGTTCGCCTGTGCGATGAGGAACCATGCGTAGGATTGTGTGAGATCAATCGCAACGCCCTGGCCCTTGGCGTACATCACACCAAGATTGAACTGTGCCTGCGCATAGCCGCCGTTCGCGGCTTCTTGGATGAGCTGAAATGCTTTGTTGTAATCCACTTTCTGCCCCTCTCCGTTATAGGCCAGCAGGCCGAGATCGGAGGTTGCACGAAGATTTCCTTGCTTGGATGCTTTCTGGAACCATGAGGATGCTTCCTTCACGTTCTTCGTTCCCCCCTCTGCTTTGTAGCTCATCAAGCCGATGTTGAACTGCGCCAAAGGATCACCGCTCTTTGCCGCTTGGACGAAGAGTGTCTTCGCTTTTGCGTAATCGATCGGAGCGCCCTTCCCGTCGTGGTAGATCGTTGCGAGGTCAAATGCCGCATGAGGATCGCCTGCCGCTGCCTTGGTCTCGAGCTGTACTATCGAGAGTGGTTTGGAGGAGGAAGAAGTTCGTTCGAGCATGCCGCCAGACGAGGTCTGTTGGATGGCGGGTATGGTGGTTGTGGAAGTGGAGGGGGCGGGAGGAGTCTTCGGAGCGCACGATGCGAGGGCAACGACGCAGAGGCAGAGGATGCTTGGAAGTAGGGGGAGTTTCATGCTCCCATTCTAGGCGCAAATTCTTCCCTGCCAACCTCGGCACTGCCGCGCAAAGACTGTACGCTGGTCGCATGTTGCCGATCCTCATCCTTTGCGCTGTCTCCGTGTTCATCGTCGTGATCCTCGTTACGGCTATCGCGCACATTCGTGTCGCCACGCCGTATGGCGGGACTCCCAAGAATGTAGCCGAGGCCATGATCCATCTTGCTGCGATCCGGGAAGGCGAAACAGTGTGCGACATCGGCGCCGGCGACGGACGTCTCCTGATTGCGGCGAAGCGTCAGTGTCCGGGGATAAAAGCGATCGGCTACGAGGTGGCGCTCGGAATCTGGCTTCTCGGCAAACTCCGCATTGCTTTCTCGGGGCAAGATGTGACGCTTCGATATCGCAATGCGCTTCACGAAGATCTCTCGAAGATCGATGTCCTCTTTTTGTACGTCGGTCCGTTCATGATGCGGAAGCTTCTCCCGAAGCTTCAACGAGAACTTCGCCCCGGTACACGCGTCGTGTCGCATGTATTCCGTTTTCCGGGTCTCGCGATCACGCAAGAGGAGCGCGTGGCGCGCGGTCGCGGTTCGAAAGGGGTGTACCTCTACCAATGGGGAGACGCAGCAGGAGGAGAATGATGGCGCAGATTCCGTAGAAAACGGCGATCTCGGTCCTGGAAATGTCGAGGGGAATGGCGGCGAACGGAAGACGAGCGAATCCGCCGATGATGCGAAGGATAAGATCGAGAATTCCCCATGCTGCAGTGGCGAGGCGTTGGCCAAGGGGCGCAGAGATGAAGCTGATCATGACGCTTACAAATCCGAGGAGCATGGCGGGAGGGATGAGCGGCAGAACGGTGATATTGGAAATGGGCGCGATGAGGGAAAGGCGCTGGAAGAGCAGGATGATCCACGGGGCGGTGAAGAGCTGCGCGGCCAGTGTCACTTGCAATCCGTCGCGAATGCCGAAGAGCGTGGGAACGCGGCTGCAGAGCTTCTTCGTGAGCGGTTGCAATTCCGCGATGCCGACGACGGCGAGGAATGAGAGTTGGAAGCTCGCGTCCCACCAGAGGTGTTTGGGATTGATCGCCAGCATGAAGAAGAGTGTCCAGAGGATCGTGAGCCGCATTTCCTGCCTTCGCTCAGTCTGCAGGGCGAAGAGTCCCATCGTTCCCATGATGGCTGCTCGTACGACCGAAGCGCTTGCGCCCGTGAGGATGGTGAAGCCGACGAGAGCGGCGAGGGAGGGTAGGAATCGCCATCGTAGGGGGAGCCAGAAGAGCAGACTTCCCACGAAGGCCAGGACGATCGTGATGTTGTAACCCGAGATCGCGACGATGTGCGAGAGCCCCGTCGCGTTAAATTCATCCATGAGTTCCTGCGGGATTCCGCGACGCGATCCCGTGAGGAGTCCCTCCAGGAAGGAGGCATGCGGTTCGGGGAAGAGCTCCTCGACCCGCCCCTCGAAGTGTTCCTTTATTTTGTAAAGCACTGTTTTGAAGACATTTCCATGCCACGCACCGTCCGCTCGAAAGTCCTTCGCCGAGAGTACACTGTAGATGTCCGAGAAACTCAAATATTTGGCGTAGTCGAATGAGGGAAGGTAGGGAGGTTTCCGCAGCGTTCCATTCACGACTATGGCATCGCCGTACGCGGGATGAAATATTCGTTTTCGATCGGAGACTAGCGTCTTTCCCTTCGTCACCACCGCTCCGCTTTCGTTCTCGATGCTTTTCGCACAGACTGTGTAGAAGGTTTGGGTGACGCGCTTGTCCGGCTCATCGCATACGATGCCGTGAATTGTCACAAACTGCGATGCGTGAAATTCGACGTCTGTTGCCGTTGTCACGTGCGTCGTGTGCGTCACGCTCCAGCAGGCGACGGAAATACCCGCGACACCGGTGATGACGAGTGCGCTCGCTGTTTTGTTCTTTATCCAAAGTGAGAGCAGACCTGCGATCGTGAGCGTGAGCCACAGTGCGGAGGGGTAGCTCGCCCGAAGATCCCACTGAAGAAGAAAGATCGTTGCGAGGAACGAAAGCAGGAAGGCATAGGAGAGGGAAGATCGGCGCACGGGTTCACCTTGAATCCAACGGGGTTCGGCGTCATCGGCTAATCGGATAGCCGAGCGATCCTGTTCCTTCGTCTGCATTTCGCGCTCTCGCTTGATCCGTTCTCCTCATCCATGGAACGCTCGTGCGAGAGCGATCCATTCATCCACGGAGAGCGTTTGCGGACGCCTGGTCGGTGCGATCTGGACGCTGCTCAAGTGCTCCATGCCGCTTTCGAGATTTCCAATCGTGTTGCGCAGCATCTTTCGCCTCTGCCCAAATCCGACCTTCGTCAGCGTGAAAACGCGATCGATTGTCTCGCGGTCGGCCTTCGGTTCGTCGAAACACTCCACGTGCAGCACCGCCGAATCGACGGCGGGCGGAGGGAGGAAGGCCGAAGACGCGACATTGCATACCAGCGTAGCGTCGCCGAAGAGTCCCACGAGGATCGTGAGGATGCCGGCATTCTCCTTGTCACAAATGGTCTGCGCCACTTCTTTCTGAATGAGGAGTGTCAGGCTCTTCGGTGTGCGTTTCGATTCCAGGAAGACGTGTCGCAGGAGCGGCGACGTGATGTGGTAGGGGATGTTGGCGACGATTTTGTACGGAACGCCTGGGAGGGAAGCGGTGAGCGCGTTCTGGTTGATAATCGTGAGGGAGGAATTCTCGTGCGTGAACTTATTCAGGAGCGGTATCAGGCGAGCATCCAACTCGATTGCCGTAACCTTTGCCTCTGCAATCAAAAGTTCCCTCGTGAGGACGCCAATCCCCGGTCCGATCTCCACCACCTTTTCCCCAGGTGTGATCTTGGCACTATCGACGATGTGCTCCAGCGCGTCCTCATCGACGAGGAAATGCTGCCCGAGATTCGTATTGAGGTGCAGACGGTGGAGCCGGAGGAATTCGGTGACTTCTTCTCGCAGTGACATGGCGGCAGTCTATACCTCGTAGTCGGGAAGCAGCGACCAAACCGCCTGATGAAAATTACGCAACGTATCCGCGGTGGGTTGGTCTTCGACGATGAGACCGACCATATCCCGCGATGAGGAGATGATGGCGGTGCGATCGCCATAGATATTGATCTCCACGGGCAGGTCGATTCCCTTCAGCATTTTGAAGACACGTTTCTGACCCTTGCGCTTGCGAAACGCGAGGTCGGTCATCGGCGATTGGTTCACGATGCCAAGGTAGCGGATGCCCGCCTTCGCTCTCCTGTCGCAATACCGCCACATCCAGTCGTTGAGTTCCGGGGAATTCTCGCGGGGGAAGTAGTGCTCGAAGTCGCCGACGGCGTACAGATCGTGCTTCGGGAAGCGCAGCGTGTCCTCGTAGATCTGTTTGATACCTTCGACGCCTTGGTAGAACCGTACCTTGGGCTGTACGACGGCCGGATGAATGATGGCTTCGAGGAGGGGGAGTGATTGGAGGAGGCTGCGCTTGATGCCTTCGAGGTCCTCGGAGCGTCGCTCGAGTAGCCTGAGCAGGCTTGCTGGCTCGATGCACGTAAAGGTGCGCACACCGCTTCGTTCCAGTTCCTGCACGACACCCTTCTCCCGCAGGAGTGAGAGCACGTTGTACGTGTGGCCGCGTTTGAGGTCGGCTTTGCGCGCCAGCACGCTCGCGGGTTGCGATCCGAGTTCGAGGAGGGCGAGGTACACGGCGATCTCGGGATCCGAGAGACCGAAATTCTGCAGTGCGTTGAGGACGGATGTTGCGGGGGGCTTTGTTGTCATGATGTGGTGACAGTTAAATGTTAGGAAATGTTGTTTTCCGCGTCAATAAGCCTTATACCTTGTCACCTGTTTCAAGCTCTTATGGATCAACTGCGCGACGATACCGGCGTGATCAAAATTGGCACCGACGTCATCACGACGTCGGAGGGGCATCTCGACAGGCAGAGGATGAGACAAATCGTTGATGGCATCATGAGGATTCGCCAGTCCGTTTCCAGGATTCTCGTGGTCACGTCGGGAGCCATGGCGGCGGGCAGGGCGGAAATGCGGCAGAGCAGACGCGCGGATGAAACCGTTTCTGAGCGGCAAATGTACGCATCGGTTGGTCAGGGGCCTCTGATGAATGCGTACCGTCACTTTTTTCTTAACGAAGGTGTCGTGTGCGGACAGGTGCTCCTCACGCCTGCCGATTTCAACATCACCAAGCCTCCGTATCCGTACAAAAACGTCAGCAACACGTTGGAAGAAATGCTTCTTCATGATGTACTTCCCGTCATTAACGAGAACGACACGGTCGCAACAGTTGAGCTCACTATTGGGGACAACGATCGGCTCGCAGCTTCCATCGCTCGGATGATGCAGGCGCGAATACTCATCCTCCTGACGAGCGTCAATGGTTTGCTTCGTACTGTCGAAGACCCGGAAAGCGTCATTCCGAAAGTCAATCCGGTGACGGATAATTTCGAGCAGTACTTGCATAGCGGAACGTCGGGGAATGGAACAGGCGGCATGAAAAGCAAATGCAACGTCGCTGCGGAACATGCGAAAATGGGGGGCGAGGCATACATCGCCAATGGGAAGAACGATCAAGTGCTGCGAAGAATGGGAAGCGAAGGCATATCGGGGACGCACTTCTCTCTTCGTTGATCGATTTGACAGACACTCACGTATGGATACAATCGCGCTTGGACATGGTCTCTCGTTCCTACGCGTTCGGCTTCTGGTTCTTCGCCTTTATGGCGGGGAAGGGCCGTGCGTAAGTGAGAATTTAGAACTTTTGCACACGACCTTCCCCCAGCGGAAGGCGTTTTTGTTTGTTATTCTTTCCCCCTCACCCCATGGCATTCCGCATTACCAAAGATCTTCCCAGTGCAGAAGAAGTCGTCGGAACATTTCCGATGACACCGGCTCATCGCATTCAGGAGCATCGCGACACCGGTGCGGAGATTCTCTCCGGAAGAGATTCGCGGCTCCTCATGGTCGTCGGTCCCTGTTCAGCCTGGCCCATTCCCGCCGTCGAACGTTACGCGGAAAAGTTGGCGCAATTGCAGGAAGAGGTGCGCGAGAGGTTATTCCTTGTGCTGCGGTGCTACACCCAGAAGCCGCGCACGACGCTCGGATGGCCCGGCCCTCTTACGCAGCCCGATCCGCGTCAGCCGGCGGATATCGAGAGAGGGATCTGGCAGTGTCGCGAGATGATGCACAAGGTCGGTAAGATGCTTCCGGTTGCCGACGAAATGCTTTTCACGGGGAATGAAGGGTACTTCGTCGATGCACTCAGTTACCTCGCCATTGGTGCGCGCAGTTCTTCTGATCAGGAGCACAGATTCGTCGCATCGGGCATGTTCTCGGCGGAGGGCGATTGTCCCGTTGGCATCAAGAATCCCGAGGACGGGAACCTCGAAATCGCCGTGAACGGCGTGGAGTGCGCGCAGCATCCGCACACCTTTGCGTGGAGACGTCATCAGGTGGAGACCGACGGTAATCCCTGGGCGCACGTTATTCTCCGAGGCGCGAAGGACAAGAGCAATTACGATCCCGCATCGATCGCTCTCGCGGCGCGTCTTCTGCGTCAGCCGGAGCGTGAGATTCGCAATCCCGCCGTTATCGTCGATGCGAGTCACGATAACTGCCGCAATGGTCACGGCAAAGATCCGCTGCTGCAGCAGCACGTCGTGGAGAGTGTTCTCAGCGCGAAATCGCGGGGATACGAAGGATACGATGCCGTGAAGGGGTTTATGGTCGAGAGCTTCCTCAAGCGAGGCAATCAAAAGATTTCGCCGACCATGGACATGGATGGACTCTCTGCCACTGACCCCTGTCTCGGATGGGACGACACGCAACGCCTCATCCGCGACACTGCGGATCAACTGGATCGTGCCCTCAGCAAGAGTGTCGTGTGATAATCAGGAAATGACTTCGAGCGGGGCGATCGAAAGTGCGAAATCCTTCTTCTTCCCGGAGTCGAACTGGATCGTGACGATATCGCCTCGCTTGGAAACGATTTTCCCCTCGCCGAAGGAAGGGTGACGGATGCGCATGCCCTGCTCGAAGACATCCTGATTCGTGTCGTCTCCCAGCGGTACATCTTGATTGAATTCGGCGTCGACCTCGACTTGCCGAAACGGTTCTACGGATCCTCCCCGGTGAGCATCCATCGTTTGCGCTTTCATGCGGCCGCTCTCGGTGGCCCAGGCGAAGGCGGAGAGGAGTTCGTCGCTGCGCCGCTCGACCACGGCGTCCGGAAGGTCATCGATAAAACGGCTCGGAGCGTTCGCTTTCGTCTCTCCGTAGAGCATGCGGCTTCGGGCGAAGAAAATGCGCAGGTGTGTTTTTGCCCGCGTCATGCCGACGTACATGATGCGGCGTTCCTCCTCCAGCTGCTCGCGATCAAATACGCAGGATGCGTGCGGGAAGATGCCTTCTTCGCAGCCGGCGATCGTCACCGAGTCGAACTCGAGCCCCTTGCAGAGGTGAAGCGTCATGAGCGTGAGTGCATCATCCTTCGCATCGGTGAGCTTGTCGACTTCCGATACGAGCGCGACTTCCTCGAGGAAGCTCTGCAGCGAGAGTGTCGAGCTGAGCGTGTCGTACTTGTGCATGACGGTGAGGAGTTCCTGGACGTTTCCCCACCGCTCCTCGCCCTCGTCGGTTCCGTCCTTGAGCCATTTCTCCATGCCGATCTCATCGAGAAGGCGCGAAGCCACGACGGAGACTACTTTCTCCTGCGCGAGCGCCGTGAACGATTCGATGATTTTTACAAAAGATGTGAGCCGCCCCTTCACGCCGTCATTGAGTGCCTCGATGTTTTCGATGCTCTTCAGTGTGTTCCAGAGCGATACTTGGTTTGCGGAGGAGAAGGCTTGCAGATGCCCGAGCGTCGTATCGCCGATCTTGCGTGAGGGGACATTGAGAATGCGCAGGAAGGCGATGGTGTCGGCGGGGTTCAGCAGCAGGTGCAGGTAGGCGAGGACGTCCTTCACTTCCCTGCGCGCGTAGAACTTCACGCCGCCGATGATGCGGTAGGGGATGCCGCGGCGCATGCACGCTTCTTCGAAGAGGCGGGATTGGGCGTTCGTGCGGTAGAGCACGACTTGCTCGTTAAAAGGCACCCCGTCCGCTTTCAATTTTTCCGCTTCCTTGATCGCCTCCTGCGCTTCGGCGCGCTCATCTCGGACTTCATTCACGACGATGTTCGGTCCTTCCTTCCGTTGCGTCCACATGTCCTTCTTCGGACGATTGGGGTTGGGGGCGATGACGGCGTTTGAGGCGGTCAAAATGATCTGCGTCGAGCGATAATTCTGTTCCAGCTTGATGCGCTTCGCGTCCGGATACTCCTGTTCGAATTCGAGGATGTTGCGGATGTCCGCGCCGCGGAATGCGTAGATGGATTGATCGGGATCGCCGATGACGCAGAGGTTGCGATACTTCTGCGCGAGGAGCGAGATGAAGAGATACTGTGCGTGGTTCGTGTCCTGATACTCGTCGACGTGGAGGAAGCGCCACGTCTCCTGATAGCGTTCCAGTACTTCGGGCACGTCGTGGAAGAGGCGGACGGTTTCGAGGATGAGGTCGTCGAAATCCAGCGCATTCGCCTCCTTCAACGCGTTCTGATAGCGGGTGTACACGGAAATGACGCGTTGCATCATGGGCGTTTGGGCTTGGGAGAGCGCCTCCTTGGGGCTTACGGCCTCGCTCTTGAAGCGGCCGATGTACCCGAGCGCGGTACGGGACTTCAGTTCCTTCTCGTCGATACTCATTTCCTTCAAAACCCGCTTCATAAGTTTCTCCTGATCGTCGGTGTCGTAGATTACGAAGGATCGTTCCCTCCCGAGCTTGTCGATGTCGCGGCGCAGGATCCGCGCGCAGATCGAGTGGAAGGTTCCCATCACCGGCAACTGGCCCTGTCCGAATTCCCCGAAGGCGAAATCCCCGTGCGTGATTTTTAGGAGATTCTTGATGCGCTCTTTCATCTCACTCGCGGCTTTGTTCGTAAATGTCACGGCGAGGATCTGCCACGGCGGCACTCCTTCGCGGATCATGTGGGCGATGCGGTGCGTCAAAGCACGCGTCTTGCCGCTGCCCGCTCCCGCGAGAATCAGAGACGGCCCCTTGGTGTTACTGACGGCTTCGCGCTGCGGTTCGTTGAGGACATCGAAAATAGGATCGCTCGTCATGGGATGCGATTCTAGCGTGCGACCATTCTCCTGTCTCGCAATCGGCGAGAAGTTTTCCGTCAGCTCTTCATCTGATCGATATCCTCTTTGGAAATCTGTGATTTGGGAGAGACGAGTTCGAGTAGGCGCTCGGAAATCAGCTCGGGATTCGCGATGAATTGTTTCTGGTCCGAGCTCTTCTGCGAAAGCACGCGCATCTTCGCTTTCTTGATGGCGACTTCCTTCGCGAGATCGGGATTGATCGACTGGGTTTTGCCGATCGTTTCGATGCCGTGCTGCATGAGGAAGAGATCCGCGGCGTTCCTGGTGCTGATGTGAAAATCGAATTGGGCGATGAGGTCGACGATGTTCTCCCGTTCCAGCGGATCCATCGCTTCCGCGAATTCGTAGTCGGCTATACGCTTGAGACTCGCGAGAATCGGCTCCAGCGCCTCGGGCGAAACAACGAAGAAGGTGAATCCTTCCTCGTAGTACGACGTCTTCTTCATCTCTGAGACCGCATGCGTCGGCACGACGAGGAAGATGCGGGGGTAGATATTCTCCTTGCCCTTCACTTTCTTCGCCGTCGATTTCACCTGTTCGCTGATGTAGGTTTGCAGGTTCGTCGCCTTCGAGACTTTCGCATCGAAAATCACATACTGTCCGAGGAACTCGATGAGGAAGTCCGGCTTCAGATTGCCGTGGAATCCTTCGGGGAGATCGGTGTTGTCGAATGCGGTGAAGGCGTACTCCTTCTTCTTGCAGAGATCCGTGAGGAGCGAGACGACGGCGTTCTCGTGTTCCGCCCACATGCGATCATGCTCTTCGCGGTCTTTCTCGCGATTTCGTTCTTCCTCCCGGATCACGCGTTGGCGTTCCTCCTCGAAACTGCGCTTCGCGTTGCTCAACTCCGTGAGCTGAGAATCCAGATCTTTCTTCATTCTCTTCTCCTCCGCTTCGAATTGCGTGACGCGTTTCTTGAGCGCATCTCTCTCGTCCACCGTGTTCTCGAACTTCGATTCCAATTTCGTGAGCTCCGCAAAGAGCTGCTTGCCCTTCCCTGCAAGTTCATTCTTCTCGGAGAGCGCATCCTGCATTTGTCGCTTCACCTCTCCGAGCTCTTCCGTCTTACGCTCAAGCTCCGCTTTCATGCGAGGATCCGCCGGTTCCCTTTGCTGGATGGCAAGCTTCCACGAGGCGAAAACGAGGAGGCCGAGGATTGCGACGAGGAGTGTGTAGATGCCTGTCATAGGTGGATGATACTACTCACGCGGTGGACGGCTGTCCACTTTTGTCGATCTTCGAATGTGAAGGCGAAGAGGCATTCTCGTGGAATTTTCCATCCATTTGCATTTTACCCTTGCATTTTTATCGTCGATTCGTAAAATAACTCCTCGTCCACGCTCCCTTACTGGAAACTCATCCAAGAGGAGGCGCGGCAGATTCTTTTTTCTCCTGTTCCCGACCCTCTATGTCACTCAAGCGTACGGTGAAGAAGAACTTAATTACGAAGCACCGCTTGCACAAGCTGGATACCGGTTCGCCTCAAGTGCAGATCGCTATTCTGACGCGCGAGATCAAACTCCTGACGCAGCATTTGCAGATTCATAAGAAGGATCATTCCGCGAGGAGGGGACTCCTCGGCATGGTGGCACAGCGTCGCAAGCTTCTGATGTATTTGCGCATGAATAAGCCCGAGCAGTACCAGGAGGTTCTCGGAGCGCACGGTCTCAAGAAGTGAGATTGGTGCGGCGCGGAAGAGGGTTTATCATGGCGCCATGATCGTTTCGTCGAAACAATTGAACGAAGTCTACAGGTTGTTTGCGTCCGTGAAGGACGAGAAGGAGGCGCGAATGCTTCTGGAAGATATTCTCACGCCGCAGGAGCTGGAAGATATCGCGGGGAGGTGGCAGCTCATTCGCGAGCTAGCGAAGGGGACGCCGCAGCGCGAGATCGCATCCAAGCTCGATCTCAGCATTAGCAAAATCACGCGTGGTTCGCGCATGCTGCAGTTTGGGAGCGGCGGATTTCGGCACTTTTTGCAGAAAATGGGCAAGAAATGACGATCGGCATTTCCCTCTTGCTTTGTCATGGATGAGGATGTACCGTTGTAACGGTACACAAGAATCCATGGCAACCTTCTCTCTCCTGACGGCCACAGATCAGACCTTCCGTACGTGTGACGGCGGCGTCGCAGGTACGTTCATCCGATCTCCGGAAACGTTCGGTTTCCCCCGGCTCGATGCCGATTCTCTTGAAGCGATTTCTGCGATGGTGAACGGCAGTTTGCATGCGCTTTTGCAGGGGGCGGCAAGCGAGGTGGCACTGACGAAGCGCAAGAAACGGCTGGGAATCGGACGGCTCTTGCTCGAGGTGCACCCGGGATTCTCCTGCGATGAATCGACAATCCCAAGGCGTAGTACTTTAGATGCCATGCATTCTTCTCCTTCCCCCTCTCCGATGCAGAATCATTTTTCAACAGAGAAACCCACACAGAAGAAATTTCATCGGCCTCATGATGCAGAGGAATTGAATCGTGGAGAGGGGATGGACGTTCATCCCGTGAGCGGAGAGCCTTTGCGCTTCATGATATTCGATGCGCGCGAGAAGCACTTCATCCACCTTACGTCCAGAGGGGCATGGAACGATTCCCCCGATGAGACGCCGCTTCCTCCGATCGTTCCCGCAGATACTTCCTACGGGCCGGGAGATCCCTTCCCTTCGCATTGGGAATTTGATCCCTACACGGGGAAACCTCTCTCCGCAAAGGAGGCTGTGCTCGCCTGAAATCTCCGCTCTTCCTTCGCTGAAACTCGGAGGAAGAGCTTCTTTTTGCGTGAAAAATCCTGTACAATCCGTGCACGTTCTTTCTTCCTGTTGCCATCCCTACCCCTTCCCGACATTTCCTTTCGTCGGTTGGGTTTACGTTCGAGGTTCGCGTTTGCGCGCTTCAAATGTGAATCCAAGTGAAGTGGTCGAGGATCGCAGGGAAGATTCCTCTCGCGTTTCTGCGGAAGGTCTCCCCTCCATTCTTTATGTCCACTGTTCTCCCGAAGGACAAGTCCTTCACGCTCGAGCTCGGCGATAAGCAGCTCATCGTTCGTACCGGCGCCCTGGCAACCCAGGCCAACGCCTCCGTGGTTTGCCAGATGGGCGACACGGTTTCCATGAGCAACTGCACCGTTTCCGCGAATGAGCGCGCTGGTGTCGATTTCCTCCCTCTCCAGGTCGTGTACCAGGAGAAATACTATGCTGGAGGAGCGATCGCCGGCAGCCGCTTCCGTAAGCGCGAGGGCAGGCCCTCCGATGATTACGTCCTTTTGGCACGCGTCATCGATCGCGGACTCCGTCCGATGTTTCCCAAGCACATGCATCGGGATATCCAGGTGTTCTGTACGGTCCTTAGCTACGATGCCGAAAATGAACACGATATCGCATCTGCGAACGCCGCAAACCTCGCTGTCGCGATTTCCGATTGCCCGTGTGATGGGCCGCTCGGGAGCGTGCGCGTGGGACTCATCGGCGGAGAACTCGTCCTCAATCCTTCTCGCGAAGCAGGGAAGAAGAGTGATTTGGATCTCTTCCTTACGGCGTCTCTCGAACGTGTGGTCATGATCGAGGCAGGGGCGAATCAGCTGCCGGAAGCAGACATCCTCCGCGCCATCGAATTCGGGAAGAAGTGGGCGCAGAAGATCGCCAGGTTCTTCGCAGACATCCAGAAGGAGATCGGGAAGCCGAAGTTCGAAATCGCGCCTGCCTTCATGCAGGAGGATGCCTACAACTTCCTCAAAGAGTGGGCACTTCCGACGGTCAACAAAGCCATCAAGGATGCACTCGCCAAGAACGTGCGCCGCGCGATCTTCAATGATCTCATGAAGCAATCGGAAGAGAAACTGAAGGAGAAGTTTGGCATCGGCGACGTGCCGACCAAGGAGCAGCAGGAACTGCTCAGCAACGGAGCGAAGTTCGTCGACAAGATCGTCAAGAACGAAATGCGTCGTTTGGTGCTTGAGGAAGGCGTGCGCATGAGTGGCAGGAAGGTGGAGGAGATTCGCGCGCTCTCAGCCATCGTCGATGTCCTGCCGAGTCGCGTTCACGGTTCCGCACTCTTTGATCGCGGCGAGACGCAGGGGCTGACGACATGCACGCTCGGCGCGCCGGGCGACAAGCAGATCGTCGAAGGAATGGAGGGCGAGCACAAGCTCCGCTACTTCCATCACTACAACTTCCCGCCATTCTCCGTCGGCGAGACCAGCAATCGTTTGTTCGTCGGCAATCGTGAGATCGGTCATGGCAATCTCGCGCAGCGCGGCCTCGAGCCGGTGCTTCCCGATGAAGAAACCTTCCCCTACACGATTCGTACTGTGACAGAGATTCTCAGCAGCAATGGTTCGTCCTCCATGGCAGCCACCTGCGGTTCCACCCTCGCCCTTATGGCGGCGGGCGTGCCGATCTCGGCCCCCGTCTCGGCCATCGCGCTCGGACTCATCTCTGACGAGGAGAAGAACAAGTACATCATCCTCACGGACCTTCAGGATGAAGAAGACTTCGGTGGCGACATGGACTTCAAGGTGACAGGCACCGAGAAGGGCGTCACGGCCATTCAGATGGATATCAAGATCAAGGGTTTGCCGGATACGGTCTTCGCCGAAGCGCTCGCGCGCGCGGCCAAAGGCCGTGCTCAGGTGCTTGCGGTCATGCTCGCGGCCATCGCGGAGCCTCGCAAGGAGCTCTCGCCGTTCGCGCCGAGAATCGAGACGATCCAAATCAATCCCGAGGATATCCGCCTCGTCATCGGAAAGGGCGGCGAAATGATTCAGAGAATCACGGGCGAACTCGGCGTCGAGATCGACATCGAGGACAGCGGGCTCATCTTCGTTACATCGGTGAATGGTGAAGCCATGCAGAAGGCGAAGGACTGGATCGCAGGCATCGTAGCCAAGCCGGAAGTGGGGAAGTCCTACAAAGGCAAAGTGACGCGCATCATCCCGGGTGTCGGTGCTATCTTCGAGTTCCTTCCTGGCAAGGATGGTATGATCCACATTTCGGAATTGCAGTGGACGCGCACGGAGAACGTCGAGGACGTGCTCAAGGCGGGGCAGGAAACGGAAGCAAAGGTGATCGAGTACGATGCCGCAGAGGGCAAGACGCGTCTGTCGCTTCGACAGATGACGCCTCCGCCCGAAGGCTTCGTGCCCCGACCAACCGGGCCTCGTCCCGGAGGATTTGGAGGAGGACACAGGGGGCCGCCGCGACGCTGATCATTTCTTCGTATCTGTTGCAGGCGCGGTTTCCTTCTTCTCAGGAGGGACCGCGCTTTCTGTAGGTTTCTTCTTTGGCTCCGTGACGTGTTTCGCGTTATCCGTCTTGTAGAAGCCGCTTCCCTTGAACTGAATCGCAGGAGGCGTGAGGAGTTTCTCGGTACGTTTCGATCCGCACTTAGGGCAGGGCGGGTTGATCTTTTTTCCGAAGGGGCGAGAAGCCTCGAAGACCGCCTTACACTTGCGGCATTGGAAATCAAACGTCGGCATGCGGAGATTCTACAGTATTTTCTGCTGAAGGCTCTGCAGGCAAGAGGGTGCTTGCTTGGCGGACGTAGAAGGTGTAAAAGATCCAGGATTTTCGCATGAAATGCGAAAGTTCCCGTTCTTTCTTTCATTCGAAATGACCGCCCATAACCAAGGCGGTCGTTTTTTGTAAGGCTCTTCTCTTTCTTTGTTAAGCGCGACAAAGAAAGAGAGAAAGAAAGCGCTGGCGCGCCGAAGCTCATCATCCGGCTCTGTGCCTTTGCTCCGGCTGCTCCAAGGTTTCGCAGCCGTCGCGTCGGCGTGGTGTCCGCCTGTGGC
>CAINVY010000009.1 GCA_903854335.1 uncultured Candidatus Peregrinibacteria bacterium | reverse complement strand
GAGCAGACGTACTGTACGTTGCCGTTGAGTTGCTAATCGTCCCGGTTCCCAATGTCGTCGCTCCATCCTTGAACGTCACGGTTCCCGTTGCCCCGCTCGTCACCGTGGCGGTGAGCGTGATGCTTCCCCCGTATGGAATCCGTTGAGATCTGCCGCAGATCGTGGATGTAGTTGCCGATAATGTAGGCGTTGTTGTTTTCAACCCCGGCTGGGGTATCGGACTGGCGGATCCCAAAACTGCAGTTATAAATTTCATTAAACAGGAACCACACCCTGTCGGGTCCATACATAAAACCCATCCCAGCTCCGGACAATCCCGGCCCTTCCACGTCCATGTCGCGGACCGTATTCTGCGAAATAATGACATCGCTCGCCTGCTTCACATAGAAACCCGACTGACGGTTTTCATAAACCGTGTTCCGCCCAATATAGACATGGCTTACGCCTTCGTTGCCGACGGTATTTCCATTAACCTGCACACCGTCACCGCTCACATGGTAAATAGTGCTGTCGAGTACCCAGACATGGTCGAGCCGGGTGGTCTCGGATCGCCCGTACGTATCGATACATGTCCCGTGATAATCCCAATCGCGTGAGGTGTCGTTCCATTTGTAAGTATCGTGGATCAGATTTTTATATAAAACAATGTCATGCATATGGCTGGGAATGTATTTCATCAGAGCGTTCGTTCCGGTTCCGTCCTGAAGATCGATCACGAGCCCTTTTGTTGCATTATCTTGGGTGGTCGCCAGCTTCAGCGAGTGGTCGCCGAGCACAATCGCGTAATAAGTAGTGTTTATCGCAAGGCCCGTCGGGAGACCATCCCACTGCCCAAACCTGACAGCATCCCCAGTATGAAGTCCATGGACATCGTAGGTGGTTAAAACATCCGAGGCTGGGTCCGTAGTAAAAGAGGTGTCATAGGTCCAAGGCTCACTGGACGAAACGCCCACTGCATTCGAGATTTGGCCAGAGAATTCACTGTCGCGCACGACAACATGGTTGGTGTCGTGGCCTGTGATCCCCATCGGGATCCCTTCAAAATGAATATTCTCAATGATGGTATAAGCCAAGTTGTCTGTGCCGACGTCGATCCTTGCTTGCACGCCTGCGTCAATGGCCTCTTGTGTCATTCCGATCACCGTATTACCAGATCCCCGGATAAATGCGGGAAATGTGGCACTCGGCGGGTTCACAGAATCAGAGCTAATTCCGATGACATAGTCGGTAAAGCCCAGCAGATAAGGGCCACCATGAATTTCCATTACTGAGCCTGCTACAACAGTCATGCGATCAGGAATGGTCAGTCTTGGCCTCGCCACTGTTCCATGGTTATAAATTAAGTTGTTGTCAGCGTCCCTATAATAATCCACTGCACCGGACGCAGTGTTGTCGACATAATCAGTGTAATATCCGCCATTTGCGTCTTGAGCATACGTGAGCGCCGGATTTCTATTGGCTGGGTTCATACATCCTATAGGTTTCTTCAATTCCGAAACTCGGGGTGGGAATGCCTATGGGAGGGACATACGTTGTATCTGCATGCGAGGTCAATAACGTATGACACCACGCAATTCCAATAATGAGTATTGGCAAAACCAACAGGAGTATTGATGCGTGCTTTTTTGTGAGTTTTTTTGTCATGTTCAATTCTGGAAATGTATTTAATTTTTCTAATAATTATACTCCTTTGGCAGGATCTGGGCAACGGCAGAACATCTCGGGACTAGGATAGAAGTGAGTTGGTTTTTCGAGAGAGAAGGGCAGAAAGAACAGAGAAACGGGTCTGGTAGCTGCGGATATTGTAGCGAAACATGATTTCACAGAGAAATTGAGGAAGGGATGGCTTTGGGATGCCACGATAGGTGTGCCAGGAGAGAGCCTTGGCATGACCCCACACTCCCTCCTGTGTGTTGGTGTGCACGAAGGTGGCCTGAGGATTTACGAACTCTCGCGCATGGCAGACGGTCATGTGCCGCAGCAGGTTGATGTACCCGCCCCACTCATCGGTGAACACGAAGCCTTCCGGATCACTGTGTCTCTCGACGATGGGCACGAGCGTCTCCTCGGTGCGGTTGGGAACGATTTGCAGAAGACACTGTCCGCTCTGGCGAGAGACACCGCCCAGCACCCACTGCTTGCTGAACATGGATTCATCCCATTCGGAAACGCCGGGGAGCGTGCGTGGACGAAGGCCTACGGTCAGACGCCGCAGAATGCGATTGAGTTTCTGGCCCGTCCTGCGGTGTACGCACAGGACGGCGGACAGATCCGTTCCCGACATGCCAGCGCGCAGGCTGAAGAGACGCAGAGCCATGCGCCATTGCTCATCACTCAACTGACTGCCGCTCTTGGCTGTCCGTGTACGCAGTGTGAAAATCTTCGAACAGTGCGGACACTTGAAGCGCTGTCTGCGCTGACGATCTTTGCCGAAACGATGCGAACCCGCAGCGCCACAGAACCTGCAGAAAATTCTCCTTGCAGACATAATGAATGGGAAAGAAGAAGTAGAAGCCAAACTCTACATCTTTTACCAACTCACTTTTGTCCCACTCCCAACATCTCCTTTGAGAGTTTTGGGCTAGTATTTGCCACAATTCGAATTTTGAAAATCGGGGTGCTATTCAACGGCCTTCGCCGCGCTGCGGTACTGACACCATTCGCAATCGGGGTGCGCGAGTGGAGCGGATGAACGAAGAAGGCAGGTGTGCGCTTCCGCGAGAGCATCGTCCACCCATGAGTCATCTCCTTCGTACGGAAGAATCTTCGTCGAGAACTCCAATTTCCCCTCGAAGCGATCTCTTGATTTATCGGCATTCACGTAGACGAAGAATGCCGTGTTCATAACCGAAAGATTGTTTCTTCTCAGGAGCCATTGATAGACTTCGACTTGCCTCTTGTATGCGTCCTTCCAGGGGCCCTCGAGAGAAACTTCACTATCGCTGCTCGTGGATTTGTAATCGACCACGCTCACCATGCCGTCTTCGTCCACCCAAAGATCATCAATAGCACCGAAAACAAGAAACGATGTCGACGGATGCAGGTGCGACACACCTTTGCGATTGTCGCGCCAGTCATCCAGGAAAGGATGTCGAAGCGGTACCATGTCGACGCCAAATTTCCTCATGAGCGGATGACGCTCCCCTTCCCTTCTGTACTGGTCGAACTCCCGCTTGAGGAGAACATCGACGGCCGAATTCAACGTAAATGCCGGCATCGACGGCTGGCCGACGCCAAGTTTGCGATCGAGATAGAAGCATCGCGGGCAGCGGACAAAGAGTTCCAGCTTTGATCGGCTCAATTTATAAGGCTCTCGTGAAGACGGATCGTAAAGATTGCGCGTTCTCGTAAAAGCCATGCCTCCATCCTAGAGCGCCGCATTCAAAACACAACTTCTTTCAATGAGAGATTTGTGCGCTTAGCCCTTCTAGAAGCAAAATCATGATATGTGACATGTATATGATTATATTGTATAATAGTGTTGTGAACACACAAGGAATACTCGCTAACAGAATAACTACAAAAGGAGCGCTTGTCGTATCCCAGGAAACGATCGGTTGGACCATGCTCTTCCTCATGCTCGCAGCGAACTCGACGTACAGCGCATTTGCCAAAGTTCTGACCGGTTCCCTGTCTCCCCTCTCACTTGTCTTCCTGAGTGAAGTGCTCACAGCCCTCTTCCTTGCCCTCTCATTCGGGCTCCTTCCAATCATCAGGGAATTACGCTCTCTCCCACGCACAAAATTTATCCCACTCATTTTCGTTGGTATAACAAGCAGTCTCGCTGCCCCCTTTCTTCTCTTCTACGGCTTGCACCGATCCCCTGCCGTATCTGCCATTCTTTTCGGGAACACGGAGATGTTGTTTCTTCTGGTGTTCGCAACGGTTCTTCTCGGCGAGAAATTGCATCGGGTGCACTACGCCTCTGCTGCCTTGATTGTCGTGGGACTCGTCAGCGTCGCACTTCATGGAATGTCCACCTCATTGACTCTGCGTGCTGGCGACATCGCGCTCATCTTCTCCGGAATTTTCTTCGCCATCGGCGATGTGATCTTTCGAAAGTATCTGATCGATCTCCATGTACATACGGTCGTCCTTGGACGATCGATTGTCGCGATCCTCGGCTGTGCCATCGCCGTTCTCTTCGCTCCCGGATTCTTCGTTACGGAGGTACGTGCATTTCCTATGTCACTTTTCCCGATTCTTATTGGCTTCGTACTCATCTCGCGCTACATAAACCTTTTCTGCTTCTACGAGGCTCTCGAAAAATTGCCCGTGTCGGTCATGTCCCTGACCTCCAATCTTTCCATCGTCGTATCGATTCTCTTTTCTTCCTGGTTTCTCAGCGAAGCCATTCATGCGTACCAGATATTCGGAGGATTAGTGATCATCGCGGGTGCGCTTCTCATCGAAGTCTTCGAAAAGCATGGCAGAAACGACCATCGCATCGCGCATTGGAAACAGACGAAAAGTCATCGCGTTTAGCCAAACTCGACCCTTGCCGACCCCCGACTCTTCGCGTAGTCTCCGTCAGACATGATTGCTGCGCTGGATAATGGCTCCATCGGTCCCATGGAGGGCACGGGGGAGGATGTTTCTTCTGTGAGGACGATCCTCTTGCTCGGTTCGGGCGCGCTGAAGATCGGCGAGGCCGGCGAATTCGACTATTCCGGAAGCCAGGCGATCAAGGCATTCAAGGAGGAAGGCAAGCGCGTCATCCTCATCAATCCCAATATCGCCACGAACCAAACCAGCTGGGGGCTCGCGGATGCGGTCTATTTCGTCCCCGTCACACCATCGTTCGTTGAGCGAGTGATCGAGAAGGAACATCCCGATGCCATCGCACTGAGTTTCGGCGGTCAGACTGCCCTCAACTGCGGCATCCAATTGCACGACACGGGCGTCCTTGCGAAGCACAACATGCGCGTGCTGGGCACGTCCGTTGAGAGCATCCGCACGACGGAAGATCGCGCACTCTTCAACAAAGAATTGCAATCGATCGACGTGAACGTCCCGAAGTCCATGGCATGCGTCAGCCTCCATGAAGCAACAGCCGCCGCACAAACGATCGGATATCCCGTCATCGTTCGTGCCGCGTTTGCGCTCGGAGGCAAAGGCAGCGGACGTGCGATGAACGAACAGGAACTGACGGATCTCCTCAAAGTCGCTTTCGTCGAATCGCCGCAGGTACTCGTCGAAGAGGATCTGACGGGCTGGAAGGAAATCGAGTACGAAGTGGTTCGCGACGGGAAAGACAACTGCATCACAGTTTGCAATATGGAGAACGTGGATCCACTCGGCATTCACACCGGTGAATCCATCGTCATCGCCCCCAGCCAAACGCTCGACAACATGGAGTACCAAATGCTCCGATCAATTGCCATCAAGGTCATCCGTCATCTGAAAATTGTCGGCGAATGCAACATTCAGTACGCGCTTGATCCCCGCTCGAGGGAGTACCGCGTCATCGAAGTGAATGCGCGACTAAGTCGCAGCTCCGCGCTCGCCTCCAAGGCCACGGGCTATCCCCTCGCCTTCGTCGCGGCAAAACTCGCGCTCGGATTCAGTTTGCCCGATCTCCGCAACGCCATCACGCAAGTGACGTGCGCCGATTTCGAACCCTCACTCGACTACGTCGCCGTGAAGATGCCGCGATGGGATCTTCAGAAGTTCCGCTTCGTTTCGGATCAAGTCACGAGCGAGATGAAATCCGTGGGAGAGGTCATGGCGCTGGGTCGATCGTTTGAGGAGGCCAT
Source organism: uncultured Candidatus Peregrinibacteria bacterium (assembly GCA_903854335.1). Classification (GTDB taxonomy): domain Bacteria; phylum Patescibacteriota; class Gracilibacteria; order Peribacterales; family Peribacteraceae; genus CAIKAD01. The sequence goes on along the minus strand of CAINVY010000009.1, from coordinate 28,051 downwards.
GCAGAAAGCCATTCGCATGTTGAACATCGCGGAGGAAGGACTGTATCCGTTTTCCTTTCACTTCGAGGACTTAATGAAGGAGATGAAGAAACCGACCCCTCGGCGTATTTTCGCCGTCGCACAGGCGATGCAAACGGAGTGGAGCGTCGATGAAGTCAACGTCGCCACAGGCATCGACCGGTGGTTCCTCGAACGCATCCAGCATTGCGGACGCATTGCGCAAGAACTGTTTCAAACGAAATCGCTTGCTCTCACACATCAACTTCTGCACGAGGCGAAGAAGGCGGGATTTTCCGATCAGGGCATCGCCATGATTCGAGACAACAAAACCGAGCAGATTCGCGAACAGCGCATTGCTGCCGGTATTCTGCCGGTGATGAAACAAATTGATACGCTCGCCGGAGAGTATCCCGCGCAAACGAATTACCTGTATCTCACCTACCACGGCACGGAGCATGACGTTCGGTTTGAGAACGTCGGAACACCGCGTGCAATCGTGCTCGGCAGCGGGCCGTACTCCATCGGGTCATCGGTCGAATTCGATTGGTGCTGCGTGCAAGCGGTGCACGAATTGCAGAAACAGGGATACTCCGTCGCCATGATCAACAGCAATCCGGAGACGGTCAGCACGGACTACGACGAATGCGACACGCTGTTCTTCGAAGAGCTCACCGAAGAGCGCGTGCGAGACATCATCGATCTGACGGGCCCCGAGGGCGTCGTTGTCTCCATGGGAGGCCAGATTCCCAATTCCCTCTCCCGGAAATTGGCACTCCAGAACATTCCCATTTTCGGAACGTCTCCCGCAAGCATCGATCGCGCGGAAGACCGTCACAAGTTCAGCCAATTTCTTGACGAGATCAACGTCGATCAGCCCGAGTGGAAAGAATTTGCGGATCTCGAATCCGCAAAAGTCTTTTGCGCCGATGTCGGCTATCCCGTCATTGTGCGGCCCAGCTACGTCCTTTCCGGAGCCGCGATGGCCGTCGTGCATTCGGGTGACGACCTCGTGGACTTTCTCGAGCAAGCATCGCTGGTCTCGCAGGACGCGCCCGTCGTCATCTCGAAGTTTGAACAGGGTGCAAAGGAAATCGAATTCGACGGCGTCGCACAGGACGGCACGCTCCTCCTCTACGCCATCTCCGAACACATTGAAAACGCAGGAGTGCATTCCGGCGATTCGACGATGATTCTCCCGCCACAGCGCGTCAATCTCGCCACGCTCCGACGACTGAAAGTCATCGTCAAGAAGATCGTCATGGGACTGCGGATCTCCGGCCCCTTCAACATTCAATTTCTCGCAAAAGACAACCGACTCAAAGTGATCGAATGCAACGTGCGCGCCAGTCGCAGCTTTCCCTTCGCCAGCAAAGTAACTGGCGTGAACTTCGCAGTGCTCGCGACTCAGGCCCTCCTCAACCGAGCGCCCGTGGGTCCGCATTACCAAACCATCGACCTCGACCACGTGGCCGTGAAGGCGGCGCAATTCAGCTTCGGACGCCTGCGAGGAGCCGATCCTCGATTGGGAGTGGAAATGGCTAGCACCGGTGAAGTCGCCTGCTTCGGCATGAACGCGGAGCAAGCGCTCCTCGTCGCGATGCTCGCAGTCGGCTTTCACATTCCGAAGAAGAACATCCTCGTCACCATCGGACACCTCGAGGACAAATTGGAATTGCTTCCCACCATTCGAAAGTTGCACGAACTGGGATTCTCCTTCTTCGCGACGGAACGCACGCACGAGTTTCTCCAGACGAGAGGCGTTCCATCCGCGCTCTTGCACAAGGTGTCGGAACCGCGCAGCCCCAACATCCGCGAGTACCTCGAACAGAGGCGCATCGATCTCGTCATAGACATTCCCACACACACCAGCAACACGGAACGCACGGACGGCTACTTCATCCGTCGCCTCGCCACGGATCACGGCGTGTCGCTCATTACGAATGTACAGCTTGCCAAGCGCCTCACGGAAGCGCTCGCGGGCGAGGAGGTTGATGCGCTTCCCTGCATGCGGTGGCCCGATCTGCTGACGGATTCCGGCGCATGATGAAGAGGAAAATGCGTTTCTTGCGCTTGCCACGCGATTTCTTTCCCGTACAATACCTTCGCTTCCATTCCCCAATCGACATGGCAGACGATTTCATCAGCGATGACGACCAGGCAACCGGCGGTACGACCGGGTTCATCGGCGGAGACGATCAGACATTGGTTACGAAGGAAGGACTGAAGAAGTTGATCGAAGAATTGGATGTTCTCAAGACCGTCCGCAGACAAGAAGTCGCGCAGCGTCTCAAGGAAGCCATTTCCTACGGTGATCTTTCCGAAAACTCTGAGTACGAAGAAGCGAAGAACGAACAAGCGTTCGTCGAAGGACGCATTTTGGAACTCGAGCAGAAGATCAAGAATGCGAAAATCATCGCGGAGAAGAAGCCAGATACGCGTTCCAGCAAGGAGATCGATATCGGCTCGACTATCTCTCTTCAGAATATAACGGACGGCGATGATCCCGAGAAATACACGATTGTCGGCTCTACGGAAGCCAATCCCCTGGATCACAAGATCAGCAATGAATCTCCCATCGGGAAAGCGTTGCTTGGCAGGCACAAAGGAGACACGGTCGAAATCGTGTCGCCGTCCGGCCTGATTCGTTACGAGATCCTCGGCGTGGCCTGATCATCGCTTGTGATTTTTTACGTCAGAGCTAGGATAGTTCCATCATATTTGACGATGACTGATTCTTCCATTTCACCACAAGGCAGCTCGCCTACGTCCGGCGGTACGACTTCTCACTTAACGGTTCCGGAGGACGTCTTGATGAAATTTCCCGAACTCGTTGCTCTCATCAAGGGGTCGGAGAGCATGAACGACGAAGAGCGCCAGTACTGGATCAACATTCTCACCGTCATGACACCACAGCAACTCGCAAGCCTCAAAGATATTTTGGATAATGAGAATAAGCAGTTGAAAGCGATCGACGAAAAATACTCACACGAAATGGAGAAGATCGGACAATCGGAATTCCTCCGAAAAGCCGGAGAGGAGATGCAGGCGAAGAGGCAGAACCGTCAGAGCACCGAGCAGGCGCACAGGAAAGAGGACGAACGAAAAACGGAGGATATCCTCAATGCCATTGAACACACCGACGTGGCGCCCTGACTACGCGCGAACGACCGTGAGATTGCAAACACGCATGATGAAGCATTCGAGGAGCGTAGTGAGTTCTTGCGCCGCTTCGCGTGTGTAACGCAAGGCACCGGTTTTGAGATCCACTTCGGCAGCAGCTGCCCACGACACCAATTCTCCCAGAGCATCAATGGAGATTGCATTTGCGAGAGGAAGGAGATTGCTCACGGCTGAAGGCGCGATGTGAAACAGCGACGCAATCCGAGCAGGCTGCTTCTGGCCTTCCTGACAAGCCGCCGCTACGGAGACCAAGCAACGCAACATCCAGAGGAGTATTGACCATAATCCCATGGGATCTTCACCGCCCTCGAGTAGATGCTCCAAATACGAAAGCGCCTCTCGCTTCCTTCCCGCAGCGAGCAGTGATGTGAGATGCCACACCTCGTTCTCGGCAGAAGGGACCGCAAGGAGTGAAATGTCCTCAGCAGAAATACCTCTCGCGCCTGCGTAGAGACTGTGCTTTTCGATCTCTGTCGAAAGAACATCTTGATCCTCACCCGCAATCTGAAGCAACGCCTCATCGCTCCTCGGCGTAAAGAATGACCCATGCTCCTTCGCCTTCTGTGCCATCCAACCCCTGAGAGCCGCCGGACGATGCTTGGGAAAGTTTTTGACCGTCGCAACCTTCAGAAATGTCTTCACCGATGAGAGCCGCTTATCCGGAGTCGCGTCTATCACAACGACGACCGAATCGGGATGAAGCGTCTTGGCCAGAAGCTCGATCTCCTCTTTCTGAAACGTTGGCGTTCCTTCAATCATAAAGAGCCTCTTCTGCGATAGAAACGGCGCCATCGACACCTGATCGAGCAGCTCACCAAATCGCAGAGTAGAGCCTTCCAACGTAGCCAAGTTCACCATGCCATGACGCAATCGGAATTGCTCCTCCCACATGCGCTTCTCTTCTCGGATGGCATAGGCATTCTCGCCCGTGAAATAGTGCAATGTTCCTTGCATGGATTTTTACTGTACCAGAATCTCCCATTGATACGATATTTTGACTCTATTGTTCTATCAATGTTCTTTCCATTGAAGTATGTATTGCTAGATTCTCTACCTATAGTCAATTTTCTCTGAATTGAGAAAAAGCGAAAAATGGCCTATACTAATGAGAAATGCAAAACAAACTCCAAACATTATTGAGTCGAAGAAATCTCCATCTCTTCGCATTCGCGACGATCTGCGTCGTCGGATCGTTCCTCATCGGCATTCAATCAGCGGGAGACATCAAGCCCGTCCTGCACACGGAAGCACAACCTGCGAGCGTCCTTTCCCACACGCCGACAGAGGGCGACATCGATGGCGACGGGCAAGTGACACTTCAAGACGTCGTAGATCTCCTTCAAATGATTCAAAGAACACGACCGCTCACGCAGCAATCCATTGCCGCAGATCCGGACCACGACGGAGAACTGACTGTGAGCGATGCCATTGCCATTATTGACCGACTCAACATCCCCTAACATGCCTCATTCCACATGCAGTCATCGGCTCCTTCGCACGACTCTTTTTCTCTTGGTCGCGTCGCTGATACTTGTTCCTCTGACTTCCGTTGCAAAAGGATCATCCGCAGGTGTGAAGAATGTCGTCATCCCCTTCGACTCCCCAAGCGCATCATCCATCGACTCCTCTGCCGGATCTTCCGATGCAGTCGCCAAAAAAGTCTCGAAAAAAACCAAGAAAGCTTCTGCCAGCGTTGTAAGCGAAGCCTCTTCTTCAGACTCGTCAGTCATAACTTCGAGCGGTTCCGTTTCTTTTACTCTGCAACCGCATTGCACAACGGATACCCAATCTGATTGTCCGACATTTGACGTTGTCTCTCCGACGACGATGCAAACTCCCACTTTGAACGTCGGTGATACGATCGATATGGATTTGGTCTTGCAGAATCCACAACTCCTGAGTATCGATACGATGCGTATCACGCTTCAGTATGATCCACTCTTCCTTTCCGGGAAGTCTGTAACCCTTGCGACGGGCTTCAAGAATGTCACTGCATCGGGAATCACATTCGATGATATCAATGGCTCCGTCACTCTACCTGTTACCACGACAACGCAGAATGGAAACGGACAGGCTTCCATGCGCATTGCCGAAGTCAGCTTCACGGTTGTCGGCAACGGAAATAGCGGGAAATCCGTCGTGACGTTTAATCAGGCAAGCGGAGATCCGTTGCAATCCGTCGTGACTGCAGCTGGATCGCAAACGAATGTCATTGCTCAGAATCTCGGGATGCTTGCGGTGAACGTTCAGAACGCAGCGCCGGTTTCTTCCCCAAAATCTCTTAATGCCGATTCCGGATCAGCGCTTTCAACGGCAGAGACGGGATCGGCAACGTTTGTCTTGCTGCAACCTCAGAACGTAAAGATCACCACGAATGGCACATCGTTGTACTTCGCATGGGACATACTGCCTTCCCCGGAACTCGTCGGATACAACATCTACTACGGATCGGTGTCGGGAGCCTACATCCAACGCAGAAGCGTTCCCAAGGAACAGACGAGCCTCACAATCGATTCACTGCCGAAAGGAACGACTTACTACGCCGCCATCCGAGGAGTGAATACGATTGGCAACGAAACCTCCTTCAGCCAAGAAGTCGCCGTGACCGTGGGTGATCCCCTGACCTCTTCCGCACCGTTCATCCCCTCCGCGACGCAGGGCGAAACCATTACCAATCCGTTGGCACGGCATAGCGCTGCCCCAGAAGTTCCAGGTCAATCGGGCCTCTCGACGGTCTTCTCTCTCATTCTCCTTGCGTCGGCCATCGCCGGCACGCTCTTCGCATTGCGTCGACAACGTTCCGCCTCCTCCCATCCCTTCGCATGAACGACTTCAATCCTTCCTGGCATGCGACGAACGATGAGGCGAGTTCCTCCTCGCCAAAATCTTCGGACGTGCGCTTCGCGACACGAATCCCTGTCAGTAATAACGTCACCGTTTCTCGACTCCCGGCTGCACTCCTCGGCATTTTTGTTGTCATTCTCGGCGGCGTTTTCTACGCGCGTGGGATTCCGAATTTGCGCGGTGATGTAATCTCGGGAACGGATATCCAATCCACTTCCATTGCCATTCATCTCACCAGTTCCGGTGCGTCTCCCTCGCAGGTACACGTACAACCGGGACAAACCATCACATGGATCAATGATCGAACGAGCCCAGAGATCATTCAATCCGATACGATCAAAGACGCGAGCGGTGCCACCCTCTACACCCCGTTAATCCAGCCGGGAAAAAGCAGCGACTTCGTCGTATCTCCTTCGCAGGAGTCCGGAGCATTCAATTTCAATTCTCTCATGTCGAAATCAGCATCGGGAACCATCGTGGTTGATGCACAAGCCGTGCCTCTCGCTGCGACCATTCCCCCCTTCTCTTCATCCGCTTCCTCGATCAATGTCCTTTCCGGCAACGATGTCGGTTCGGGCAACGTCATACCTGCCGTCCCGTCACAATCGGCGAAGATTCCCCACAATCCCTTCACGGTAACAAATGGCTATGAACGCCCGCTTGCCGCTCTCAGTCAGTCTTCCAAGGGATTTCCGACCTCGCTTCACGCAGGCGCTCCTCTGAGACCGGCAGAGCAACCAAAGAGCGGTCCGGAGCTCTGGGTCTGTTTCCTGCTCAGCGCTTTCACCATGACATGGTTCATGGGACGATCGCACATCGGTGTCACCGCGTGACGGTAATACTCGTCCTGTCTCCCGAACCATCCGTCATTTCTCCGCCTGGAGCGGAGACGGAGATTCTTCCTTCTGCGTCTTGTACGATAAAGTAGTACGAGCCTGAACCGGCATTGAGCGATCGGAACGCGGCGTTTCCACGCTCGGGATCCTCGGGAACGACGGGAAGATACGCGCCGGAAAACGCGTCGAGCAGAACCTGCTGCGAAGGATTACATCGATGGGCTGAGAACTTCTTGTCTCTACAGATTTCTTTCGGGGGTGCGGGAGCGACAGGAATGCCATCCGGAAACTTCCCCTTATCAAGATAGAACTGATAGACCGCATTCATGATGGCACTGAGATCGCTCTTACGCTGCGCATTTCTGCTCTCTCCAACCTGTTTCCCCGGATTCACGGCAACGTACACAATCATGACGAGAATGGCGATGATGGCGATGACGAGGAGTGCCTCCACGAATGTTGATCCACGGCGCCGAATGGAGAATGTGCGAAGCATAGAATGTAAGGGTAGAAAAAGTGAACGATCAACGTGAAACGGAAATTTCCTTTGGGACTACTCCCGACAGCACGTCATCCGATAGGGAACCGGATGCTGTTAGAACGATGCGATTCGTTACGACATCTTTGCGAATGCGGTACCACGTACCCCTGTACTTTGCGTACGCGGATGTCGAAAGAAGTGGATCCATCGGAATGGTGACGAGAAACGATCCCGTAAGACTTTCCAGGCTAAAGAGCCCCTTACAATCGTTGGATACACCGGCAGGCCAGTTCGCTTGGCCCCTGCAGATTTCTTGATCCTTCGACGGAAGCTGCATCGGAAACTTCCCATCGTGCTGAAGAGCATACTGATAGAACGCGGCAAGAATAGCGTTCATGTCTTGCTTTCGTTGTTCATTGCGCGCGTTAGCGAGTTGAGTATTGGGATTGATCCAGAGAACAGCAACGGATGCGAGTATCGCTATGACTCCGAATACCAGGATCAATTCCATAATCGTAAATTCACGATGCGACGGGGACTGTGGAGTTTCCATGGCGGAGAAAGGGAAGCGAATCTTCAATCATTCACCAATCGGAAATTCTACAGCATTCTCACACACCGTAAACCCATACTTCGCACCTTCGCATCGCGAACAATCATCGACAACACGTCCTCATCGTGACACGACATCCAAGTGACAGCAGTGAACTCACGAGGACTTTCCCCTCCCCTGTTCGAAGCGACAGCAGCGTCACCGCGAAACCCGTTGGACAAGGATTGCATTTCATCCAACCAAGTAATGCGGAAAGACGCTCCTTCGACTCGCCCGAAGGAGTGAGATCGGAACAATCCAAGGAAATGCGGTTGGAAGAAATCATAAATAATAAGAAAGTAAGATGAGTGTACGGCTGTACACCCATGCGCGTAAAGAGAAAAGCCCAAACACGCGTTGACGCATGGAAATGATTGTCGTGTATTTCTGAAAATGCAGAGCGAAGTGCCCGGCTGCGTTCTCACATGCGTTCGAACTACGCCGAGGCATCCTGCAAATGTTGTGAACAAGCCTCTGCCTTGAACGATCTCGGCGGAGCTTCGATCTCAATCGAAGCGGAGACAGATGGTGGGCCGGGAAGGATTTGAACCTTCGAAGTCCTAAGACGGCAGATTTACAGTCTGCTGCATTTGACCACTTTGCTACCGACCCACGAATGCGTTGCTGCTTCCAAATGAACATTTCTGACCTGCCGGATTCTATAGGAATTCCTTCATTACTCAATGTCATCAAATTGTTCCGGAATGGATTTCTGCTCAGAAACACCGATCAGAGTCTATTCTGTCATTTGATTTCGGAAATCAAACGTCGTAGCATTGCCCGCTATCCGTAGGAATCATCCTCTTCCCTGCGCCTATGAATCCAGACACCGTACCGCCAGCCACGGACTCCGCGTCGAATGAAGAACCGGAAACATCGAAACGTTCTCTTGTTGCAGGAATAGTTTTGAGTGGTGTGATTTTGTCGGCTTTGTTTCTCCCCGATTCCTCTAGGAAGATCGGCCACGGAGGAGAGGCGATGATGGATATTCATCAGGCAACAACCCAGTACCGACAAGCGATCGCGGCATGTTTGACGACAGACGATCAACACGCGCTGCAAGCGCTCATCGAAGCGTCCGGCAAAGCGGGAGAGAGATACGACGCACGAGGAAGCTTACTCAGCGAAGATGAGAAGAGAGAGACAGACAGGGAATTCGCTCTGCTGAATGACATCACTACAGACATCGTTTCTGCGGCGGAGCCGCAGACTCCCGACACGGAGCAATTCTTGTCGCGCATGAAAGATGGGCAGAAACATGGGCAGAATCACGGAGTAACCGCACCATTAAGAACTCCGTGAGTTTTTGCCAACTTTGCGAACATCTTTTCTCTTCCCCCACGTTTATGCCAGATTACCATGAACACACTCCGATTATGTATTCCAATTGGGCAAGCCAGGAAAGGGCAATGGCACTCGCGGCTGTTGCAGCTTCCGTTTTGTATTATGGATGCGATCAGCTCTCTCAATCTGGGGATCAGAAGTCACACGAGAAGGTGCTTGCTAGAGAAATCGTTGATGTGCGCTATGCCTTCGCTCAGTACCGGTCGGCCATCGCGGGCGTTTTGATGTCCCCGGAACTCTATCTCGATGAACTCGATCGGACCGCTCGATCAGCCAACAGCATGTACTGGAGCATCCAGCCGGAACTTACTCAAGAACAGAAATTGGATAAGGACAATCTGCTCGAATTCTTGAATAACGAAGCAATGGATGCCGTCAGATCGATCAAACCCCAGACGCACAATACGCAGGAGCTTTTGAGTTCCATCGATGGCAGAAACACATCTTTACACGCGCAGATTGGTTACTGGCTTGGAGAGAATGACGCGGGGAGCACAAGCGACGTAAGGGCTGCGATCTTGCGATATAAAGCTGCCTTGCAAGAATGCAATAATCATCCGAGCCAACAAGGAGCGGATATGCTCGATGATGCTTCTCTCGCTGCCAACAGCAAATACTTTCTCAAACACTCCGATCTCAATCCCGATCAAGATTGCGACATGGGTGCGCTCGTTGCAGCGTTGAATGGAGACGCAATGAAATCCATTGAAAATGTTCGCCCCTTTACAACCGACACTCAAGGGGACATCAACCGCATCTGCAGAAGAAATATGCTTTGGATTACACAGCAATTACACGGCGATGAGGGGATGAGAAGGGATCTCACATCGCTTTCGATTCAAGAAAGTGATTCTGACAAACCGACGGTAACACAGGAGGTGAAAGCGAAGTTCAATCCTCAACCCGAAGCAAAATAATGTTTCGACGAAGCGAATATTTTTTCACTTCTCCCCACGACGACTCCCCTTCCCCCAACGCACATGAGTCAACCTGAGCACAACTCCACGGTAGAATCCCCACCTCAGAAAAGTGCACTGAGAAAAACCATCGGCTGGGTAGCCGGTTCCATTGCGGCAATTGGGTTTGGAGCTGCGATTTGCAGTGTCAGCCGTCCTCCAACACCCATGACGGGGGAAAAGCTAAATGAACATATAGTCGATGTGAACAAATCCATCGATGCGTACAGAGAGGCAGTGAATGCGTGCCTTGCAACCCCGAACACGCAGACAGCCGAGAGACTCAACTATGCATCCCTAATCACCAACAGGAAATACTTCGAAATCGAACCCGATCTCACCCTTTATCAAGAATTGGACGTCGGTGTCCCCATCCAAACGCTCAATAAAGAAGCGGAGGAAGTCATCAAGGCGATCAGACCTCAAACACGCTACACGCTGCACTTCGCGAACAGCATCGAAAGCAGGAGGAAGGTACTGCTCTTGCAATCGCAGGGAGATCAAAAGGCACTCGAGCAGTATCTCAGGAAGCGATATCAGGATGACAAAGACAACCCGGTATCCAAGATGAATGCTGCTGAGCAACGAAAGTACATGAGCCAGCCCGTCGAGCCGAAGGAATAGTCGCAGGGTGTGATCTGCACTGTAGCGTCTTTGCTTCTTCGATCAATGATCAGGAAACTCCTTGCTGCGATTCTTCAGGAGGTTTTCTCAGCTTTGCCGGATACACTCTTCCCATTGTATTATCTGCCACCACTCTCACACGAGTGTGTCCCGCAAGATGTGAATAATGCACGACGTCATAAGTGTCACATGACCGAGCAATTTCTTCTAGGTTCTCCAGAGCTTGCGTCCTCGTATGGCAGGAACCTTCGGACATGAAGAGACAGAGCAATCCGCGCTCAACACAAAGTGTCTCTATGTGACCGGCGTTTGAACGTGATGGCCGAAGAATTGCCACCGCTCCTTCTCCAGGCAAATATCGGTGAATCCCGCCCTTCCTATTCGTTGTGAATTGACTCTGATTAAATACGACAAATCCCTTCTTTCCGTTGTTATCTCCAAGTGTTGGAAGCATATCCAACTCCATATCCCCGATGCCGACGGCATCGCATTCGAGAAGGAGATCCTGATTGTTAGGAAAAGTAACTTCAGGAGGTGGTGTCAGCACATGAGGCGGGAGCAAGCGCACCTGCACGCCATCGACGACACCGGTACTATGGAGAAATTCCATTTGCACCGGCCTGCCGTAGTGCATCTCCACGAACATCCCGATATCTGCCGTGTCGCAGATCTGCTCCAGCCCCTTGAGTCTCTGTTGATCAGGTTGAAAGCGAAACACCGTGGAAACGGTGGCGGAGAAGCCATGCTCCATCACCAAACGATGTTGTACGTCTTTCTTGAAGATGACTCTGCCCGCACGACCCTCCATCACGACTTCCAATTGTCCGGGCGCAAAGGGTTTGACGGTATTCATATGTCCCTTTCCATGTGCATATTGCACAGATCGGTGGAGCACTATGCCCATGCTGGCCTGATGAATGTCATTCCTCTCTCGATACTCAACGGCCTTGGGATCATCGACGGATGCATACACACGCTCCGCTGCATCCACAAACTCCTCGAAGGAAGCACCCGCAGGCAAGAGCTCGGAATGATAGATATCCGCTCCGGTCGTTGCCTCATTGTCTTCGGAAAATACCTCGCTGCTGCGCACCCACGTTTCCTGACCGTCGATCCATTCGAAGTACGGTCGCAAATCCTCACGAATATCCTCTCCCTGCACCCGGCGCTCATACAATGAAGTCGGAATCCTCTCGAATGGAGGAATAGTGAAGCTGCACCCCGTCCGGAGAATCATATTGATCTTTGGCGCCAATGTGCGCAGCACTTCTAGATTCGCGCCCTTCGCGCCGTACGTGAGCGTTTCGGCGCGCAGTTTCGTTTCATCCACGTGCCCAATTGCTTGCAATATCTTCCGCTCGCATTTCGCAGTATCGAGGAGCCTGAGAATCTCCCGCGTTTGACTGTGTTCTCTCCAGACTTGTGTACCGTTTCGCATCCAGCGGGACTGCGCTTCATACGGTGATTGCATCAACTGAAGCACATTGGCTGCACTCAAGCGTTGATAGGCAAGCTCTGCGCCCTCAGCAACCATAAAGATATCATGTGCATCGACCAATTGACCCAATCGTTCTAAAAGCTGATCGGCAGCTTCTGCTCTCTCCACTGGATCCGATTGGCCTTGGAGCGAAGCAGAATTATAGAGCAACAGAGTGAAGTCTAAGTCCTCTATGTGTTCCAGATACGTTTGAACCAAGTATTTCAAATCATACTCAACGGCCGGTTTTACCGCAAAGACATCAGCAGTAGGCCCCATTCGATGGCAGAAGTGCACGGTGGAATCCGAAATGCTTCTGCTGATTCTCTGAACATAGGAATCCAGTGAATACAGCAATCGCAATAATGCCGCGTCATCCGCCATCATCGTGCGAAGAGAGTCGAGGTACGCGGACTGTTCTAGGTGTACACAATCAGGATGGGTAATTTCTCTCAAGAGATTCGTCACGACATCTTGCAAGCCTGCATTTTCGATAAGCTCAAGAATTCTTCTTCGAACATTCTGTACATTCGGTGACGTGTCACTCCTCACTGTATGACGACTTTCGGTTATAGATCGCCCATGATCGAGATTTTTACGGTCCAAAGTAAAGTATTCTAGTGTCTCTTCGTGCATCATTCAAGAATCGAACCTCCATTCTTAGATTCTCGCTTTCATCTTTTCCTTCCTTTTACATCACTCCAGGAGGCCAAAGGATAAGCCTTAACTCTCGCCTGTTCAGGAAGCCATTGAGCATGTTTGATTGCCCCCGCCTTCTTTGATACATCGGGTTCCGACACACGCGGGCTTTCCCCGATCACCATTCGAGCATTTGTTTCCGCCTGTATTGACGGCTCGGGTACCCTCACAACGGGTCTCTCCCCGATCACAAGACACAGAACATTTCGTGCATTAAATCTCGCCGATGAGATTTCTTGAGGGATCGATGAAATATTCTGAGTGGCAGAAGTGACTACACGAATATTGGGGATCTCATGATCATCAGGCTTCTCATCGAATCTGCGCGGACATGGACTCATAATATTGGGGAAAGAATTCAAAGTATTCAAGCAATTTCTTTGATATTTGTCAACTGCTCTATTTCTTGCTTATACAAGGTCTAAATGACAATTTTTAATATTTTTCTCAAAACAAAATGTCTTCAACCGACCTCATCTCCAATTCTTCGACAGGACGATAGCCAAAGATGCTTTCGATAGATGTCATCCCCGTGCTCGCTTACATCAAGCCTGCCACCATACCAGCTGAGTGCCACATGACCGGAATTCGATTTCTCTCTGCAGCGCGTCCAATTTCCCTTCAAATGATTCTCTCCCCCCATGATATGTTGAGCAAGCAGAGCCGAAGCACCAAGAACAACCGGAACCGCTCGTTCATCTCCGTGAAGCAGATGTGTCTGATCCGGAAATGATTTTTCGCCAGAATCAGGAATCGGAAGTCTCATGGCATAAATGCCGGCGGGTTTTTTTTGATTTGCCCAAGGATAGTACAACCAGAACTCTTGATCATGGATGAGATCACCACCGATCGACGAGAAAAACAATTCCTTCAATGACCATCCTCCGTAACGGATAACGATCTCTCCTGGTTCGCCTACAACAATCGACTCACGAGCCCGCTCTCCGAAACCGAGAATTGCCGTAGCATCATAGACCTGCCGTTGACGCAGATCTGAGGTCTCCAAAAAATGTCCAGGCACATCCTTCTCTTTTGAATCATGTACCAAAAGCTTCTCCACAGCCGTAGCAGATGCGCGCTGCAGGGGAATAACTTCCCCGCCTCGATGAATGGGTACGGTTACCCGCTCTGACATGAGGTCATCGATAACGCTTATCACACTGAGACTTTTGTTCCGATTCATCAAATAGATTGGAAATTCAAAGACCGGGCATTATAGAAGATATTCTTCCCGATGCAATGGCTGGGCTCACTCCGTTTCGTCCCCCTTACTCATACCGCAGCGCCTCGATGGGATGCAGACGGGCGGCCCTGCGAGCGGGGTAAATCCCGAAGATCAATCCTACGGAGCCAGCAACACCAATCGCGAGGAAGATCGCGCCGAAGGAAACCGCGAAGACGTACGTGGCGAGAAACTTCTTCGCAATGAGTGCGATAAGGAGCGCAAGCAACACCCCCGACACGATGCCGATCAATCCTCCGATGAGCGTCAGGAGCGTCGACTCGATGAGGAATTGCAACAGAATGTCTTTGCCGCGAGCGCCGACCGCTTTGCGCAGTCCGATCTCTCTCGTCCGCTCCGTCACCGAGACGAGCATGATATTCATAATGCCGATCCCTCCGACGACAAGCGAGATGGCCGCGATGAGCGTGAGGAAGATGGTAAGTGAGAGTGAGACGGAACCGAGAATATCCGCCGCCTGCTTGCTCGAGTGGACGACGAAGTCGTCCTTCTTCGGATCATTGAGCGGATTGATAATCTTGTGGCGCTGTCGGAGAAATGCGTTGACGTCGGCGAGCGCGAGATCGCTGTCGGTCGCAGCGGTGAACGTCATGTAATTGACGTACCTCTGCCCCGTAATCGCCTTCGCAATGGAATAAGGAACGTAGATGCGCTGATCGGCATTCTGAAAGAATTGGGAGCCGAGCGAATTTGCGACACCGATGACGAGGAAGCTGGAATCTTTTATTTTGATCCGCAATCCGACGGGATTCTGGTCGCCAAAAAGATCTTTGGCAGTGTCGGGTCCGAGAAGTGCGACAGCGCGACTCCCCTGATCATCCTGCGCATCGATGAGACGACCGAGCTTCGCTGTAACGCTCTGATTGATGAAGAAGTTCTCCGTCGTGCCGATCACCTGGGGCTGTGACTTCTGCGATCCGTACGTCGCTTCGCCCGGAACAAAGATGACCGGAGAAAGCGTTCGCACCGTCGAGAGCTGACTGAGCGCCGTGACATCATCGAACGTCAGGCTATCGAATCCCACGCGCGGAACGCCGCCTCCACCCTCGACGGTCGAGGGAAAAATGACCATGGTGTTCGCTCCCAAGCTCGAAACCTGACCGAGAATGAGGCCACTCACACTCGCGCCGAGCGACGTCATGAGTACCACGGATCCCACGCCGATCACGATCCCAAGCATCGTCAGCATCGATCTCGTTTTGTTGGAGAGAATGCCGCGAAGCGCTACGCCGAAGGTATCGAGGAGTTGCATGTCACTTGAGTGCGTGAACCTGTGCAGCGGACTTCTGACGGGCGTTTCGCGTATCGGAATGGATGCGTCCGTCGTGAATGTGGATGATGCGCTGCGCAAACTCCGCCGTTGTCTGTTCGTGCGTGACGAGGATAATCGTGTGTCCGAGTCGATGGAGTTCCTGAAGCGTTGCCATCACCGCGACACCGGAGGCGGAGTCGAGGTTGCCCGTGGGCTCGTCCGCGAAAATCACTTCGGGTTCCGTCACGAGCGACCGAGCAATCGCGACGCGCTGCTGCTGCCCACCCGACAGCTGATTACTAAGATGACCGGAACGATCGGTGAGTCCGACCATCTCGATGGCGTGCTTGACGCGTTCTTCCCTTTCCCGCTCGGGAATGCTCGGATGGTAGAGAAGCGGGAGCATGACATTTTCGAAAACGGTCGTGCGCGGAAGGAGGTTAAACGACTGAAACACAAAGCTCACGCTGAGCGCCCGAATGCGAGCGAGTGCATCGTCGTCGAGATCGACCGTCGGCTTTCCCTTGAAGAGATACGCACCAGAGGTCGGCGTGTCGAGGAAGCCGAGAATGTGCATGAGAGTGGATTTTCCGGAGCCCGATGGACCCATGATCGCGACAAATTCCCCCTGTTCGATACGCAAATCAATGTCGAAGAGCACCGCTGTTTCAACATCCTCGTTAAAGTACGATTTGCTGAGCGTGCGTGTTTCGATGAGAGGAATCGACGTCATACGTTAAGCGAAAGAAATTACTTCGTCAGCACGACGATGGTCTCTCCCCCGCTGAGTCCGGACGTGACTTCCACGTCACCCGACTGCCCTTCCATGCCGGTCGTCACCGACTGCTCCGTCACCGTCTTATTCTTTCCGAGGATGCGAACCGTCTTCTGCCCCGTCGCCTTCGTAATCACGGCACGACCCGGAATCGTAATGACGTTCTTGCGCTCGCCCGTGAGAATCGTGACGTCTCCCGTCATGCCGATTTTCAATTCCGGATGCGGGAAGACAAAATCAAGCTTCGCCTGATACTTGGAAACACCATCGACGAGCGTCGGCGACGTGTCGACTTCACTCAAACGCACTTTGTAGTGCACGTCAGGGAACGCATCGAGATCGATCGTACCGGAAGCGGAAACGGCGAGCTTCGGAACATCGACTTCCGAAACGTCGATTTGCACGCGGAAGGGAGTATCGCCGAGAAGCGCGATCGCGGCACCCATCGGCAACGATTCACCCGCTTTAATATTGACGTTCGTGATGACTCCGCTCACCGGTGCGCGGAGAACCGTATCGTCATAAAGGGAGGCCGCTTGTGCAAGCGCGGCCGATGCCTGCTGCACCTGTGCACGCGCCGTTGCGAGATCGGTGTCACGGGGCGGAGCCTGCTTCGATACGAGGTCCGCCTGCTGCGCCTGAAGCGCAGTCTTGTAGGTCAGCACATCCGCGCTCGCTTTATCCTTCGCACCTTGATCGGCGGTCACAGCTGCCTGGGCTGCGGAAATTCTCGTGTCATACCCGGCCGAAGCGGACTGCAAGGATGAAGAAACCGATGTAAGCGTCCCGAGCGCTCCCTGGATGGAGGCGCGTTGCGCCGAAAGAGAAGCTTTGTCCGCTTCACGCACGGAGCTATTGAAGAATTGCGTCTCCGTCAACGAATCGATCAGGGCATACATTTGATCCACGACACTCGAAGCATCGTTGAGGGCGCTCTGAGCGGACTGGAGTGCCATCAAGACATCCTGATACTTCGCAGCAATCGTTGCAGCACTCCGTGCTTTTGCGATCGAATCTAGCGCCGATGAACGCAGCATATTGATCGTCGCATCCTGTCCGGGCTTACTGAGTGCAATCGCATCGTTCACTTCCGTTCGGGTCAACATTCCTTGAACCGATGCGAGAGCTGTTTCCGCAGTAACGAGCTGCGTGGAGATGGAACTCTTCGCCGTATTGGCCTGTCCCAAGAGAGACGTATCCGCTTCCTGCTGCAGCGTCGTCAATTGATCCTGCGCCTGTAGGAGATTTTGAGAAGAGCTGTCGTACGCGGATTGCGCGGCTTGAAGTGCCGCTTGTTTGTTCGCCACATTCGCCTGAGCAATCGCCAGATCTTGCGGACGCATGCCTTCCTCTACCTTCTGAAGATTCGCCTGTGCCACCTGGAGTGCCGCGGATTGTATCGCAACGGCAGCAGCGAAGTTTCCTGCGCGCAACCGCGCAAGCACCTGACCCATTTCCACACGGTCCCCCTGCTGCACATCCACTTCGGACACGATGCCTGACGCGGGAAACTGCAGCGCGAGATCATGTTCCGAGGTCACGGTTCCGACAGCTTCCACCGTCTGTTGGATATCGCCTCTTGCGGCAACCGCCGTGACGTATTGTGTTCCGGACGGCCGGAAGAGAACGTATCCTCCCAGAACGAGGAGGACGAGAACTATCGCCCCTGCAACGGTTGCACGACGATGAGCGGATAGAGTGGAAAGGATAGACATAAAAGAGTGGGTAAAACGTTAAGATTTTGGAGTGACATGCGACGCATGCAGCTTCTTGAGGATGCGAGCGAAGACAGCCAATTCCGAGGAAGTGAGAATAGAAAGAGCAGAACGAATGGAAGTAATGCGCTTCAGTTTGTGACGACGAAGCACCAATCGACCGCGCGGTGTCATACGGAGTCGAACGAACTTCCGGTTCTTGCGATCGTGCAAGCGGGTCAACCACCCCATCTTCACAAGACGATTCACAAACGCCGTCGCGGAAGGAGAACTGATATGGAGTATGTCAGCCAATTCTTTCATCGTTATGCCCTCCTTGTCGTTAATAAGAGCAAGCGCGTGGATCTGCAGAAAATTCAAAGAAGATCCTCGCGCATCGCACGCCATCTTGTGGCGGATAATGCGCATGAGGTCAATTGCCGAATCCATGATCTCGTCGAGCGAGGTTGAAGTCATACTGCGCTACATGAATGATTAGAGTAACTAAGTATACTCCCGAGGGAGGAGCAAGTCAAGGGTCGATTCTTACAGTCACTATCGCTTTCTGTGGCATCAGGATGCTAAAAAAGCCGCCCCTTGTGCAAGGAACGGCCCTAAGAAAGTCATGCATTATTTCACGATGACCTTACCTTTCATCGTGGGATGAATCGAGCAGTGATACGTGAACGTCCCGATATCCGCAAAGACGTGAGTGTAGGTATGGCCTTTCGCAATGCGCAAACTTGCCAAGCCATTCGCAGTATCGCCCGTCACCGTATGCGGAATGCTGTCCTTGTTCAACCATTGAACAACCGTGCCGGCTTTGACGGTCACTGTCGAAGGAGAGAATGTGGAGTTCTTCATGACAATAATCTGAAGCTTCTTCCCCTGCTTTAAAACAGCTGGAGCGGGAACGGGCTTCGGCACATTGGCTTTCGCCACGTTTTTTGTCCCACCCTTCTTCACCGAGGAGAGGCTAGAGGAAGTAGTACCAGTCTTCACCGGTTGCTGCGAAGATGAACAAGATGCAAGCAAACAAGTCGTTGCAAGAATAGAGAGAGAAAGAGACAACGAACGTCGGAATGTCATAAAGAAAAGGAAAGAAATAAAAGAGAATGCTTATGACTGCGTCCAAAGTTTTCCACGCGCGTCAATTTTAAATGCAGCTCCATGACCGTCTACCCAGATACCGGTACTCACGACATTCCACTTTCCCCCACGAGGAGATCGTGAAACGGAAAGCGTACGATGTGCATCCAGCATGTACCAGACGCCATTCTCTCCTTCCCACGTTCCATCAGATTCATACCAAGATTGTCCATTATCATCACTCCACTTCAGGACGCCATGCGTATAGGTAATCCAATCCCCGCTCACATCACGCCACCGACCGTTCGTCACAAGTTTCCATCCGTTCGTAAGACTGGAGCGAGAAGAACCGGACGAAATTCTCTTGTTTGGTTGTCCTTTCGACGTCGTCTTTCCCATCTTTGCATTCGATTTCTTCTGTTTAATCGCCGCCTTCTTTGAAGACCCCGTGGCCGTGAGAGCGCTTGTTGAAATGGTCTTCGATGATGAGGTACAACCTGACACGGCGGCCACACCTACGACCAAGCACGTACCTGCCACGAGAGATCGCCACGCAACGTTCTTCATAAAATATTGTTCAGTCATGCGTGGTTTCTATCATCCTTCTGGAAAAGATTCCCGTCAAAATGTTCCGCTTTACAGGGATCGTATCTTTCCACAAAACGTCTCAGCTTAGGAGGCACACGTCGTATCACAAGCACTCTTACTCAGATTGAATATTTCCCCATTCGTCTTGCACTGCGCTTGCGTAGAAGAAATACAGGTCAGCCCCTTCCTCACACAGCAGAACCCGTGAGCGACCACCTTCTTCGTTGCGACTTTCTTTGTCGTCTTCTTCGCCACTGGCTTCTTCGCCGCTGACTTCTTCACGGCCGGTTTCTTCACAGCCGACTTCGTCGTGCCGGTTCCGGTGGTCGTCGTCTGCTTCTGCAGCGTACTGCAACCGGCAAGTGAAACGGCGATGAGCGCTGTCAGCACGAGTGGGAGAACGAAGTTTTTAGAAGTTCCAAGCGGTGAGAAGGTTGTCATATGTTTGTATTGTCCTGGAGGAGAGGCTATCGGTCAAAATCTTCCTCTTTACATGCATCGCTTCTCGGATGGAGTAGCTTTGCATGTTCACGTTCCTCCTCGAGGTGTGCATGAAAACAACAGACACAGTTACAACAGAGACTTCATCATGTTCATCGCCTCCGTCAGCGCCTGACGAACAGGTTGCATCTCGATCCCCTCTCTCTTCAGTTTCCCAGCACTCAAGATGCAATTGCTGCGACCCGCAGAAACAACGGAAGAGAGATCCTCCAGCGTGAGACGTTCGAACGCATGGGTGGGATCGACAATCTCCGCAAAGAGTTGCATCACTTCGTACGGAGAAATCGCACCCTCATTGACGACATTAAATGTCCCCGTGATACGACGCTCCATGAGCGACGACGCAGCGCGGAGAAAATCCGGAAGATAGGTAAGAGAATTGCGAACATCGAGAACACGACTGTAGCCGCGCAGCTTCGTGAGAAGATTTCTGCCGGAGAGCGAACCGTCGAACGGCATGCGAATCCGAAGATTCAACACGGGAAACTCTCTAAGGATCTGATCGCTCCAGAGCTTCGTGCGCGAATAGAAACTCCCCGTGAAGTTCGGCGGATCCTCTTCCGTATACCCCCTGCTCCCGCCTTCCCCTTCATAGATGCAACCGGATCCAATGTGCACCCAGTAGATACCGCGCGAGCCGCACTCCTGTAAAAGGACGAGCGGACCGGTGACGTTGCTTCGCAGTGTCTCTTCTCGGTGCGTTTCGCACCAATCGACATTCGGCCTGCCGGTCTTGCCCGCGCAATTGATGACGATGTCCGGCTTCTCCTGATCGAGAATCTGCGCTACCGAGGCGGCATCGGCGATATCGACGGAAGGAGTCAAAGCATGTGGATAGAGGGAAGCGAAAAGCGATCCCAAATATCCCTTCGCACCGAAAATCAGAACGTTCATGGAAGGATGATAGCGTTGGGACTCGGGAGAAGGAATCCAAAGAAACCGAAGAGTGTTGTCCTGAAATCCTCGGAATGCCTGGAATCCTAAACATCGTTGGTTTCCTCGAACCAAAAACCCCCCTTCATATTCCCGCATTTCCCTTCTATACTATCCCCCGATGCCACGGCCCCGACGCAAGGCAAAGAGAAAGGCGGCAAAGGAGAAGCTCGATCTCAAATCGGGGACGAAGTCAGCCATCACCGGAATTGTCCAAATCTGTCTCGGCATCCTCTTCATTTTGGCCCTGCGCGGCGCTGCCGGGAATGTTGGCGACGAACTGAATGCGTTCCTGCGGTTTCTTGCCGGGGCATGGGGCGTGCTGATTCCCCTCTTCCTCATCGGGTCGGGAATCCTCCACTGGATCGCCCCCGACGCTACCATCGAAGCGCGACGCTCGCTGGGATTGCTCCTCTGCTTCCTCTCGTTCCTCGGACTCATCCACATCGGCGCACCGTTCGACGAGATCTTCACGCGTAAGGACGAACTCGCGGGAGCTATCGGCTTCCTGATCGCGCTCCCCATCCTCCGCTTTTTCAGTCCGGCCGTGGGCTACACCGTCCTTGGCGCGATATTTCTGGTAGGTGTTCTCATTCTCTTCGAACCGGATTTCAGTTTGTTGACGTCACTCTTCCATGCATCCAAGAAGAAGGAGCGCGTGCGCGACCGAGAGATCGTCACGCTTGAGGATGAGGAAATGGAAGACGACGAAGAGGAAGAAATGACGAAGAAGGAAAAGGAGGAGGACGATGATGACCTCGTCGAACAGGACACTCCCGTTCCCGAGCTGAACATCGTGCGTCCGGCCTTCGCGCTCGCATCCAAGAGCAAGGGAAGCAAAGCCGCAGCGTCGCTGAAGAAACTCAAGCCGGACAGTATTCGCATGACGGACACGCGCTTCGAGGAGTGGACGTTTCCGAGCTTCGATCTCCTTGAGAACGAGCAGAGCAAGCTCATGATCAACGACGAAGACTTGAAGAAACAGGCGAAACTGATTGAAGAGAAGCTGCGAGAGTTCGACGTAGTGGTGACGATGCGTGACGCGCGGCCCGGTCCGACCGTCACGCAGTTCACGCTTGAGCCGGCCGAGGGTGTGAAGATCGCGAGGATCGGCGCGCTCAAAGACGACCTCGCTCTTGCCCTCGCCGCGCCCAGCCTGCGCATCGAAGCGCCTATTCCCGGCAAGTCCCTCGTGGGTATCGAGATGCCCAACGCCCACCGTTCCACCGTGCACCTGCGCGAAATTCTCGAAAGCCCCGCGTTCGTCCAGAGCCAATCGTCACTCACACTCCCGCTCGGCCGAGACGTCTCGGGCGAAGCGTACGTCGCGAATCTCGAGAACATGCCGCACCTTCTCATCGCCGGTGCCACGGGATCGGGAAAGTCCGTCTGTATGAATACGTTTCTCACCGCGCTCCTCTACCAGAATGCGCCGCATGAATTGAAGTTCATCCTCATCGATCCCAAACGCGTCGAGCTGATGCCCTACGACGGCATTCCCCACCTCCTCACGCCCGTCCTCGCGGAAGCCGAGCGCGCGTTGCAGGCGCTGCGATGGGCCGTGGCGGAAATGGGACGCCGTCTCCATCGCTTCTCCGAACAGGGCGCGCGCAACATTTTTGAGTACAACGAGAAACAGAAGGAGGACTCGAACATGCTCCCGCGCATCGTCATCGTCATCGACGAGCTCGCCGATCTCATGATGCGTCAGTACCGCCGCGACACGGAGACGATGATCGCCCGCATTGCGCAGATGGCCCGCGCCTGCGGCATGCACCTCATTATCGCCACGCAGCGTCCGTCGGTGGACGTCATCACGGGTCTCATCAAAGCCAACATCCCCACGCGCATTGCGTTCCGCGTGGTGAGCTCCGTCGACTCACGCACGATCCTCGATGCCATCGGCGCGGAGGATCTTCTGGGACAGGGCGACATGCTTTACATGGACGCGAAGACGCCGAAGCCCATTCGCGTGCAGGGCATCTTCACCGACACGAAGGAGATGGAACGCGTGGTGAATGCCGTGAAGATCGCCGGCGGCGGAAAGATCACGGAACAGATCGGCATGAGCGAGGAAGGCGATGATGATGGCGAGGGCGGAGACAGTTTGCCGACCGAGAATGACATCGCAACGAGCACAACGGGAACCATCAATCTCGACGCGGATGACAACGGCGGCGACGAGATGTTCTTCGAGGCGCTGCGCGTCGTGCAGGAAACGGGCAAAGCTTCCGCGAGCTTGATGCAACGACAATTGAAAGTCGGCTACGCACGCGCGGCCCGACTGCTCGACATCATGGAAGAAAAGGGGCTCATCGGTCCGCCGGACGGGGCGAAACCGAGGAAGGTGTTTCTGGAGAGGACAAGTATGTGAGAAGAGAAACAGCAAAGAAAGCAGAGCATACAAAATTCTTGATGCGTCGCTTACGAAGAAAAGACTCCTTGGCTTCCTTCTGCTGTTTCTTCGATAGCTCTCTCCCCCTCTCTGCTCTTCCAAAATCATCAATAGTTTGCTATAATACTTGGATTTATGTCCCAACAAATAAATATGCCGCTTCTCCTTTCCCGCCGCAGGCGCATCGCGCTTGGGCTCGTGGCCGCAGTTGTGCTCCTCATGGGTGCATTCGTGACGTTGAAACACTTTCATCTGCTCGGGGATGAATCATCTGCCCCCACATTCCACTGGATTGGCGGAGCGAGCACTGGCTCTATAGAGTGCAACGAAACAAGCGTAGATCCAGCATCTTGCTGGAACGAGCCAACGAACTGGCAAGAAAATAGTGTGCCACCGGATGGATCCAATATTGTCATTGATAGTAATTCTGTTTCTGATGCAGGCATTCCAAGTGGATATTCGGTAACTTTGGGTAATGTGACAAACAGTTCAAATTCACATGGTATTGTTAACAACGGTACTGTCTCCGATATCACTGGGGCTTTTAATAATAATGGTTATTATTTTGGCATTGATAACTATGGCACAATCACTAGCATTAGTGGTGATCTTAATCAAAATAGTCCTAGTAGCGCGGGCATCATTAACGAATCGAGTGGCATAATTACCAGCATTAGCGCAACGATTGTTAATACCAACGAGGGTATCGGGATCGATAACTTCGGTACAATTTCAAATTTAAGCGGAACTGTTAGTAATACTGGCGATGGTACTGGTATTAATAATGAATCCAGCGGGATGATCACAATTAGTAGCACATCTACGATCACACTTTCAGGAGTGGAAACTATTTTTGAAAACCAGGGAACAGTTAATGGCTCAGGCACAATTAATGGAATTATAACAGTAGAAACCTGGGCGAATATTGACTTATCTAACGGACTTACAATCAGCGGTACAGTAACAAATATTGGTGGATCAATAACACCAGTGTACAGCTTCGACTGCACCAGTATTGGTAAAACACTTGGAAGTATTTCTGACGGTTTAGATGATTATGCAATGTGCGTGTCATTGCCAAATTTTGACGCCCAAATCCATGGTGGAAATCTAGACATTGGTTCTTGCGGAATAATAATCTCTTACGGAACATACACATTAACTACCAGTCTTACCTCATCCGGCGGTGATTGTATTACGGTTGCTCCAAATGTAACCGGCGTAATTATCGACGGAGCAAATACGTATACTATTGAAAATGCTGGGGCGGGAAACGGAATTTATATTAGCGTGGGAGCCGAGGCAACCATTCAAAATATAACGGTCATAAGTAGTGGAGATTTCTATGCTGGGATCCAAAACAATGGAACGATAACTGATATGTCCGGGACAGTTACCAATAGCGGTAGAATGGTTGGTATCCTCAACGAGGGGATCATTACTAAAATCAGTGGAACGGTTAATAATAGTAATGTTGGCAATGGCATCTATAACCAAACGTTGGGAGCTGTTATTGCCGACATCAGTGGAACCATCAATAACAGCAGTAGTGGTTTCGGCATATACAATAATGGAACGGTCGGAATTTTTAGCACCCCAATAATTACCAACACCGGCGGTGGGACAGGTTTTGACAACAATTGGGTGGTCAACGGTGCGGGTACACTCAACGGAGATATAAAACTGGAAATTAACTCAACTCTTGATTTATCCGGCGGACTTACAATTATTGGCACGTTAACTAACAATGGTGCAACAATATATCAGTTACAAACCTTCGATTGCACCAGTATTGGAAAATACTCAGGCAGTATTTTTGATGGCACAAATGCTTATGGAATGTGCGTAACCTCACCCGTTACTTTTGATGCCCAAGGCGGTTCGGTATACGTTGGCTCCTGCGGAACAATTATCTCAAGCGGAACGTACACACTTAACACAAGCCTTACTTCACCCAGCGGAAGTTGCATCACCGTCTCTGAAAATGTGACGGGAGTTATTATAGACGGCGCATATGGAAATTCTATTGAGAATACTGGTCCAAGTACAACAGACAGCGCAATTTCTCTATCCTCTGGCGCCGAAGCAACTATACAGCACATTAACGTTATAAACAGTGCCGATGGTGGCTCCGCTATCTACAATATAGGTACCTTAACAGACATGAGCGGAACTGTTACGAATATTGGCAGCGGTAAGGGTATAGATAATGAATACCTTAGTGGCGTGAGTGGCATGGCAATCAATATCTCGGGAGTTGTTGATAATAATGGCGGAGGTCACGGCGTATTTTTGGCACCGGGCGCACATGTTGAAGAAATCAGTGGAACCATCAATAATAATGGAAATGGATATGGTGTGTATCTATGGGACGGATCAAGTGCAATCAATGATATATCTGGGACCATTAATAATTTTTCTGCTGGAGCGGGAATGTATGGTTACGGTACAGTTACCATTAATAGCTCGGCAACAATTACGAGCGGTGCTGGAACTGCTTTTGATAACGGGGGAACAGTGAATGGCACAGGAACTCTTAACGGAGATATAACGGTGGAACGTGGAGCAACTCTCGATCTATCAAGCGGGCTAACCATCAACGGAACAGTAACAAATAATGGCGGAACAATTTCTTGCGCAAGCGGTGATTTCTTTAATGGAACCGCGTGCGTAGCGACTCTTGAAAATGGGCAAAGCTGTACTGATGCTAGACAATGTAGCTCTGGCATTTGTAATGGCGGCACCGTATGTATTGGTGGAGCTACTTTGGGTCAAAGCTGTATTGATTGTTTTGATTGTGATGGAATCGCTATGTGCGGCAGTGACTACACTTGCGGTGGTGATGGAGCATATTGTCCGCAAACTGATTTGTACTGCGCAAGCCCAAATACTTGTCATCACAACCTTTGTACGGACGCTAGCAAATATGGCTCAAGCTGTGATGACGATGATGCATGTTCGTTAACAACGGGACATTGTGATACTTCAACGAATGTTTGTGACTGTGCTTTCGGCAATTGGGATGGGAGTGCGTGCGCAGCCCTTCTAAACACTGGAGATTCTTGTACTGACGGGACTCAGTGTGCTTCGAGTGTTTGTGCGGGTGGCAATTGTTTTGGTAATGCTCCTTTGGGTTCAAGTTGCAATCCTGGTGGTTATGACTGTGACCCTAATTTATCTTGTGGCAGTGACTCAATTTGTGGTGGAGCCCAAGCTTATTGCTCTGACTATTCTCAATGCGTAAATGGTTCTTGCACTAAGAATACTTGTGATTGTCCATCTGGAAATTACTGGAATGGAAGCGCGTGCGTAGCTTTAGGTACTACCCTCTACTTCAAAAACGTAAGCGGAGACAATGCCTGGGAAAATCCAGCAAACTGGTTTTATGATGCGGCAGCTACACGGCAAGCAATCTCGGCACCGTGGTATCAGGATGATCTCTATAAAGATTTTAATCTTGCGCTCTCAGATGATGCCATCGCAAACGGTGATTCACCTGTAATTGGGATTACAAGATTTATGGGGTACGGTTTTGATATAACAGGTAATTGCAATATACCCAACGTACAGAATCTCATGGGTGCCATTGCTGGTGGTACATTCTCTGGTGGATTTACAAACTACTACGGTACCATCTATGGAGGCATATTTTCGGGCAGAGTGGACAACTATGGACTCATAGATGCTTCTGGAGATATTACCGACCCGCCAGACTTTACCAATGCCACGGTGACGCGAGAAACTGGCGATACCATTACGTGTCCAGGTACAACTACATGGAATGTAAATCAATGTGGTACATCATCGAACTCCTCCTCCAGCTCCACTTCTTCCAGTTCCAGCTCTTCATCGAATTCGACCTCCAGCTCCGAATCAAGTCTTGAGTCGCATGACATACAGGGCTCTCCACCGAGCTCAAGCTCAAGCACCAGTTCCAGTTCCAGCTCTGTCTCCTCGGAGACATCATCTTCCAGCTCCAGCAGCGTTTCTACAGAGGAACCTGCTTCCAGTTCCAGCTCTGCCAGAAGTGTGAATGGGGGCAGTGGCGGAGGAAGTCGCGGAACAACGGGCGGGACGAACAGCACGACACTCGGTACACCGGGAAAGGCTGCTGTGAAGGGTTCAATACAAAATCTCACGAGCAGCTCGAGCTCTTCGAGTCTCACGACGTTGCAGAAACGCAAGCAGGCACTGTCCGCATCTTCCTCCTCGGCTGCCGCAGCCGAAGCCAAAAGACGTGCTCTTCGCCTTCTGAAGCGCGAGCAAGCTTCCTCCGCATCGGCATCGAGTGCGAGCAGTGCAAAGGTGAAGTGATGTGAGGGATTCAAATAGGGTATCTGAAAGTATTTAAGTTTCAGAAGAGTTGAACTCCAACCAACATAGCTGCATCTCTTCTTCGTCATGATCTTTTCGTGGGGGGTGAGGGAACCTTGTTCGGTTCCCTACACCCCCCACACCCCCGTTACCCTCCTAACGGTAACCATTTGTGGAACTATCAGAGTTGATGGCGGTGTTTTCAGTGGGAACCATGGAATTTTGTTGTTTGTT
>CAINVY010000008.1 GCA_903854335.1 uncultured Candidatus Peregrinibacteria bacterium | reverse complement strand
CTGCTGCACGACTCCCGGCAGCGCCTGCACCTCTCAATCGGGCGGCGCCCTCGTCTGTCTGCATCAAGGCGGCAAGATCTTCAACAGGAACCAGAAGAGCTGTGACACCATCTGCGCTCACTTCCTGAAGAAGTCGTAATGAGGGATTGATGCAGGAGCGGTTGCGATGGCATGTGCGGGGAGAAGGAGAATCTTGATCTTTTGTATGCGTGCGTGCTTTTCGTTGTTCACGGCACCTGGTATCCTGAGGTCGTGCCAGCAGCATATAAACCGCCGCAGCGAAGCAAGCAGCAATGGCTCCTCAGCGTCTTCCTCTTCGGTGCGTTGATTGTGATGTCCTTCGTCTTCCTGCTTAATCCGCAGAGGGCGAGCGAACAGAAGTATGCCAACGCAAAGAGCGTGCCGCTTTCGCAGATAACACAGGGGTACGCGGCGGGAAAATTCCAGAAGATTCTCATACGAGACAACAACGTCTTCGCGACGCAGAAGAACGGCGACATCCTGCAGTCCTATAAGGAAGCGAATGACACGGTGAGCCAGCTCGGGTGGAACGATGCGAAAAACACGACCGTCGTGGAAGTGGAGAATCGAGAGACCATGGATCTGTTCCTTGCGGCTCTGCCGGATCTCCTCTTTTTTCTCATCATTATCGTCGGGGTCATCTGGCTCTTCCGTGGCGTTGCACGTAGCCAGTCCACGGCGCTTTCCTTCGGCAAGTCGCGCGCGCGTGTGGCTGATGCACGTCAGGTGAAGACACGCTTTGGGGATGTCGCGGGAGCGGAAGAGGCGAAGGAGGATTTGGTGGAGGTGGTGGACTTCCTCAAAAATCCGAAGAAATATACGAATATCGGCGCGAAAATCCCGCGTGGCGTGCTCCTGGTCGGGGCTCCGGGAACGGGAAAAACCCTCCTCGCACGGGCGGTGGCGGGGGAAGCGAATGTGCCGTTCTTCTCCATCGCAGGATCGGAATTCGTGGAGATGTTCGTGGGAGTGGGCGCGAGTCGCGTGCGTGATCTCTTCACGAAGGCGAAGCGCAATTCGCCATGCATCATCTTCATCGACGAGATCGATGCCGTCGGCCGTCAGCGCGGCGGTGCGGGCTTCGGAGGCGGTCACGATGAGCGCGAGCAGACGCTGAATCAGATTCTCACGGAAATGGACGGATTTGAGCAGGGGACGAACGTGATTGTCATCGCCGCGACGAACCGTCCGGATGTCCTCGATATCGCGCTGCTTCGTCCCGGTCGTTTCGATCGTCGCATCTTCATCGACAAGCCCGACCTCGTGGCGCGGGAGAAAATTCTCGAAGTCCATGCGCGCAACAAGAAGATCGCGAAGACGGTGCATCTCGATGACATCGCCAAGCAGACCGTGGGTCTCACCGGAGCGGATTTGGAGAACATCATGAATGAATCGGCGATCTTCGCCGCCAAGCGCCGTCATGCCACTGTTTCGCAGAAGGACATCATCGATGCCGTGGAGAAGGTGACGATCGGCTCGGAGAAGAAATCCCGCAAGCTCTCGGCGCACGAGAAGGAGATCACTGTCTTCCACGAGCTCGGCCATGCCATCGTCGGCCACCTCTGTCCCGCATCGGATCCTCTGCACAAGATTTCCATCGTCTCGCGCGGCTCCGCTCTCGGCGTTACGTGGTTCTTGCCGCAGGAAGATCAGTACACGACGAGCCGCAGTAAATTCCTCGACGAAATTTGTGGTCTGCTCGGAGGTAGGGCGGCGGAGGAGCTCGTGTTCGGAGAGATCACGACGGGCGCATCAAACGACATCGAACGTGCTTCGTCCATCGTGCGCGGCATGGCGATGCGCTACGGCATGGGCGATGACGATTTGGGTATCGTCGCGTACGGCGAGAAACAGGGGACGAGTTTCCTCGGCGTTGATCCCTCCATGGGTCGCAACTACTCCGAAGAAGTGGCCAAGCAGATCGATTCCTTCGTTCGCACGACGATTGCGCAGCAGTACGAACGTGCGATGAACTTTCTCCGCACCCACCGCAAAAAACTCGATGAGCTCTCGAAGATCTTGCTCCAGAAGGAGACGATGACGGTGGACGAATTCCTGGAAGTCTTCGAAGGCAAGAAGCCCGAACCCAAGAAGAAGGAGGAGCCGGAAGAGGGCGAGGAGGCGTGAAGGCAGTGTCGTAATTGGGTAGGAGAGGCATGTTTGCTACACGCCACTTACGTTCGCTCTGGAAAACGGCTATAATTGTTCTGCAATGTCATCCGCCCTCTCTCCCCTCGACGGCCGCTACGCGCAGACGGCCGGGGAGCTTCGCCGCTTCTTTTCCGAGGAGGCGCTCATCGCCGCGCGCGTGGAAATCGAAGTGAAGTACTTCATCGCCTTATCGCGTGAAAAGGGCGTGCCCGAGCTGCCGGCCGTTCGCAGTCGCGAGGAGAAGCAGCTGCTCGCGATGGTCGAAAAATTTTCGAGTCGCGATGCCAAGCGCGTGAAGGAGATCGAAGCGAAAACGAAACACGATGTGAAAGCCGTCGAATATTTTCTTAAGGAGAAAATGGAGAAGATTCGAGCGCTTCGTCCGTTCATTGAATTCGTGCATTTCGGTCTCACGAGCGAGGACGTGAACAATCTTGCCTATGGCATTCTCATCCAGAGAGCGTTGCGGGAAGTGATCGTTCCTTCGCTTCGCACTCTGCAGCGAGCCATCGCATCCACAGGTCGAAGAACCGAACAGATTGCGATGCTGAGCCTCACACATGGTCAGCCCGCGACGCCCACCACCGTCGGGAAGGAATTTCTCGTCTTCTCCTCTCGCTTGGAGCGGCAGATGGAGGCGCTGAAAAAGCTGCGCATGCAGGGGAAGTTCGGAGGAGCTGTGGGGAATTTTTCGGCTCATGCAAGCGCATATCCCGATGTGCAATGGAAAGCGTTTCGCACACGCTTCGTGCGCAGTCTCGGCCTCATCCCGCTTACGTACACGACGCAGATCAACCCGCATGACGATCTAGCGGAGTTGAGTCATCTCTTCCATCGCATCGATACGATCCTCATCGGATTTTCTCGCGACATGTGGATGTACATTTCTCGCGGCGTTTTTAAACAGAAGATTGTCGCGGGCGAAGTGGGCTCCTCCACGATGCCGCACAAGATCAATCCTATCGACTTCGAGAATGCGGAAGGAAACTTGGGTCTCGCCAATGCACTTTTCGATCACTTCGCGCAGAAGCTTCCGATCAGTCGCCTCCAACGCGATCTCTCCGATTCCACGGTGCAGCGCAGCATCGGTTCCGCGTTCGGGTACCATTTTATCGCTCTCTCGTCTCTTCAAAGGGGGCTTTCGAAGCTGTCGCTCGATCGTTCGATTCTGAAGAAAGAGCTTCAAGCGCATCCGGAAGTCGTCGGGGAAGCGATACAGACGCTTCTACGCAAGCATCGTGTATCCGGTGCATACGAAAAGCTCAAGGCGCTCACGCGCGGCGAGGGGATGACCAAGGAGAGGCTCGAGCAGTTCATCGAAGGCCTGCCCCTCACCAAAGACGAGAAGGGGAGGCTCAATGCGATGCTTTCCTGAAAATGGTCTAAAGCCGTGAATCTGTTGCCCTCTCTCCCATCCTTGCTACACTTCCGTGGCTGGATTTGGCCAGCTCGATCTTTCTTGGTGCATGCCCAGGTGGCGAAATGGCAGACGCGCTAGCTTGAGGGGCTAGTGGAAGCAATTCCGTGGAGGTTCGAGTCCTCTCCTGGGCACCAGTATTGTATTAGTGAGGTTTTGATCCGAATATCGTCCGCGTCTCGCGTTGCGAGATGGGTGCGGTATTTCGTCATGCGCTAAAAATGCATTTTGCCCTGCGGGGCTTACACATGGGTCTTTTTTGAAAATTTTTAAACGCGATGCGCGAAGCGCATCACTAGGCTGGCTGGGCT